>NZ_JBHTIA010000007.1:0-203010 GCF_042676625.1 Mucilaginibacter lutimaris
GCCATACTTTAACGCTAAGCTACGAAAACTTATCCCCTGGATAAGATGGTCATTGATGATCTTTTCTTCTTTTAGCTTGTTCATCTTTTACACTATTTAAGTGTAAACTTATTTTAGGACAAGTCAATTAGTGTAAATATATACCAGGATTATTGGAAGAAAACGTAAATGCCTGCCATCAATTCGCCTCTTTTGTTGTTATCTTGGATATCTAAATATCTGCAACCATGAAAATTATTATTATAGGTGCCAGTGGTACACTTGGCCAAAAAGTAACTGCCGCTTTAAAGGAAAAGCACGAAATTATAACCGCGGGTTCTAAAAGCGGCGACTTGCAGGTAGATATTACTTCTACAGAATCTATCTTAGCTTTTTACAAAAAGGCAGGCGGTTTTGACGCCCTGGTAAGTGTTACCGGCAGCGGCCACTTCGGCCCTCTAAGTACCATGACACCCACCGATTTTAAAAAAGGCATCGACAGCAAACTAATGGGGCAGGTGAATTTGGTGTTGATTGGCCAGCATTACATCAACCCCAAAGGTTCGTTTACGCTTACTTCGGGCATATTATCGTCCGATCCGGTACTCTATGGCGCTAACCTTAGCACAGTGAACGGCGCTATCAATTCATTCGTTATTGCGGCAGCCATAGGGCTTGAAAATGGGGTTAGGATAAACGCGGTTAGCCCGGGAGTGGTAGAAGATTCGCCGGAGTACTTTGATGCTTTCCCGGGGCATATACCTGTTGCTATGGCTAGGGTGGTGGCAGGTTATGAGCGTAGCGTTTTAGGGAGTGGTACCGGGCAGGTTATTGAGATCTTTTAAGTTGCTCAATAGTAAATGGTGTTACCATTTTTATAGCCTAAAAACAAAAAAGGTTGATTACTTAATTGTAATTAACCTTTTAAATATCCTTTAAAAATATTTTATACCGAGAAGCTTTCGCCGCAACCGCATGTGCGTGTGGCATTTGGGTTATGGAAGTTAAAGCCTTTGCCGTTTAGTCCGTCGCTAAAATCAAGCTCGGTGCCGGCCAGGTATAAAAACGATTTCATATCCAGCGCGAAGCGTACGCCGCGGTCTTCAAAGAACTGGTCGCCTTTTTTTTCCTCATTATCAAAATCGAGGTTGTAAGATAAACCCGAGCAGCCGCCGCCTTGTACAGATACACGCAGAAAGTACGAGGCATCAAGCCCGCTGTCTTTCATCAGTGTGTCTATCTTCGCTTTTGCTTTATCAGTTACAGTTACCATTGTTATTAGTTGATTAGTTAACCGGAGATTAAAGATTAGTTAAATCAAAATTCCAATTATTTTTATCAATAGTCAGTTAATAAAGGTTAAAGCCTCAAGGCTAATCTCTAATTAACAAATCTCCAATCACTATCACCAATTAGTGATGTGATTTTTCAAGAGCTATTGGCTCCATACCGTTTTTAACACGGAAATCGTTGATGGCTGCTTTAATAGCGTCTTCTGCTAAAACCGAGCAGTGGATCTTAACGGGCGGAAGAGCAAGCTCTTCTACAATATCCATGTTGTCGATCTTCATGGCATCGTCAACGCTTTTGCCCTTTAACCACTCAGTAGCTAAAGATGAAGAAGCGATTGCCGAACCGCAACCAAAGGTTTTAAATTTAGCATCGGTAATGATGTTGTTATCATCTACCTGTATTTGCAAACGCATAACGTCGCCACACTCAGGGGCGCCTACAAGGCCGGTACCAACCTTGTGGCTGCTTTTATCTAACGTGCCCACATTGCGGGGGTTAGTATAATGGTCAATTACTTTATCTGAATAAGCCATGTTTTTAAGTATTAAGTCAAAAGTAAAAAGTCAAAAGCCTTTATACTTTTTTGGTTTTTAAATTTTTATAAATCCGAAATCGAAAATCGTAAATCCGAAATCAAATTAGTGTTCTGCCCACTCAATTGAGTCAAGGTCGATGCCTTCTTTAAACATTTCCCAAAGCGGCGATAGTTCGCGCAGGTGGGTAACCGCTTTTTTGGTTACCTCAATGGCGTAATCAACTTCCTCTTCGGTAGTAAAACGGCCAAGCCCAAAACGAATGGACGAGTGTGCAAGGTCATCAGATAATCCTAAGCTTTTTAACACGTAAGATGGCTCTAATGATGCCGATGTACATGCCGAACCTGATGATACCGCCAGGTCTTTCATAGCCATCATCAAACCTTCGCCCTCAACATATTTAAAAGAGATGTTGGCAACATGTGGAAGGCGGTAATTAACGTTTCCGTTAACATAGCTTTCTTCCAATACGGTTAAAGCGCCTTCCAGTTTGTTACGCAGGGTAGATAAACGGATAGCTTCGCTTTCCATTTCCGCACCTGCAATTTCGCAGGCTTTACCCAGGCCAACAATACCCGGTACGTTAAGGGTGCCAGAACGCATACCGCGCTCGTGGCCGCCACCATCCATTTGTGCTGTTACTTTAACACGCGGGCCTTTACGGCGTACATATAAAGCGCCAACACCTTTGGGGCCGTACATTTTATGTGCCGATAGGGCCAACAGGTCAATGCCGTCGCGGTTAACATCAACCGGTATTTTACCTACAGCTTGTGTAGCATCGGTCATAAACAATGCGCCGTATTTATGGGCTATAGCAGCAATTTCTTTAACGGGTTGTATCACACCAATTTCGTTGTTACCATACATGATAGATACCAGGATGGTTTCGTTGGTCATGGCTGATTCTAAAACGGCAAGGTCTACAAGGCCGTCTTCTTTAACAGGCAGGTAAGTTACCCTGCCGCCAAGTTTTTCAACGTGTTTGCAGGCGTCTAAAACTGCCTTATGCTCGGTAACCGCGGTAATAATGTGGTTGCCTTTTTCTTTATACATTTCAAACACACCCTTAATAGCAAGGTTGTCAGACTCGGTTGCGCCCGATGTAAAGATGATCTCTTTTTCAGTAGCACCAATAAGTTTTGCAACCTGCTCGCGTGCATAATCAACGCCTTCTTCAGCTACCCAGCCAAACGGATGGTTACGGCTTGCCGCGTTACCAAACTTTTCGTTAAAGTAGGGCAGCATAGCCTCAAGCACCCTTGGGTCCATAGGTGTTGTAGCGTTATTATCTAAATAAATTGGGATATTCATGTATTAAAAATTAACAAGACAAATATACGCAAAGTTTTACTTTTACATCTGTATCCCGCTATATATTGCATTTTGATGGTATTAATTTACAATATTTGGACACGGGAGTGGCAGGTAAAAGGGTAAAGCTAAAAGGCGAAAGGGATTCCATTACGGCGAGGGAGCTAAAATCCGGAAACCACTAATTCACTAAATCGATAATTCACTAATTGGTTACATCACTAAATGAATAAGATAGAGCATATAGGCATTGCGGTTAAGAGTGTTGCGCAAGCGGGAAATATTTATGAGAAGTTGCTGCACTCTAAAGTTTATAAAACCGAAGAGGTTGGCAGTGAAGGTGTTTTGACCGCGTTTTTACAAGCAGGCCCTAATAAAATAGAACTGCTTGAGGCTACCAATCGCGATAGCCCCATAGCTAAATTCATAGAAAAACGCGGGGAGGGTATGCACCACATCGCTTTTGATGTAACTGATATTGTTGCCGAGATGTCCCGACTGAAGGCTGAGGGGTTTGTGTTATTGAATGATGAACCTAAACAAGGTGCGGATAATAAACTGGTTTGCTTTGTGCACCCAAAGGGGACGAATGGGGTTTTGATTGAGTTGTGCCAGGAGAGAGGATAGTTGGCAGATTTTAGTTTGCAGTAAGCGGATAAAATTCGCATCTGCCTTTGTTGGTGTTGTCACCAACAAACGTCATGCAGGGCATTGTATGTATGGCGTAAAGTTATTGGTAACAATACCAACAACGGCGTGAAAAAAACACAACCAAAAGGCGTAACCACAGTTCCTTAAGTAACGTATAAATAATTGTTTTAACAAACAGGAAAGTTGGCTGCTATTATTGAGGCGGTTTATTAATCCGTAATAAAGTTTATCCCCTACTTAATTAATTATGAAAAATCCCACTTTAAATTGCTTTGCGGCTGTTATAGTCATGTCGGCCTTTACAATGTGCACCAAAAGCGAATTTAAAACACCGAAGAAAACTTCGAGCGTGGTACAAACAAATGACACCAACCTCAGTTCGCAAACCTTAGCTGTAAATTCTATTACTGTGCAGCCTTCTCAATGGTATGTTGATGGTACCAACCTACCCGCAGGTACAGTTATTTATATACCTGCTGGTACACGCAGTTCGTTATTGCTAAAAAATATTACAGGTACGGCTGCAAGCCCCATCATCATCATTAACAAAGGCGGTAAGGTTACGTTTTCTACCTCTGTAACCGCATCTTATGGCTTTAAAACACAAAATTGCCGTTACTTTAAAATTTTAGGCAATGGCGATCCTTCTGTGGAGTATGGGTTTAATGTAAATGGGGGCAACATAGGCATGACCATGGACGACCTGAGCTCAGATTTCGAGATCTCGAACGTAGAGGTGCGCAATAGCGGCTTTGCAGGCATTATGGCCAAAACCGATCCAACCTGTGATGTGGCCACTCAACGCGGCCATTTTACCATGCAAAATGTTATTCTTCATAATAATTACGTACATAAAACAGGTGGCGAAGGATTTTATGTAGGTAACTCATTTTATGCGGACGGGAGGTCGCTTTCGTGCGGTACAGTTTTGCCGCATGATGTGATCAATGTTAAGATCTATAATAACCGTATCGACTCGGCCGGTTGCGAGGGTATCCAGGTAGGGGCAGCGATTTTGGGTTGCGAGGTTTATAACAACACGGTTACCTCACCGGGCTTGTCGCCGTTTGCCAGCGGGCAAAATAATGGCATCCAGATAGGAGAGGGTACCGGTGGTAAATGCTATAATAACCTGGTTAAAAATGCGCCGGGCAATGGTATTATTGTGCTTGGCCTGGGCGATAATCAAGTGTACAACAACTTTATTCTTAACTCGGGCGCCAACGGCATTTTCGCCGATTCTCGTTATACTCCGGGACCAAACTTCCAGTTCGTTAATAACACAATTATTTCTTCGGCAGCTGATGGGATAAAAATGAATTCGACAACCATCCCCATGAATACGGTTATCAATAACATTATTGTGCAATCGGGCTCGGGCACAGCTATCCGTAAAATAAATAGTGGTGTTAAGCTTACTGCATCAAATAATTACATAGGTAATGATACTAACGCTTTAAATTTTGCCAATTATGCCGCGGATGATTTTCATTTGCTGTCAACATCGCCGCTTATAAACGCGGGGGCAAATACATCAGTATACGGTGTTACGCTTGATTATTACGGTAAAGCGCGCCCATCGGGCACCGCGTATGATATTGGCGCAACCGAATATTGAGATTGCCCTTGTGTGGATGCCAAATTACCAAACAGAAGCTCTCAACATCGTGTTAAAAACTTTTTATTTACCCATTTCTAATTTTAAAAAGTATTTGTATATTTGCACCTCTTTTATAAGAAAGAAAAGTATACAATAGCAATGAAAAAAGATCTGCATCCATCAAACTATAGGTTAGTTGTTTTCAAAGACATGTCAAACGACTACTCTTTCATAACCAAATCATGTATCGAAAGCCGCGAAACCGTTAAATGGGAAGATGGCAACGAGTATCCATTGATAAAATTAGAGATCTCTCACACTTCTCACCCGTTCTATACAGGTAAAATGAAGTTGGTAGATACAGCGGGCCGTATCGATAAATTCCGTACCCGTTACAACAAAAAATAATTGTTTTTTCAATAAAATATTGAAGGAGTTCCCCGCAAAACGGGGGACTTTTTTTATTTTTGGCCCATGGCAATCATCCTTTTCGACGACGACGCTCGCAATACCCTTCTGCCTTTAACATACACCCGCCCGGTTGCCGATCTGCGAATAGGTATCCTTACCATCGCCGAAAAATGGGCGAAATATTTAGATTCGGATTTTTCATTCCATACCCAACCGTACCTTCAGGCTAAGTTTCCGCTAAATATCCAGAGCGATAATATTTTTATTAACGGCGCTGTTTGCCCTGATGAAGATATTGTTGCAGCAATACAAAACCTGGGGAATGGCCGTGCATTAAGATATAAGGATACCCTAATAGCGGTGAGGCTAAGCGGCACTCATGCCGGGGAATTTAACCCAAATGGCGCTTATACCTTTGAGATGGTTTATGATAAGGAATTGGTTATCATTAAACATCCCGAAGATATTTTTAAGAAGAATGATACCGAACTTCGTAAAGACTTTAAGCTGCTTACCAACGGCCGCCAAAGCGCCAGCATAAGCAGTACCAATACCATCATAGGTAACGATTTTTTTGCCGAAGAAGGCGCGCAAGCCGAATGCTGTACATTCAGCACTATAAACGGCCCTATATATTTAGCTGCCGATACCGAGGTTTGGGAAGGTACAAATATTCGCGGCCCGTTTGCTTTATGCGACCACTCGCAGATAAAGATGGGCACTAAAATTTACGGTGCTACCACCATTGGCCCATATTGCCGTATAGGCGGCGAAGTAAATAACGCCGTTGTTTGGGGCTATGCCAACAAAGGCCACGAAGGCTACCTGGGTAATGCCGTAGTAGGCGAGTGGTGCAACCTGGGGGCCGATACTAATAACTCCAACCTTAAAAATAACTACAGCGATGTAAAGTTGTGGGATTACCCGACGCAAAGCATGCGCAAAACAGGCCTGCAATTTTGCGGCCTTATTATGGCCGACCATGCAAAATGTGGCATTAACACCATGTTTAATACCGGTACGGTGGTAGGTGTAGGCGCCAACGTTTTTGGCGGCGGATACCCGCCAAATTACATCCCCGATTTTTCGTGGGGCGGGGCGGATGGATTTGTGGAGTACGGTTTCGATAAAATGATGGAAACCACCGATCGGGTAATTGCACGCCGCCAACACCGCAAGTTTAATGATGCGGAGAAAAAGATCCTTACCGAGGTGTTCAAACTAACACAACCTTACAGAGAGAAATAATATAACGGATCAATACGATCTGTGTAATCTTATCAATCTAAAAATCAATAAACATAAAATGAGAAAAAAAATTGTAGCCGGAAACTGGAAAATGAACCTTGATTACAGCGAAGGTTTAGCGCTGTTCTCTGAAGTTACCAACATGGTTAAAGACGAAGCTACCGGCAACCAACAGGTAGTAGTTTGCAGTCCGTTTATTCACCTGCACAGTTTGGCACAGTTAACCAAGGGCTATACCAATGTAGCTGTTGGCGCGCAAAACGCGCACCAGGCCGAAAGCGGTGCTTACACAGGCGAGGTTTCTGCAAAGCAGGTAAAGTCTACCGGTGCCGAGTACGTTATTTTAGGCCACTCGGAGCGCCGCCAGTATTTTGGCGAAAGCAACGAACTTTTGGCTAAAAAAACCGATACTGCTTTAGCCAACGGTTTAAAACCTATCTTTTGTATCGGCGAAACCTTGCAGGAGCGCGAAGCAGGCCAACATTTTGATGTAATTAAAAGCCAGTTGGTTGAAGGTGTTTTTCATTTAGAAGCCGATAAATTTGGCCAAATAGTACTGGCTTACGAGCCGGTTTGGGCAATTGGTACGGGCGTTACCGCAACGTCGGACCAGGCGCAGGAGATCCACGCGTTCATCCGTGCCGAGTTAGCCGCGAAATACAGCCAGCAGGTTGCCGACGATACTACTATACTTTACGGCGGTAGCTGTAACCCTAAAAACGCTGCCGAGCTGTTTGCCTGCCCTGATATTGATGGCGGCCTTATAGGCGGTGCATCCCTAAAATCGCGCGACTTTACAGATATTGTTAAAGCGTTTAATTAAATAAGTTAATTAGAGATTTGTGATCAGAGATTAGTTTTTAGCGGCTATATCTGATCACTTTTTTTTACTAATCTCTAATCACAAGTCTCTAATCTCTAACCCCATGAACTACTACGAATTACTCTTCACTACTATCACCGACGAGGATTACCAGCAGGACCTGTTGATTGGCGCTTTGGGCGAGATAGGTTTTGATACGTTCGAGGAGGTCGACCTTGGCTTTAAGGCCTATATCCCGGTGGATGATTTTGACCAGGAGCTGCTGGATAATACGCTGGAGATTTACCGCGAGTCGTTCACCTTTAGTTACGAGATTACACTCATCCCGCAAAAAAACTGGAACGAGGTATGGGAAAGTAATTTCGAGCCGATACAGATAGGCGACCAGGTTTTTGTGCGTGCCACGTTTCACGAGCCTAAACCAGAGTTCCCTTACGAGATAGTTATAGATCCTAAAATGGCATTTGGCACGGGCCATCACCAAACCACCGCCATGATGATGGGCCTGATGCTGGAGAATGATTTTGCCGATAAAAAAGTTTTGGACATGGGATGCGGTACTGGTATACTGGCTATACTAGCCGCCAAACTTGGCGCAACAGATATCACCGCTATTGATTATGATGAGGTGTGTTACGAAAGCACCATCGAAAATTCAGCGCTAAACAATATCGACAACATTACGGCCCTTTGCGGTTCAAAAGAGGTTATCCCAAACGAGCAGTATGATATTATACTGGCCAATATAAACCGCAATATATTGCTCGATCAAATGGCAAGGTACGCGGAAGCTTTAAAGCCGGGTGGCGAGATCTATTTCAGCGGTTTCTATGAATCGCCCGATCTGGATATCATTACCGAAGAGGCCCGCAAATACAACCTCAAATACATTACCCATAAAAAAGATAAAGATTGGGTAGCAGCTAAATTTACTCTTTAGGATACCACCGATCATCGGATGATTACACCGATTGACTTTGATCGGTGTAATCATATTTATCGTTAAAATCACAAAGAGTTAGTAGCCTACCGTAAACCTCGCTTTTATGTGTTGGTTGTTCTCCAATTCATCAAATATAGCTACGGCCAGGTCCGCGGTAGAGATATCGCTTTTGCCTTCCGAGTCAAACACCGGGCTTTCGGTACCCAAGCGGAAATTGCCTGTGCGCTCGCCGGGGTGCAGGTTAATAGCAGGGCTCAGGAATGTCCAGTCCAGTTCGTCCTCTTTACGCAATTCGTTAAGGTAATCGCGCGCGGCAGATGCACCCGGGTAGTACTCTTTAGGGAACTGGGGCGAATCTACCAGTTGTTTCCCGTCAATAAATAAACTGCCGGCGCCACCAATGGTAATAAAGCGTTTTACCCCCGCCTTTTTAACTGCTTCCTGTATGTTTTTAGATCCTCTTAAAAAATCATTATAAAGATTAGGGTTAGTCCAGCCCGCGTTAAATGAATTAATAACCGCGTCGTGGCCGGATAATGCCGACGCCAGTACGTCTTCATCATAAACATCTGCTGCAACGGCTGTAACGCCTGCTGCTTTTTCTACCTTATCGGTATTACGGGCAATCGCGGTAATCTCGTACCCTCGCGATACACCTTCTTTTACTAATTCGGGCCCTACAAAGCCCGTTGCGCCAATAATTGCTATTTTCATAATGTTGATTGTTTTTGTAATTGATCTTGTTACAGTATATAAGTTTTTACGCGAACTTTTTGCAAAACTCAGCCAGTGTGGTATCGCCTAATTTGTTCAACATGGTTTGTTCTATCTGGGTATTCAGCTCTTTTAAATGCCTGTTAATCTGTCTGCCTATAGGGCAGGCGGGGTTTGGCTCGTTCCTGGCCTGGCCTAAAATAGCTTCGGGCTTTACAGCCTGGTAAATGCTTGCCAGGCTTATGTGCTTAGCATCTTTACCTAATTTATAGCCACCTTTTTTACCCTGTTGACTAATGATTAACCGGTGCCTGATAAGGTTACTAAGTTCTTTACGCACCAAAACCGGGTTTACGTTAATGCTGCCGGCCATATAGTCTGATGACATTACCTCGTCCGATGCGCAAAGCAGGGTCATGATGTGTATAGCGATGGGGAAGCGTCCGTTCATTTTAATTGTAATATTTATTATTGCATTACAAATGTATGCTTATATTTCAAAACAAGGTAACTATTAATATTATTGATATATTTATGAAACGATGGTGACAAAGCGCCAACGTTTGCCAGCTAAATTTGCTTCATACACTTTACACCATCCGGTTAAGGAATTTAAATTCGTCAATATGAAAACCTATCTCGTACCTGTCGATTTTTCTGACACTGCTTTTAACGCCGCTGATCTTGCCGCCCGGGTATCTCATCAAAGTGATGTAAATACCATTATACTAATGAACGCCTATTATATATCGCCTTACGAAACTATGCTGCCCAACCCAGATATGGTAATGCTGCGCCAGGAAGAGATAGAGGAAGAAGCCAAAGACCGTTTACAGCAGTTAAATACGCTAAAGGAAAAGCTAACCCATATGGTACGCCAAGGCGTTAAAATTGTAACCCGTTTAAACAGGTCGCACTTATTACGCGCGGTGGTAGATGTGGTAGAAGAATACAATGTTGACCTGGTTATATTAGGCAGCATTGGTAATAGCACCGTACGTAAGGATAGTACAGGTATTGGCGACCATGTTATAAAAATATCTAAACTAAGCCCGGTGCCTGTAATGGTTGTACCGCCAGGCTTTAGCAGGGAAACAATACATGAAGCGGTTATTGCCTGCGATTTTAAGAAGGTTAAAGAGAATATACCAATGGCATTTTTGCACAAGCTGTTGGGTAACCAAAATATTAAACTGCGTGTGTTAAATGTTGATACAGAAGGTAAACATATTGGTAAAGACCCCGAACAACTTGCCGAAGAAAGCGCCCTGCACGATATGCTGGAAAGCTTTAACCCTAAGTACTATTATGAAAACCACGCCGATATACTAACCGGCATACTCGATTTTACCAAAGAACATAAGGCGCAACTGCTTATAGCCCTGCCGCATAAGTATAGTTTTTTACAGTCGTTACTGCATAATAGCATATCACAACGGTTAGCTAAAAATTCAACCGTGCCCGTATTATTGTTGAAATGACACAATGAGCAAATTTATTTGCTGCAACAGGTGTTTTTATGTTAATTTGTCCTATAATTGCCGCACTAACATTTACTAATGAAAGTACATTTTATAGCGATAGGTGGTAGCGCCATGCACAACCTTGCCATCGCTTTACATAAAAAAGGTTTTAACGTTACCGGTTCTGATGATGTACTGTTCGAACCATCGGCTTCACGCCTCGGCAAGTATGGCATTTTGCCTGCCCGGGAGGGTTGGTTTCCCGAAAAGATCACTCAAGATACTGATGCCGTTATACTTGGCATGCATGCCCGTATCGATAACCCCGAGCTGTTAAAAGCGCAGGAACTTGGCATCAAAATTTATTCGTACCCCGATTATATTTACGAACAATCTAAGGATAAAACCCGCGTAGTTATTGGCGGCAGCCACGGCAAAACCACTATAACCAGCATGATACTGCACGTGTTGCAGCAGGCCGGTAAAAAGTTCGACTACCTGGTAGGCGCGCAGTTAGAGGGCTTTGAAACCATGGTTGGCCTTACAAACGATGCGCCGGTTATGATCATTGAAGGCGACGAGTATTTAGCATCGCCTATAGATAGGAGGCCCAAGTTTCATATTTATAAAGCAGATATTGGTGTAATAAGCGGTATAGCGTGGGACCATATCAACGTGTTCCCAACGTTTGATAACTACATCGATCAGTTCAGGATCTTTGCCGAAACCATACAGCCCAACGGTAAGCTTATTTACAGCGAAACCGATGAGGTTTTGAATAAGATGGTTAAAAGCCTTGATGTAGCTGTAGATAAAATACCGTATAACCTACCACAGTACACTATAGATAACGGTGTAACCAGCATAGTTGACAATGGCGAAACTTACCCGCTTGAAGTTTTTGGCCAGCACAATTTGTTAAACATGCAAGCCGCTCGTTTGGTATGCAATGCATTGGGCATTAACAGCGCCGATTTTTACCGGCACATAACCACCTTTAAAGGCGCCGCACGCAGGCTGGAGGTTGTTGGCAAGAATGATAACGCTACCATCTTTAAAGATTTTGCCCATTCACCATCTAAATTAACCGCTACAATTGATGCTGTTAAGGCGCAATTCCCGGGCAGGCAGCTGATAGCATGTATAGAACTGCATACTTTTAGCAGTTTAAATAAAGATTTTTTGAACGAATATGCCGGCACTATGGACAAGGCCGATAAGGCGATTGTTTTTATAGACCGCAAAACATTCGAACAAAAAAAAATTGAACCATACCCTGCAGAGGCTGTAAAAAGTGCTTTTGCAAACGATAGGCTGCTGTTCTTTAACCAACCGGCAGCATTGTTAGAGTATCTTGAAAGCCTCGATATTGCCAACAGTAACTTGCTAATGATGAGTTCTGGCAATTTTGGAGGTATTAATTTAATGGATATTAAAAATAGTTTACTATAAATTTGTTGATTGTTAGTTTGTTATTGATTTTTTTTATAACTTTATTAACTATTGAGAAACCTTACCTAATTGACCCCATATGAAGACACTTGGAAAAAAGATCCGGTTATTACGCCACCAAAAAGGGTGGAGCCAGGAAGAAGTTGCTAAACGTTTAGACATCTCTATCCCTGCATTCTCTAAAATTGAAACCGGTATCACCGACATTAATCTTTCTCGCCTTGAGCAGATCGCTGTTTTGTTCGAAATGTCTGTAGTACAGTTGCTTACCTATAACGAGGTAGAGCAAGATCAAAAAATTGCCAGCGAGCTTGAAAATGTAAACAAGAAGTTAATGGACCGCGAAACTGAGGTGATAGACCTGCAGAAAAAGGTTATTGAGCTTTTTGAAGAGTTGCGCCATAAAAAGGTGGCAACAGCCTAATATAATTTATTTGATAAGCCTGGATGTTGCTATTCGGGCTTATTAAATATGTAGCGCATTGTTAAATGTTTTTTGCCAAATGTAGCACCCACAGCGGTGTGTATGGCAATCATTTTATCATTAAAATCGCCCACCCACGATAACTCCAGCTCGTCATACTGTTTAAGGGGCAATACATATTCCTTAAGTTTAATGAACAGGCACGACTCCAGGCCATGTTTCTGGTACTTTTGTTTGGTGCCCATTACTATCGCGCGCATCCGCGATACACCTTTCCATTTTCGGTATAAGAATGTAAGTTTTCCCCATAAATTAAGTTTACCGTTAAGCGGTTTTATCATTTGGTTGGCATCGGGCAATATAATGATGAAAGATGCCGGTTCGCCGTTCACGTAGGCAAACCAAATCAGTTTTTCATCCATTATCGCTTTCATCTTTGCAAAACTTTCCAGGATGGTGGCATGTGTTATCGGCACAAAATTCTCAAAATCGCGCCAGGCATCGTTATAGATCTCTATAAAATCCGCCGCGAATTTTTCTATTTGCCTAACGCGGAAATGCTCAAATGTATATCCCGGTTTACTTATAACCCAATTAGCGATCTTAGTGAAACGTTCTGAAAAGGGCTTGTGCACATCTAAATGATTGGTAATTTGCTCGTACTGGGTTTTAAATCCATAATCATCAAAAAAACCTTTGTAGTATGGCGGGTTATAGTTCATGCCGTATGAGGGGGGAGTAAACCCTTCTACCAACAGACCCCAAAAGTTATCGTTCTCGCCAAAGTTTATCGGGCCATCCATAGCCTGCATGCCGTTTTTCTGCAGCCAGTTTTTGGCCGTATCAAAAAGTAAAAAGGCCGCCTGTTTATCATCTACGCATTCAAAAAAGCCGCAGCCGCCGGTGGGTATATCATATTGATAAGCTTTTTGGTTGTTTATAAACGCTGCTATGCGGCCAATAAGCTGTCCGTTATTATCGCGCAAAACCCAGCGGGTAGCCTTACCGTGGCTATGAAAATTGTTCTTGGCCGGGTTAAACACCGCCTCAATATCATTATCAAGCGGGCAAACCCAGTTAGGGTCATCTTTGTAGATACTGCGCGCAACGTCAAGGAACGCCATTTTATCGGCCCTTGTTTTCACTTCCGTTAGCTTCATCCGGTTAAGGTGGGTTTAGCAATTACAAAAAAAGCATCCAGCGCTTGCTGAATGCTTTGGATAATATTTATTTAAGCGACAATTAATTAGTCGTCGTCTTCATCATCGTAAGGGTCGTAACCGGTATCAAAACCGCCCAGGTCGTCATCAAGAGGGATGTCCTCGTCAAAGTCGTCATCGTCGTCGTCTGCTACCTTTTTACCCGGCGTAGGATCATCATCGTCAAGATCGTCATCCTCGTCATCGTTGATCTTTTTAGTAGAGTTATAAGGTTTTTTTGGAGCTGCCATTTTAATAAATGTTATTCGTTAAAATTGATATCTGTTAACCTGGTTGTTTTTAGCGTTTTTAGCTGCGCTATATCCAGCATTATTTATGAGTAAAAATAACTAAAATCATTTTTAATTAAAATCATTTTTCAATTTATTCCGTTTGTTCGCCAATGGTAGAGCTGTTGTCGGTAATTTCCTTAAGCTGTGGCAGTTCGCTAATATCATTTATGCCAAAATAATCCATAAAAAGGCTGCTTGTGCCGTAAAGAATGGGTTTGCCCACACTTTCGGACTTGCCGGTGATGGCAATAAGCTCTTTTTCCAACAGTTTTTGAATAGAATAGTCGCAATTTACGCCGCGAATTTGCTCTACGTCGGTTTTGGTCACCGGCTGTTTGTAGGCAATAATGGCAAGTGTTTCCAGGGCGGCCTGGCTTAGTTTCTTTTTAGAACGCTGCATTTGCAGGAGGCTGATGACGGCGTGAAATTTCTTTTTAGTAAGAAACTGGTAGCCGTTATTTATCCTCATCACCTCAATGGCAAAGGCATCGTCCTGATATTTTTGGCTAATGGCACCGATGTGTTTAGTCACCTCTTCGGCTGTAAAATCGTGCTCAAAAGAAGCTTGCAGGCAATAAATGATCTCCTCGGTACGGATACCCTGTTCCGACGCGAAGATCAGCGCCTCAATATATTGCTCAACGTTGTCCATATTAGTCCGAAAGACGGAAAGTCTGTATGTCCGAAAGTAATAAAAATGTCCGAAAGACAAATTGAAAATACTTCACCTCGGACTTCCCGACCAAATACTTCCGACTCCTTAATAATCTATCACCTGCTCTTCAATCTCGGCAGGGATGTCGCGCCAATCGTATTTTTGAGTACGTAATTGCGGTTCAAAGCCTGCCTCTTTAATGGAATCTTGTATACCTTTCGCTGTAAAGCGGTGTGGCGCCCCCGCGGCAGATACCACGTTCTCCTCTATCATGATCGAGCCAAAATCGTTAGCGCCGGCATGCAGGCAAAGCTGTGCCACCTGTTTACCAACAGTTAGCCATGATGCCTGGATGTTTTTGATATTAGGCAGCATGATACGGCTTAAGGCTATCATACGGATATATTCATCGCCGGTAACATTGTTGGTAATACCGCGAACTTTTCTTAGTAAAGTACCGTCGTCCTGGAATGGCCATGGTATAAAGGCCACAAACCCGTAGTGGCCTTCGGGCTTTTCTGCCTGTACCTCGCGGATCCAAACCAAATGCTCAAAGCGCTCTTCGATGGTTTCGATATGGCCAAACATCATGGTAGCAGATGTTGGCAGGTTTAATTGATGCGCCGCGCGCATTACATCCAGCCATTCCTGCCCGCCGCATTTGCCTTTTGAGATCAGGCGGCGTACACGGTCGTTCAGGATCTCGGCACCTGCGCCCGGCAGCGAATCTAAACCCGATTCTTTCATGGCCTTTAGTACGTCGTAATGGCTCATGTTCTCCAATTTGGATACGTGGGCAATTTCCGGCGGGCCTAATGAGTGCAATTTAAGCTTAGGATAAAGTTGTTTAAGCTCGCGGAACAGATCGGTATAAAACTGCAGGCCAAGATCAGGGTGGTGGCCGCCCTGTAATAAGAGCTGGTCGCCGCCATATTTAAAGGTTTCTTCTATCTTCTTTTTGTAGGTTTCAATGTCCGTTATATAAGCATCCTCGTGCCCCGGCCTGCGGAAAAAGTTACAGAACTTACAGTTGGCTATACAAACGTTGGTAGTGTTAACGTTACGGTCTATCTGCCAGGTAACTTTGCCGTGCGGCACCTGTATCTTGCGCAGCTCGTTGGCTACGTACATAAGGTCGGCCGTAGAGGCATTGTTGTAAAGGTAAACCCCTTCATCAATACTCAAAAAATCAAAAGCTAAAGCACGCTGTAACAGTTCTGCTGTATTCATATACAAATATACATAGCGGGAGGGTAAAGGCGAAAGGTTAAAGATGAAAGGTGTTGTTGGGTTGACAAACTGAAGATTATTAAATACTTTTAATAGATGCAAAAAACTGTAACCTCTTTGTTTCAGCGATTATATTTTCCGGGTATGATAAGTTTGATATGCTTGCCGTTATTTTGTATTGGGTATTTTGCTTATAAAACGGGGTTTAAGCAATTGGCGGCTATGGATATAGCATATGCAGATAAGGACTATTTAAAAAAAATTAAGTTTGATGCCGCGTCTTTTGAAAAGAATACACCAAATCTTATTTTTACCAACAACGAAGTCTCAAATAAGAGTCGTTTGAAAGATCTGTATAAACGTTGTAATCTCCTCTTAAAGCACCCCCGTACATCACAGGGAGTTACAGTTGTTTTTGAAAATAGCTCAAGATATTCCGATTTGGTAGATGTATTTGATATGGGATACAGATTTAAATATAGAATCTCTTTCATGCCTTATAATAACAAAGTTTACTTCTTACTACCAAAATCGTTTTTACAAAAAGACGGAAAAGCGTCATCCGCGCCCAAGTTTTGGTTTTGTGGTACTGGTGATTTTATAAACGATTACCACCCCGAGCAGACATTTTATAGTAGGTCTGTTGCCTTCTTAGTGCGTTTTTGGCCACCAATGATTGCTTTTATATTAATGATTTTCTTTGCTTCAAGAAAAAATAGAAGTCTCGCAGTTTAACTTAAAACTTCCCCCTTATCCAGCCTCAAAACCTTATCAACGCTGTCCGGTATTTCGTGCTGGTAATGGGTAACATATATAAGCGTTACGTTACTGATGCTGCAAATGGCATCAACCACGCTTTTAAAATGTTGCTGCTGGTGGTCGTCAAGTCCCTGGCAGGGTTCGTCGAAGATTAATAACGCAGGGTTCTTTATAAGCGCGCGGGCAAGCAGGCAAAGCCGTTGCGTGCTGGCGGGAATATTTTTGAGTAGTTGCGTTGCGTATTTATCTATCTCCAAAGCTTTCATCCAGGCAAGGGCCAGCTCTGCGCGTGATTTTACGCTTGGGCGGAAAAGGCCGAGCGTATCATAAAAACCGCTCTCGATTACTTGCAGGCAGGAATTATCGGTAGGGAAGTATTGGTAGAGCTCGGGAGACACAAAACCTATTTTGCTTTTAATATCCCAGATGCTTTCGCCCGTGCCGCGCTTTTTATCAAACAGTACAATGTTGTTGGCATAAGCCTGTGGGTTATCGCCATTTATTAAACTTAACAAGGTAGACTTACCCGCGCCGTTTGGCCCAAGCAAAGCCCAGCGCTCGCCAGGGTTTATTTGCCAGTTTATTTTATTAAGAATGATCTTTTGGCCATATTGTATCCGCACATCGCTCATGCTCACAATTTGACTGTAGTTATGAATATTAGCAGATGTATTTAACAATACTTTCAACGTATCTAAGTCAATAATCACTTTTTCTGCTACGCGATGTTCGCTTGCTTCAAACTGCTGTTTGCTGAGGCTTTGACTGATGTCACCATTATCTAAAACCGCTACGTTGGTTATACAATCGGGTACCTCGAATGCAGAGGTTGCCATCACAATGCTGATGCCCGATGCGGCTATTTCGTTCAGTAAGTTGTTGAATGATTTGCGGGTATTAACATCCAAACCCGTCATGGGGTTGTCTAACAATAATATGATAGGGTTTTTGATCAGTGCCGCGGCTATCATCAGGCGCTTGGTTTCGCCGTTAGATAGTTTAATGGTTTGTTTGTCGCAAAGCTCTGTTAAGTTAAGCGCGGCTATGGTTTTATCAAACGTCCAATAAGGGGGCTTATGCCGGTTTACCTTTACAGCTTGCAGGTATTGCCGTACGGTTAGCGAGTCCTCCGAATCCGACGAGTTGTAACGTTGCTGATAATAAAGCTCTGATGTGTTGGATAGCGTTTTAAAATGGTGCTTTGCGCCTGCAAAAGCTATAAAACGGTGAAAGGTGGCTAAGGCATCATCCGGCACTTGCATATTTGCACCATCCATAAAATGGTAGGTAATTTGGCCGCCATTGAGGCTCATGTTACCTGCTATAATTTGCAGCAACACACTCTTGCCCGATCCACTTTTGCCAACAAACGCCCAGTTTTTGCCCTGGTTAAGCGTAAAGTTTAAACTGTTGAACAATTGCCGGCCTGTAAACTTCACAAACGCGTTTTTGAGGGTAATGAGCGTGTTTATCATGAGGCTGTGAATTTACACTTCCACGCGAAACTATTTCTGCTAAAGTTAAATTAGTATCCCATCCAACGAAAATTGACCCCAAGGCAATTATTTTTATTAACTTATCAACATTCGTTATATTTTATTTGGATAATATATTAAACTATTTTTAGATTAGGGAACCCCTATGAAAAATTGCGAATTTGAGCAGGCAAAAAATTAAATTTTAGTTTTAATTATTAATCCCCCAAATAATTTGCTATGGAACTATTGATAGTTGCTGTTGAAGCCCTTGTACCGATGAGCCTTTTGGCTGTTTCAATTGTATTGATTGCAGTACAATTTTTACCCAAAAAAATCAATGAGGTAGAGGAAACGGAATAAAAACAATTGTAAAAAAAACGGTTTGATTATTGTATTGGATTTCACCATAAATCTTTACATAAATCTACCATGAAAAAAATTAACTTATTATTACTCTCATTTGCAGTAGCAACGCTAAGCGGGTGTTCAGTTGTCGGCGGCATTTTTAAGGCCGGTGCCTATACTGCGATCATCGGGATAGTTATTGTTGTACTGCTTATAGTTTGGCTAATATCGGCCTTTAGGGGCAGGTCTTAATCTTGATGTATCTTTATTATAAGATCGTATCCGGATAAAATAGATAAAAAGGCGCTCAATTATTGAGCGCCTTTGCTATTGTTTAACTATTTTAACATCCTCAAGTCTCCAGCTTTTACGGTCGGCCCAGTCGCCGCCGGTATAAGATAGGTTTACCTGCCATGCCGACTTAATGGTGTGGCCCGTGCTATCCTGCGCATCCACCGTTGATAATATGTGGTAGTGGTTATTTGCCGTATCAATATCCGAGTGGAAATCATTTTTAGGGAAATTTGCCGTGCCGGACTGTTTAATCCTGTCGTTCACAAAAACTTTGGCTATCGCGAATGCTTCTTTGGCATTGGGCTTACGGTTAACGTGTACCCTGCGGTTTTGTAACACCCGCAGCATAAAAGCTACAAATACCAGGGCAAATAAAATACTAAAAATGGTGGCTATGCGGATGCGGGGATGGTGCCTCCAGTGGGTATTTTTCTTTTCGTCGTCGCTCAGGTTATTCCATTCAGAGTATTTCATGTAACAGGGTGTTTCAGCATTAAACAATTATACCCGCGAATGTTTTGGCAGCTAATTTATAAGGCATAAAAAAACGCCCCTGGTGTAAACCGGGGGCGTCTTTTTTAACAAAAAAGAGATTACATTTTTTTTGCAGTGTCTTTTTTCATGGTATCCATTTTAGTTGAATCCATTTTGGTTGAATCTGCAGCAGGCATAGCAGCTGAATCCATTTTAGCTGAGTCCATTTTAGCTGAATCTGCAGCAGCAGAAGAACCAGAACCTTTACAAGCAGCAGCAGAAACTGCGATAGCTAATGCTAAGAAAGCGATTTTGAAAGAATTTTTCATCGTTTTGTTTTTTAAGTGATTTAATAGTTTTTCGCTTATTAATACCTAAAACAAAAAAAGGTAACCCACTTTTTTATAAAAAAAGCAGATTACCTTTTAAAAAATTAAAAAACTTAAAAAATTACGTTGTAACTCTTTAGTATTTAACCGGTGAGGTTAAATTATTTTTTAGTTGTGTCAACTTTAACTGTAGTATCTTTAGCAGCAGAATCAACTTTAACGGTTGAGTCAACTTTAACTGTAGAATCAACTTTAACAGTTGTATCAGCAGAAGATGAAGAGCCAGAACCTTTACAAGCAGCAGCAGAAACAGCGATAGCTAAAGATAAGAATGCGATTTTGAATGAATTTTTCATGTTTTGTGTTTTATTAGTGTAAGTATTTTATTCTTGTTGGTTGTTAATACCGCGTTTTAAAAAAGGTAACCCAAAAAAATAATTTATTTTTTCGTGGTATCAACTTTAACGGTGTCGGCCCCTTTAACAACGGTATCTTTCTTAACGGTAGAGTCAACTTTAACAACACTGTCGGTTTTGGTGCTGTCAACACCATCGGCAGGTTTTTTTGCAGGGTCGCAGGCAACAGCGGTAACAGCAATGGCTAATGTCAGTAAAGCGGTTTTGATTGAATTTTTCATGTTTTGAGTTTTAATTGTTTTGTGATAATTAATGCCTCAAACTCAAAAAAGGTAACCCATTAAACAAAACCCGCTTACGTTGAGTAGCGGGTTTTATTTTAAGCCATCAATTAGTACTATCTTTTTTTACGGCACCGGTACCACCCGATCCAGATTTATCGATCCCCGTATCGACCCCCGCCGCCGAGCCATTTTTGCCGGCGTTGGTATCTACCTTTGCAGAATCTACCCTTGTACTATCGGGCACGTGGGTAGAGTTACCACTTTTGCATGATGCAAGGCTGCCGGCTACCACTAATAACCCAAAGCCAAACTTTATTACGTTTTTCATACTTGTATAGTTTTTGTTTGTTTACTTATCAAACTCAAAATTAATGCCGCGTTATACTATCATTTAATTACCGATATTGCGGTTTGGGTAAAACTTGCAGTGCACCATCAGCAGGGCATCAAAAAAATAAATCAAATTATTGGGTTACAATTCAATATAAAACGTATTAAGGAGTGAATAATAATTTAAATGTGGAAATGCCGACGGATAGTGAAGTGATCATTGGGATCTTGAACAACTCCGACAGTGTTTTAAAAAAGTTATACCTGGCTTATTTTCCCATGGTTTTGCAGTTGGTTATTAATAACAACGGCGACGAGGACGAGGCCAAGGATATTTACCAGGAAGCTATAATAGTTCTTTATAATAAGGTTAAGCGGGGCGATTTTGAGCTGAGCAGTAAACTTAAAACCTACATATATTCCATATGCAGGCGGTTATGGCTAAAGCGGCTTAAACAACTTAACAAGTACGGCGGGGATATTAAAGATTTTCAGGAGTACCTGGTGGTTGAGGATGAAGTTGAAAAACACGAGGAACGAGACATACAGCTTAATAAAATGGGCGACGCGTTGAAGTTACTTGGCGAGCCCTGCAAAACCATTATGGAAGATTTTTATATGCACAACCGCAGTATGCAGGATATATGCGAACGGTTTGGCTATACAAATGCCGATAACGCTAAAACGCAGAAATACAAATGCCTGCAAAGGCTGAAGAAGTTATTTTTTCAGCAATAATTAGAAGAGAGAAGAGGTGATGAATATGAAAGATAACCAACTTTTAGAAACAATTGAACGCTACTTAAGCGGTGAAATGCCCGCCGAAGAACGCGCGCAATTTGAAGCATTACGTAAAAAAGACGCAACTATAGATGCTAAAATTGCCGAACATAAAGAATTTACTTCTTTACTTAAGCAGTATAACGAACGTATAAGCCTGCAAAGCCGCTTAGATGAGATACACGATGAGATTGATGTACATACGCTGAAAGAAGACCTGATGGCGCATCCGTCATGGGTGGTACAAATGTGGCGCAATCACCATTCCAAGATCTCGGTTGCGGCTTCTATCGCGATATTTTCGGTGCTTATCATCCTGTATTTTACAGGCGACCTGAGCAACCGCGACCCTCGTTTCCAGCAATTGAAACAAGAGGTAGATCGTGTTAAAAATGAGCAACGTAAACTTGGCTATAAAACCGATAATATCATTAAATCGGGTAAAACAACCGGCCCCGCTATTTCTGCCAAATTCAGGGGTACAGGCTTTGCCATTACGGGTAATGGTTATATAGTTACAAATAGCCATGTTATTAACGGTGCCGATTCTGTTTACGTACAAAACGGCGAGGGCGAGTCATTCCACACCAAAGTGGTTTATACCGATCCTGTTTACGACGTAGCTATCCTGCAAATAAATGACCCTGCCTTTAAAAACCTGGGCACTGTTCCATATAGCTTCAAAAAAACCAAAAGCGATTTAGGTGAAGCCGTGTACACTTTGGGCTACCCCGGCGATGATCTTAAATTTGGCCCCGGCGCATTAACCGCGGGTACCGGTTTCCATGGCGATACTACCGAGTACGAATTATTTATCCCGGTTTACCAGGGTAACAGCGGCGGCCCGCTAATGGATGAGAAAGGTAACATTATTGGTGTTATTAACGGTAAGCAAACACAAACACAAGGTGTAGCGTTCGCGGTAAAATCTAACTACCTGCTTAAGGCCATCCAAAGTATCCCTGCCGATTCTTTAAATAAATCGCTAACGCTTAATACCAAAAATACCTTAGCCAGCCTAAGCCGTACACAGCAAATTAAAAAGTTGCGTAACTATGTGTTTATGGTAAAGGTTTATAACCAGTAAAAAATCAACAATTAATATAAGCGGAAGGGAGGCGAGAAATTGCTTCCCTTTTTTTGTGATCGGGATTTCACCGATTGAGGAGGATTGCACCGATTTTATTTGATTAAAACCATCGTCATCCTATGCAAACATAGGATGACGATGGTTTAATCTCTAATCTTCAACCTCTGATCTCTAACTACCTATCAACCTCGCCCAAAACAAAATCCAGTGAGCCGATAACAGCTATGAGATCGGCAATCATTACGTTTTTGCCCAATTCGGGCAGTACAGACAGGTTATTAAAACTTGGGCCGCGCGCCTTTGCCCTAAAGGGTATTTCAGAGCGTTCGTTATTATGGATAAAATAGAAGCCGAGTTCGCCTTTAGCGCCTTCGGCACGGGCGTAGTAGTCCTGTATCTTTGGGGTAAGCTTGCGAGGTAATTTGGCGCGAGGGTCAAATTCCGGCGTGCGTTTTAGCTCTTTTTGCAGGCGGTTAAGGCACTGCTCAATAATTTTAAGCGATTCCTGTATCTCATCTACACGCACCTTGTAGCGGTCCCAACAATCGCCGGTGGTGCCCATTAGCCCTTTACCTACCGGGATGTCAAAATCAAGCTCCGGGTAAACCGAATATCCATCAATGCGCCTCAGATCATATTTTAAACCCGAGCCGCGCAATACCGGGCCGCTGCAGCCATACTGAATGGCCACATCCATAGGCAATACGCCAACATTTGCGGTTCTGCTAATAAAGATCTGGTTATCGGTAAGCAGTTGGTTAAGCTCCACCATTTTGGGCTTAAAGTAATCTACAAATTCGCGGCAGCGTTCTTCAAACCCAACCGGCAGGTCGTAAAACAAGCCGCCTACCCAAATGTAATTGTACAACATACGCGAACCAGATGCCCATTCCAGCATTCCCATGATATGCTCACGGTCGCGGAAACACCACAGGAAAGGGGTAAAGGCCCCAATATCTATACCGTAGGTACCAATAGCTATCAGGTGCGATGCAATGCGGTTAAGTTCGCAAACCAGCACACGGATGTATTCGATGCGTTTAGGGATATCTTTATCAATGCCCAGCATTTTCTCAACCCCCATCACCCAGGCATGGCTGTTGTTCATTGATGCCAGGTAATCCATTCTGTCGGTAAAAGGAATGGTTTGCTGGTAAGTGAGCGACTCGGCATGTTTTTCGAAACAGCGGTGCAGGTAACCCAGGTGGGGGATAACTTCTTTAACTATCTCGCCGTCGGTGATCAGTTCCAGCCGCAAAACCCCATGGGTAGACGGATGCTGTGGCCCCATATTAAGCACCATGTCCTCAACGGCGGCGGAAGCTATCTTTTTATTGTAACGGTCAAGCGCTTCGGCATACTTAGGGTTTTTAGGCCCCGGCTGCCGGTATTCAAATTGTAAAGCCTTATCGTTAGGCTGTACCGGGTAATCTATTTTAATGCCTTTGTAATATTCAACGGCGGTATAATCTTTCCGTACAGGGAAACCTTCCCAGTCATCCGGCAAAAGTATCCTGCGCAGATCGGGGTGGCCTTCAAAAAATATTCCTACCAGGTCATACGCCTCGCGCTCGTGCCAGTCGGCGGTTGCATAAACCGATGTTACGCTGGGAAACGATGGCAGGTTGTCCTCGCGGCGGTCGTTCTCTTTAGTTATTTTTAAGGTAAGCTGTAGCTGATAGGGGATAGACGTAAGGTGATAAACCACACCAAAACGCCCGGCCTCTGCGCCATAATCCACACCGCTAAGGCAGCTCAGGAAGTCGAAATAGGTTTTGGGATTATTACGCAGTTCCAGGCAAACCTCAACAATACGGTCGGGGTTTATAAGCAGGGCTGGTTGCAGGCCGGTGCGTTCTTCGCCGGTAATTACATCGTCGCCAAACTTTTGGGTAAGCAATAATTTAATATCGTCAAAACTCATGGCGCAAGACGAACGATCTTCCAGTTCTTATTGTCAATTTTCTTGTAAACGATCCTGTCGTGCAGGCGGCTGCGGCGGCCCTGCCAAAACTCTATATAACGTGGCTTTAAAATATAGCCGCCCCAGTAAGATGGTTTAGGCACTTCGCTATCGGCATACTGTGCCTCAAGCTCCGCCATTTTTTGTTCAAGTTGTTCGCGGCCTTCAATTTCCTGGCTTTGCGGCGATGATGCCGCGCCTATCTGGCTCATTTTAGGGCGCGAGTGAAAATATTTTTCAGAATAATTTTTATCAAGCTTTTCTATAGTGCCCTCAATACGGATCTGGCGTTCCATATCGCCCCAAAAAAACACAAGCGTGCCCAGCGGGTTTTTAGCAATCTCTTTGCCTTTACGGCTCAGGTAGTTGGTGTAAAATTTAAAACCATCATCACTAAAGCCTTTTAATAAAACTATCCGGGCACTCGGTCGGCCGTCTGTGGTGGCTGTAGCCAGCGTCATGGCGTTTGGCTCTTGCACTTTAGCATTTATGGCTTCATTAAACCACTTGTCAAACTGGCGGATGGGGTCGGCATTAACGTCGGTTTCGCTTAACGATGCCGCGGCATAGTCTTGCCTTAAATTTTCTATATCTTTCTGCTCCATTTATCGCAAACTTACAAATTAATTACACCGTACATATAGGTGCACTGTCCATTTTATTTGCCAACGAACATATTTTTACATTTAGTGTTATTTATATAAATTTATAACCTATGCTAAGTCCCATTGCGGCGGCTGCCGGCCGTTTACTCATATCTGAACCGTTTATGCCCGACCCTAATTTTAAGCGGTCGGTTATCTTGCTTACCGAATACTCTGAGGCTGGTGCCATGGGTTTTATCCTTAACCACCAAACCGAAATGATGCTGGGCGATATTTTACCGGATGTTTCTTATTCAGAGATTCCCGTGTATATGGGCGGCCCTGTTGCCGAAAATACCCTGCATTATATTCACCGCTGCCCCGAAAAGATAGACGGCGGTATTGAAATATGGGATGGCATTTATTGGGGAGGCGATTTTGAGCAGATAAAACAACTGATCACCAACTACCAGTTAACCGAAGATGAGATCAAATTTTTTACCGGGTATTCCGGCTGGACGCCGGGCCAGTTAGACGATGAGCTACGCGAAGATGCCTGGATAGTAGCCAACAAGTTTGAGGCGGATGCTATTTTCAGCAATAACGAACACAACCTGTGGAAAGAGGTAGTCATAAGCCTCGGCCAGCGTTATGCACATATCGCCAACTTTCCCGAAAACCCTATGCTGAATTAAAACTGCGACAAATATTAAAACAAAAAGCCTGTAACTGATACCAGCTACAGGCTTTTTTATAAAGTCGTTTTTTAATTATTCTTTAGTTGCTGTTGACGTTTCGGCATCGCCTTTTGCATCTTTAAAAGATTTCATGCCTTCGCCTAAGCCGCGCATTAACTGAGGTATTTTTTTGCCGCCAAACAATAGCAGTATAGCTATAATGATGAGGATGATTTCTGGTGCTCCCATGATTTTTTAATTTAATATGTTGGTTCTTATTATAAAGATACGATGTATTTTTTGAAATAGTTTCTGTTTAGGAAAGTTTATTTCCCTTCCATCTCTGCTGCCGAAGCTTCTACCACCTGTTTTAGCTTCTCTTTAAAGGCGATTAGATTGGTAATAAGGTACTCATCGGCGGTAGATAAGATCTGCGCTGCCAATATGCCCGCATTTTTGGCTGCGTTTAAAGCCACTGTTGCTACCGGTATACCATTTGGCATTTGCAGGATGCTCAGGATAGAATCCCAGCCGTCTATAGAGTTGCTTGATTTCACAGGGACACCAATAACCGGTAAATGGGTTAACGATGCTACCATGCCCGGTAAATGGGCTGCACCACCTGCACCGGCTATAATAACCTTTATACCACGGTCGGCGGCGGCACGGGCGTAACTGAACATCCTGTCGGGCGTGCGGTGTGCCGATACAACGGTTATTTCGTATTCAACACCCAGTTCTTTTAAAACGTCCGCAGCATCCTGCATAATATTCAGATCGGATTTGCTGCCCATGATGATGGCGATTTTTGGTTGGCTCATATTTTTGTTGATATCCTGTATTAAATTATGTCATTGCGAGCGATAGCGCGGCAAACTTGTAGTATGCAAAGCGGTTATGCACTGGCGACGAGATTGCCGCGTCGCTACGCTCCTCGCAATGACATACGCTATTTAAGTATACTACGCAATCACTTTCAATGTCTGCTGCACAAATCTCGCCTTCTCTATCGCTTTCTCCCGGTCGCTATCAATTATAGTAACATGCCCCATCTTGCGGAAGGGCTTTGTTAGGGCCTTGCCGTACAGGTGTACGTAAACGCCCTGGCATTTTAAGATCTTTTCTATTCCCTGGTAAACGGCGGGGCCTTCATAACCGGCTTCCCCTAAAACGTTTACCATAATAGCGTTGCTCAGGCAGGCGGTATCGCCCAGGGGCTGATTAAAAATAGCGCGCAGGTGCTGTTCAAATTGCGATACCACGTTGCCCTCAATGCTTTGATGGCCGCTGTTATGCGGGCGCGGGGCAAGTTCGTTCACCAATATCTGCCCGTCTTTGGTCAGGAACATTTCTACAGCCAGTATACCTACAATATTAAGCGTTTCGGCAATGCGTTTGGCAATGTTCTCGGCCTCCATTTGCACCTCAAAGGGCAGGGTAGAAGGAGAGATCAGAAATTCCACCAGGTTAGCTTCGGGGTTAAACTCCATCTCTACCAGCGGGAAGGTTTTAACCTCTCCGCTCTCATTACGGGCTACAATAACACCTATTTCCTTTTCAAAATCAATAAGGCGCTCAATAAGGCTTGGTTCGGTAAATGCATTTGGCAGATAGGTTTCATCAACCACTTTATAAACGCCTTTGCCGTCATAACCGTCACGGCGCAGCTTTTGAATATATGGGAAAGGGATATGGCTTGCCCTTAATTGCTCGGGCGATGATATTACCTGGAACTCGGCAGTAGGTATGTCGTTCTCTTTAAAGAACTGTTTTTGCAAGCCTTTATCCTGTATCAGCCTTATAATGCGCGACTGCGGGTAAATCACAACGCCTTCTTTTTCCAGCTGCTCCAGCGCGTCAACATTTACTTTTTCAATTTCGATGGTAAGCAGGTCAACCTTTTTACCAAAGTTGTAAACAGTTTCATAATCGCTAAGCGAACCTACAACAAACTCGTTGCAAAGCCGGCGGCAGGGTGCCTCGCGGTCGGGGTCCAGTACCTTAACGGTAACGTTATAATTTATTGCCTGCTGTATCAGCATGCGCCCAAGCTGGCCGCCGCCTAATATCCCTAATCGTAAATCGCCGTAAAATGCTTTCATGTATAGGCCGCAAATTTACCTAAATCTTTTTAACCTGCATAAAGCAATTTTCATGGTTATCCATTCGTGAGATGTGTTAATAACGTTTAAATATTAGAAACTAATTAGAGTTTTTGATGTGAAAACATAATTACTTGAATTTAATACATTCAATCTCACAAATACACCCAAAAACTGTTAAAACCTTTACAGATAGGCCTAAAAAGCCTACCTTTGCAGCGTTTTTATACACCACATCATATCATCCATGAAAACCAAAATAGCAGTAGCAAAAGGTGACGGTATAGGCCCTGAAATTATGGCCGCCGTGCTCCGCATATTTGAAGCCGCAAACGTACAGCTCGATTACGAGTTTGTAGAAATGGGCAAGTCTTATTTTGATGCAGGCCACTCCACCGGGATGACCGCGGCGGCAAAAGAAACCATTGAGCGTTTAGGCCTGCTGTTTAAAGGCCCTATGGAAACCCCCAAGGGTAAGGGCGTAAAAAGCATTAACGTTACCGCCCGCAAGGTGTGGAACACGTATGCCAACCAGCGTGATTTTCGCTCACTCAATGGGGTTGATACCGTTTTCTCTAAAGCAGGTATCCCTATCAATTTAACTATCGTTCGCGAAAATATTGAAGATACTTACGGAGGCATCGAGCACTTGCTGACTAACGATGTTGCCGTTGGCCGCCGTATCATTACCCGCCCGGGCTCAGCACAGGTAATCCGTTACGCGTTTGAAATGGCCCGCCGTAAAGGTTATACCAAACTGGCTTGCGGCCACAAGGCCAATATTATGAAACTGACCGATGGATTGTTCCTGGAAACCTTTTACGAGATAGCACGCGAGTACCCGGATATCGAATCATCAGACATTATTGTGGATGACCTTTGTATGAAGCTGGTTTCGCGCCCGGAAATGTTCCAGGCAATTGTGTTAACCAACCTACAGGGCGATATCGTATCCGACCTTTGTGCGGGTTTAGTAGGCGGACTGGGCTTTGCGCCATCTGCAAACATTGGCGATAACATATCTATCTTCGAAGCTGTACATGGTACCGCGCCGGATATTGCAGGCCGTGGTATTGCTAACCCAACCGCGTTATTGCTATCGGGTATTTTAATGCTGCGTTATTTGGGCTTTACAACCGCTGCCGCTAATGTCGAAAACTCGTTATTATACACGCTTGAGCAAGGTGTACACACCGGCGACTTTGGCGATAAATCTGTTGCGTCAGTTAATACTGATACTTTTGCTGATGCCGTAATTGCCAATTTGGGCAAAGTGCCTGCAAAAGGCGAAGTTATTGGCCAGCCTGATGTGCAAGTAAAAGCCAATCATGATCATCCGTTAAAAAATAAATTAACCGTTACCAAAGCCGCCACTACCGAAGAAATGGTAGGGGTTGACGTCTTCGTAGAGTCGAGCAAGCAACCAAACGAACTTGCCGAGATAGCTCAGCGCAAACAAACCGATAATTTCAAGTTGGTAATGATCTCTAACCGTGGTACACAGGTATGGCCTACCGGCTCTATCTTTACCGAACTGGTGAACGAATACCGCATCCGTTTCGAAAAGAAGGACGGTACCGAGATAACCCAAAAGGAGATCTTGCATATTGCAGCCGACCTTTCCGAAGATTTTAAAGTGTGCTCTGTAGAGTTCCTGATGAAGTTTGACGGTAAACTGGGTTACACCTTGGCACAGGGACAATAGTTTAAAGTAAAAAGTAAAAAGTAAAAAGTAAAAAGTAAAAAAAGGCCGTTCACGTTTGTGAGCGGCCTTTGTATTTTATTAGTCGAGGGTAGTATTATCAATCGCTGTTTGCTGTTTTTGCACCCACTTCATTGTCATCGGGCTCTTCGGGGTTTATTTTTTTCACGTAGATCTCATCAACCAAAATAATAACGATAGATAGCAGCGGTACTGCCAGTATAATACCCAATACGCCCGATAATACGCCCATAAGCACCTGACTTATGATGGTTAAGGCAGGCGGGATATTGATCATTTTCTTTTGAATAAGCGGCGTAACAATATTGCTTACAATGGTTTGTGATACCATGTAAAGCAACGCCACAATAATAGCGGTATTAAGGTCTTTAGTAAGGGCAAGCAGCACACCGGGTATCATGGCAGCCAGCGAGCCAAAGTTGGGTATAAGCTTTAACAGTCCTGTTAGTAATGCAAGTACTAAAGCTACCGGTATGCCAATAATGCTAAGGCCGGTACCTATCATAATAAATATTAGTACCATAGATAGCATCATGCCCTTAAGCCATCCTTTTAGCGCTTGGCTGGTACGGTCAATAACCTTTTTGGCCATAGGCTTATTTTGCTGGGGGAAAAGCTTAATAATGCCATCCTTATAAAGCGAGGGATGGGTAGAGAAAAAGATCCCTAAAAACATGATGATGTAAATATTACCTAATACACCAAAGCTGGTGTTAAAAAAGCTGCGGGCCGTTGTAAACATCTTATCGCTGTTGCCATCTTCATCAAAGTACTCTAACACCTTTGCGCCCAGTGGGCTGGTGCCCAGTTTTGCCTTAAAGTTGGCAATGGTTTCGGGCAGGCTTTCGCTTAGTATCGCTATCTGGCCTTGAATGGTTGTACCCATAAACCAAAGCAGTGTGCCCAATATAAGGAACGAACCACCAACAGAAATTGTCATACATACCTTGCGATTCCAATGCGTTTTGCGCTCTATCATATCGCCAAGCCCATGGAAGTAAACAGATATTAACGCGCCGGCAAGTACCATAAGCAGCACATTAAAGGCTACACGGGCAATTAATATGGCTACAACAAGCAGCGCTACTATGGCAACGGTATGCCACACTTTTTCAATATAGGTGAGTTCTTTACCGGTAGCTTTTTCAGGAGTTGGCTTAGTATCGGGCATTATATGTTATTAGTTTATTTACTAAGGACGTATAACACTCTTAAAAGTTTTAGGAAATGTAGATAGCGGTGGACTTGACAGCTTTTAGGAAGTTGTCTAATCTAAATTACCTGTGCGATGCCTTAACCTTGTTAAAGTAAGCTATCAGTTTTTCGATGTTACGTATGTTGTATTGGTTGGCTTTTATTTGCTCTACAACCTCGGGTTCGTCGGCCATTACCTCGCTCATGATGTCGACAAAATTTTCGTTGGTAAGGTGTTGCATGGTGGCTGTGTTTTCGCCGTAGAAATAATACAGTTTGTTGTTATTACTGTTGCCGCCATTACCGCCAATGCTAATGCCCACACCACCGCCATATGAGGTGCCATAAGTACCTGTTCCGAAGCCAACGGCAGGGGCAACCTGCACTTTTTTACCGCCGCCACCGCCACTGCCCGCGCCGCGTGTTGCATAAATTTTTATAGGTTCGTTTACGGCTACGCGCACAAAATCAAATTCTTTTTTCGCCCAGGTTTCGTTACCGGGGGCGTGGGCCACCACAAAGCTGTCGCGACCGGCCACAAACGATTGCAGATCGCTGGTGCTGAGGTAATAGGGTGTGGAATGCTCCTCATCCTTAAATTCAATAAAGCCTTCATCGCGTATAGGGCCGCGGCCACCCGGGTTGGGGTGTATGTAGCCGTTGGTTTTTACGCCTTTAATATCAATAAAATAGCCGGGAAGCCATTTTTGCGCGCTGGCTTTATAGCCTGTTAACAATATAAACAGCGCCATAACCGCTGCCGAAAATAAATGCTTGTTATGCTTAGTTCTCATACGATCTTTTTGGCATCTGGCCTGTAAAATAGTAAGTCAGCAAGTCGTCCATATCACCATAACGAAAAGTTTTGTCTTTAATTTTAGCTACAACCTCGGGTTTATCGGCCATCAGGCTGCTCATTACTTCAATAAATTGCTTCTTCTCTAACTTTGTTACATTATCGGCGGTTTTGCCATAGTAGTAAGTAGTTTTTACACCGCCTCCTATAGCTGTACCTACGCCAACACCCATACCAAAGCCACCGCTAAAACCACCCGAGTTGATCATTAACGGTATGCCGTTCTTCATCACTTTGTTGGTGTATAATTTGGTAGGGTTATCAAGCACCACTGTCATAAACGGGCTGTTTTTAAACAGCACATTATGCGATACCACAATACTATCGTTACCCATAATAAAGGCATTTACTTTGTAATACGGCACAGGCACGGTTTCGGCCATTTCGTCCCTTTTATACAGTACCATATCCCCATCTTCATACTCACCTTTACGGGGCGGTGTCCAGGATACCAGCCCGTCAAAGATCTCGCCATTGGTATGGTACAGGCGGCCTTCGTACCATTTGCGCTGCGGTTGCGCATCGGCGGTGAAAAAACCGGCAAGGATGAGGATTATAAATAATGTTTTACGCATTTTAATAATTGTTACGGGGTTGCATCGATTCGGGATAGTTATCCGTACGGTAAAAATACAGCAGTTCGTTAAGCTTGCTCAATTTAAAAGTTTTATCCTGCACCCTTTTTACCACGTATGGCTTGCTTGCAAGGGCCTTGCTCATCACTTCAATAAAGTTCTTTTTATCGAGGCGGGTGGTATGGTCGGTATCTTCGCCATAATAATATTTAGTGTCGTTGCTGGAAAATCCCGGCATAAATACCATGTTACCACCTGCGCCGGGCATCATGCCGCCACCGCTTGATGAGATCATGGTAAAACCATAGATCTTAACGTCGTTATCAAGTAAAACGTGTAAGAATGGCGCTTTTATAAAATCTTTATTTTTTGCTACAACAAAACTATCCATCCGGGCGCTGTCATTTTTGATGGCAAACGAACTGATCTGGTTTTCTTTTAATTTTATTTGCTCAGCTTTTTTATCTGTTTTAAAGTAGATGTGGTCGCCTTTATTACCGAATATAGATTTTGCCGGCGGCGACCATGAGATAAGCCCCGTATGCTTAATGCCAACAGAGTCGTAGTAATAGCCCTCGTCATAATGTTTTCCAAATAACTGCGCCTTAGCACCAATTGTAATACTTAAAATACAAACAAGCAGTAAAATTTTCTTCATAAAATGGTTTAGATTTGAAACCAAATATAAAAGAATTTTTGACATGATAACAGTTGATCTGCGCAGCGATACCGTAACAAAACCAACCCCCGGAATGCTTGAGGCCATGTGGAGCGCCAAAGTGGGCGACGATGTTTTTGGCGAGGACGAAACCGTTAACGCGCTGGAGCAAAAAGCCGCTGAAATGTTCGGGATGGAAGCCGCCATCTACTGCCCATCAGGCACCATGACCAACCAGATAGCCATTAAATGCTTTACCCAGCCGCTCGACGAATTGATTGCCGATCAAACCGCACACGTTTACCGTTACGAGGGTGGAGGGATAGCTTTCAACTCGGGCGTATCCACCAGGTTGTTGAATGGCTACCGAGGGCTTATTACTGCCGAAATGATAGCGTCGGAGATAAACGACGAAAATATCCATTATCCGCGTACCAGTTTGGTTGTGCTGGAAAATACGGTTAATAAAGGCGGCGGTAGCTGTTACACGCTCGATCATATAAAACCTATTGCTGAATTATGTGAGCAGCGCGATTTAAAATTACACCTTGATGGTGCCCGTATCTTCAACGCCCTTGCCCATACAGGGGATAAGGCGGTAGATTACGGCACTTATTTCGATGGTATTTCGGTATGTCTTTCTAAAGGTTTGGGTGCGCCTGTAGGCTCAGTTTTACTGGCCGATAAAGCAACTATTAAATATGCCCGCAGGATCAGAAAAGTGTTGGGTGGAGGTATGCGCCAGGCAGGTTTTCTTGCGGCAGCAGGCATTTACGCGTTAGACCATCATGTGGAGCGTTTAAAGATAGACCATGCACATGCCAGCATTTTGGGCGAGGAACTTGCACAATGCGCTTGGGTAACAAATGTAATCCCGGTAGAAACCAACATCGTATTGTTTGATACGCTTGAACCGGCTGCTGCGGTACTTGCCAAACTTGCCGAAAAGGGCATTAAAGCAAGCAGCACCGATACCCACCGCATCCGCTTTGTAACACACCTGGATGTACATGCCGAAGGGGTGGAGTATGTGGTTGAGGTGGTGAAAAGTTTGTAAGCCCCACCCAACCCTCCCCGAGAGGGAGGGCTTTTTTTAAAGTCTCCCCTAACGGGGGAGATTTAGAGGGGGCTTTAAAACTTTCGACCTAAACTCATGTTGTATCATACACATGACCCGCCTCGAAAAAAAACTCGCCAAAATTGGCCGCGATCCTAAAATAACCGCTAAGGCGGTAGGGCTTCGCTATGTTTCAGATTCTACCCCCGGCTATACCCGCAAAAAAAGCGGTAAAGGGTGGAATTATTTAGATGCCGAAGGCAATGTGGTGAAAGATAAGGAATTGATAGCCCGTTTCAATGCCCTGGTTATTCCGCCGGCCTATACCAATGTCTGGATCTCGCCGTATGAAAACGGGCACCTGCAATTTACCGGAACAGATGCCGCTGGGCGTAAGCAATATCGCTACCACAGTTACTGGAACAAAATTCGCAACCAATCTAAATACCACAGGCTGCAAACCTTCGCGGCCCATTTGCCTGCTATACGCCAGCAGGTTGATCAGGACCTTGCCCGCCCAAGGCTGGATCACGAAAAGGTGGTAGCACTTGTAGTGCGTTTAATGGAACTTACAAGCATTCGCGTAGGTAACGAATCATATAAAAAACTTTACGGGTCATTTGGTTTAACAACGCTTATGGATAAGCATGTTAAGATAGATGGCAGTATGCTTAAATTTGAGTTTAAAGGCAAAAAAGGGGTGATGCATAAAATAGCCCTGCAAAGTAAAAAGCTTGCCAAACTGGTTAAGCAATGCCGAGATATTCCCGGAAAGGAACTGTTCCAATATTACAACGACGATAATACCCGCTGCACTATTGGCTCGGGAGACATTAACACTTATTTAAAAGGAATCACCGGAGAGGATTTCACTGCTAAGGATTTCCGTACCTGGGCGGGCAGCGTTAGCGCGCTTTATGCTTTTAAGGAAGCCGGCGAGTTTGAAACCATATCTGAATGCAAAAAGAAAATTGTAAGCGTGTTGGATGAGGTTGCCATAAACCTGGGCAACACCCGCACCGTTTGTAAGAAATATTATGTACACCCAACCGTAATTAAAAGCTACGAAGAGGGTACCATTTTTAAATACATCAACAAACTTGACGGGGATAAGGATGTAAAATCTGCCGAGTTAAATTTAGCGGAGAAGGCTTTACTGGAGATTTTGGATAAAGAGAAATTAGCAGAAGCGAGTTAAAAAAAATAATTCCCTCCCCCCGGGAGGGGTTAACAGGCTTAAATATTACAGAAACCCCTCCCTGCCATCGCACTATCCCATCGCACCCCTCCCAAGGGAGGGAATTAAGAGGCATCATAAAAAAAGGCTGACCAGGCTTGCCCCGGTCAACCTTAAAATAGGGTTAACAGCTAACTGATCTTATTATTGTTTCCCTTTTTTGGTGTAGATATAAACCACACCATACTTGGCTTTATCGCCGTATTTCTTAACCGTGTCGGCACTATTGCTGGTGCTCATGCGGTCTATCTCAAATGCCGAAAGCTTTTTCAATTCTTTTTCGCTGGCAACCTTACCGTCAATCACAATAAGCTTGTCAGATATGCGGTCCATGCTGCCAAGCCTAACTGTAGTAGCCATAGGGTAATCAATAACATTTAACCCTGTAGCCTTGTATTTTTTTCCGTAACCGGTAACTACAACATCTTTATCCCGTATGGTTTCAGTATATGTTCCAGTAGCCTTGTATTTTTTTCCATAACCGGTAACTACAACATCTTTATCCGGTATGGTTTCAGTATATGTTCCTGTAGCGCTAAATGTTACCGGCTTACCATTAAATGTGGTCACATTACCGGCTCCATCACTGCGTAGCTTATACTCAACACCTGCAACGCTTTTGGCCGGGTAACTTACACGCACAATTCCCGAGTCTAAAACAATTTCCTTTATCTCGTTTGCCGGAATGGTTGACGCCTTGCCGTGGGCTATGATCTTAACATCTTTTACAGTCCCTTTTAAAGCCGGTAAGCTATTAAAAACAAGATGGTCGCTTCCCGGGCGGGTAATCTGGATGTTGGTTAACTGGCGCCTGCTGCCCAGTTTTTCTGCAAGTACTTTACCTTCCGGCGAATCTTTGGTAGTGACAAATATTACATGCCTGTCGTTTTTAAAAGTATAGGCATCGTTGTTTCCGGGTAATTTCTTTACATCATTAGCCGTCATGATGTTAATGCTTGCAATAGTACCCGGGTCAACTTTTGAGAATACAAGGTTATCTACCTTTTTGCCGTTCAGCACAACATTCATCGAGTCTATCGAGTGGTTCCTGTCGGTATTTATAAATATAGTTTGCTTTCTGCCTGTATCGCTTTTACTGTCCGAATCGGTATGAAAAGTGATGGCATAATTTTCTACGCGCTTAACGGTATCTGCCGGAACTGCTTTAAAAGCGGATTTGGGCTTCTTTGTGGTGTCGTTAAATGTTATGGCTTCTTGAGCGGCTTCTTTTATGGCTATGGTTACGGGCTTTATGGCCACAGCTATTTTATGGGTTATGGGTTTAGCTATCTCAGCTTTAGATAGCGTGAAAACCAACAGCAGTACAACTACAGCAGGTACAACAAAAGCATAGCGCGTAAGTGTAAACCTCGAAGATCTTTTTGCATTCATCATGATTATACGTTTTTTAATGGTTGAAATATTAAAGTGGTTTACAATACCCGGCGTAGTGTTGGCGAAACTTACATTCACCAGGCTGTATTGGTAGGTTTTACTGTCGAAGCCTTTGTTCAGGATCTTGCGGTCGGTTATAAACTCAATGTTTTCGCGAACGGCCTTTTTCATAAGCCAGATGCCGGGGTTAAACCAGTAGAAAATGCTGCTGAGCTCGGCCAGTAAAATATCCAGCGTATGCCAGCCGTTTACGTGCACCTGCTCGTGCAGCAATATGGCTTCGAGGTCGGCAGGGGTGTGGTTGGCGGGGTTTACGTAGATGCTCCTCCAGAAAGAGAATGGCGCGGCCTCGCCGTCTATAACCCTTACGTCGTGCTCGTGGATCTTTGCCGCCCGCGACCTGCGGTGCAACTGAAAAAGCGAGAACAGCTGCATGGCCAGCCTGAAGGCTAAAAAGATAGCGCCTGCCCAAAACACCACCGTTGCCCATTGCCAGTAGTTAGGGTGGCTAAGCGGTTTTACCAAACTTTCTGCCGGTGCCTGCCAGTTCAGCACAACAGTTTGTACGGGTTTGGCAAGTGTTTCGTGGCGCTGGGCAAAATCGCTCAGGTCAATTTTTGGGTACAGGGTGGCAAAAATAATGGCTACCATCAGGTAAACCCGGTTAAGCGTGTAAAAGGTCAGGTGCCTAAGCACCAGGTAGTAGCCCGCGCAAAATAGCAGTAAGGCTATGTTCACTTTAAAAAGAAATACGAATAAGGCAGGCATGATATTTAAGATTTAGGTTTTTCTATCAGGTTAAGGATCTCTTTTAACTCGCTGGCGCTAATCTTTTTTTCGTTGGCGAAGAAAGTAACCAGGTCCTTATACGAGTTTTTAAAGTAGTCGCTTACAAAGCCGCTCATAAAGCGTTTTTTGTATTCTTCCTCTAAAATGGCAGGAGTATAGCGAAACGAGTTGCCCAGCTTTTCGCCGGTTACAAAGCCCTTACGCTCCAGGTTTTTTATGGTTGATGCCAGTGTAGTGTAGGGTGGTTTAGGCTCGGCCATCTGGTCCAGAAAATCCTTTATGAACCCTGTGCCTGCCTGCCATACAGCCTGCATGGCTTCTTCTTCTTGTTGCGATAATTTCTCCATTGCTATCTACGATTATTTCGTAAATATACGACACTTTCGTAATTATCCAAATTGTTTAACAAATATTTAACAAAAATATATACCAGCTTATTTTTAGGTCACTCATACGCTTCATGTAAACCTTTCGTTTTAGTGTGATATACTACGTTGTTCACGTTTGTCTGTTGCGTAAAATGTATTAGTTTTGAATACCAATTAGTTAACAGCGTTATAAATTATTGATATGCCCGTTACCACCACTGTAATAACCGGGGCTACATCCGGTATCGGCAGGGAAACCGCTATTGCGCTTGCCAAAAAAGACCACTCGTTATACCTTTTGGTGCGCGACACCGCGAAAGGTGAGGCCTTAAAACATGAAATTATATTGGCCACAAAAAATAAAAATATATATGTAGTGCCATGCGACCTGGCCGACCTGGACAGTGTGCGCAACGCCGCAGATATTTTGAAAAGCAGCTTACTATCAATTAACGTACTTATAAATAACGCCGGCGGTATTTTTGCCGAACGCCAGGAAAGTAAGAATGGTTTTGAAATGACCTTTGCTGTAAACCACCTCGGGCATTTTTTATTGGTACAATGCCTGTTGCCATTGCTGGAGAAAGGACAGGCGCGTATCATCAATGTAAGTTCTGAAGCGCACCGCATGGCCAAACCCAACTTTAACGATTTGCAATGGACCAAGCGCCCATACTCGGCATGGAAGGCATACGGTACAGCCAAGTTATTTAATATATACTTTACCCGCTCGTTGGCTATTAAATATGGGCCAAAGGGTATAAATGCTTTTGCCCTGCACCCGGGTTTGGTAAATACCGGCTTTGGCACAGGGCTTACGGGTATAGGCAAACTGCTTATGGCGCTGGCCAGGCCGTTCATGATATCGGCAGAAACCGGCGCCCAAACTACCATTTACCTGGCTTTGGCCACCCGAATAGACGCCAAAAGCGGCAAGTATTTTAAAAACCGCGAGGTGGTTTCTGCCTCAACCGCTGCAACTAACCAAGTAGGCCGCGACAGGCTATGGGATTTGAGTTTAGGATTGGTAGAACCATACTTAAACTAACATTCGTAATATTTTTGTGGCGTGTTGCAGTATTAGTATAATTACTTTAGTTTAGAGGTTTAAACACAGGCTTACACAATTATGACAATTAGCAAAAAATTACTGGTAACTATAGGTCTTTTATCGGCTGTGGCATTTATGGCAATGGTACCGGCAGATAAAAAACCAGATGACGAGAAATTTAAGAACCTTAAGGTTTTACCAAAAAATATCTCTAAAGAAGAAATGCATAAAGTAATGGAGGAGTGGGAGCACGCTTTAGGCGCACGCTGTAGCTTTTGCCATGTACGTAACGAGGATACCAAAAAAATGGATTTTGCCGCCGATGGTAAACCCGAAAAAGATATGGCCCGCGAGATGTACAAAATGACGCAGGAAATCAACAAAAAATATTTCCACGCCGGTAAAGACAGTACCGGGGTTATTTTAGAGAGCAGTGTTAACTGTTACAGCTGCCACCGCGGCGTATCGCACCCCGAGGTTGTAAGGGCATCAGAATTGCCACGCCAGCCACGCCCTGCACCTGCACCGGGCCAGCCGGGTTGGGCACCAGGCGCGTCGCCTGCACCGGGTACAGCACCAGGCACGCCGCCTCCGCCGCCACCAGCTCCGCCTGTTGAAAAGAAACAATAGTTGGATTGAGCAAAAAGAGCTTTACAAAGGCTGCAAGGATTTATTCTTTGTGGCCTTTGTGTTTTAAAGATTTTACGCGTTTTTGCAAAGACAAAGCAGTTTCGCTATGTGTAGTAAACGATTAGTTCTTCGTTAGGCGCGGCAGTAGTTTTATTCAAAGTCTGCGGATGTCACTTTTCTTTGCCTTAGCCGCAAAGAAAAGTAACCAAAAGAAAAGGCCAAGTCAAAGCAAAGCTTCCGCCCGCCCTGCCGGTTCTTAACGCTTTCTCCCGCAATCGCGAGTTCGAAAGCTAAACCGTCATTCCCGCTAACTCCCGGCCCGCCCGCTTTGACGTTTGGGCCACCGCTCGTTAAAGTAACGATGGGTATAAACTCATTGCTGCGGTTGCATTCTGAAAATTCAGGTTAAAAATGAGTCTGACGAACCGAACATTAGCTCTCGGCTGCGGCCTTAGTGCGTTGCGGATAGCACAGGCAATGCTTTAGTACACCCTTTAACAGCAACGCAGTACAGCCGCGTGTTTTTTCTTTTGGTACTTTTCTTTTTTGCGACAAAAAAGAAAAGTACATCCACAGGCCTTACAACTTAAAGCGGCCGTTCCTAACGAGCAGTAATTAAATATGCTATAATGCACAAAAATAACCTTTATCGGCACTTCCGGCTTTGCTATTACAAATTTATATCCCTATAAATTTTGCGCGATTACAAAACCGCTGGCCCACGCCCATTGAAAATTGTAACCACCCAGCCAGCCGGTAACATCCACACATTCCCCTCCAAAGAACATGCCGGGTACCTTCTTACTTTCGAGGGTTTTAGATGATAGCTCGTTGGTGTCTACGCCGCCTGTCATTACCTCAGCTTTGTCGTAGCCTTTTGTGCCCGCGGGTTTCACTTTAAATTCGTGCAGTAATATGCTGATGTTTTCTAATTCGGTTTTAGTGAGCGATGCCAGGTTTTTGTCGGCAGGTATGTAATCTACCAACGCCTCGGCGAATTTGCGGGTAAACAAGCCCGACAGGTAGGCCAGCAGCATTTTCTTGCCGTTCTGCTCGCGTTCCTGCAGTATCAGTTCAATAATGTCTTTGCCGGGCAACAGGTCTATGTAGATATGTTCGCCGGGTTTCCAGTAGGAAGATATTTGTAATATGGCCGGGCCGCTTAGTCCCCAATGGGTAAAAAGGATATTTTCTTCAAAGCTTGCCCTGTCGTTCCATACCCGGCAAAATATGCTGTTACCGGATAATTGCTCGTACCATGCCTGATCCTTCCCGGTAATGGTTAACGGCACCAGGGCAGGGGAGGTTTCAGTAACATTCATCCCAAATTTGCGGGCCACGCGTAACCCGAAATCTGTAGCGCCCATTTTTTGGATAGGTAAGCCGCCGCTTGCAATAACAACCTTAGCTGCCAATAATATTTGCTCATTCCCGTTCCGCAAAATGGTTACCTTAAAACCACTATCTGTTTGCTCAACAGCTGTAACCTCGGTATCGCACCAAATTTCCTGTCCCAGATCATTACATAAATTTGTAAAAACATTCACTACATCCTTAGCCTTATCGCTCACCGGGAAGAGTTGTCCAAGCGTTTTTTCTTTCCCTTCAATACCGTACGTCTCAAAAAAGTTTATGGTGTCGTCCACCGTCCACTGCGCCAGTGCCGAGCGGCTAAAATGCTCGTTTTGAGATATGAATTGTTTATGGGTGGCGTAAAGATTAGTGTAATTGCACCTGCCGCCACCGCTTATTAAAATTTTGGCGCCTACTTTATCGTTCTTTTCTAAAACCAAAGTTTGCTTGCCTAAAAAGCCGGCCTGTACCGCGCACATAAGTCCGCAGGCGCCGCCGCCAATAATTATAGCATCAAAAGTTGATTGTTTTGTTAAATTTGCTGTCATGGATGATGTTGCGCAAATATCAGAATTTGGAAAGATACTTATCTTTTTAATTGTAGGCGTTGTGGCAATTGGCGGGTTATTTTTTGTGAACCGCCGGTTATCGCCCCGCAACCCTAATCCCGAAAAGCTGAGCACCTACGAATGTGGCGAGGAGCCAACAGGTAATGCGTGGCTGCCTTTTAATTCCCGCTTTTATGTTATAGCGTTGGTGTTCTTGCTGTTTGATGTGGAGATGGTCTTCGTTTTCCCATGGGCTACTGTTTTTGGCAACCGCGAAATTATTGCAACCGATGCCCGCTGGGGATGGTTCTCGCTGATAGAAATGTTTGTTTTTTTAGGGATATTGATATTGGGCCTGGCCTACGTTTGGATAAAAGGCGACCTTAACTGGATAAAACCAAACGCCACACTGCCGCAAACAGACGCCCGCATACCACAAAGTTTGTATGACGATCTGAATGCAAAACAAGGCCAATTTAAAGTGAAAGAATTTAGCCTGGAGATATCACCGGTTGCTGATACTGCACCTGCCACAGCAACTGCTACTCCTACATCTACTGCCGAAACACGGAAACCCATGTTTAAACCATCATTTAAAAAGCCCGCTAATGACGCCTGACCTGACCAACGAAGCCGGTGGCATTGTAGTCACCAAGATGGATGACCTGCTCAACTGGGCGAGGCTGTCATCGTTATGGCCGCTGAGCTTTGGTATTGCCTGCTGCGCTATAGAAATGATGGGGGCGATGGCATCTACATACGATTTGGATAGGTTTGGGGTGTTCCCGAGGCCGTCGGCAAGGCAATCGGATGTTATTATCATAGCCGGTACCGTTACCTTTAAAATGGCCGAGCGCATCAAGCGCCTGTACGAGCAAATGCCCGATCCTAAATATGTGATCTCTATGGGTTCATGCTCTAATTGCGGCGGGCCATACTGGCAACATGGTTACCATGTGGTTAAAGGTGTTGACAGGGTTATACCGGTGGATGTTTACGTGCAAGGCTGCCCCCCAAGGCCCGAAGCGCTTATTGGCGCTATATTAGAATTGCAGAAGAAGATAGAGAAAGAGCATATAGTTGCGGGCGAGCAACCGGTTTAAGCCGCGTGTTTTTTCTTTGATTCGTTTCTTTTTTGCGACAAAAAAGAAATGAACATCCACTGACGATTAATATACTTCACCCATTGCTAACGGAGAACTAATCAACCTAACCATGCGAGTATGGCTGGCTTGATTAATCGCATTGTCCATGCTTACATTCCTAACCTTTTAATTCAAATAAGTGGTGTCGCAAGTGTGTCAGGATTTTTAGGTTCAAATGTTTGATTATTAATATTTTGCAAATAAACGGCTGGTTGTGCAAACGTGAACGTGAACATTTGTGATCATTTTAAGCCTTTTGAAATGGCATTTCTTTTTTACAGTTAATCCGCTACATTTGTTACCTATGCAAAAAATCCTGGTAGCAAACCGCGGCGAGATCGCTTTACGAGTAATGCGTTCGGCCCGCGAAATGGGCATTAAAACAGTAGCCGTTTATTCTGAGGCCGACCGCAACGCGCTCCACGTGCGTTATGCCGACGAAGCCGTTTTTATCGGTGAGGCGCCATCCAGTCAATCATACCTTGTTAGCGATAAAATAATAGCCGCCTGTAAACAAACGGGGGCCGAGGGCATCCACCCCGGTTATGGTTTTTTGAGCGAAAATGCCGCTTTTGCACGGCAGGTGCGCGAGGCAGGGTTGATATTAATTGGCCCGTCTCCCGAAGCTATGGAAGTGATGGGTAACAAACTATCTGCCAAGGCTGCCGCATTAAAATATAATATCCCCATGGTGCCTGGTACCGAGGAAGCCATAACCGATGTGGCTGAAGCTAAACTTCGCGCTGTGGAAGTAGGTTTCCCTATTCTTATAAAGGCTGCCGCAGGCGGCGGTGGCAAAGGTATGCGCATTGTAGACGGGCCCGATGATTTTGAAGAGCAGATGGGCCTCGCCGTATCCGAAGCTATTTCGGCATTTGGCGATGGCGCTGTGTTTATAGAACGCTATGTATCGTCGCCACGCCATATAGAGATACAGGTTTTGGGCGATACGCATGGCAATATTGTACACTTGTTCGAGCGGGATTGCTCGGTTCAGCGCCGACACCAAAAGGTGGTGGAAGAAGCGCCATCATCTGTTCTTACGCCAGAGATCCGCGAAGCGATGGGTAAATGTGCCGTTAATGTGGCACGTTCTGTTAACTATACCGGTGCAGGCACCGTTGAATTTATTATGGATGAGAAGCTGGACTTCTTTTTCCTGGAAATGAATACCCGCCTGCAGGTTGAACACCCCGTTACCGAACTGATCACCGGCATAGACCTGGTGAAAGAGCAGATAAAAATAGCGCGTGGCGAAGCCATCAGCTTTAAACAAGAAGACTTGAAAATACAAGGCCATGCCATGGAGTTGCGCGTATATGCCGAAGACCCGGCGAATAATTTCCTGCCGGATATTGGCACATTGCAAACCTACGTTACCCCAAAAGGCCCCGGCGTTAGGGTTGATGATGGTTTTGAACAGGGTATGGAGATCCCGATCTACTATGACCCCATGATCGCCAAGCTCATCACCTATGGTAAAGACCGTACCGAGGCCATAGAACGTATGATACGAGCTATTGACGAGTATAGTATTACCGGTATTACTACAACATTGCCATTCGGTAAGTTTGTAATGCAGCACGAGGCATTTACTTCGGGCAACTTTGATACGCACTTTGTAAAAAAATATTTTACTCCCGAATCTTTAGAAACCGGTAATGATGATGAAGCGCTTATCGCGGCCCTGGTAATGGAAAAATTGCTGGCTGCCAAAAAAGTAGCCGTCGCGGAAACATCCGGTTCCGAAGGAAGTAATTGGGTTAGGAACAGGAGGTAGCACCCTCTAAATCTCCCCCGGTAGGGGAGACTTATTAATTTATTGGTCGACGGTTTAACTTCGACTCATTATGGGTTCATAAAAACTCAACTAATTCATCAATTAATCCAATCTGTCCGGGTATGATCTTTATCCTGGCCTCATCTATGGTAAACCAACCGGCCCGGTCAATTTCAGGGAAGCTGGCGCGTTTGCCCGATTTAGGAGGCCATTCTATCTCAAAATTGTTACTTACTATATGCGTGTGGTCTATGTCGCCCTCAACTGCCCAGGCCTGCACCACCTTACCGCTTTTTTGTTTAACAGGTTGCAGTTTAATAAAGTTGCCTGTAATAGGCTGACCAATTTCTTCCTCAAATTCGCGTCGGGCAGCAGCAAGCGGGTCTTCATCGTCCAGGTATTCGCCCTTAGGTACCGACCATGCGCCATCATCCTTTTTCCGGAAGAACGGCCCGCCGGGGTGTACCAGGAAAACCTTTAATATCCCGTCTGTGTGCTTGTATAGTAATATCCCGGCGCTTTGCTTTGGCATAAAATAGTTTTAATGGCAAATTAGCAAAAACACAAAGTATTATGGTTAGTTTTATATCATACATTCCCATGTACATAAACCTTTGTTACTATGGAAGATACCCGCTGGACCAAATTTAAGCTTTGTGGTGATTATAATGTGGATATGCGCAGCCTTTACATGGCCTGGAGCACACCGGCCGGGTTAGAAAAATGGTTTTTGCGCAAAGCCGATTTCTTTACCGTTCCGCAGCGCCTGCGTGGTAACGAAGAACAAATTTCAAAGGAAGATACCTACACCTGGTACTGGCACGGTTATCATAACGACGTAACACAAAAGGGCAGGATACTGGAAGCTAATGGGCACGACCGTATTAAATTCACTTTTACCGGCGATAGTATTGTAACTATTAATTTAAGCACACGGAACGGCTTAACCATAATAGAACTTGAGCAAAGCAACATTCCCCCGGAAGATGACCCGGAAAAAAATCTTTTTGTACAATGCAAGGCAGGATGGACATTTTACTTAACCAACCTAAAATCGGTTATAGAGGGTGGCAGGGACCTGCGTAATAAAAGGGTAGATCTGCCCAGTTGCTTTAAGTAAAGCGCAAATATTTAATTCTTGAGCTATATTTTAACCTTGAATATCTTTATCTGTTTTCGGATCGCCTTATACGCGAAAGTGAAAATAATGTTGCATAAATATTTATTAAACTGCTAATTTTGTGGCAATTAAATACCATTATCACAAAGTATTATGACCACAAAAATTAAATCGATAGCAGCATTATCGATATTAGCTTTAACCGCTTTTTTATACTCGGCCTGTACCAAAGAGACCAAAGTAAATACACCTGTTAATAATGATAAGGCTATAGCCACTTCTATTGCCGTTAACCTTTACAAATCAATAGGCAACACAATTGCAAGCCAAAACGACAAAACGGGCTTACCGGCTGCTTCTGGTGTTCGTAACGGTATAAAGGTTAATGACCTTACCTGCGGCGAACTTATAGAAGTGCCTTACAACAATATCTACACTAAAGGCGACAGCGTTAAAGATGTAATGATAGGCTCAAACAAATATGTAGTTAGCTGTAACGGCAACCAGCCTAATGGCTATACCTACAGCGGTACTTATAAAAACACCGGTTTTAGCCCTTACGCCGTGTATGATAACAGTGTTGACGAGTATTATACACTTAAAGCACTATTACCGGGCTTTGCAAAGATGCAGGTTGATGGTAACCAGGTATCTGTTTACAAGGTTACTACCAAAAAAGACGGCGAGTATATGGAGCAGCACAATAGCTATGTACTAAGCGGTTTAATTATTGACGCAAGCAACAGGCCATTTGACATTACCGCTGGTACTGCAAGCTTTACCTCAAACGGTAACAACGCAGGCAGAGCTTTTAGCTTTACAGGAACTATTCAGTTTTTGGGAAGCCACAAAGCCAAGGTTTCATTCGATGGTAAAACATTCGATATAACTATAGAATAATAATATAAATACACCCCTATACAAGGCGGATAACCCCTAAAGGTATCCGCTTTTTTTATGATGTTAGGATAACATACGGCCTATCTAAATTTATTTACTTTTGCAGCACTATGTTTACAGGAATTATAGAAACTTTAGGTAAAGTAACCGATCTGCGCCACGACCAGGGCAACCTTCACATTACGGTACAATCTGCCATTGTTAATGAATTGAAAATTGATCAGTCTGTTGCGCATAATGGCGTTTGTTTAACTGTTGTGGGATTGACCGATGATACACATACCGTTACCGCCATTGAAGAAACGCTTAACAAAACAAGCCTTGGGCACCTTAAGGTTGGCGAACCTGTAAACCTGGAGCGCTGCATGCAAATGAACGCCCGCTTAGATGGACATATTGTACAGGGCCATGTTGACCAAACCGCTACCTGTACCAAATTTACCGAGCTGGATGGGAGCTGGGAATATACTTTTGAGTATGATGCCTCGGTAGGGAATGTTACAGTTGAAAAAGGTTCTATCTGCGTGAATGGCATCAGCCTAACGGTAGTAAACTCGGGCCCTAATTACTTTTCGGTAGCTATTATACCCTATACTTATGAGCATACCAACCTGCATAATGTACGCGAAGGTTGTGTTGTGAACTTAGAGTTTGATATAATTGGCAAGTACGTTGCAAGATTGATGAACAGGTAAGCATTTGTCGATTCAAGCGTTCTAACGTTCGACGGGTTCACCATGACGCAGTTTGTCGGTCTGAGCTTGTCGAAGACTAATAAAGCGGTAAATGGTTCGATAGGGTCACCAGGACATTTCTATTTACTTAATACTGCTATCCTGCTCTTCGAATAATCTATAAAGCCCTTCTGTTTTTCTATGGGTGGTTTGCCAGCCAAATATTTCTTGTAATATTTAATGGCGCTTTTTTTGTCTTTTAGGTTTGTGTCGTAAACATTCGCCAGAGAATAATAGATCATGGGGGATTCATCAAACTCAAGGCTTTTTTGGTAGGCTGCTATCGCTTTTTTAAACTTATGCAGCTTCTCGTTACTATCAGCCACCTCGCCATAATAAGCGCCGGTGTTAGGTGAGATACCTTCTGTGATGGCCTTCTGCAAATAAAATATAGCCATATTTTGATCTTTGACAGCTTTGTAGGTTAAGCCGGTATAGTAATAGCTGTTTTCACTCTGAGATATTTCTTCAATTCTTAATAATGCATCCAAAGCGCACTCATACTTCTTTATATTGTAATAAGACACCCCAAGCCTGGAAAGAACCGAGCCTGAACGATCTCCGTTATCAACTAATTTTAAACAGGTAGTAATAGTTTCGGGCCATTTCTTTTGAGCATATTGTAACTTCATTAAGCTGTTAAGCAATACAATATTCTCAGGATCGGAGGTTATGGCGGCGGTTAATACCTTTTCGGCTTGCGTTGTAAACTTCATGCTGATGTATATACCGCTCAGGTCTGATGCAACATCCGGCTCGGTAGGGTTGAGGCGGTTGGCGCGTTGTAAATAGGCGATATACATGGTCATATCATTTTTATCGTGGCTGATTGTTGCCAGTTGCTTAAACACCATAAAGTTGGTGCTATCGCGGGCTATAATTCTTTTAAAATAAAGCTCGGCCCTGGCATTATTGCCACGGCGCAGGTTTAGGCTGCCCAAGCTATATAGTACTGGTGTATTGGTAGCATCGATATTATAGATGCGCTGATAATATGCTTCGGCATCTGCCAAACGCCCGGCCATGTTTGATGTATAGGCCAATTGTCCTAAAGTCTTTGTGCTGTTAACAGGTTCGGGATATGTTTTCTTCAGGTAATCGGCAGCCTCGGCAAAGCGCTGATTTTGGTAATAATCCAGCAATAAAGCATCGTCTGCTTTGGTTGTTTGCTGCGCATAGCATACCATTTGGGAAGTAAGCAGGAGGATTAAATAACAGAGAAATTTCATATAACTAAATTATTAGTTATAAATGATAAATGCAAATAATCTTCACTTTGGCACTGTTATGGCTATATGTGTTGTATATAAATTAAGATACCTATGGATAAGATCAGAAAATTTGAATTGATGGAGAAAATCGTCCATGAATTAGAAGACTTAAAGAACAGTAATCAGGCGTTGATACAAAAGATCGCTAAAATAGAGGTAGACAATATTGACCTTGGCAATAAAAGATTAGAAAAAGACCTGCCTGATATGCACCAGCGTGTAGCAGATAACCTTGATACCATTGCCAGCATACTGGAAGATTTTGCAAGCCAGACAGACGAGTACAGCAACAAAAACAATATCACTGCCCTAAAAGAGCAGGAAGAGATAGACAACTTGTAAGCTTAGCATACATATGATGAAGCCTCCGTTTATTCAACGGAGGCTTTTTTTGTTTATAATTACTTCAAACTTTCTTTAAAAAACTTTACCGCCATACCGCCAACCTGTTCGTGTATGGCATGCCTGTCCACTCCGGGGCCATCGTTAAATATGATACCGCCATTTTGCTTTAGATCGCCCAAAGCTTCATTTAGGAAAACGTAATGTGCAGCCTTACCTGGTATAATAAACAATTTAGATTTTGGCATTAACTTATGGTAATGTAGGGCGTTAGTTTTAACAGGCGCAATGCTATCACTTTGCGCACCAATGATATATAAAGGAATATCTACATCCTTAAACTGGCTTGCCTTGGTAAACCCCTGTCCAACAGCCGGGCTCATGCTAAATACCGCTTTAATGCGCTTATCTTTTAAAGGAGGGGCGCTATCAAACGAGGCTTGTATAGCTTTTTCATCCAAAGTATTTATAAGATTAGGGAACTCGGGTATGGCAATTTCCTTAGCGCCGGCGGGTGTGTTGGTGAAATCGTCCATAGCTTTTAGGTCTATCTTGCCGCCGGCGAGGGCAATAACGGTGTAGCCGCCTATAGAAAAACCTGCCGCGCCAATGCGTTTGTTATCAATAACCGCATTAAGTGCTTTGTCTTTTAAAAGCTGTGTTAGCACAAAGGAAACATCCTGCGCACGCTGCCACGGAGTTACAAAGTCGATAGGTATTTTATTATCGTGGGTATTGCCCCAATGGTCTACCGCGGCAACTATAAATCCTTGTTTAACCAACGCATCTGCCAGCCATTCCATGGTTAGGCGCCCGCCGCCTGTACCGTGTGAGATGAGGATGAGGGGTTGTTTACCATTCGGCAGTTTTGCATCCCTAACGGTGGGTTCATGCACAAAGGGAAAGCCTTCTTTTAGTTTTGGCGGCTTGCTTTCGTCAGTTGTAGGGTACCATATCTCGGTGGTTAGTGGCCGGTTGCGGGCGGTATCGTTATATTTAAAGGTTTGTTCGCCAATTAGGGTTTGAGCGAATGTTGTTATGGGCAGCAGTAGAATAGCGATAAGCAGATATCTTAATTTCATTGGTTTTAGATTAAAAACAAAACAAGATATTTTGGATAACAGTAAAATTGATAAATGTCAATAAGTTACTTTTTTGATTTAAGGCGACTAAGCGTTTCCTGGGATATGCCGAGGTAGTCGGCAATGATTTTGGATGGCAGTCTTTGAATTAGGGTAGGCTGGGTTTGTAAAAGCAACTGATAACGCTGTTTGGCATCCATGGTGATGAGGCTTTCGATACGCTTAATAGAGGCAATATAATCCTTTTCGAGGCCTAAGCGGTACTCGTGTTCCCACCCGGGGAAATTGTCTAAAAGATGGTTAAAATCCCGGTGGCTGATGTAAAGTATATCGCTGGGCTCAATACTTTGAATGGCGGCCAATGATGGCTCCTGCAATGTAAAACTTGGGAAAGCGGTACCAAACCTACCTTCGGTAACCAGGAAACGTGTCGATTCTTTGCCGTTAACATCCAGCATAAATATGCGCAGGCAACCCGAGTTTACATAATACAAGTAAGGGTTAACATCCCCGGCATGTAGCAATATCTCGTTCCTCGCAGTAGTTTTATGACGAAACTTGCTGCAAAATAAATCCAGCTGCTCATCACCAAGTTTCATAGTAGCAGTAAGCTGTTGCTTAAGCAAATGGTATGGCGATAACTTGGGCAGCATAACCAAATATAAAGAATCTACTGGTACTGGATATAAATAGGAGATGGCTTTAAGCTTAATACTTCTTTAGGCGTCATCATTCGCTTAGGCGCGTTCTTGATATCGTTTTTGTAGAATAATTTAAAGCCGGTGAACTGTACGGGTTCGTCCGCTACGAAATACTTGTATGTGCCTTTTTTAAGGTCGGGGCCGCCCCAGCCATCCATGTCCATTACAAACTGTACGTTCTTGTTCAGTTTAATATCCTGGTAGTTGGTTACCATACGTTTAGTAAAGCGGTGTACTACAAATATTTTTGGCGGCAGGTTATACTTTTCGCAAAGGCTGCTCAGGTAATTGCTTACATAATTAATGTCTTTAGCATCAAAGGTACCTATCCGTTTGCCGGGCACGCTGCCTTCTTTCATAGAAAATTCCGGGTCGATGCCGAAATGTACGTTGGGCATCTTCAGGTACTTTTCCAATAGCGGCAGCTCTGTTTGTACCGTGCTGAAACCAACCTGGATGTCTAAAAACACCAGCGCGTTAATAGGTTTTGCCATTTCAATAGCCTTATCTATCTGGCTGAATGGCATACGCAGGTTATGTAAGCCATTTCGGCCTGCATCTGCCTGGGCGGTAACGCAAATGTAGTGCAGGGCGGGTTTAACGGGCGTTTCGGGGTCGGCTGCTTCCCAGTTCTTAACCTCGGCTTTAAGTTTAGTGCGCATAACCGACGGCTCATATTCGCCAAGTACCCCCATGTTTTTAGAATACATGTTGCCATAATAAGCTACTACACGGTAAAATGGTAATATGGCCCCGGCTTTTGGGTAAGGCGCTTTTTTAACCGGCCATTTGCCCGTTTTATCGCCACTGGCTAAACGGTTTACCAGCGAGTCGTAACGTGCCGTATCAAGTGCGGCAGGTTTTATGGTGCTGTCTTGCTGAATGGTTTGCGCGGATGCAGTGAGAGATGACGCGGCAAAAGTAACTAATGCCGTAATGCGTAGGATGTTTTTCAAATGCTTATTGTTTGATTGCACAAATAACGCATTTTATGGGAATGGGTTTGGAAAAATAAAAACTTGCTATTGCAAGGTGTGGTAGAAATGTAGCAATCTTTGACAACAGTCAGAGCTTCGCATTTCATTAGGAATGGTTTTGCTTTATGAAGCGTTAGTGGAAGTTCATTTTCTCTGTCTTAGCCACAAAGAAAACGAACCAAAAGAAAAGGCCAAGTCAAAGCGACGCTTCCGCCCACCCTGCCGGTTCTTAACGCTTTCTCCCGCTATCGCGAGTTCGAAGCTAAACCGACATTCCCGCCATATACCCGGCCCGCCCGCTTTGACGTTTAGGCCGACGCTCGTTAGAGAAAAAATCATATCCAGAGAAAGAGCCTGACAAACCCGACGTTACGTTCCTAATGCGGCCTTGGCACATTCGGGTAGTAGTAGCAGAGCATCAGCACTGACTTTAACAGAAGGTGGCACAGCCGCGACTTTTCTTTGGTTCGTTTCTTTTGAGAGAAAAGAAATGAACTTACACTGGCGATTCATAATAACTACTGCCATTCCTAACGAAGAACTGATTGTATCGGGAGATTGCTTTGTTCCTCGCAATGACGGGTCGAAGAGTTTTATTCTATACTCTTACCCTTCATTGCCGTGGCAATGGCCACATCCATTACACGTTCGGCAAAGGGGCGGGTAAAGTTATTCAGTGCGTCTATCTTAGCGTGAATAAGGTCTTTATCGCCTGTACTTAAAGCGGCTTTAAGGGCTTCTAACTGGATGTTAGTTTCTGTGACTTCGTCAGCATTTAACAATTGCACGTTCTTTTTCAGGAAATTCTCCACGGTGTAAACCATTTGCTCCGCTTCGGTTTTAGCTTCTATCAGCATGCGGGCGCTAACATCGTCTTTAGCGTGGGTGATGCTATCCATTAGCATTTGCTCAACCAGGTCATCGGTAATGCCATAGGCTGGTTTTACTTCTACCTCCTGCTTAACGCCGCTGCGCAATTCAATAGCCTGTATTTTAAGAATGCCATCGGCATTCAGTATAAAGTTGATATCCACTTTTGGGAAACCCGCCGGCATGGCCGGTATGCCTTTTAATTCAAACTCGGCCAGTTTGCGGTTCTCGCTGATCAGGTCGCGCTCGCCCTGGTAAACGGCTATCTTCATGTTCACCTGCCCGTCTTTACTGGTGGTATATTGCCTGCCTGCTTTTGTGGGGATCTTGGAGTTACGGGGGATGATGGTATCCATTAAACCACCCATGGTTTCGATCCCTAAAGATAGAGGGGTAACATCAAGCAATAAAATATCGCTGCGGTTACCGGCCAAAACATCGGCCTGTATGGCAGCACCAAGGGCAACCACCTCATCGGGGTTAATGCCATCATGCACCGGGCGACCGAAAAATTCTGCCACCATCTTTTTAACCAGCGCCGTGCGGGTACTGCCGCCAACCATTACCACTTCATCAATATCTGCGGTGGTTAGTTTTGCATCCTTAAGCGCGTTTTGGCAGGCGGTTATGGTTTGCTGTACTTTAGGTAATATTAGTTCCTCAAAGGTATTGCGGTCTATGGTGCACCAAATGTCACCTATTTTTTCGTTGAACAGGCTTTGATGGGCAAACGCTTTTTTAGCTTCCTCAGCTTTTAGACGAAGTGCCTGTGTAAGCTCTCGATTATTGGCCAGTTCGGTTTTATCAATATTGTTTTTTTCTATCCAGTAATCGGCAATGGCGCGGTCAAAATCATCACCCCCTAAGAATGTATCGCCATTGGTTGATAGCACTTCAAATATGCCGTTCTGGATCTGCAGGATTGATACATCAAAGGTACCACCACCAAGGTCATACACGGCAATGGTTTTGGTTTCTTCGGGGTTTAAACCGATACCATAAGCAAGGCTCGCGGCGGTTGGCTCGTTCACAATACGCAAAACATCAAGCCCGGCCAGTTTACCTGCATCGCGTGTAGCCTGGCGCTGAGAATCGTTAAAATAAGCAGGCACGGTTATAACGGCGCGGGTAACAGGCGTTTTAAGGGCATGTTCGGCGCGGTCTTTAAGTTCTTTTAAGATAAGGCCCGATAGCTCGATAGGGTTGTAGAATTTATCGCCCACCTTAATTTTCACCAGGTTCTCGCTATCGTCGTCAATTATCTTGTAGGAGAAAAAGTTTTGGTAGTTTTTTACATCGGCATAAGAGCGGCCAAGCAAACGCTTAACCGAAAATACGGTGTTCTGCGGATCGGTGATCAAATATTCTTTGGCTTCGTTACCAACCGTGATATCGCCCGTAGGGCCAAAGTGCACAACAGAGGGCACCAGTACGCCTTTGCCGGCATCGTTTATCACACGCGGCTCTTTCTCCGGGTTAATAAAAGCCACCAGCGAATTGGTTGTACCCAGGTCGATGCCTACAATAATATCTTCTTTTTGTATTGAACCCGTTGCCAGGTTGATAGAAACTTTAGCCATAACAGTAAATCACAAAGCGCAAATGTACTTAGTTTTAAGGGATGGAGTGTCATTTGGATTTCGGATTTCGATTGTCTAAACCCGAATTTTTAGAATTAACGAATTTTGGGGACCAATAAACTTCAAATTCTCTTTATTCAACAAATTCGTTTAATTCGAGTTCAGACAATTTTATTACTTTCACCATCCAATGAAACGCCTGCTACTTGCCCTGCTTTTACTCCTTGCCGTAACCTCTAAAGCGCAGCAATTTGGTGGCAACCCGCCATCTGTTGAGTGGAAACAAGTGCAATCGCCGGTTGCACGGGTTATTTATCCGCAGGGATTGGATTCGGTAGCGCAGCGTGTGGCGCAAACCATAGCGCAAATGAACAGTAGCATACAGCCCACCATCGGTTTTAAGCAAAGGCGGGTAAGTATTGTGCTGCAAAACCAAACAACCATATCAAATGCCTATGTTGGCCTGGCCCCGTTTCGCAGCGAGTTTTACCTTACACCCGGCCAAAATAGTTTTGATGTAGGCAGCCTGCCATGGTCCGAACAGTTGGCCATACACGAGTTTAGGCACGTGCAGCAATACAATAATTTTAGAGTAGGCTTATCAAAGGTTATCAGCATTCCGTTTGGCGAGGGTGGGCAGGCCTTAGCCAACGCGCTTTCAGTGCCCGATTGGTTTTTTGAAGGCGATGCCGTATATAACGAAACCCTGGTAAGCCAACAGGGCAGGGGAAGATTGCCGTATTTTTTTAACGGTTTCCGCGCGTTATGGGCGGCAGGTAAAAATTATAGCTGGATGAAGCTGCGCAACGGTTCGTACCTTGATTATACCCCCAACCACTACCCCTTAGGTTATATGATGGTAGCCTACGGCCGCGAAAAATATGGCAACGATTTTTGGCGGGGCGTTACGCATGATGCCGCTGCCTTTAATACCGGCTTTTACCCATTACAAGGTGCTATAAAAAAGCATGCCGGCGTAAATTATACCGCTTTTAGGGATGCCGCTTTTGATCACTTTAAACAGGTTTATAAGGACGATGCCAGGGCTACCGATCTAAAATTAAAAAACCGGCACTTTGTTGCTGACGAAGAGTTCCCGGCGTACATTAATGATAGTACGCTGATTTATTTAAGAACCACCTACAACCATATCACGAAATTTGTTATCCGCACGGGAAATAAAGAGCGGACCATTGCCACTCAAAGCATCAACACCGATAATTTTTTTAGCTACCACAATGGAAAAATAATTTATGCCGCTTACCGCCCCGATCTGCGCTGGGGTTACCGCAACTATAACGAGCTAATGGTGCTTGATATAACAACCGGAAAAGAGCGCCGCATTACCCGTAAAACCAAATACTTTTCGCCCGCTTTTAGTGCCGATGGACAAACCATTGTGGCGGTACAGGTAGCACCTACAGGTAAAAGCGAATTACATTTGTTAAATACGAATGGTAAATTAGTATCAGTATTGCCAAACACAGCGGGGTTGTTTTATACCTACCCTAAGTTTTATGGCGATGATAGGCTGGTCTCGGCAGTTCGGAATCAAAAAGGCGAAATGTCGCTGGCCTTGATCGATATCAGATCGGGCGCGACAAGCTACCTGCTGCCATTTAGTTTCGGGCCTATAGCCTTTCCGCAGGTGCAGGGCGAGATGGTTTATTTCACCAAAGCTTCGGGTTTGAATGATGAATTGTTCGCGCTCAGCTTAAGTAACAAACAATTATCATTGCTTAGCGCGCCAGCCTGGGGGGGCTCTATAGGTTTTTACCAGCCTGCTATCAGTTCCAATAAAATAGCCTGGACGAGCTTTACGGCTTCGGGCTATCAGTTGCAGCAGGTCAACCTGGCCGATATTCAGAGGTTGCCAATAAGTACTGCTAAGGTGTTCACTGCTTTACCAGAAATGAATATAAGTGCGCTTAAAAATGACAGGGCCGCTAATTTTCTCGCAGCTGTAAAACCCAAGCCGCTACCGGTAACTAATTACAGTAAACTGCACGGGCTGTTTAATTTTCACAGTATATTCCCAAGCCTTGCCGACCCAAACTACGCTATACAGTTAGTGGGGAACAATGTGCTAAATACATTCGATTCGCAGGTTACCTTTACTTATAACCGCGACGAAGGTTATAAAAGCATAGGTTACGATGCCGCTTACGGCGCGTTTTTCCCATACCTGCTTGCCGGTGCAGATTATACCTTTGACCGCCGCGGGCTATACAAAGGCAACAGCATCTATTATAACGAAACAGATATACATGGCGGGTTGCAGGTGCCGCTTAACTTTTCGGCAGGTAAAAATATAATTTCCTTATCGGTAGGCAGCAGTTATTACTACAGCCGCAATACTTTCCAGGAAGCGTTCCGCACATTATTTAAGGATAGCTATTACACTTACCTAAGCAATACGCTTCGTTTTAGCAATCAAACGCAAAAGGCACGGCAAAATATCAATCCGCATTTTGCGCAAAACCTGTATATCAGCTATAAAAAATCGGTTTCAGGTCGCGAGGCTAACCAAATACTAAGCACCGGATCGCTATATTTCCCAGGCTTATCTACCAACCATAGCCTTGTTTTGAGTGGCGCCTACCAGCACAGAGGGCAAAATAATGGCATCGGTTTTTCAAACGATTTCCCCTTCTCGTACGGTTATAATGCCGAAAACCTTGATGACATGAGCAAATTTGCCGCGAGCTACCATTTCCCAATAGCTTACCCCGACGGCGGTTTTGGCAACCTACTGTATTTAATGCGCCTGCGTGGAAATATATTTTACGAACAAACCCATGCGAAGGCGTTAAACTTTTACACCAACGGTGCAATCTTCAGGCAGGATTTTCGGTCGGTCGGTGGGGCAGTGTTCTTCGATACCAAGTGGTTTAACCAGGGCGCTATATCATTCGGCATCCGTTACAGCCGTTTGCTGGATAACGATTTCTTTGGCGGCAGCGGCAGAAATAGGGTAGAGTTGGTGTTGCCGGTGAGTATATTTTAATTTGTGAATTATTGATTTAGTGAATTGGTGATTAATTAGTTGTCATGCTGAACGAACAGTGAAGCATCTATTCGCCGACTTGTAAGATGTACATTAGATCCTTCGCTATCGCTCAGGATGACAAATAGTGATTATCAAATCAAAATCACTAATTCAGTCATAAACCACTAATTACCTATTCGCCGCTTGTAATATCGCCTTCACTTTCTCGGGGCTGGTAACATCAAGGCTATATTCGTCGGTGATGCCGCCGGTTAGTAGTATGTGGTCGTTTTTATATTGCATACCACCCTGATAGTTGATACGTGCGGAGGAGTGTACTTCGGTTGCGCCGGTAAAATGTACAAGGTCGGCAACATTATTTTCTGTAATTCCGCTGCCGGGCATAATTGCTATACGGCCGGCGGCCTTTTCTATCAGGTGCGCAATTGTACTGGCACCTTCCATAGCAGTGCTTTTACCACCCGATGTAAGGATGCGTTCGCACCCCATTTCAATGATCTGTTCAAGCGCAGTAAATTGATCGGCACACATATCAAACGCGCGGTGAAACGTTACCCCAAGGCCCCACTGGCGGGCAAGGCGCACCAATTCGGTACAACGTTTAACATCAATAGTTCCGTCGGCATTAAGCATACCTATCACCACACCATCGCAGCCTGCTTCTATACAGGTGCGTATATCGGCCTGCATTACTTCAAATTCGAGATCGGTATAAAGGAAATCACCTCGCCGTGGGCGAATCAATACGTAAAGTTTGATGTGCAGATGTTTACGGGCCAATATGATTTGGCCGTATGAAGGAGTAGTGCCACCTTCGGCAAGGTTTTCGCAAAGTTCAACCCTTTTGGCACCGCCTTTTTGTGCTGCAATAGCCGAGGTTGCCGAGTTAGCGCAAACTTCAAGTGCTACTGATGAAGGTTTATGGTTCATATATTCCAAAGTAGGTTATGTTGTACAAAACCTTTCAATTAACAAAATATTGTTCCGGCATATCTGCCATTAATTCTTTTTAATGTCTTTATAATAACTTTCGCCGGGTATCAGTAAATCCTGCTTGTTTTTATCGCATACGGCAAAGCTAAACCCTTCTTGTATGGCATAAGCGCCGTATTCGCCTTTTTTATTAATGGCTAAAAAGCCAACCTGTATCTCTTTGGCAATTTCGGGTTTCTTTTTAATAATGCGGTGTACGGCCTCTTTACAGGCATCGCGCGGAGAGTACCCTTGGCGCATTAGTTCCACCACCAAAAAGCTACCCACATTGCGGATCACCTCTTCGCCCACACCGGTAGAGGTGGCACCGCCAACTTCGTTATCAACAAATAAACCTGCACCAATTATAGGGCTGTCGCCAACACGGCCATGCAGTTTAAACGCCATGCCGCTGGTAGTGCAGGCACCGCTGATATTACCTTTAGCGTCAATAGCAAGCATACCAATAGTATCGTGGTTATATTTACTGCCCGGGCGGTGCTGCTCGTTCTCTATATTCATTTTTGGCGAATACTGTGCTTTTACCAGCCATTTTTTCCAGGCCTTTTCAGATTCGGGGGTAAGCAGTTTTTCCTTTTTAATACCCTGTTCAACGGCAAACTGGGTTGCGCCGTCGCCAACCAGCATCACGTGCGGGGTTTTTTCCATTACCAGCCTGGCAACGGTAATAGGGTGAGCAATGTTTTCCATGGCTGCCACCGAGCCGCAATTACCAAATTCATCCATTATGCAGGCATCAAGCGTAACACGGCCATCGCGGTCGGGGTAACCGGCACGTCCCACAGTATGGTTCTTCATATCTGCTTCGGGGATCTTAACACCGGCCTCAACCGCGTCAAGCGCGCGGCCGCCTTTTTCGAGCGTTTTCCAGGCCTCTTTGTTAGCAGCAACGCCAAAGTCCCAGGTAGATATTACTATCGGTAGCCTGTCGCCGGGCACTGTTGGAATATTCTTAGCAGTAGCATACTTTGATAAAGTAGCCACTGAGGCCGTTAAAGCCGTTAACTTTATAAATTTGCGACGGTTATACATACGATAAATATAATGATAGGGCAATAATAAGTATAAATGTATCAGCTTTGATACAATTTGATTCACCGAAATTCTCTCCAAAGGAGAAGACTTGAAAAAGTTTTACTCTCTCTCCTTCGGAAAGCCAGGAGAGGGGCCTTTCACTCAAAATCCCTTTGGCAATTAAAACAATGCCATGCCTTACGCGAGTAAAAGGGCAATACCGAAAATAATGCCGATATCAACACAACCAGCCAATGCGCTTTTCGCTCAGTCGCCGGGCCGAACCGCACGTTGGTAGACCCGCAATAGGGGCAAATTACAGGGGAATGGGTTTCTTCATCTATCTCAAAATGGTCTTGTTCGTGCAGGTCGCCATCACGGGCTAAAATTTCTCGGCTGCGTTCAAGGTCACGTTCAAATATTTTTAGTTTGATGCCACCTACCGCGTTGTTAAACACAGGGTTGGCCGATATAATGTTATCATCAGCAATAAAGCAGGGAATACCATTATCTTCCAGTTTTGTACGCATAATATGCGCCAGCATCGGGTCGTAATACTGCTCCAGGGTAATGATCTTATCTTCTGGTTGTGCTGCCATTTTTATATAACATTTATGCTAAGGTACTTTGTTTTTACTTATTTTGGGGCTATGAACCGTATCGACCGTATCTCTGCCATATTAATACAACTGCAAGCCCGCCGTATTGTAAAGGCCAGCGATATTGCGGCACGGTTTAATATAAGCCTGCGCACGGTTTACCGGGATGTGCGGTCGTTAGAGGAAGCGGGTGTACCCATCATAGGCGAGGCCGGGGTAGGTTATTCGCTGGTTGATGGCTACCGTTTACCGCCTATTATGTTTACTAAAGAGGAAGCCACCGCCTTTTTAACCGCCGAAAAGTTTGTAGAGAAAATGACAGACGCGTCTACCACGGCGCATCACCGCTCGGCCATGGATAAAATAAGGGCGATACTGAAGACAACAGAAAAAGATCTGTTAGAGAGCATGGATGGCAGTATAGAAGTGCTTAAAAGCCAAACCCAGCGTCGTGTTAACAATAACAACCATATACAAACCATCCTGAACGGTATTGCCGGTAAAAAGGTGCTTTGTATAGATTATACCGCGGGCTATACGCAAACCAAAACCAACAGGCATATTGAGCCTATAGGAATATTTTATTTAGATAGCTACTGGCACCTGATAGCCTATTGCCGCATGCGTAACGATTACCGCGACTTTAGGCTCGACCGCATTAGCGGGATACAGGAAACTGACATCACTTTTAAGGGCAGCCACCCAAAACTTAAGGATTATCTTGCACAAACCGCCTCAGAACACCAACTGGAAACCATTGTGATCAAGGTTAACAGCAGTATTACCAATTTTATAAACGAACAGCGTTTTTACCACGGATTCGTATCAGAGAAGCATACGGGCAACCATACCGAAATGACCTTTTTGACCATTTCTGTAGAAGGGTTTGTGCGCTGGTTTATGATGTTTGGCGACCATGCCGAGATCATAAGCCCTCAAAAGGTGAAAGAGAAGGTGGTGGAAGTAGCCGGGGGGATATTGCAGCGGAATCTTGATACCATATCGGTATAATTTTTCTACCCTTATTTACTTAGAAAAAGGGGCGGGCAAAGTGGTAACAGGGTGAGTAAAGTCTTGAAATTTTACTCCTCTGCTGACATACTGTTGTCAATCATCGGCGTTTATTTGTGGCAATAAAATATAACAATTTTCACTCACAACTAATTTTGTACTCATGATCACGTTAACAACCAAAGTAGAATTTAACGCCCCTGCCGCTGAAGTTTGGAAAGGTTTAACCGACCCTGAAATGGTTAAACAATATTTTTTTGGCACTCAGCTAAAATCAAATTGGCAAGAGGGCAGCCCTATAACCTTTAGCGGCGAATGGAATGGCAAAAGCTACGAAGATAAAGGCGTTATTAAAGAAATAGTACCGGGTAGGTATGTAAGGTACAGCTATTGGAGCAGCATGGCAGGTACCAAAGATGAACCTGAGAACTATGCCGATGTAAGCTATGAACTGGATGCACAATGCGACAACACTGCCATCCTTACCATTACCCAAACTAATGTTAAGGACGAGGCTGCCAAAGAACACTCTGGAAAGAGCTGGCAGATGATGTTTGATGGTTTGAAAAAGCTTATTGAAAAATAACGCCGGCTCTTAACTCCGGCTTAATTATATCAGCGGGTAAAGGTCATTCTTTGCCCGCTTTTTTCATTTACAAGGTTGCCATTATCGTAAACTAAATTACCGGATACAATGGTGCTTACAACCCTTGCCTTAAAGGTGCTTCCCTCAAACGGCGACCAGCCGCACTTATAAAGAATGTTACCTTTATTTACCTGGCATGGGTTATTTAAATCTACCAAAGCCAAATCGGCCCAGTAGCCTTCGCGAATGAAGCCGCGTTTTTCTATTTGGAAGATGGTGGCCACGTTATGCGCCATCTTTTCTGCTATCTGTTCCAGCGTTATTTTGCCATGATGATAAAGTTCCAGCATAGCAGGCAGGGCATGTTGTACCAACGGGCCGCCGCTTGGGGCTTGGAGGTATGCCTGCGATTTTTCTTCGATGGTATGCGGGGCATGGTCGGTAGCAATAATGTCTATGCGGCCATCTAAAACAGCTTTCAGTATATCATCGCGGTCGGCTTCGGTTTTTACCGCGGGGTTCCATTTTATCAAGTTGCCTTTTTCCTCGTAATCCGCATCGGTAAACCATAAATGATGAATGCAGGCTTCGGCGGTTATACGCTTGTTAGCCAGTGGTATATCATTGCTGAATAAGTTTGTTTCTTTAGCGGTAGAAATATGCAGGATGTGGAGGCGGGTATTGTGTTTTTTTGCCAGTTCTACCGCCATAGACGATGAGAGGTAACAGGCCTCGGCGCTGCGTATCTTGGGGTGTAGTTTTATTGGGATGTTCTCGCCAAGCAATTGTTTGTAATGCTCCAGGTTGCTTTTGATGGTTGCCTCGTCTTCGCAATGGGTAGCTATCAGCATCGGCGATTGGGCGAACAAATGTTCAAGCGTTGTGGGGTTATCTACCAGCATATTCCCGGTTGACGAACCCATAAAAACCTTTACCCCGCAAACATTTTGGGCATCGGTACGCAAAACCTCATCCAGGTTATTGTTTGATGCACCCATAAAAAACGAGTAATTGGCCGGCGATGTTTTTGCGGCTATATCATACTTATCCTGCAGCAACTGCTGTGTTAGCGTATTGGGCACAGTGTTGGGCATCTCCATAAAGGAAGTGATACCACCGGCTACAGCGGCCCTGGATTCTGATGCGATATTACCCTTATGGGTTAACCCCGGCTCGCGAAAGTGTACCTGGTCATCTATACAACCCGGGAAAAGGTGCAGGCCTTCGGCATTGATCTCTTTATCGGCCGGTTGGTTTATTTGCCCGTCTATCCGCTCAATAAAACCATCTTTTATAAAAATGTCGGCCTCGGTTTGTTTGCCTTCGTTTACTACTGTAGCGTTTTTAATGAGGATAGTTGCCATGAGAGCAAATATAGATTTTTTAGGGGAGGCAAGAAATCAAGAATCAAGAGACAAGGCAATTTACTAAAGACTTCTTGATTCCTGACTCTTATGATCTTGATTCCCTTACTTCCCGCCAAAATAATAATTAACCCCGAAGTTAAAGTTGTTGTTTAAGCTGGCGTTTACAAAGTTACTGTGGCTTAGGTAATTGTATTGATAGCTAATGTTACCAAAGCCCATATTTAAACCAACCTTTGGCGACGGAAAGAAAACCACATTAGGCCCGGCGTAAGCGGCAAAGTGGCCGTTGGTAAAATCATTTGCTACATGCGATGTGCTTACACCCATTTGAGGGTAAAAGCCAAACTTATCGTTTACCATACAATAATAGCGCAGGTTTATAGCCAGGCCTACTATATCGGTATGATATTTATTGGTGTAGCTGTAATTGCTTGCCGGTGTGGTGGCCGAGTAAAAGTTTGAGGTTTCGGTGCCAGATACCCTTGAGTAACCCGGCTGGATGCCTATAGCCAGTTTATTGCCAACAAAAAAGCCAAACTCGGGGCTGATGTTAAAATTGGTGATCTTGTAATTAAAATACTGGGTGACACCGCTGTCGAAATTGAAATTCTGCACAGTGCCGTCTTCGTCGTAGCTAAAATTAAAGCTGCCGCCAATAAATTTGTGGCCTTTGCCAACCTGCGCCTGTGCCGCGCCTAAAATAAAAACAGAAGTAATTGCAGTAAGTAAAAGTTTTTTCATGTTGTGATTTAAGTGTGTGCGAAGATACGCCTCAGGCACCTTATACGCATGGCAGGGTAAGTATGATACAGGAATATTATCAGTAATTTAGAATGCATACTTTGCACGGGAGTTTACTCACCCGACTACGCTACGCTCGTCGACCCTCTTTGCGCAGCAGAGAGGGTATAACGAAAGAGGGTGATAATAGATAGGGTGTTCAACACCCCTCTCTACTGCGTAGAGAGGGGGCAGGGGTGAGTAAAACAAAAACCTTATCTTTGCGGCTATGGCTGTAACTTTTGAAGATTTTAAATTTAACCGGCAAATACTGAATGCCATTGCCGACGCCGGTTATACCGAAGCTACGCCTATTCAGCAGAAAGCTATCCCGCCTATTTTGAACGGGCAGGATGTAATGGGTATAGCGCAAACCGGTACAGGTAAAACCGCTGCGTACGTACTGCCCATTTTAATGAAACTTAAGTATGCGCAGGGCGAAAATCCGAGGGCGCTCATCGTATCGCCAACGCGCGAGCTGGCCATGCAAATAGAGGAGAACATAAAGGCCTTTGCCGTAAATACCGACCTGCGTGTGGTAGTGCTGTACGGAGGCATCGGCCCCAAAACGCAAATAGAGAACCTGAAAAAGGGTGTGGACATAATTGTAGCCACCCCGGGCCGTTTTTTAGATACTTACATAGCAGGGCATATCGTCACCAAAACAATCACCACTTTGGTATTGGATGAAGCTGATAAGATGATGGATATGGGCTTTATGCCGCAAATAAACCGCATTTTGGAAGTAGTGCCGGTGAAGCGCCAAAACCTGTTGTTCTCAGCAACCATGTCTGAGAAGGTGCAGGAGTTGTCATACAATTTCCTGGAGTTCCCGACCATTATTGAAGTTACCCCACAGGCTACCACCGCAGAAACTGTCGACCAGCAATTATACCATGTACCCAATGTAAAAACCAAAATAAACCTGCTTAAAACGCTTTTAGATAAAGAAGGCGACATTAAAAAGCTGATGATATTTTGTAAAACCCGCGTAGCTGCCGAGGATGTTTATAAATTTTTGCTACGCAAGTTTGGTGAAAAAGAGGTGAAGGTGCTGCATGCCAACAAAGGGCAAAACACGCGCATCAACTCCATTAATTCTTTTAAGAACGATGAAGTGAAAATATTGGTAGCTACCGACGTAGCCTCGCGCGGTATTGATGTGAGCGATGTAAGCCATGTAATAAACTTTGATGTACCGGTGGTGATAGAAGATTACGTACACCGAATTGGCCGTACAGGCAGGGCCTATAACTCGGGTGTGGCCATTACGTTTGCTGTGCCGTCAGAAGAGTATTACATCAATAAGATCCAGAAGCTTATCCGCCAAACCATTCCGGTACATGACATACCCGATGAGGTTTTTATTGAAGAGACCCCATACCAGGAACGGCAAGACCAGGCCCGCGAAATAGATTTGCAAAAGCGTAAAGAGGATCCCGATTTTAAAGGGGCCTTCCACGAAAAGAAAACGCTTAATCAGCATAAGAAATTTGATGCTGAAAAAGCCAAACGAAACCCCAACAGTGCTAACAAAAAACCAGCTAAACAATATGGCGGAGCAAACCGATCTGCAAAAAAGAAACGATATTAAGCGGGCAAAATTCAGGATAAGTCCGTTGAATTTTGCAACGGCTGCGCTCTTTATCCTGGCAGGATATATTTTTATTTACGGCGCTAAAATTACCGGCAGCCCCTACGAACATTGGAGTGGCACCATCGGGCTTATATTTGTTTTGTTTGGGGTAGTTGTGTCATTGCTGGATATAATTTTCCGGAATTTCTTCTCCGAGACCAAAAAACTATGGATTGTAGAGCTAAGCTTTATAACTTTGGTGCTCATTATATTTTTCCTTGTTAAATAATATATTGATGTGCGGATATGCAGATGTGTAAATATGCAGATGTAGGAATCGCTAAATCAATAATTCACTAAATCACTAATTAAAGAATGAAGACCGCTGAAATAAAACTTACCATCCAACTCGACGATAATAATATTCCTGAGAATATCCTGTGGGAATCAACCGACTCTAAAAACAAAGAGGCCCTTCCCGTTCAGGCCATGATGCTTTCGCTATGGGACAAAAGCTACCAAAACACCTTGAAGATTGACCTTTGGACAAAAGACATGCCCGTTGACGAGATGAAACGCTTTTTCTACGAAACACTGCAAACCATGGGCGACACTTTCTTACGTGCCACCGGCGAAAAAAATATTGTAGAAGACCTGCGCGATTACTGTGCTCACTTCGCCGATAAAATGGAGATCAAAAAACAATAGATCGGGCTTCCTAAATGTTTATATGAAATACTTTAAGCAATTACTACTACTTCCTAAAGCATTCAGGTTAGTATTTGTATTGCTTTTAGTTGTTGTTTGGGTAGCAATCAGTAATTTTCATCAGCGTAATGTTACTTTTAATGGGATTATAGAAAAAATCAGGTATGAGGAACCCAAACATATACTTTTTATCACGGTGAATCGTAAAGAGTACGATATAGAACACTATCAATGGCACCCCAATTATTCCCTTGCTGTTGGAGATAGTGCCGTTAAGAAAAAAGGAGAAGAAGGATTTTTATTAATTAAATCACATCAAAAATAATCAATGCGCCCCGCATCACTTATCACATTATTAGGGTTTATTATATTAATCGCTGCGACCTATTGCCCCATGCTCCGTGTTTTTCATATAAAAACATTAGACGTATACGGTCTAAGCAAGCCTTATGGTATGGTAATTATGCTGGTAGGCGTTATTGGTATATTGTGTACCGTTTTAAACCAAACCAAAGTAACACGCATTGCCGCTTTTGCATCGTTAGTATTAGTTGTATTATTATATGTGGCCGCATTGTTAAAAGTTAAGGCAAGCTTTAGCTTTATACCGTTTAAAGGCATCAATGGCTTTTTAACGCGCCAAATAGCTTTTAAATGGGGATGGTATATATTATTTGCCGGGCCGGTATTATCTGTGTTAGGCGTTTTAACATCAAAAAAGCGCGTTTATTCCGAAGGGAATTAAGTGCGATACCACCTATATGTTTATTAGTTAATAGTATTTTACGTGCAAATATTTTTAAACATATTTGTAGTACTTAAAATCACATCTCACCACTATGTTCAAGCTTTCTTTTCGCAACCAGGTATTAGCAGGTTTTGCTGTATCAATAATACTTGTGTTTGTTGTTGGCACCCTTTCGTTTACCAGTATCAAGCAGTTGGAAGATGATACTGTTTGGGTAGATCATACGCAAAAGGTTATTAAAACCACTACTAATTTACTGCAATATTTAGTTGATAGTGAAACAGGAATGCGCGGCTATGGCGCAACGGCCAATAAGCAGTTTTTAGACCCGTATAATGATGCTGTACCGAAAATTACCGAAACTTTAAACCAGTTAGCAACATTAACTGCGGATAATCCGGCACAAATAAAACGTGTCGATTCCCTTAAATTAATAGTTAATCGGCAGCTAAATATTCTTAAAACAAATATTGAGACCCGCGAGGCAAAAGGCCTTGATTTTATGATTGCCAATAAAATGTTTTTAAATGGCAAAGGCAACATGGATAGCATTCGCGACCTGAATAAACGCGTAGTAGAAACCGAAAATAATTTACTTGCCGAGCGTAAAGCAGCATCAGATAAAGCATCTCAAAGGGCCATTATAGTGATTGTAATTGGCTGTATGGTGTTTGTATTGATCATTGTGATCATGTTTTACTACATACAAGCAACCTTTGCCCGCCAGAAAAAAATTGAAGAGGAAGTGCGGATAGCCAATCTGGAATTGGAGAAGGTTTTAAGAGAAAATGAAACTAAAAATTGGCTGCTTACCGGTAGTGGTACCATTAACGAGAAAATGCAGGGCCAGCAAAGCGAGAAGGAACTGTCTCAAAATATTTTAACAGAGCTTAGCAAATACGCCGGCGCGCTTACAGGCACCTTGTATCTTTTTGATGAGAACGAAGAAAAGCTTAATTTATACGCATCTTATGCTTTCAACGATCCATCACAATTAAAACAAACCATACGTATCTCCGAAGGCTGGATAGGGCAGGCTGCCAAAGAGGGTAAATCGGCATTGGTAAAAGGTAAGCTGAACGATAAGCTGCAACTGGGTTCATCTATTTTGCAGGATGAGTTGATAGAAACCTTTATTGTACCTTTCTTTTTTGACGGTAAGCTAAAGGGCGTTATTGAGCTCGGTTTCCGCGACCAGGTGCCTGATACGGTTAAAGAATATATATTACTGGTATCAAATGATATTGGTATTGCCGTTAACACTTCGCAGGCCCGCACCATCATGCACGATCTGTTCGAAGAAACGCAGCAACAGGCCGAGGAACTTGAGGCACAGCAGGAAGAAATGCGCGTTACCAACGAAGAACTGATGAATAAAACAGAAATGTTGCAGGCATCAGAAGAAGAGTTACGCGTACAGCAGGAAGAACTACGTACCATCAACGCCGAGCTGGAAGAGAAAGCAAGTTTGCTTGAAGAAAAGAACCAGGCGATTGAGGAAGCCCGCCAGTCTATCAGTATAAAAGCGAACGAACTGGAAACAACCGGCAGGTATAAATCAGAATTTTTGGCCAATATGAGCCACGAATTGCGTACACCGCTAAATAGTATTTTAGTGCTGGCGCGGATCCTGAAAGACAACAAACCGCTAAACCTGTCAGAGGATCAGATAAAATACGCCAGCGTAATTTTCAACGCCGGTAACGACCTGCTTACTTTAATTAACGATATCCTCGACCTTTCAAAAATAGAATCGGGCAAACTGGATATGCAGAATGAGGACATCAAGGTGTCGGATATCTTAAGCGATATGCAATCGTTGTTTGCCGAAGTGGCCAGCAACAAAAAAATAAATTATTCAACAAATTCATCTGGCGTTCCGGCCACTATTTATACCGATAAGGTTAGGGTAGAGCAGGTGATCAAAAACCTTTTATCAAACGCGTTTAAGTTTACGCCCGAAAACGGCACCATCAGCATTAACGCTGTTGCAGGCCCGCGCGAAAACACCATCAGCTTTAAAATTAAAGATTCGGGTATTGGCATCCCTCCCGATAAACAAAAGATCATATTCGAGGCCTTTCAACAAGCCGATGGTTCAACAAGCCGCAAATATGGCGGCACAGGTCTTGGTCTGTCCATCAGCCGCGAACTGGCAACTCTGTTAGGCGGTAACATCACGCTTACCAGTACACCCGGCCAGGGCAGCGAGTTTACTTTGACCCTGCCATTTGAAGCTAAGCATGTAGAAAACGCGGAAGAAACGCTGCCGACGGTAGAAAACTATAGCCCAACCAAAAACTTTTTTGATTCAGTAGTCACCAAATCTACCGACCCTGATCACGAACCCTTTGTTGTTATTGTGGAGGATGATAAGAACTTCTCCATCATCTTACAGGATTACGCCCGCGACCATGGCTTTAAATCGGTAATGGTTAATGAGGGTACCAACGCGGTTGAGATCATAAAAGAACAACAGCCTGATGCCGTAATACTTGATATTATGTTACCGGGTAAAGATGGCTGGCAAATACTTAAAGAACTAAAGCAGGACGCCGCCACCATGCACATTCCGGTTCACCTGATGAGCGCAGGTGAGGCAGCTGCTAACCGTGTGCGTAAGGAGGGTGCTATTAGCTTCCTTAAAAAACCGGTTAACACCGAAACTTTAGACAAGCTGTTTGGCGATATTATGGCCAACAGCGGCACCAAATTTACCCAGATACTGTTGGTTGAAGACCATAAAGCGCAGAGCCAGGCCCTCAAAGACCTGATGCAGAGCCAGGGTATTACGGTTGACCAGGCCTTTGACGGCGAATCCGCATTCAGGATGCTGCACGAAAACGAGTACCAGTGTGTGATACTTGACCTTAACCTGCCGGATATTTCGGGCCTCGACCTGTTAGACAAGATAAAGGAAGTAGACAAATTTGCATCGCTGCCCGTTATTATCAACACGGCCATGGAGCTTGATAAGAGTTCGGTAAACAGGTTGATGCAATATGCTAATGCCATGGTGGTGAAAACCACCAAATCGTCAGACAGGCTGATAGACGAGGTTAACCTGTTCCTGAACAAAATAAGCGAAAGCGGCGCTACTGCTCAAAACTTAAGTATGGGTAAAGCTAAAACCACCGTAACCAATGGCAAAGAAGCTATCAAAGGCAAAAAAGTTTTGGTGGTTGATGATGATATGCGCAACATATTCGCACTAAGCAGCGCGCTGGAAAGTTACGACCTTAACGTAGTGATTGCCAACGACGGTGAGGAAGCTATTGCTAAACTTGAAGAGGACGCCGGTATCGACATTGTATTAATGGACATAATGATGCCTAAAATGGATGGTTACGAGGCTACAAGGCATATACGCAGGCAAAACAAATGGGCAAAACTGCCTGTTATTGCGTTAACTGCAAAAGCAATGAAGGATGACCGTGAAAAATGTATAGCGGCCGGTGCTAATGATTACATTACAAAGCCGGTGGATATTGACAGGTTAATTGCATTGATGCAAATGTGGCTTGATAATTAATATGAAAGAACCGGTTACTAAAGACGCTATTACAAGTGTACAGCTAAACGAACTGATAGATATTGTAAAAAAGATCCACGGGTTTGATTTTAGCGATTATACCGAAGCATCTTTTAAACGCAGGCTGGGCCGTATAATGATGCTTAAAAAGCTCAATTTTTACGATCTTAAGCATGTGCTCATCAACGACCATAGCTTCTTCCAGGAGTTTCTGGAAGAAATTACGGTTAACGTTACCGAGATGTTTCGCGATCCGTCGTTTTATAAAGCCCTTAAAACCCAGGTTGTGCCTTACCTTTCAACCTATCAGCATATAAAAGTGTGGTGTGCGGGCTGTTCCTCGGGCGAGGAAGTATACTCATTGGCTATTCTTTTAAAAGAGGAGAACCTTATCAAAAAATCGTTCATATACGGTACCGATATCAATACCGAAGTTTTGAACGAGGCGCGCAAGGGCATTTACAGCCTGCGCAAGATAAAAAGCTACTCAGAAAATTACCTGTTTACCGGCTTGCCCGGTTCCCTTACCGATCATTTTACCATTATGTATGATGCTGCCACTGTACATAGCGAATTGAAGCAGAATACCCTGTTCTCGGTGCATAACTTAATATCAGACACCGGTTTTAACGAGTTCCAGATGATATCGTGCCGCAACGTTTTTATTTACTTTGAAACCGAATTGCAGTACAAGATATTAGACTTGTTTTACAAAAGTTTGTGCCCGTTGGGTTACCTTTGCCTTGGCAACAAGGAAACTATCCGCTCTGATGTTTTTCGCAAGAAATTCAAAGTGATCAATCAAAAAGAAAATATATACCAAAAAATTGGCTCTTGATGATAATATAAGGCAACGCTGGGCACAGTCTAAAATACTTGTTTTGGGTGGTTCGGCAGGGTCTTTTAAGCTATTGTTTAAGTTAGTTAAGATACTGCCTCCAAACTTCGATAAAACGGTTATTATTGTTATCCATCGCAAAAAGAATTTTTTTAGCGAGATAGAAAAACTGTTCGCAGAAAATAGCCGTATGTTGTTGAGGGAAATTAGTGATAAGGAGCCGATACAGGGAAATACGATATATATTGCCCCGGCAAATTATCACACCCTTGTGGAGAACGAAGGCTTTTTTAGCCTTGATGTTTCTGAACCCGTATGGTACTCAAAACCATCTATCGATGTAACTTTTGAGAGCGTTGCGGATGTTTATAAAGAACGTGTTACCGCTGTTTTATTCTCTGGTGCAAATCAGGATGGGGCCGGGGGATTATTAAAACTGCGCCTGAACGGTGCATTAACAATTGCCCAGAACCCGCAGGAAGCCGAGATGGCAGAGATGCCGCAAGCTGCCATTGATATACATGCTGCCGAATATATTTTGCGCGCTAATGAGATATTTGAACTGCTGGAAGAATAAAATTTATCCGATACCTTACTTTACATAAATGACCCCAATAAATATCCTTATTGTTGACGATAGGGAGGAAAATATCATAGCTCTTGAAGCATTGCTTAGCCGTAACGATATACGGTTGTTTACCACCACGTCGCCCAACGATGCTTTAAAAATTGCCTGGGAGAACAATATTTCTGTAGCACTTGTAGATGTTCAAATGCCCGAAATGGATGGCTTTGAACTAGTAGAGATGTTAAAATCAAACCCCCGCACAAAGGATATTATGGTGATTTTTGTTACTGCTATATCCAAAGAATCTAAATACGCGGTAAAGGGCTTTGGTGCAGGTGCTGTCGACTATCTTTTTAAACCATTAGATCCATATATAACATCGGCCAAGGTTGATGCCTTTGTAACCCTTGCCCGCCAGCGCGAAGAAATAAAACAAAAGAACGAAGAGCTTAAAGACTTTGCCCTTGTTGTAAAAAACAGCGCCGATATAATATGTTCTGTTGATGCAGGCAGCTTACGTATAAAAACTATAAACCCTGCTGTTGAAGCCATATTGGGCTACAAACAAACCGAAGTGTTTGGTACAAGTATTATTGACCTTGCCGTTGAAGACCAGCGCGCCGAGCTGCGCCGCAAACTTGGCGAGATCATCAAGGATAACCGTAACTTTGCTGTTTTTGAGTTTCAGTTCAATACGTTTGATAAGAGGGTTATATGGGTAGAGTGCCGCGCATCCTTTCGTGGTAACACCATATTTATCAATATTAGTGATAGCTCGCCGCAAAAAAGTTACCAGCAGCAGCTTATCAAATCAAAAGAACTTGCCGAGTATGGCAAAAAAGTTAAAGAAACTTTTCTTGCCAACATGAGCCACGAGCTGCGCACCCCGGTGAACGGCATAATTGGCATTGGTAATTTGTTACGTAAAACCACGCTGAACGAGCAGCAGGGTAATCTTTTAGATATGCTGGATACTTCATCGCGCTCTTTATTAGGGGTGATAAACGATGTGCTGGATATTTCTAAAATAGAAGCAGGGAAGTTTAGTATTGTGCGTTCGCCTAATAACCTGCGGGTTATTGTAAATTCGGTTTTTGGCCTGTTGAAGTTTAATGCTGATGAAAAGAATATTGAATTTTTGCTGGAAATAGATGACGATGTGCCCGAAACATTGCAGATAGATTCGTTACGCCTTAACCAGATACTGATGAACCTACTGAGTAATGCCATAAAGTTTACCGACCGCGGGCGTGTAAGGTTAAGCGTATCTGTCCTACAGAAGTTAAATGACAAGGTTAAGCTAAAGTTTAGTGTAGAAGATACCGGTATAGGTATAGCTCCTGAAAGGTTATCAAAAATATTTGAATCGTTTGAGCAGGCCGAAGATGATACATCTGCTAAATATGGAGGTACCGGCCTTGGGCTAACCATTGTTAAAAAGTTAATTGAATTAAAAGGCGGCGACCTTACCGTTAGCAGTAAAGTTGGCCAGGGCACCATATTTAACTTTACCAACTGGTTTAACATTGCCAAAAATAAAACAGAGGCAAAAGCTCCTGCGCCCGATAAAAAACTTGCGCCCTTTGTAAACGTTAGCGTGTTAGTTGCCGAAGATAATGTGATAAACCAGTTTATGGTAACCAAAATACTAAAGGACTGGAACGTTACTGTGGCCGTTGCTGAAAGCGGCAATAAGGCCATTGAGATGCTGAGAGAAAATGATTACGACCTTATATTGATGGATACGCATATGCCGGGCTTAAATGGTTATCAGTCGGCCCGTATTATACGTACAGAGTTCGAGGAACCTATGCGCAGCGTACCTATCATCTCGCTTTCTGCCTCGGCTTTTGAGCACGAGCAAACAGAAGCATTAGCGGCCGGTATGAACGATGTTTTACCCAAACCATTTGAAGCGCATCAGCTCCACGCAAAAATGCTGAAGCTTTTAAAAGGTAAAAATGATATTAAAAAGCCAGTTTAGTTTGTCCGATGCCCAGTACACGGGCTTCGTGTTCTAACAGCCATTGTTTGCGCCAAAGCCCGCCTGCATAGCCGGTAAGGCTGCCGTTGCTGCCAATAACCCGATGGCAGGGTACAATAACCCATAAATTATTTTTTCCGTTGGCTGCCGCGATCGCGCGTATAGCCAGCGGGTTTTTCATATTGTTTGCCTGTTTGTTATATGTAGTGGTTGTACCATATGGTATAGTTAGCAATTCCCGCCAAACAGTTTGCTGAAATGCCGACCCCGGTTGGTTTAGCGGCAGGTCAAAATCTTTCCTGTCGCCCGCAAAGTATTCATCCAGTTGTTTCATGGTTTCCAGCAGGATAGGAGAGGTTGTTTCGGTTTCTTCCACATCCTCATCGCGAATGGAAACTTTAAGCAAATGCGTATCATCCGCAACCAACAGGGCCACGCCAACAGGTGTGCGGTGATATACCTCGTACATTATTTGCCTTGTTGTGCTTTGTTAAGCGATCTTAAATAAACCTTGCTCATTTTGCTGCCAATAAATTTGCCCGGCAAAAAGTTCATGAACACGTTACCTACGCGATTGAAGAACCCGGGCACATAATTATACTTTCGTGTAACGAGCGCGTGTATAGCTTCTTTGGCGGCTTGTTTTACCGGCATTAGCCAGCCTTGCAAAGCTTCAAACTCAGCGCCGTGTGTCATTTCAGTTGCGATACCGCCCGGGGCGAAAACGGTTATAGAAAAATCCGGATTGGTTAATTCGTTATGCAGCGCGTTTCCAAAAGCGGTAGTAAAAGCTTTAGTTGCAGAATAAGCCGCCTGGTAGGGCACCGGAAAAAAGCCCGCCATGCTTGATACCAGCATCAGCCCGCCCTGCCTGCCGGGTTTGTCGAAATATTTTACCAATGCGTTCGTCATGCGCACCACACCAATTACGTTTGTTTTAAGGATACTATCGAATTTGTCCCACTCCAACTCGGTATGACGGCCAAAATAGGTTACGCCCGCGTTTAATATAGCGGCGTAAAGGTTGCCTTCGGCTATGCTCTCAGCAACTAAAAGGTCTGCGGCTTCGGGGATAGAAAGATCGGCGACTATAACTTTAACTTGTACACCTGCGGTCTGCTCCAGCTCGGCCTTTAACTCGTTCAGTTTATCGGCACGGCGGGCAGCTATAATTAGGTTGGCTTTGTGCACATGTGCCAACTGGCGGGCCATTTCCTGCCCAAGTCCGCTGGATGCGCCGGTTACCAATACCCATTTATTATTCAGTTGCAGGTTTTTCATGTTGCTAAGGTAGGGTTTTGATAGGAAGTCCGAAAGACCGGAAGAATTTTGGAATTGCTAAGAGATTACTCACCCCGACTTCGCTTCGCTCGTCGACCCTCTCTCCGCAAGCGGAAAGAGGGTGAACAAATTCTAAAAGTCCTCTCCTTTGGAGAGGATTTAGGTGAGGCTAAAGCAGAGAGGGGGCAGGGGGTGAGTCAACTACAGCTAATTTTTCGACAAGCTCACCATGACCTCGCCTTTCTTACTTTCCCGACTTCGGACTTTCGACTTAGAACTTCAGACTTTTTACTTTAATTTGCAGCATGAAATTGCTCGGGCAAACTATCGAACTTTTAAAGAAGGAGATCATCCTCGAATGGCGGTCAAAATACGCTTTCAATGGTATCCTGCTTTACATAGTATCTACCGTGTTTGTGTGCTACATTTCGTTTAACCTCAACCCCGGGTTTAAAGAAAGCCAGGGTTATCCAATTGTTTGGAATATCCTGTTTTGGATAATTATGCTGTTTGCATCGGTAAACGCCATTGCCAAAAGCTTTTTGCAGGAAAGTAAGGCGCGTTTGCTTTACTACTATTCCATCGCGCATCCGCAGGCTGTTATCCTTTCAAAAACCATCTACAACACGATGCTCATGTCGCTTTTAAGCGTATTAGCCTTAATTGTTTACAAACTGTTTTTTCCTAACCCCGTGGGCGATTCGCTTTTTTATTTTGTAACGGTGATGCTGGGTGCCATGAGCTTTTCTACCGTGTTCACCATGATTTCGGCCATCGCTTCAAAGGCGGGCAATAACGGTACACTCATGGCTATCCTGAGCTTCCCGGTTATCATCCCGGTAATACTGCTACTTGTTAGGGTAAGCAAAGCCGCCATGGATGGTATAGACCGTAGCCTTAGCTTAGGTAACATTGGTGTGTTGTTAGCAATAAATGCCATTGTTATAGCGTCATCACTAATACTTTTCCCTTACCTGTGGCGCGATTAATGTTTTTAACCTCAAAATACAGTTTTGTTATGCGCCGCTGGTGCTTTTTGTTCCTGTGTGTAATTGTAAGCTTTAACGCTTTAGCACAAAATGTTATTAACGGTAAAGTGGTTACAAATTCAAATAACCCGGTAGCAAAGGCAAGTGTATTTTTAAACAACGCCACGTTTGGTACGGCTACTAATGATGATGGCACATTCAGCCTGCGCGGTGTAAAACCCGGTCAGTATGACCTCGTTGTATCTGCCATTGGGTTTGAAGAATACACACAAAAGGTTATGGTGGGCTCGGCAGCAACTAACCTCAATATAAGCCTCACCCCAAAGGTGATGATGATGCGCGAGGTTATCATTTCTACCAATGCCGATTGGAAAAAGAACTTTGAACAGTTTAAGAAGGATTTTATTGGTGTTACCGAAAACGCCCGGTTTTGTAAAATAGAGAACCCTAAAATACTTAACTTATCATACAGCCGCAAAAAAATGGAGCTGGAAGCCTTTACCGATGAGTTTTTGGTGATGGAAAACGACGCGCTTGGTTACCGTGTGAAATTTTTATTAAAAGAGTTTTTAAGCAGCGCGTTAAACAATACCACCAGCTACAGCGGGCGTGCCTTGTTTGAAGAACTGCCGGGCACCGAAGCGCAAAAGGCCAAATGGAAGCAAAAGCGCGATGAGGCTTATTACGGCTCGGCAAGGCATTTTTACCGCTCTTTGTATAAGAACAGGTTGAAACAGGAGGGGTTTGAGATATATGATTTTAACCGCGCTGTAGACCCCAACCGGGCACCTGATGTGGTTATCCAGAAAAAGCTAAAACAGTTTCAGATGGTTAACCGCGACTCGGTAAGATATTGGCTGGCGCAGCAAAATATGCCCCGTTGGTATAAAGAGAAACTTACCAAACCGGCCTTAACCGGCTACCAGATCATCCGCAAACCACCGCAGGAAGGTTTATTTGTGATGACCTTTCCAAATTACCTGTACGTGGTTTATACCAAAAAGCACGAGACCCAGGATTTTAAAGACCTTTATCGCCCGCTGGATATGGAGAACTTTGAAACCAGTGTAATAACGTTACTTAGCCCGGCTGTTTTTTTTGATCTGAATGGGACGGTAGTTGCTGATAGTCCGCTTTATGAAGGCACCTGGAGCAAAGCCAAACTGGCAAATTTACTTCCGGTAGATTATGAGCCGTCGGAGCAGGTGGGAAATTAAACTAATTTTTATTTATCATGAAAAAACAACCTTGGTTTTACGGTAATTTATATCCTGTATATATCTTAATACCTGTTTTAGCATACACTTATTTTAAAATAAGGGACGATTATTCTATTCCATATATTAAAATTATACAAGTAATAATTGCTTTTATCAATTTAGGATTAGTGGTATTCATGCAAGTTGTTCATTATAAAAGGAAACAATTTGAAAGAGGTTTAAAAAAATAGGCCTTCATCTTAAGGTTGTGACTCCAAGCGTTCTTTTATTACCCTATCAAACTTTCAATTCAACCAACATCTTAAATAAACAATTATAATTGTTATGCATGCATAATGAAACATTGCTAATAATATCGCTGTGTGCATAAATCAAAACATGTTATTAGTACATTTGCGGCACAATTTAGATATGAGATTTATTTATCAAACCTGGTGGAAGGTATTAGCCGTTGTAATTATATTTTACACGCTTATTGCCGGTTTCCTGCTTGGCGTGCCAAGGTTAGAGATACTGCACGAAACTATTCGCAATACATACTTCCACGTGCCCATGTGGATAGCCATGTTCACGGTATTCACCATCTCGGTAGTTTATAGCATTAAATATTTACAAACAGGTAAAGAAGAGCACGATCTGATAGCTGTTGAGGCAGCAAATACGGGGATATTTTTTTTTATTTTGGGCTTGATTACCGGCATGCTTTGGGCCAAATATACCTGGGGCGAGTATTGGAGTAACGATCCTAAGCAAAACAGCGCCGCCATAGCTTTCCTGCTTTATTGTGCCTACTTGGTGTTGCGTAACTCGATAGATGAGGAGCAGAAGCGCGCCAAGATCTCGGCTATTTATAACATTTTCGCCTTCCCGGTCATGATCGTGCTGATTATGGTACTACCCCGTATGACAGATTCGCTGCACCCCGGCAATGGCGGTAACCCTGCATTTGGTAAGCTGGATATGGATAACCGTATGCGTATAGTATTATATCCCGCTTTTATCGCCTGGGCTTTAATTGCGGTTTGGATAGCCACCATCCGCTACCGTATCCGTTTAATAGAATATAAAAAGAACGCTATCAACTAACATGAAAAAACTTACTTCCCTGATATTAATGCTGTTGTGTTTTGTAGCTGTGCAAGCGCAGGATGTTGAAATGGCCGATAAAATGCGCAGCGAAGGCAAAATATATGTGGTTATAGGCACCATTGTAATTGTTTTTGCCGGCCTGGCTGTTTACCTGTTTACTATTGACAGAAGATTAAAAAAAATCGAGAAAGAAAATTAAATCAAAAGCTTGCCTGTGCTGTTTAAACACACATCAGGCACGTTTTTACACGGTGGGTAAGCCATACACTAACTTTTAAAATTTGCATTATTGATAAAAAATATACCAAATTTGTGCACTTTTTTAAGGAATTAATTATTTATCCAATTCTAAATTATGAATATCAATAATCCGACCGCAGATCAGGATACTCACTTTTTTGGTGACGTATGTAAGAACTTCGATCATGCGGCGCAGTTCACCCAGCACGATGCCGGTTTGTTAGACCAGATCAAATCATGCAATAGTGTTTACCGTTTCCGTTTCCCGATACGCAAAGGCAATGGCTTTGAAGTTATAGATGCCTGGCGTGTAGAACACTCGCACCACCAATCGCCAACGAAAGGCGGTATCCGCTACAGCGAAATGGTGAACGAAGATGAGGTAATGGCCCTTGCCGCCCTCATGACCTACAAATGTGCCATTGTAAACGTACCCTTTGGCGGCGCAAAAGGAGGTATTAAGATAAACCCGAAAAACTATACCGTTAGCGAGTTGGAAAATATTACCCGCCGCTATACTGTAGAACTTATTAAGAAGAACTTTATTGGCCCCAGCATTGACGTGCCTGCACCTGACTATGGTTCGGGCGAGCGCGAAATGGGCTGGATAGCTGATACATACGCTACCATGAACCCTGGCCAGCTTGATGCTTTAGGCGCGGTTACAGGTAAACCAATTTCGTTACACGGTATTGCAGGCCGCCGCGAGGCTACCGGCCGCGGTGTGGCTATAGCCGTGCGCGAATGTGTTAGCGTTGGCGAGGATATGCAGAAGCTTGGTTTAACCGCAGGCTTATCAGGCAAAAAAATAATTGTACAGGGTTTGGGTAACGTGGGTTACTACTCTGCCAAATTTTTATCAGAGTTTGGTGGCATCATTGTTGGCCTTTGCGAATTTGAGGGCGCTATTTACAACGAGGATGGACTTGATGTAGAAGCTGTATTCCAGCACCGTAAATCAACCGGGTCTATTTTAGGTTACGCCGGCGCAAAACAGGAATTTAAAAACACGATGGACGGCCTTGAGCAACCATGCGATATTTTAGTACCTGCCGCTTTAGAGAACCAGATAACCGCGCAAAACATTGGCAGTATTAAAGCAAAAATTATTGCCGAAGGCGCAAACGGCCCAACATCGCCCGAGGCTGAAGAGGCGTTTTATAAAGCAGGCGGTATGATCATCCCTGATATGTATGCTAACGCGGGTGGTGTTACTGTATCATACTTTGAGTGGTTAAAAAACCTAAGCCACGTTGCATTTGGCCGTATTAACCGCAGGTTCGAAGAAAACTCAAACCTGAACCTGGTTAACATGGTAGAAGGTATTACAGGCGTGCCGTTAACCCCTATACAGCGTGCAACCATTGTTAAAGGTGCATCTGAGTTAGAGCTGGTGAACTCCGGTTTGGAAGATACCATGATCCGCTCTTACCACGAGATCCGCGAGATATACAAAAGCAACCCGGCCATTGGCACACTGCGTAATGCAGCCATGGTAGGCGCTATCAACAAAATAGCGGTATCATACCAAAACCTTGGCGTTTGGCCGTGATCAGAGAATGGTGAATGGAGATTAGAGATTAATTTCCGTTTCAATAATAGTAAAAGAGCGCCTGATGAAGGCGCTCTTTTATTGTTTAACAGTTATTGTCACTACAATCAATATATAGCGGCAATTTTACACTGCGCCATTACTCGTATTGTTATCTGTTTTTCCTACCCATCCTTATTTTACGTTAACGAATGTTAACAGATACCGCCGCTTGTGTTTGGGGAGATTACTTTTATCTTAAGCAACACAAACAACCATGAAAACCAAATTTAAGATCGTATTATTATTAGCAGCCGTAGCGCTAACGGGTATAATCCTGTTCCAGGCGTACTGGAGTTTCAACGCCTTTAAATTAAATAAACAACGTTTTGATGATGATATAGACCTTGTGATGCAGCGTGCGCTGGATAGCTGCAAAAAGGACTATTTCGACTCGATAAGAGTAGTGTTAGTGAAAAGGTTGTCAGCACCCGGTATTACAATTAAACTGGATACTATCCCAAGCTGGGATACCGCTCACCGGGTGGTGTATATCAGCGTTAAAAGTAAGGGCAACGGTGTCGACAAGCCATTTAATACCACTTTGCCCGTTCTTGATTTTTATCGTAAGCAAATTGGGCACCCGGTACCGCTGCCCGAACTGATAACCGAAATGTCGTTCTACCAGCCGCAGCTTTTAAACCAGGTAATGCTAATATTAGAGATGGATGATATTAATATAAAATTAAGCGGATTGTTCGCTTATATGAGAGCACATCCAAATCTATCCGCCGACTCTTTAAACAAACTTAAAAATGAGGAAGATAAAAAGCCGTTAAACGTGGGGGTATACGAATTGCCAAAGAACTTTAGGCAAGCGGACAGCGTAAAATTTTACAAATATTACCGCGCCGAACTCAATAAAATACACCCAAAATCAAATTTCGAACTCAAGATATCAACACAACACATACCTGCATCTTCCAACGATATACATCACGTTAAAGAACTGCAGTATAGCGAAACGCAGGAATATCTTTATAAATACCACGGCTTTTCGTTTGTACAAGATAACCACAATAACGAACTGTTTGTGCGTGCAGTTTTTGACCGGGCACAGGTAGGCGTTTTAAAAGAAATGATATTGCCGCTGTTGCTATCAGGTTTATTAATATTGTTTACCATATTTTGCTTTTATTATATTATCAGGATCATCATTACCCAAAAAAGGCTTACCGAACTTAAGGATGATTTTATTAATAATATGACCCATGAACTGAAAACGCCAATTGCCACCATAACTGTTGCTATTGAAGGCCTGCAAAAATTCAATGGTTTAAACGACCCTGAGAAAACACAACGCTACCTCCAAACATCGCGCAACGAATTGGCAAGGCTTAATGACCTGGTGGGTAAAGTGCTTAATGTAGCCGCGTTTGAGAGTAAGGAAGTGGCGTTAAACAGAGAGAAAATAAACGTTGATGACCTGATCAATGAATTGATTAATGCCGAAAAGCATAAAACAGAAAAAGCAATAAACATCACTTATAATAACACATCCAACATAACAACGCTTGAGGCGGATAAGATGCACTTTAGGAACGTGCTGGCCAATATCATCGATAACGCTGTGAAGTATTCAAAAGAGCCGGTAGATATCAAAATAGATGTTAGACGGGATAATGCTAACGCCGTGTTTACTATAAAAGATAATGGCATTGGTATCCCTGCGGAACATATTGACCATATTTTCGATAAATTTTACCGTGTACCCGCAGGTAACGTGCACAATGTAAAAGGTACAGGTTTAGGGCTTAATTATGTTAAATATATAGTACGGGCACATGGCGGCAGCGTAAGCGTAAAAAGCGAATTAGGTAGGGGCAGCGAATTTGTGATTATTATACCTTTGAAAAATGAATAAAGTGAGTGTTTTATTAGCCGAAGACGAACTTGCTCTTGCGCATATTGTGCGCGAAAGCCTGGAAGTAAGCGGCTTTGAAGTGATATTATGCGCCAATGGCGAACAGGCCCTGCAAAAGTATAATCACAAAAAGCCGGATATTTTGGCCTTGGATGTGATGATGCCTAAAATGGACGGTTTTGAAGTGGCAAAGCGCATTCGCCAGGCGGATAAGCTAACACCTATAATTTTTTTAACCGCAAAGTCGCAACCCAAGGATGTGGTTGCCGGGTTTGAAAGCGGTGCTAACGATTACTTAAAGAAGCCTTTTAGTGTTGAAGAATTGATTATTAGAATAAGAGTACTTTTAAGCGCCAACAGGCTGCTGGAAAGACCTAAAACTATCAACAAAGATTATCGCATAAGCGAATTGATCTTTAGTTCGGCTAAGAATACCCTGCAACTGGGCACAAACATTTGGCCTATAACTGCACGCGAAAGTGATATTTTAAAAATGCTTTGCCAAAACAGGCATGAAGTAATAGCCCGTAAAGAGTTGCTAAAAAATATTTGGGGTGATGACAGTTTTTTTAACGCCCGCAGCCTCGACGTGTTTATTACCAAACTGCGCCGCCACTTGCAAGCTGACCCTAATATCCAGATCATCAATATAAGAGGGGTGGGGTATAAGTTGGTTTGGTGATATGGTTCTGAGAAAAGAGCGCCTGATGAAGGCGCTCTTTTCTTGTTTAATACTTACGTTCCTAAGATAATAGAACTGATATTTATATTATCTTGATACCAAATTTACCCCGATGCCTAAATCTCTGTTTTGCTTTTTTATCGTCCTTATCTTTGCCTGTAAACAAAAAGATACAAGTGCGAAAAAAGGTATTAAATCTACAAGAATATATAAAAAAGAGTTGCTTGTTAAAGCACAGCTTACCCCAAAAGTTATTGATACAATATGGGATGTAACAAAGGGAATTGTAGATGGCCGCAAATTCACCCTTCAACGTAGCCAGGAAATTGGCTTATGTGTTTTTGATTCAAAAAATGATACGGTATTTGTAGATTCATCGTACAATAGTGGTGCAAAATTTATAGATTTTAATAAAGACGGCTATCAGGATATATGGATAACCCGTTCAGAAAATGTGCCCGGGGTGAGGGGCTTATTGCTTTATGACAAGGCGGTTAAAACATTTAAGGAGGTTGTTGGCTTTGATGCTTTCCCGGCACCAGAGCCCATACCAGGCACCAAATATTACTATTCTTACCACCGCAGTGGTTGCGCCGACATGAACTGGTCGAGCGACTTATTTTACATTGATAATTTTAAACCTGTAAAAATTGGTACTATAAACGGGTATGAATGTGGCGACGATGGAATTAAAGATGGAGTTTATATTTACAAAAAGCGCGGTGAAAATGAAACCTTGATACGCCGGCTACCCATAAAAACCATTGATAATTATAAAGAATATAAATGGGGATTTATCAAGAGTTACTGGTACAGGAACTACAAACTCTTTAAATAGTAACAGAGCGCCTTTTTTGCGCTCTGTTGTTATATAATTACTTATCAGCAATAAAAGGCGCTTGCTTTATAAACTCCGTACTATTTAATTGCGCAATCATAAACAGCGCCAGATTATTGGCACTAATACCGTTGCCGGGGCAATCAGTTAAGCTAACTTTTATCTTGCTTACGTTATCTATTTGGTGGATGAGGGGCAGGCGTACCATAGTCCAATTGATATGGCTATTGGCTAATAGCTGGTATTCTGCCTGCCGGTCTTTGGTGGTTGATGGAAAGTTTTCGTACATCCACCTGGTTCCGAATTGCGTTGTTTCGCTCTTTTGGTCGAATGGAGTATCTACGTTCAACCCGGCGATAGTAATATAACGGCTAATGTGTTGAGCTTCCATCGCTTTAATGATATTGCGGGTAGCATCACTAAAAATAGTTGGCTCTCCTGCTGGCTGACTAAGGCAACTTAGCACCACATCGCAGCCTTGCAGCAAGGTATGTATGGCCTCGTAGTCGCGTGCATCGCCTTTGATAATTTCTATAAGCGGATCGCTTAGCTCAAGCGTTTCTGGCTTGCGGTGCAATAGTTTAATGCGAAACTTTTGTTTCAATAATTGCTTCAGCAGGAATTTACCTGCCTTGCCTGTGCCGCCGATAAGGGCGACAGTATGTATAGTTTTCATTTGTCCTCTTAAAAAATGTAAAGTAATAGATGGTTCGTGCCGGATAGGATGGCACAAAAGATACACTGCCTATGAAGGCATTGTAAGAAGCAGAATATTTATAAAGAGATTTTAATAGGGCTAAGATAGAGATTAGTTAATTAGAGATTAGTTGAAAATCAAAACAAAGTTTGCAGATAAGCATTACTCTCTAACCTCTACTCTCTAACCTTATCCATAATAATTCTAAATAACATATATCCCTTGTAATAAACTTATTTAGCTTTGCGTTTTGTATTTTTGCAATTGTAATCCATTGTAAATATCGATCAATGAAGAAAAGCTCTATTATAGGTATTGTTGTTATCGCAATCGCTATCGCGGTTATTATCAGCACCTACTCAAATACAAGTACTTACGGTTCTTTTAATGATGCAAAAACTACCAAAAGCGAATTGCATGTGGTTGGCCGTTTAAATAAAACCAAAGAGTTGTTTTATGATGCCACTAAAGATGCTAATTACTTCTCTTTTTACATGAAAGACAACAAAGGGGAGGAGTGCAAGGTTATTTATAATGGCACTAAGCCACAGGATTTTGAGCGTTCGGAGCAAATTGTACTTACCGGCAAGATGACCGGCGGCGAATTTCACGCTTCTAAGATTTTAATGAAATGCCCGTCTAAATACCAGGACAACAAACTTAATGTTACCGAAGTGAGCGCTAAAAAGAGCGCCAGCATATAATCAATTTTAATGGATACAGTTTTTAAAGGCGAGCACCTGTTACCCGGGCAGCTGGGCCAGTTTTTTGTCGTACTTGCATTTGGTGCAGCCTTTTTTTCATTTATCTGTTATTTCTTTGCCACGCAGGAAACTGTTGCCAAGAGCGATAACTCATGGTTACGCCTTGGCCGTATAGGTTATATGCTGAACACCGTTGCTATAATAGGCATGGGTGTTTGCCTTTTCTATATTCTCTACAATCATTATTTCGAATATCATTACGCGTGGTCGTACACATCAAAAGACCTGCCTACCTACTATCTTATCTCGGGCTTTTGGAACGGGCAGGAGGGTGGCTTTTTGCTGTGGATGTTTTGGGAAGCCGTGTTAGGCAACATCCTTATCTGGAAGGCAAAATCATGGGAAAAACCTGTCATGACAACGCTTGCCTTATCGCAGGTGGTGTTGGGTACTATGATATTGGGTTTGCAAATTGGCAGCGCGCACATTGGCAGTTCGCCGTTTATGCTGCTGCGTAACTCTGGTATCGAAGGGCCTATCTTCCAGAACCCTAATTACCTTTCGTTTATAAAAGACGGTAAGGGCATGAACCCTTCGTTGCAAAATTACTGGATGATCATCCACCCGCCAACACTGTTTTTGGGTTCGGCATCGTTAGTTGTGCCATTTGCCTACGCGGTGGCCGGCTTATGGCAAAAGCGTTTCAAAGAGTGGGTACAGCCTGCTATCCCTTATGCCTTATTCTCTTGTATGGTGCTGGGCACAGGTGTTATCATGGGTTCGTTTTGGGCTTATGAGTCGTTAAACTTTGGTGGCTTTTGGGCTTGGGACCCGGTAGAGAACGCTTCTATCTTCCCCTGGTTAATTTTGGTTGCCGCTGTACACGTACTTATTGTATTTAAAAACACGGGCCACTCATACTTTACCGCTACGTTTTTAACGTTGGTGGCTTTTGTGATGGTTTGGTATTCATCATTCCTGGCCAGGAGCGGGGTGCTGGGCGAATCGTCCGTACACGCCTTTACCGATCTTGGCCTGTTCTGGCAGTTGGTTATCGGCCTCTTCGTTTTCCTGGGTATCACCTTTTACCTGCTTATCTCGCGCTTTAAGGAAATGCCTATAACCAAGCAGGATGAAGAAACTTACTCGCGCGAGTTCTGGATGTTTGTGGGGGCTATATTCCTTGGCTTGTCTTGTTTCCACCTGGTAATTGTAACATCGGTACCTGTCTGGAACCTGATGTTTGGCACAAAGCTGGCCCCGCCTACTGATCCTGTTAAACATTATAACGTTATCCAGGCGTCGTTCGCGGTCATCATTGCTTTGCTAAGCGGCTTCGCGCAGTTCCTTAAATATAAAAAGACCGATACCACCCGCTTCTTTATTACCACGCTGGTGTATCTTGGGTTTGCCGCGCTCATAACCGCGTTGATTGTTTACGCTACGGGCTTTTACAAACTGAATGTTGTGTTCATTATTGTAATGTTATGCTCAGTTTACACCATTGTTGGCAACGGTAAAATATTGGCCGATGCTATAAAAGGCAAATTTAAGCTTGCGGGTTCGGCTGTGGCGCACATTGGTTTTGGCCTGCTGCTGGTAGGCGGCCTAATATCTGCGGGTACAAAAAAGGTGGTATCAGAAAACCTTACGGGCGAGCAATACAGCGCTGAGTTTGCCAAAGACGAAAACCCTAAAGAGAACATTCTGCTTTATAAGAACGAGCCGCTAAAAATGGGCGAATACATGGTAACCTTTACCGGCGATACCATTGAGGGCGCAAGCCACTTCTTTAATATTGATTATAAACGAATTAAGGATGGTAAGCAAACCGAAGCCTTTACCTTAAGGCCTAATGTGATACAGGCGCAGGGCGGCATGTCCTCAACGCCGGATACCAAGCATTACCTGTTTCATGACCTGTACACCCATATCACCATGACTAACGTGATCACCACCGGGCCAAAGGAGGAAGAGGCACAGCATGGCGACGAACACGATGAGAAGGAATACGACGCCCCTGTAGCGCACGAGATAGCCATTGGCGATACCATGAGTTACCGCGACGGTGTGATTGTTTTAAAAGGCTTAAACAGAAACGTTAAGCTCCAAAATATCCCTATTACCGATAAAGATGTTGCCGTTGGCGCGCAGCTGGAAATTATAACACATGGTAAAAAATACCAAAGCGAGCCGGTGTACATGATAAAAGGCCGTGCCGTATTCGATTTCGGTAAAAAAGTAGAGGACGCGGGTTTAAAATTGCGTTTCACTAAAATCATTCCCGGCCAAACCCTGGCAGATGGCAAGGTAGAGATAACCGTTTACCAACAGCCGGAAAGCAAAAAGAAATTCATTGTGATGAAAGCCATCGAGTTCCCATACATCAACTTCCTGTGGGCAGGTACCATTATTATGATCATCGGCTTTTTTATGTCGATTTTGAGAAGGAATAAAGAGATGAAAACCGTTTAAGTTCAAGCACTAACTAACGGGAATTTTTACAAAGCCATAGAGTTTACTCTGTGGCTTTTACATATCTACCTCGTTATTGAGGCACGAAGCAACCCCTACACGAGCAGGGCAGCGCTTTCTTCACAGCAAAAATAATTCATCGTCATTAACTGAAATTTGACGACATGAATTAATTATAATTTTTATATTTACAAATATGGAAGCCAAATTCACACCTACTGTTAAGGATATTATACAGTATTCAAGAGAAGAAGCACTTCGTATTGGAAACGATTACATTGGAGTTGAACACCTGTTATTAGGTATTCTTAGAGATGATAACGTCAAAAACTCAGCTTTACAAGTACTTAGATTTTCAAATATAAATTTAAAGGAGTTAAAGAATAAAATATCTAAAAAGCTGATTGAGTTAAATTACAACGAAAAAACTACTCTTAGCGTTCCTTTGACAAAGCAAGCCGAAAAGGTTTTAAAGCTTACTTACCTCGAAGCTAAAATAAATTCAAGTTCATCAATTACCAGCGTTCACTTGCTACTGTCGATTTTACGTGATGAAGATAATTTTGCAGCGGAAACTCTAATCAATTATGAGCTCACTTATAGCACATTACAAACCCTATTAAATCAAAATGAATATTTCTCCAATTTGCAAATCGAGGAGGGAACTGATTTTGACGTTAAAAGTAAAGAGACTTATAAAGTAAATAACGTGTATGTAAATGAGTGTTTAGATACTGCTCCAGTTAGCTTGATTTTTGATACTTCAGAATTTTCTCACGTTGAAATTAAGGAGATGATTTCTTTACTATCTGATTTGTATTCAAATATTTCTGGTGATTACTTAAAAATTTCGGGAATGAACCAGTTTGATAAAACATTATTTTTAGCGTAATGTATCAGGAAGACGAAAATCAAGAAACGAAATCCTACGTTAAAATTGATGTAGAAGGCTCAAATCCGCAGATTTGGTCGAAGATGAAGTCTAAACTTACAGACTTGATTATGGATGCGCTTGAGTTTAACATAAACGTGAAAACAGGTGCAAGTTTAAAAGATGAAATTGGGCGAGCATCGTCAAATTTAATCGAATTTGCAAATGCTAAACTTGAAAAACCGTCGATTGAAAACCATAAAATGCTCGCTGAGATTGAGAACATTTTAGCTGAAAAGGCTAAGCAAATAGCCGAAGCGAGAAAACTACATGCAGAGGCCGAAGAGAAAGAATTTGAACTTTTTGTTAAAAAATTCAAATTTGCACTTGGATGCGCTAAAGCATTTGCTATACAAAGTAAAGACCAAGAGTTTTTGGTTTTTACAAAAAATGTAGAAGAATTAACTTTTATTTTTCAAGAAAATAAAGCCCTCGAATAACGTTAGCACATATTCCTGAGATTGAATTTGCTCACGTGCTTATTATAAATATTTGTACCTAACAGCATTGCCAATAACACATTCCAAAAGATTATCTTAATTGATGAACTTTAATCAGCCATCACAAGCCAATTCTAAGCCAAGCTTTAAAGTAATTAAGATCATTCACCTGGCCTTGCTTGCCGGGCAATGCCTGTTCGCTGTTGTAACTATATTCCTAAACAATACCAGAAATGGTTTTGATACCTCAAAAGACAAAGAGTTTCTGTTAATCGCGATAGTATTAACTGTAGGCGGATTTTTTGTAGGTAATTTACTTTATAAACAGGTATCGGGCGTTTCAGCTAAAAAAGCGACCTTCGCAGAGAAGTTCACAACTTACCAATCAGCGCTGATCATCCGGTATGCGCTTTTAGAAGGGCCGTCGCTGTTCTGTATCGTTTGCTATTTTCTGACAGCTAATTTGATATTCCTGCTAATTTCCGGTGCTATCATCATATACTTTATTACACTAAAGCCTAAAGCAGATACAATTGCCGAAGATCTAAATCTTTCTTATGAGGAAAAGGCAGGGTTAGAGGATAGCTAACAGATAGCGGTAAAGCATAAATTAAAGCTCTAAAATCTCAAATGTAAACCTCATTCAGTACTAATCTATATCAAAAAGGCCCAAATCCAAAATCGTAATTCTAAAATCTAAAATCAGGTGTCCCATTCTGTCCCATTTTTTAACAAGTGAGACACTTTGCGTAATTTATTTAAATATTTGTGGTATAGTTATATAGCTATACTAATGTGTATTGAAACTTTAACTAAAACAAATTTTAGTAAATTCATAAATAACTGATTATAAATTAGTTATTGTTGTGTTCCGGGGTGCGTCATAAATAGTGGGACACCCCGTAAACCGCTATGCTAAATACTCGGTACTGATCATGTCATATAGTTCCTTATTGTCTTTAGCCATGTCCAGGTTTTGTTTTAAAAGGATCCCAAGTTCGCGATTACGCATAGTGCCGGCCATTTCAAAGAGGTTGTTATAGGAAACTATCTCCATACCCTCAAGCACCTTTAAATGATAAAGGATTATAAAGTCCGATTCAGAATCAGTCAGGCCCGGCTGTTTACTGGCCCGGTAAGCCTCAACCAAATATGCTTTTAACCCTAAGCAGTGGCTGGGTTTGTGTTCTTCGTTCAGTAGGGCAAAAACGCTTTTCAACCGCGCAACTTGTTCCTTAACTTCGTCTACACTTTCCAATATCGCGTTTTTGAGGTTTTTGAAACTGGCACTGTTGGCAACAATGGGTAAATTGTCTACCAGGTATTCTTTAATACAATAAATATTGTCAAGGCTGTTCAAGAAAACTTTTCTGATTGACTGCTCATTCATCAAACGGTGACTATCAAGCACCCGCATTTGGGAGGTAGCGGCTTTCATATTAACGTATTGTAGTGATTAAAAGAGTGATAATGATACAACTATGTGTATTCCAAAAAGTTTTAAAAGTTGAATAAAAGTTAACTTTTAAAACATAGCGGGTGTTCAATTAGAAGTATTTTAACTAATATTATCTGTTCAGTTAATTTAGCTTACACTGTTCACATTGATATAACTTTTCCACAATTCCCTTATTCCGGAGGCAATCGATTAATTTAGCAGATTATTAAAACCATACATAAACTTGGCTAAGAGCGAAACCAAAGAAACCCCTTTAATGCAGCAATACAACGCCATAAAGGCTAAGTATCCCGGTGCTTTGCTGCTGTTTCGCGTGGGCGATTTTTACGAAACCTTTGGCGCCGATGCCATCAAAGCCTCGGGTATTTTGGGTATTACATTAACCCGCCGGGCCAATGGTGCCGCCTCGCATATAGAGCTGGCCGGTTTTCCGCACCATTCACTGGATACTTACCTGTCTAAACTGGTGCGTGCAGGCCAGCGTGTTGCCATTTGCGACCAGCTGGAAGACCCAAAATCGGTTAAAGGCATAGTTAAACGCGGTGTTACCGAACTGGTTACCCCCGGCGTTGCCACCAGCGATAACATCCTGCAGCAAAAAAGCAATAACTACCTGGCTTCGTTATATTTCGAGAAGAATTCGATAGGTATCGCCCTGATAGATATTTCCACAGGCGAGTTCCTTACCGCCCAGGGCAATACCGGTTATATCGATAAACTTTTGCAAAGCTATGCGCCAAGCGAGGTGATCTTTCCACGCAGCCGCCAGCATGATTTTAAAGATACCTACGGCGACCGCTATTACACCTACACGCTCGACGATTGGCCTTACAGTGGCGATTACGCGTACGAAACCTTGTTGAAGCATTTCGGTGTAAAATCGCTTAAGGGTTTTGGTATCGAGAAACTTAATTTAGGCATTGTTGCTGCCGGTGTGGCGCTGCACTACCTCAACGAAACCGAACATCGCAACCTGCAACATGTTTCGGCCATTGGCAGGATAGAAGAAGACAGGTACCTTTGGCTGGATAGGTTCAGCATCCGTAACCTTGAACTGGTGGGCTCATCGAACGAGAATGCCTTTACTTTGGTTGATGTGTTAGACCATACCTGCTCGCCCATGGGGGCACGTATGCTGCGCCGTTGGATAGTGATGCCGCTGAAAGAAATCAAGCCCATACAAGATCGCCTTGGCGTGGTGGAGTACCTGATACAACAGGAGGAATTGCGCGAAACCCTGCAAAACCAGATCCGCCAGATTGGAGACCTGGAACGGCTGATCTCTAAGATCGGACTGCAAAAAGCGAACCCGCGCGAGGTTTGTCAGCTTAAGAAAGCTTTGGTAGCTATCGAGAGCATTAAAAAGCTTACGATGGAGTCGGCAAGTGAGCCAATGAGGGCTATTGGCGAGCAGCTAAACCCCTGTACATCCATTTGCGAAAAAATAGCCCGCGAGCTGCACCCCGAGCCACCTGTAATGATGGTTAAAGGTTCGGTAATGAATGAGGGCATTAACGAGGAACTGGACCGCCTGCGCAAAATAGCTTTTGGCGGTAAAGGGTATCTATTAGAGATTCAGAAGCGCGAGGCAGAAGCAACGGGCATTCCATCGTTAAAAGTATCGTTCAATAATGTGTTTGGGTACTACCTGGAGGTTACGCACAGTCACCGCGACAAAGTACCAACGGATTGGATCCGTAAGCAAACGCTGGTAAATGCCGAACGCTACATTACCCCCGAACTGAAAGAATACGAGGAGCAAATTTTAGGTGCCGAAGAAAAGATACTGGTTTTGGAAACCAAGCTTTACAACGACCTGTTATATGCCCTTGCCGAGTATATCAAACCCATCCAGCTAAACGCTATCCTGATAGCCCGTTTGGATGTTCTGCTTAATTTTGCTACCATATCCATCAAAAACTACTACGTTAAACCGGATGTAAACGATAGTAAGGTTTTAGACATAAAAGGCGGCCGCCACCCGGTTATAGAAAAGAACCTGCCGCTTGGCGAAGAATATATCACCAATGATGTTTTTCTCGATTCGGATTCGCAGCAGATCATAATCATTACGGGACCAAACATGGCGGGTAAGTCGGCGTTGTTAAGGCAAACAGGCCTGATCGTTTTGATGGCGCAAATGGGTTGTTTTGTGCCCGCCAAAGCAGCATCTGTGGGTTTGGTAGATAAGATCTTCACCCGTGTCGGCGCGTCGGATAACCTGTCGTCGGGAGAATCTACCTTTATGGTGGAGATGAACGAGACGGCCAGTATCCTCAATAACCTCAGCGACCGCAGTTTGATACTTTTGGATGAGATAGGCCGCGGTACTTCAACGTACGACGGGATCTCTATTGCCTGGTCGATAGGTGAGTACCTGCATAACCATCCAACAGCAAGGGCAAAAACGTTATTTGCAACGCACTACCACGAATTAAATGAGTTAAGCAATAGCTTTAACCGCATCAAAAATTATAATGTGTCGGTTAAGGAGGTTGGGCAGCAGGTCATTTTCCTGCGCAAGCTGGTGCCGGGTGGCAGCGAGCATAGTTTCGGGATCCATGTGGCCAAGTTGGCCGGTATGCCGCAAAAGGTATTGAGCCGTGCCAACGAGATATTAAAGAAACTGGAGAACGAACGCACTGGCGGTGAGCACATCAAAGAGAGCATCCGCAAGGTGCAAAAGCAGGCCGTGCAAATGCAAATGTTCTCAATAGATGACCCGGTGCTGGTGAAAATCCGCGACACACTGAATAACCTCGACGTAAATACCCTAACCCCGGTAGAAGCTTTGATGAAGCTGGATGAGATACAAAGGGTTATAAAGGGATAGGATAGATGGTCGTGTTGATATGTTTATAAATCCCACTTGCAACGTTTGTATTTCGCAAGATATCTTTAGTATATGCTAATACTTCGCCATTCGCGCCTTTTACTGTTTTTTGCTGCTGCTATACTGCTATCTGCCTGTCATTCTAAGAAATTAACAGTAAAAAATGGCGACCCAAGCACTATGGTTAAGCCAGACAAGGACATAGCTGAGAAGTATGCGACCCTGATGGGGGTAGACCGCGGTGATATCCAAAACGGGCGGCTATACAGTTTTATTGATGAATGGTATGGCACTGCTTACCGGTTTGGAGGTTTGGATAAAAATGGTATAGACTGTTCTGGCCTGGCCCTTTTGTTAGAACAGCAAGTTTACGGCATTACCCTGCCACGAATGACAAGTAAACAAGTGCAGGTAATTAAACGCAAATACGAGGAAGAATTAAAAGAAGGCGACCTTGTGTTTTTTGACTTCGACGGTAAACAGTTTAGCCATGTAGGCGTGTACCTCCAAAACGGATACTTTGTACATGCAAGTACCCGCAAAGGGGTAATGGTAGCCCGCCTGCATGATAACGGCATCTATAAGTTCTTCTCGCGTGGCGGGTCGATAATTGAGCCTACTTCGGCGCAGGTAGATTAGTCGATGGGTGGTACATCTTTTACAAGTTGCTTTTTCCTTGAGCTAAATAATCTTGCTATCAGCGGCATATCGTCATTTGCCGACGGGTAATATTTTTTGCGGATGCGGGATATGATGATGCCCCAAACAATAAAGCCAAAGCCATAAAGTTCGGGTTTTACACCGTAATACAGGCATGCAGACAGATAAGCAAATAATATCGGTAAAGAAACATAGTTTACCCGTTGAGCTTTCCATTGCAGGTTTTTTTCAATCTCGGCAGGGTAGTAGCAAATTTCATGAGCATGTCGCACAAGGTAACCGGCAAGCAGCGTTTGCGACAACATACTCAGGCCAATTACAATAAAATAAACCATTAAGCCAATGGCATTAGATGGGCTTAGGGTCCCCGTCATGATAGATACCGCGAATGGAAATAATGATATGAAGAACAGGAAAACGAGGTTGTAAACTATTAACGTGGTAGTGTAGTCTTTTAAATAACTAAATAGCTTTAAATGCTTGGCCCAAAACATCCCTACAAAAAAGAAAGCCGTAATGTACCCCAATAACTTAGGGATCAGTTCTAAAAAAGCCTCCCTGATCTTTTCGCTCCCGGCATGGCGCAGGCCTTCAGGTAATTTAATCTCCAGCACCATAATGGTGATGATAATAGCGAAAACCGCATCGCTGAACAGGATCACGCGCTCCAGCTGAAACTCCCGTTTAATTTCCTCTTCTTCTTTAATATTCATTGCTAAAATATAATTTCATAATTTTGTGCCAAATGCCTGATCAAAAAAACGACTACTCTTTCTGGACTAAATATAAGCGTTACGCAGGTAATGAAATACTCTTATATATTATCATGATAGTTGGTATCATCCTCGGTATCATCATCTTCAGTTAATTAGTTTTTTACCAAAACCATGTTATAATTGTCGGCATCAGCAATCTCCTGGTAAAACTTTACCAGATCTGAGTAGGTATCTTTGCTGTAGGTGCCATCGGTAAGTTCAACCATGCGTTTAACGGTTAGCTTTCCATCAGCAAAAACGGTACTCATCTTAAATTTGCCAAATGCCTTGCTCATGTTTACATTCAGCGGCTCCATATCCGGTTTATATCCGGCGGGCAGGGTGTAAATTATTTCATCTTCATCTGTATAGCCCCGGTTAATATATACCGGGGTAGTACGATTACGTATATCCCGAATGCTGCTGCTGCGGTTTAACGGGTTGATTGAAAAGTATAGCTTACCATTATCCCGAGATGCAAATTCGTTGGCGTTAAATACAAGGTTTTCGGTTGCCACAGGCATTTGTTTTTTATCCTGTTTAATTTCCAGTTTCTCTACGTTAAGGTTGTTAATATGCCCATACATCTTTTGAATGGACTTTATTTGTTCTTTTAAGGGCTCATCAACAAGGCTTTCGGGGTTATCATATTGTGTGCCTTTGTAAATAGTTGTTATAGTTCCGCTAAGTTCGCCGTCTGGCGCTATTACCAAATTGGCTTTACGGGTTTGCAGGTTATCGGCAGCGGTATATTTTGGCGTATGCAGTAGTTTGCCGCCCTCGGGGGTGCAGGCCAGTACGGTGCGGTCATCGGTAAAGTCGCCTAAAAAGCCAAACGGGATCTTTTGATTGGTGCACTCTAAAAACGTAGTATCGTTTTTTATAGGCAGGCAAAGTATAACATGGTTACCCTGGCCCATGCTTGCAAAATCATCTATCAAGCTAATTTTGGCATTATCGCCTTCAACAACGCAATACCACGATTCTATATCCACAGCCTTTAACAGTGCCTGGGTGTAGTTCACCAGCGCTTTACAATCGCCATAGCTAAGCCTGTCTACATCGCTGGCCAGGAATGGCTGGTAGCCCCCAATACCCACCTGTACGCTTATGTAGCGGGTTTTACCCTGCATATACTCATAGATCTTTTTAGCCTTTTGCTTTACATCGGTAATGCCGTTAGTAATATCTTTTATTTGTGCTATGGTAGCCGGCGGGAGGGTTTGCCTGTTTGCCAGCAGTTTCTCATAATTCCAGCGGCCAAGTTCGTTCCAGTTGGTAAAACTGCCGGCGATGCCCGAGTAAACAAAATCTTTAGGGGCAATTTTTACTGTGCTTAAATAGGTGTCCTTAATAGGGCTGTAAGGTTCGTTACGCACGGCTTTAAGGTTGTTTAGTTGCCAGGTGTAAGTTTTAAGCCCATCTTTAGTAGTGCCGGCTACCATTTTGGCAGGCATGTTTATTTCTTTATACCGTATTGTAAAATTGGGTTTGCAGGCAAACGTGTAGGAGCTTTTCTCTACAGCAAGGCCCGGGTATGGGTTAGGTTTCCAATCGCGAAAGTTTAGGGTTTGCTTTGATTTAAGATCGTATTCATACTCAATGGTATAAGGATATGAACCTATCGACGGGATATAGTGCTTAACCCGCGAATCTTCAAACAGCGAAAAATCATTTGAAGCATCCTGGTCCTCAAAATTCTTTTCAGAAAATTTACTAATTAGCTTGCCAAATTCATCATAAACAGTACCCTTAATACCCTTAATTACATTACTTCTATCGTACCATACGGCTATGTGTGCAAGGTCGTCGCCATTTTTATTTAATACGGTTATAGCGGTTTTAATATGGTACAACGTATTGCCGCCATCAACCTGAGTGTAAACGGATTGATCGCGTATTACGGCGCTTGCATAGGGAAGCAGTTCTTTGGGTATTTTGCTTACCTCGTAGTTTACCTGTGCATTGGCTAATATGGTCGCGCATAATAAAACCAATAAAATAAAAACCTTCTTCATCACTTTTTCCTGATCACTATCTCGGTTTTTTCCGACGCGATTATTTTGTTGTACAATTCTTTTAGGTATGGATATTCTTCGGGCGCGTAAACAGATTTGTTGAACTGTATCACATTTGAATAAGTAAATACATTATCCGCGCCATTAAACTCTGTTAAAAATTTGCCCCCGTTATTAGGCAAGGCAATACCACCCGCTTGTGGCGAGCTTTCAATTGCATAGCCGGCCGGCAACCGCATAGATAATGTGTACCTGTCGTTTGATGATACGCCCCAATCTACAGGGTAGGCGCGCTCCTGTAATTTAAATGGGTTAGTAGTATACCTGTTAAACAAAACAGGGTTAAAAGCCAGACGGTTATGATTGAGGTTATCAAATACATCAATTTCAACTTCGTATTGTTCGCCAAGCGGCTTATCAAGGCTATCTACATTGGTGATGTTAGATTTCAGTATCTTTGTCCTAACCAGTTTTTCATCCAGGTTTTCTACGTATTCATCAACGGTGTTAAATTTCTTGATCTCTTTACGTTTATTAAAAGCCGCGTAACCTATTGAATAGGTGGTAATAGTGCCCTTAAGCTTGCCATTGGCCTCTAAAGTAAGGTCTAAATTACTGGTAGTGTTCTGATTTTGTTTTGCAACAAGGTCAATCCAGTACGATGGTTTATCAAGGCTCATTACCCGGCCCTGGTCGTTAAGGCATTTAACCGGCAACATACCAAATGGCAGTAGTGGGTCGGTAGCATCAAGCAGATAAGTTTCGTTGCCTACTGTTGCTTTAGCTATAACGTAATTAAATTCATTTTCTACCGGGTACAGCCTGTTAACCAAACCATTGCCGCGTGTAGATAAAAGTACTGCATCGGTTTTTATGCCTGCCGAATTTAAAGCTGCCGTTAAGGCTAAATTAATATCAGCCACATCGCCCGTATGTTTATCAAGCGCTTTCTTTACGCCATCGCTGCCACGTGAGTAGATCTCATTCCATTTTATATTTTTTTGTATGTACCTGTAAATGGCTACGGCCTTATCCATTTCAGATGTTTTACCTGCAATTACCGGCGCTATGTAGGGGTTAAGCAGGTTCTTTTTTATTTGCGAACCAAAGTATTCGCCGTGTTTAAAGTTATAGTCGATATCCTTCCATTCCTTGGTTTCCTTATTTTTAACACCGGTGTAAGGGTTTGTCCACTCCTCGAGGTTAAAGTAAACTGCCGAAAGGAAGTTTTTTGAAGATGTCATGTAATCTTCTTCAATAAATGCCGGTACATCGGTCATGCCATAGATGAGGTAAGAGCAATCGCATTTAGAGCCGTGGCTGCTAAAGCATTCTTTTTCTACAGTGGCTTTACTATTGGTAAGTTTAAGCGGGCCGCGTATCATGGCGTTAAACGTCCAGAATGCGGGGATGTGTACTTCGTATTGCGAATTTACCTTAGGAATGTCGTCCTGAAACTCCCATGCGGGCAACCTGCCAAAGCCCTGTATTAATTTAGTATAGGTATACTCAACTATACAACCCGGGCGAAGGTTAGGCATCGCGAACTTTACCGTTTTCCAGTATTTGTTTTCCGTTGTGGTGTATATTTTAGATGGTTCCAGTTCGGCGGTTCTTATGGCACCATTCTCATCTGTATAAGTAGTAATACCTTTTATATCAGTAACCTCATCATGTGTGTCATCGCTATCGTAAAATGATACGGTAACAGTACCTTTATCAAAGCTTTTTGTATCCAGTATTTTTATTTTGGTGTGATACTTAAAAAAGATCTTAATATGGTCGTCGGCAGCTATATCAATGCGCGATGAACCAAACTCGTTTAGCACTACGGCATGGGCCGAAGTATCGTTTTTGTAGTTTTTGAGTTGCATTTCTTCAACGGTGAATTTACCGTAAGGGAAATCCTGTGCATAAGCAAGGGTAGTAAAAGAAATGAATACCAGCAGGTTAAGTAAAAATTTATTCATGTAGTTTAGGTTGTAATCAATAGACCTGAAAATATGAATAATTAACCAATATTTTACACCAAAAATAGTGTGCCGATAATTTTAAGAGTTTTACCACCTTTGTAGTACTGATAAGCAAAAATGAAATTACAATTAAAACGGCCTTTGGCCTTTTTCGACCTGGAAACAACCGGTACCAATATAGGTGCCGACCGTATAGTAGAGATATCTGTTATTAAGCTTAACCCCGATGGCAGCGAAGATGTTAAAACCTGGCGTATACACCCGGGCATACCTATCCCGCTGGAGTCGTCATTGGTGCATGGTATTTACGACGAGCATATAAAGGATGAAAAGCGCTTTCATGACCTTGGTCAGGAAATTGCCGACTTTATTCACGACAGCGACCTTGCCGGATATAACTCCAATAAGTTTGACATCCCGATGTTAATGGAAGAGTTTCTACGCGCAGGCGTGCAGTTTGATCTTGACAGCCGCCATTTTGTGGATGTACAAAACATCTTTCACCAGATGGAGCAGCGTACGCTGAAAGCAGCTTACCAGTTTTATTGCGATAAGCAGATTGTAAACGCGCACTCGGCAGAGGCTGATACCCGCGCCACTATGGAAGTTTTGCTGGCACAGATAGAGCGTTATGAGAACCAGGAATGGGAAGATAAAAAGGGCAATAAAAGTATCCCGGTTGTGGGCGATGTTGAGGCCTTGCATAAATTTACCAACCTTAGCCGTCCGGTTGACTTTGCCGGACGCATGGTTTATAACGAGCAGGGCGAAGAATTGATAAACTTTGGTAAACATAAAGGCAAACGTGTAGAGGATGTATTTAATGTTGAGCCAAGCTATTATTCATGGATGATGCAGGGCGATTTTCCCTTGTACACCAAACGTAAGCTTGAGGAAATATACAAACGTTGGAATGCCAAAAAAGCAGCCGAACGCCAGCAAGCCAGGCCTGCGCAGCAAACCCAGGCACCCGCGCAACAACAACAACAAGCGCCCAGGCCGGCTTTCCAGAACAACAGCCCTAAAAGCAGCCCTCAATTAAACCAGCAACCCTACAAAAAGAAGGAAGAACCGGCAAAACCTGTAGATGATGATATGCTGGCACAGCTGGCCATGAAATTTAAGAAAGGGTAATAAAATTAGAGATTTATGGTTAGAGATTAGTTGACCTAAGTGCATTTCTAATCTCTAATCACATTTACGAAGGAATTCAATATTCCTCTTCAAACCCTCAAACTTAGTTCTTTTCACTGCCGAGTTTTTAAATACCTTTTGGAATACATCGGTGGTAATATCTTCCCAGTCCTCTTTTTTAAGGCCGTGTAATTCGGGGTGTGGGGTAAATGCCGGCTCGTTGTGGATGACCGAAAAACGGTTCCAGGGGCAAACATCCTGGCAAATGTCGCAACCAAACATCCAGTTATCCATTTTGCCTTTAAATTCCTGCGGTATCTCGTTCTTGAGTTCTATGGTGAGGTAAGAGATGCAACGGCTGCCATCAACCACGTAAGGGCCGACTATGGCATCAGTAGGGCAGGCATCAATACAACGGGTGCAGGTGCCGCAGTGGTCGGCCGTGGGTTCAATGTCATACTCCAGTTCGATGTCTACGATCAGCTCGGCCAAAAAGAAGAACGAACCCACTTGTTTGCTGATGAGGTTACTGTTTTTACCTACCCAGCCCACACCGGCTTTTTTGGCCCAGGCTTTATCCAGCACCGGTGCCGAGTCTACGAAGGCCCGGCCGCCAACCTCACCAATTTTTTGGTTGATGATCTCTAATAACTGCTTTAATTTATCTTTTATAACGCTATGGTAGTCAGCGCCATAAGCGTATTTAGAGATCTTGGGCGCAAGAGGGTCTTGTTGGCCGGTATCTGTGTAATAATTCAATCCGAGTGATATAACAGACTTTGCGCCGTTTACAAGTAAACGAGGGTCGAGGCGTTTATCGAAGTAGTTTTCCATGTAGCGCATTTCGCCGTGCATGCCTTTGTTAAGCCATGCTTCCAACCGGGGTGCTTCATCTTCTAAAAACTCTGCCCTGGCTATTCCACAGAACAAAAAGCCCAGGTTTTTAGCCTCTGCTTTTATGATTTGCGAATATGCCGACAGGTTTTGCTGCATAGCACAAAGATACTATAAAGCTATGTTTTTGAATGCGATAGCCATTGCCAATAATTTAAATAACTATTAAATAAATTTCTTTTGAATAATGGTATGGCTTTTGGTATGTATATACAAACGAAAACTAATCATGCTACAATTTATAAAAGACCTGGAGCCTCACGTAGTTGGTATACATGCCATAGGCGAGGTGACCAAAGAAGACATGGAGAGAGTATTGCTGCCGCGAATAGATGAACTTGTGGCGCGACAGGGTGAAATAAATTACCTGTTGGTGCTGGAAACAGATGTAAGTAACTGGACGGCCGGTGCCTGGTGGGATGATATAAAAATGGGGCTGAAGAATTTTACCAAGTGGAACAAGATCGCCGTAGTAAGCGACCAAAAAGGTGTGCAGTGGTTTACAAACGCGTTCACTTATTTTGTACCGGGTAAATCAAAGGGCTTTGCCTTAAATCAATTAGATGAGGCCATTGCCTTTGTAACTGCCAAAGAAGAAGAGTCAGTAGAAGCTAAATAACCACATATATTATGGAAAACAAACCAGAAGGATTTGACAGGGCCAACGGCCAGGGTCAGAATCATGATACCGAAGGAAACGTTGCTAACGTAGGTAACGATACATTAAAACAACAAACCGATAATCCGGATCTGGCCAAAGAAGTGCCAACCGTAACGCCGGAAAATGATAATGAAGGTGGCGGCGACACAGCTGAAGATGACACTTCCAACAAAGGGCAGGGGCCATCTGGCGAAAATTTATAAACTGACAAAGCCTTTCCAAAATGGAAAGGCTTTCTTTTTGATGTATTGTTATCAAAAAATTCTACTTGTTATGGTATAACCTCGGATTTGAATAAGTTGCTTCACCAACAATTTTGCCGTTTTTTATTTTAAAGATACTGGCATTCCGCAGGTCATAACGCACCGGGCTTCCGGCTTTTTCCTTCAGGCCAACTACATCATATTCTACCACCACGGTCGAATCTGTATTGATCATATTGTCTACCAAATACTTTGCATCAGGTGATACATAAAACGCCTGGTGGAAAATTTCATCGGCACCTTTTGGGCCTGTGGTTTCTCCATCCCAATCAGTAGTGGTTATTTTGGCTTTACCATCATACTGCGCTATCAGGCTCTTCAGGTCTTTATCGTTTAAATAGCGAAAATGCTCGTCGATGATTTGTTTTGATAGCTCGGTTTGGTTTACTACAGGGGTTTCGGGTTTGTTTTGGCAAGCGGCGAAAGCTGTTGCAACAAGTATGAACAGGATAAAGCGCAGAGTGATTGTCATTCTTAAAAGTAAGGATTATTCAAAGAACATAGTATTCTTTCCTGAAACTGTTAAAACGTATCTGCCGGTTGGTTGCCCATTGTTGAAATATTCTGAAATATGTATTTGGCATTCTTTATCGTTACTTATCCATTTCAAATTGTCGCCATCGCGTTTAAATCCCGAATTATTAATATTCAATTTTGATTGTTGCTCGTTTATAGCTTCAGCACCGGCATAATTTTCAGTGTATTCAGTGCACTTATTGTTCTTAAAATTAAAAAGTGAAAAATATATTCCTTTTTTTAGTTTAATATTATCGGGGTAATTAAATGCAACAGAACTGAAACCATATTTATCTACTGAACGTCTTTTTTTAATAATGCCATGTTGCTTTTTAACAGCTTCTATTACCTCTTTCTCACTTCTATCAATCAGATGTTGCGACTTTGCATCAAAAAAAGCAAAAACTAAAAAGCATACAATTAAGGACTTCATTGCTCGCGTTTTATATTAGAAGCTATTTCTGATACTGTTGCTGAATGTTTTTGTGCTCCAGTAACCGCTATCTAAAATACGGCGAACGGTTAGCAGTGGATAATCAGGATCGCGCTTATCAGCTAACTGGAAAGCCATCTTAAAGCCTTTTTTATCAAGCTCCGGCAATACAGGTTTTTTCCAGATGCCAAACGGGTAAGCAAAGTACTGGATCTTTTTACCGGTAATTTCCTCTAATTTTTTGGTTGGTTTATCTATCTGGGTAACCCAATCGTCAACCGGGCGGTTGGTTATTTTACCGTTAAGGCCTTTTATAACCAGGTTAGAATTGTGCGAATATTTATCTACACGGTGATGGTCCCAGGTGTGGCTTGATATTACATGCCCGTCGTCTGACAGTTTTTTGATCATTTCGGCAGTCATGTAATGCGGGCGGCCAATAGATACCGTCATCACAAAGAAAACGCCTTTAAAGCCATACTTCTTCATTTCCGGCGCGGCAATGGTATACTGATCAATATCAGTATCATCAAACGTTAGCATGATGGGTTTTTTGGGCAGCGGGGCACCTGTAACAAGGTAGTTGTACAATTGATCGGGCAGGATGGTATGGTAACCACTATCGGCCAGCATTTTCATGTGCTCTTTAAAAGCAGCGATCTGTACGATGTAGTCTTTGGCGTTTTTAGAGTCGGTAGCTTTCCAATCGCGTATTTGGTGGTAGCAAACAATGGGCACTTGCTTGCGTGCCAGTACAGCGGCTTTATCAATAGGGCCGGTAGCCAGTTTTACCGCCGGCGATGATGTTTCTTCGGTAGCGGTTTTTGCGCTATCAGCGGCTGCTTTATCAGTTGATGTTGGTTTTGACTGGCATGATACCATGCCCAAAAGTAGAAGCGGCAACACTGCCGAAAATTGCTTTAACATAATGCGGATGATGATTTTTGAACTGCTAAAATAGTATAAATCTATAGCGGAACCGTTAACTGTGAATAAATTTTATTTCCTGACGCTTTTCGGAAGATTAAAGTCGTTTTTGGTTATTAAAAGTCGAAAAAGTGTCGTTTTTTTGCCTGTTAAAAGTAAAACGAGCCTGCGGTTATCAGGCTCGTTTTGGTAAGGAATTTTTTTAAAGTACTATCCGCTTATTTTCCGCTATCGAGCGTTTTGCAGCATCCAGTATTTGCATCACTATCATATTAAATTTAAGCGACGACCTATCGGCAATGCCCCTTTGCCTGTTATTTACAACCAGTTGCAGGTAGGAGATAGGGTGATCATAGGGTGCGGCTAAAGGTGGTGCAATGGTGGTAGTTACCGGTTTTTTATCAATACGCGTAATCACATTGTCTTTATCCAACGCATGCATATAGCCTTCATCCCCAAATACTTCCAGGTCCTTGATAGAAAAGGGCCAGTTCCACGAAGCTTCAATGATACCCGTAGCAGTTGGATATTCAACAATGATGGTAGCATCATCTTCTACCTTTGGGTAGGTTTGTAGTTTAAAATGGCGCGCAATAGCCGTAACAGCAATTGGCTTTTGCCCGTTCATTAACCAGGTCATCAGGTCGGCGCCATAACAGCCAAAGTCGTTAAGGGCACCTGCGCCGTTCAGCTCAGGGTCGGTAAGCCAGTTGGTGAAATCTTTACTGCAGCCAATTTCTTTTGGTCCCTGGTGCCCGTCGTGCACCACTATTTTACGAATTTGCCCCAGGCTATCCTTAGCTGCCATATCGTAAACTTTTTGGTATGACGGGTACCAGGTAGTTTCGTAATTGGTCATCAGTTTAATGTAGTATTTTAAAGCTAAAAACTCCATACGGCTTGCCTGTGCAAGTGTTGCGGCTAAGGGCTTTTCAACCATTACAGATATGCCCAGCGGCGCGCAAACTTCAACAATATCAATATGTTTGGCAACCGTGTTATAACCTAATACTACATCGGGCTTTTTGGTGGTTACCAGTTTCTTTAAATCATCAAAAAACAAAGAGTCGGGCAGGTTATATTGCTTTTGATAACGGGCCCTAAGCTGTTTATCGGCCTCGGCAATACCCACAATCAGTACTTTACCATCGCGAAAATCGCCAAGGATGTTATGCACATGGTCGTGCGACAATCCTGCTACGCCAATTTTTTGTGTGCTTAATAAAACGGGCACCACAGGCATGGTTGGCGGTACCGGTTTAACAGCGGGAACAACCTGCGCCAACGATATAAATGTGCCCGGTACAAGTACCAGGCACATCAATAGTTTAATGATTTTTTTGTTGAAATTATTTTTCATTTGATAATGAATAAGGCACATCAGCAGCTTTTGTACCTCTTGCCTTATTAGGCACAGCCGACATATCGAAGTTTAACACCTGGCCCTGTTGCAGCGCTTTGTGGCTTAGCCAGTTATTGGTGTAAGGTTTGCCGTTAACTGTAAGGCTGGTTACAAACCTGTTTGCAGGGCTGTTTTTTGGAGCATTAATGGTAACGGTTTTGCCATTCTCTAAGGTAAGAATAACCTTTTTAAATAATGGCGCGCCTAACACATACTGGTCTGTAGCCGGTGTAACCGGGTAAAAGCCCATTGCCGAGAACACATACCACGCAGATGTTTGGCCGTTATCTTCATCACCACAATAACCATCAGGTGCTGAGTGGTACATCTTATTTAGTACATCGCGCACGTGCAGCTGTGTTTTCCATGGCTCGCCCGAGTAGTTGTACAGGTAGGTCATGTGTTGGATGGGTTGGTTACCATGCGCATACTGGCCCATACCGGCAATCTGCATTTCGCGGATCTCATGAATAACCTCGCCGTAGTAGCTGTCATCAAAAATAGGAGGAAGGCTAAATACCGAATCAAGCTTGGCGCTGAATTTTTGTTTGCCGCCCATGAGGTCAACCAGGCCTTGTATATCATGGAACACGCTCCAGGTATAGTGCCAGCTGTTACCCTCTGTAAAGGCATCGCCCCATTTAAAAGGATTGAACGGCGACTGGAATTTACCGTCTTTATTTTTTCCACGCATTAAACCGGTCTCTTTATCAAACAGGTTTTTATAGTTCATGCTGCGTTTGCGGTAGATCTCAGTTTCTGAAGCGGGGCGGCCCAGTGCCTTACCTAATTTGTAGATGGTAAAATCGTCAAAGGCGTACTCTAATGTACGTGCTGCATTCTCATTTATTTTAACATCGTAGGGTACATAGCCCAAAGTATTGTAGTAATCCACACCATCGCGGCCTGTAGCTGCCGGGCCATCGTTGTTGGCGCCATGCAATAAGGCTTGATACAGTGTTTGAATGTCGTAACCACGGCCACCTTTAAGGTAAGCATCAGATACAACAGCGGCAGAGTTATTACCCACCATTACATCAGAATAGCCCGGGCTGCTCCATTCCGGCAGCCAGCCGCCTTCTTTGTAATCGTTTACCAAACCGGCCTGCATTTCTTTATTGATAGATGGGTAAACCAAATTCAGGAAAGGGTATAAGGCACGGAATGTATCCCAAAAACCCGTGCCCGCGAATTTGTAGCCCGGCAGTATCTGTCCGTTTTGCGCGCTCCAGTGCATAGGTTGGTTTTTAGCATCCAACTCGTACATTTTATTTGGGAAGAACAACATACGGTAAAGGCACGAGTAAAATGTCTTAACCTGCTCTACCGAACCACCCTCTACAGCCAGTTTGCTTAAAGTTTTGTTCCAAACGGCTTTAGCTTTTTGTTGGGTTTGGTCAAAGTTGTCTTTACCAATTTCTCTGTTAAGGCTAATCTCAGCCTGCTCAATGCTGATGAAAGATGAGGCTACCCTCATGTTCACCTTTTCGCCTTTTGTGGTTTTAAAGCCAATTACCGCCATGACGTGTTTTGCGTCAAGTTCTAAACCATCTTTTAGCAATGTATCGCTATAAACCTGGGCGGTTACTATAGGCTTATCTACATATATTACAAAGTAGTTTTTGAAATTTTTAAGTGGGCCGCGGGCGTATTTGGTAGAGTAGCCCACTATTTTCTTTTCGCCCGGGATAACTTTTACGTATGACCCGCGGTCAAAAGCATCAACTATGATATAGGAGTTGTTTGATTGTGGGTAAGTGAACCTGAATTGCGCGCTGCGCTCGGTAGGGGTTATCTCGGTAGTAACGTCGTGGTCGGCAAGGTAAACGCTGTAGTAGTATGGCTTTGCTACCTCTGCCTTATGTGAGAACCAGCTTTCGCGGCCTTTTTGCGATACCTTGAGCTCGCCTGTTACCGGCATTATGGCAAACTGCCCGTAATCGTTCATCCATGGCGATGGCTGGTGGGTTTGTTTAAAGCCGTTTATTTTATAGGCATCATAGGTGTACTGCCAGCCGTCGCCCATTTTGCCTGTTGTAGGTGTCCAAAAGTTCATGCCCCATGGCACAGCAACAGCAGGGTAAGTATTGCCGTTGCTAAGGTCGTATTTAGATTGTGTACCCATTAGCGGGTTTATCCACTCAACAGGGTCAGTTACTTTGGCAACCTGTTGTGCAAATGACGAAGCGGCAAACAGGAGGGTACTTAAAAGAAGAAATCTTTTTTTCATGCGTGAGTTAAATGTAATGAAGATGTAAACCGGCTGTAAATATAAAAGACTGGCGGGTTATTGCCAGTCTTTTATATTGTAAAAATTATTGCCAACCGGGGTTTTGTTTCAATTTAGGGTTGGTGTTTATCTCACGCTGGGGTATAGGCCACAGGTAGTATTGGGCTTTCATGGTAACACCCTGCTCATTTGGGGTAGTGGTTGCCTCGGCAAATGTGCCGCCCGGTACCACAAATATTTTGTGTGTACGCTGTATGTCAAAGTAGGCTTTGTCTTCGTAAGCCAGCTCGTGGTAACGTTGCCTCCAAACTTCTTCGCGGAAGGCTGTCTGTGACAGCGCACCCAGTGGCGGCAGTTCGGCACGGTGGCGAATAGCCTCAAGTGCCGCAATGGCTGTCGCATTTGGTGCACCGTCTGCCTCGTTTTGTGCTTCGGCATAAATTAACTGTGCTTCCGGCAAACGGAATAATGTCCAGTTCTCGTCGCTTTTACCGTTACCCAACGCGCTTTCTACATGGAAGAATTTATAAAGCGCAGGGCCGCCAAACTGTAAAATAGTATTCGGGTCTTTATCTTTAGGATAACTGTTAAAGTAAAATTCCCTTTCTTTTGCACGTTTATCGCCGGCAGGGTAGCTGGCAACAAATTGGGTGGTAGGGATCATGGCGCCCAGTTTATCATTATACGCACCAACCTGCAAGTTAAAAGGTATAATTAATTGCGGAATGGCGTTCTCTTTTACACCCACCAGGTAGTTGATCTGGAAGATAAGTTCGCCCTGGTTTTTATGAGCGTTGTCATGCAAATACGCGTAGTTATCAAATAATGTGTATTGGGTTAATACCGGCAATACTTCTGCGGCTGCTAATGCATAGTTCTCAGTTTTTTGCAAAGGGTAGCCTGCCATAGTTAAGTAAACACTGCCCAATAATGTACGCACAGCACCTAACGATACGCGGCCAGTTTGGTCGGTGGCGGGTAACCCCGATTCTTTAGCTGCTTTAAGGTCGCTAACAATAAGGTCATAAACCGATGCTATTGGCGAACGCTCAGGGTAAAGCGTTTCGCTGGTGATAGTAACAGGTTCTGTTATCAATGGCACATCGCCGTATAACCTTACTAAATGATAGTAAAAGAAAGCCCTCATGAAGTAAACCTCGCCCAAAAGTTTTTTCTTATCAGCATCAGGCATAGCTATATCCGGGATCCTCTTCAACGCCACGTTTGCGTTCGCAATTGCCGCATAGCTGTTTGACCACACCGTTTGGAAGCCTGGATTGGTGGGGCTGGTGGTTTGGTTTATTACCTGCTTGTTATTCACACTCTGGCCAAGTGTTGTTGCGTGGCCGGCAAATAGCTCTAAAGTAATGAAAGGGCTTTCGCCATATGCATCGCCATTCTGAAACATGTATAAATTTGCGTAGATACCATTAACAAAGGTTCGCGCCTGCGAAGCAGAGGTGAAGTAGTTGCCCGTATTAAAGTTGTCGCGTCTTTCTTCGTCGAGGTATTTTTTGCAACTGCTTGCAGATGCTGTAAGGATCAGTAATAATATACCGGCCTTATATTTTTTTAAGTTAAACTTCATAATAGTATATATTAAATGGTTTAATTAGAAACTAACATTTACACCAAGCAGGAATGTCCTTGGTTTTGGATAATCGTAAAACAGAATGCCCTGGGTAAAGTTGCTGCTGCCGTTATAGGTAGAAACCTCTGGGTCGTAACCGGTGTATTTGGTTATGATGAACAGGTTTTGTGCCTGGGCATAAACTCTTAGCCTGCTTAGTTTTAATCTCTTTAGGATGTTATCATTAAAGTTATAACCTAACGTAACCGATCTGCCACGAATAAAGCTGCCATTCTCTACCTTGGTTGAATAGATCTCGGTTTGATAGCCTACGTAAGCAGGGCGGGTTTGGGCAATTGAGGTGTTTTGATGTTCCGGTGTCCAGGCATCTAACACGGTTGCATAGCTGTTAGCCTGGCCTGTACGGTCCTCGCCCGAGTGTTTGGTGAGGTTCATGATCTGGTTACCGTAATTAAACTGTAACTCAATACCTAGCTCAATGCCTTTGTAACGGAAGTTGTTGCTGAATGTACCAAAGCCATCAGGTGTAGATTTACCTAATACTTCGCGGTCATCTGCGGTTATTTTACCATCACCATTGGTGTCCTTTATTTTCAGGTCGCCCGGTTTAAGCCCGTTATATGAGGCAGCCTGCGCGGCTTCTGATGTGCTCCAGGTACCTAATACAGTATATCCATAAAAACTGCCCGGCGACAGACCAACCCTCATCAGGTTAAAGTTTGATAAAAAGCTTGGGTCGAGAAAAATATCATCATTGTTTTGGCCAAGCGCTAAAATTTTGGTGTTTAAGAAGGTGATATTGAAATTGGATGTCCAGCTAAAATTATCGGTTTTAATATTGGTTGTATTGATGGCAAGCTCAATACCTTTGTTTTGCAGTTTACCAATGTTTTTAAACACGTTACTAAAACCGCTGGTTTGTGGTATAGGCGAGTTAAGCAACAACGCCTTGGTTTTTTTAAGGAACGCGTCGGCCTCGATGTTAACACGATTATTAAATAAACCTAATGATACACCAAAATCTATCTCTGAATTTTTCTCCCATCCAAGTTCTTCGTTACCAATAGATGTTTGGCGCGTACCTATTGCCTGCGCGCCGCCGAATACATAAGGAGTGGTTTCGATGTTGGCGGTTGAACGGTATTCGCCAATTTCGGTATTACCGGTTAAACCATAGCTCAGGCGGAATTTCAGATCAGAGATGGTTTTGTTATCCTTAAGAAATGATTCCTGAGATGCTCTCCAGGCTAACGCTGCTGAAGGGAAGAAACCGTTTTTAGTGTTTTTACCCAGGCGCGATGATCCATCCTGGCGGCCTGTTACAGTTAGCAGGTATTTCTCTTTCAGGTTATAATTTAAACGCGCAAAAAACGACTGCATCTGCCATGCATCATAGTTTGATGTTGGGATACCGGGGATCTGCCCTGCTGCAAGGTTATAAAAGCTGTAAAAATTATCAGACAAAGTGCTGGTTGATGCACCAAAACCTGTTTGTTTAAAATTTTGGCGCTCAAAACCTGCTACAAGGTTTATCTTGTGGATATTAGCAAAGGTTTTATCATAAGTAAAGTAGTTTGACCATTGCCAGAAAACGTTGTTAGCCTCGCTGATTGATGCCGAACTGTAATCCTGGCTGGCGCTTGCACCACCCACTAAACCGGTTGACGAACTTGGGTAATAGTTGGCAGATGTGGTGACACCCAATACACTACGAAACTGCAGGCTTGGCAAAATATTAATGTTCGCGTAAGTATTACCACTAAATACACGGAGTTTAGTTAACTGTGTAATTTCATTAGCTTGTGCAACCGGGTTATCGCCACCTTCCATATTAGGGTAGTCGGTGCGTTTACCGTAGCTACCATCAGGGTAACGGATAGGGATGATAGAAGGCATCTCTACCAACATACGCGGGATGTTATTACCGCCAACGCCATTATCCTGCGCGCGGCCTTCCTGGGCGTTGTAGTTTAATGTAGCCCCAACTTTCAACCATGGTTTTATTTGGTTATCGAATGTTAAACGGGCGTTGTAGCGTTTTAGGTAACTGTTAAGGATGATACCCTGATCATCGGCATAGTTTAAAAAGAACCCGTAGTTCATTTTCTCGCTGCTGCCTGTAAAGCCAAGGTTATGGTTTTGGCTTACCGCATTGCGGGTGGTTGCATCCTGCCAGTCTACATCATACAGGGGTTGCAGGTTAGCATCAAATAGTTTACCAATTAACGCCGTGCGGATCTTAACCGGGTTATCATCAACGTATTTGCCATCTGCCCAACCTTGCGGGTCGTATTTTGGGATGTTGGAATAAGCCAGATCTTCTAACGCGAGGAATTGTTTGGCGTTAAGCACATCCAGTTTTTTAGCCATTTTGCTTACGCTTACATAGCTATCGTAACTTACTGTGCCCGCGCCGCCCTTTGCACCACGTTTAGTGGTAACCAAAATTACACCATTAGCGCCGCGAGTACCATAAATAGCGGTTGATGAAGCATCTTTCAATACGTCTATTGATTCGACATCGTTAGGGTTAATAGCGTTACCACCTTCTGTCCAAACCACACCATCTACTACGTAGAGCGGGTTGGTGCTTGCATTAAGCGAAGTATACCCGCGGATACGCACTTTAGTAGCTCCGCCTGGTGCACCGGAGTTGCTTGATACGTTTACACCTGCAATTTTACCGGCAAGTTCCTGCTCCAGATTGGTTTGCGGCCTTTCCTGCAAAGCCCTGCTGCCTACGCTGCCTACCGAACCTGTAAGGTCTACACGTTTGGAGGTACCGTAACCTACAACAACTACTTCGCTTAGGGCTTTCGGAGCTTCAACCAAAACTACATCAATAGCCGTACGGTTGTTAATCAGTTGTTCTTGAGTGGTGTAGCCAATAAAGCTAAATACTAACGTACCGGTACCTTCCGGTACGGTTAATTTGTATTTACCATTAACATCGGTAGTAGTACCTGTATTAGTACCTTTAAGCTTTACGTTTACACCCGGGAGGGGGCCTTTTGCATCGCTTACAGTACCGGTAATATCTACAGCCTTAATTTCAACGGCGTTATTTTCGGCGTCTTTCTTTTTTACTACGATGGTTTCCTGGAAAATTTTGTAGGTAAGAGGCTGATCTTTAAACGCTGCCGTCAATGCCTGGTCAACGCTTACCTTATCAACGTCGATATTGATGCCCCCTGCTTTGGAAACATCGTTTTTATCATACATGAAATGATAGCCCGTTTGTTTCTCTATAAGGCGCAAAACTTTTTCTACAGAAGCGTTCTTTTGGCGCATAGAAACAGTTTGGCTAAATGTTTTTGCGCTAACATTGGTAAGGGCTGCAATTATTAAAATAGCAGTGAGTTTCATAACCAATATAATTTTGGATAGTTTAGACCATGCCAAGGGCACAGCCTTAGAATTAAAATTCATAAGTTTGTTGTGTTTGGGTTAAACATTAACTTTCAATTCGTCGATTGCATGATTATGGGGCCCAGGCATTTAGCCGGGAAAGTGGGTCGAAACACTTCCCGGTTTTTTTATACTGAAATTATAACCGGAAGATTAAAACCGGGCCGCTTTATGCCTTAGCTGGTGTGGTGTATTTCTTTCATCATAAGTAGTTTTTGTAGGTGAATAATTAAATATATTGGTATTGTTTTTTGGCTTTATGTATTGTACTATAGTACTATGATCTCATTCCCTTCAATTTTCAGGTCTACGCCTGTATATCTCAAAATATCTAACAGTACGGATGCTTTTACGTTGCGTGATATGCGGCCTGTAAATTTTCTGTCGGGTATTTTGCCGTTATAGGCCACCTGCACGTCATACCATCTTGCAGCCTGGCGGAGTATGGCATCTATACCAACCTCCCGGAACTGAAAGATCCCGTCTTTCCATGCGGTTTCATCGTCTACATCCACATTGTCTATAACAGCATTTTGCCCCGATTTTTTGATCTGCGCCTGCTGGCCGGGTTTTAAACGGGCTGTAAATGTACCGCTGGTTATATCTACCGCACCTTCCAGCAGAGTGGTTTTCATGGTTACTTCATCGTCATAAGCCATTACATTAAAGTGAGTGCCCAACACCCGTATGTTAGCTTTGTTGGTTTTAACGTTAAACGGCATCAACGGATTTTTGGTAACCTCAAAATATGCTTCGCCGGTAATTTCTACCTGTCTTAATTTGCCTGTAAAGCGTGTTGGGAAACTTAACGACGACGCAGAATTTAACCAAACCTGTGTACCATCGGGCAACACCACCTGGTACTGGCCGCCACGCGGTGTGGTTATGGTGTTAGTTGTAGGCGCTGTATTAACAGTAGCCAGGGCTGAAGTATTGTAGATAACCCGCCCATCTGCAGTTTTTTTGATGAGGGTGCTGCCATCTTTAGCAAGGGTGCCGTTCCCGGCGTTATCTAAAATAATGGTTTTGCCATTTGCAAGTGTAAGCACCGCTTTATTGCCGCCGGGTAAGGCATCATTGTGCGGGCGTTTTACTTTAACAATTTGACCTTGTTGCACAGGGTGTTTAGGGCGCAGATAATTGTATGCCCCAAAGGTTAAAAGCACCAATGATATTGCCGCTACGGCTATTTTAGCCCAAAGAAATATGTTTTTGTGATCTTTTGCCTGTTTACCCGGTTCTTCGGCACCCAAAATATTACTGAGTATCAGATTGGTTTTATCAATACTGAAAACAGGGGCATCACCAGGTTTAAGATCATCCCAGGCCTGGCGGATGAGCAGCGATAGCTCATCATCGGTTGCGCCGGCGTTTATTACAGCAAATAACTCGTCGCGCTCTTTCGGAGTGGCTGTTTTACTGTAATAGCGATCAAAAAGGTATCGCAACCTTAACCGGGATGTTCTCATTAAACGTTTTTCGATAACTTGGTAGTTTGTAAAAAGCCGGGGAAGCTTTTATTACAAGACACCAAATGAAATGAAAAAGGGGGTACTGCTCTGCTATCTTTTTGAAAAAAATATTGTAGCCAGTATGATAATAGCGGAAATATCGATGTTCGATTGTACGAAGCTGGTGATAGAGTGAGTAGCGCCCTGCAAGTATTTTTTAACTGTTTCGCGCGAGAGGCCCGTTTGGTTGGCTATCTCATCGTACTTTAAACGGCTGTGGCGGCTTAATAAATACACCTTTTGCTGCTGCGGGGGCAGGTGGTCAATGGCCTCGTCTAATAAACTGTAGTATTCCTCTAAACGCGGGTTTTCGTGCGGCGTTAGCGCCGCAGCGTTTTCTTCAATAGTTTTTTGGTGTACTCGTTCTTTAGCCAGTTTACGCAAGCAATTCAGCGCATGGTTTTTAGAAACCACGAATAAATATGCTCTGAAATTTTGAACTGTAACAAGTGTTTCGCGGCTCATCCAGATCTTTAAGAACACATCCTGTACAACTTCCTCGGCCAGTTCGGCAGAATCGGTAATGCGGTAAATGTGTGTGCCTAAAAGCTGGTGATGGGCGTTGAACAGTTCGCTAAAAGCATGTTCGTCGCCACCGGCCACCTTCAAAAGCAACTCTTTTTCACAAGGTAAAATCAAGTTAGACATAGGCAGTAATTGGTACCGCCAAATAATGGAAAATATCCTATAAGTGCAACCTTATGATGTTTAAAAGTTAAAAAATGTTAATTTGTGTTAATATGACGCATTAATAATTGCCTGAACAGCAATTAATTAATCTATAGCAAAAAGGAGTACGCGTATTTTATTGCTAAAATAATGAGGGGTTTCCACCCAGTTTCATCTTTCCCAAATGCCTGTAGGCACTTTCGGTAGCCTCGCGGCCGCGTGATGTACGCATTAAAAAGCCCTCCTGTATCAAAAAGGGTTCGTAAACTTCTTCTATTGTACCTTCATCTTCGCCAACGGCCGTGGCAATAGTTTTTAAACCAACGGGGCCGCCTTTAAATTTATCAATAATGGTAGACAGGATCTTATTATCCATCTCGTCTAAGCCGTGTTCATCTACATTGAGGGCATTAAGCGCATATTGGGCAATAGCGGTATCAATACTGCCATTGCCTTTTATTTGGGCAAAATCGCGCGTGCGGCGTAGTAGGGCGTTAGCTATACGTGGGGTACCACGGCTGCGCCGGGCAATTTCATAAGCGCCGGCATCACTTATTGGTGAGCGTAATATTGATGCTGACCTTAATACAATGGTAGTAAGTAACTTAGCGTCGTAATACTCCAGTCTGCTGTTGATGCCAAACCTGGCACGAAGGGGGGCGGTTAACAAACCCGAACGTGTAGTTGCACCAACAAGAGTGAACGGATTAAGCGAAATTTGTACCGAGCGTGCGTTAGGGCCACTCTCCAGCATAATATCTATCTTAAAATCCTCCATGGCCGAGTACAGGTATTCTTCTACAAGGGGGCTTAAACGGTGTATCTCGTCAATAAAAAGAATATCGCCTGTTTCGAGGCCGGTAAGCAGGCCTGCAAGATCGCCGGGTTTATCTAATACAGGGCCGGATGTTATTTTAATGCCTACGCCCATTTCGTTAGCAATAATGTGCGAAAGGGTAGTTTTGCCTAACCCCGGAGGGCCATGAAGCAGAACGTGGTCTAGCGCTTCGCCACGCTGGCGGGCAGCCTGTACAAATATGCGCAGGTTTGCCAGTATTTTATGCTGACCGGTAAAGTCTTCAAATGCCTGCGGGCGCAATACTTTTTCTATATCACGTTCGGTAGGGGAAAGGCGTTCGCCATCCGCGTCGAGGTTCTCGTTCATCGAGGTAAAATTAGGAATTTTGCTCAGAGATTAGTTAATCAGAGGTGAGAGATTAGATAAAAAAAGTAAAGCTGAAATTACAATATCCTAATCTCTAATCACCATTATTTAATCTCCAATCACCCTTCGGGATACTTTCTGAAAATGCTGTTGATCTTCATTTGTATAACGCCGAAAAAGGCTTCTTTAAATATACCTTTCGACATTTTAGAGTTACCGGCCGTGCGGTCGGTAAATATGATAGGTACCTCGGTTACTTTAAAGCCATGCTTAATAGAGGTATATTTCATTTCTATCTGGAAGGCATAACCTACAAACTTTATTTTATCGAGGTTTAGCGTCTCCAGCACTTTGCGCTTGTAGCACATAAATCCCGCGGTAGAGTCCTGGATATCTATCCCTGTAATAAAACGCACATAAACCGACGCGAAAAAACTCATAAGCACGCGGCTCATGGGCCAGTTTACCACATTAACACCCTTTATGTAGCGCGAACCAATGGCAGCATCGGCACCATCTATACAAGCCTGGCGTAGGCGAAGCAAGTCATCGGGGTTGTGCGAAAAATCGGCATCCATCTCAAAAATAAAGTCATAATGATGCCTGATGGCCCATTTAAAACCATGGATGTAGGCAGTGCCTAAGCCTTGTTTGCCCGCGCGTTCCTCAATAAATAGTTTGTCGCCGTATTCCTGTTGTAGTTGCTTCACGATGTTAGCGGTACCGTCGGGCGAGCCATCATCTATGATCAGCAAGTGAAAATCATGAGGAAGGGTGAACACCTTACGGATCATCCGCTCAATATTTTCCTTTTCGTTATAAGTAGGAATGATGACAATACTATCGGGCACAGCAGCTGCAGGTTTTGATTTTTTGTAAAGAACGCCGCTAAAATAATTTAATTTTAAACGGCATTAAAATAAAAAACAGGAAAGTGATATGCTTTCCTGTTTAGTTAAAGTAATATTTAATTACAGGCGTTCGGTCTCTGACGCTACCTCGTCAAGAATTACCGGGTTAGTAATATAGTTCCGCTCTTTCAGGCGCGGTGAAATGATAAAGAAAGCAACTATAAAAACGCATATGAAAGCCACAAAGAACCATTCGTAATTGGCGCCTTTTAGGTTTGTAGCCCACCAGCCGCCACCTTCTATAAGGCCGTTAACAACAGCCGTAATCAAGTTACCGAACGATACTACCAGGAACCAGATACCTGTCATGGTACTTTTCATTGATTTTGGCGAATGTGTGTAAGCGTATTCTAAACCTGTAATAGATACCAATACCTCTGCTGCCGACAGCACTAAAAATGCTAATACCTGCCACCAGATTGACGGTGAGCCGCCATTATCCAAACTGGTGTGTATAACCCCAATGATCACAAATGATAAGGCGGTTAACACCAAGCCTGTACCAAGCCTGCGCAATGGCGTGGTTTTAAGCCCCATTTTATCGAGACGTGGGTACACAAAATAGTTGAAGAAAGGAATAAAGATCAACAGGAATACTGTGTTAAAAGTAGATAATTGACCGGGATAAATGGTAAACGTAGTAAACCCAAGGTTAATAACACGGTCCATTTTTTCGGCATAAAGTGTCCACTCAGATAAACATTGGTCCCATACCGCCCAGAATGCCAGGGCGAAGAAAAATACCGTCATTACGCGGTAAACAGCTTTTATACCTTCAACACGTTCTGGGTCATAAGGCCCTTTGGCAACATCAAGTAAAGATTGCCCGGGTTTGCGCTGGCCGGAATGTGTTAAAGCATACCAGGTTATAAATACAAGGTTGTTGCGGTTTACGCCTTGCGGCGGAACTTTAACGTATTGTTTGCGGCCCGAATAAAATATAAGAGTTGCTAATGCCATCAGTAATCCGGGAATGCCAAACGCCCATTTAGGCCCAAAATGCTCATAGGTCCATGGTATAGCAACAGTAGAGATCATAGAACCGGCGTTGATACTAAAATAGAACCAGCCATAAACTTTAGAAAGCAGATCCTGGTTGGTAGCGTCAAACTGGTCGCCAACGTTTGCAGAAACACATGATTTAATACCACCGGCACCTATGGCTACTACAAGTAAACCTAATTCAAAACCACTGAGGCCGCCATCAAAGGTTGCCAGCATTAAGTGGCCGATACAGTAAATTATAGATACGTAAAGTATAAGCTTGTATTTACCAGTGAACCAGTCGGCTATCATACCACCTACAAATGGCAGAGCATAGGCCACCATTACAAAAAGGTGGTGCAGTTTATTTGCGTGTGCATTAGCCTGATCGGTTAATGCGGGATTGTCTGTAGGATTAAAAAACTGCTTTACTAAAAATAGGGTGAGTACAGACCGCATCCCGTAAAAGCTGAAGCGCTCTGCGGCTTCGTTACCAATGATATAAGGGACAGCTCTTGGGAATCTTGATTTTGCTTTCGCCGGTACGGCATCTTGTAAGGTTTTTGACATTACGTATGAACTTGGTTTTTCTAAAAGTACTATTATTAAATTAAATAGAATTTGTATACTTAAATTATTACAATTTAGGTGCTGGTGTACACCTGTTAAGTTTAATTTTTAGGGCGAACAGGCAAGCTCCTGCGGTCTGTAGTCGCCTGGATCTTGGGGTCAACAAAACCTTCGTCTGCTTGCTGAGGAATATTGCGCATATCCAGGTTTTCTACATACACCCATCTGCCGTTCTTTAGCTTATAACCGTCGTAACTCAGGTCCGGGCCATAAGTTTCGGGGTGATCTTTCATCTTTTGATCGGGAGGAGAAAGGTGGTCAAACACAATGAGGTTTTGATCGGGCACGTACCTCAGCAACATAGATGCCTGGCGGGTGTATTCAAATACCACACGTTTACGGTTTTTGTTATTACCATCAAATACTGCGGCACCCAAAGTGGGTTTATCTTCTTTATCGAAAGACAATACTTCTATAACCTTTTTGGTTGATTTTACAGTATTGCCTTTCCATCCTAACAAAACGTAATAAGGCTTAGCGGCTGCTACACGTATAATTTTGTAATACTGTGCGCCGTACCATTTGCTTGTAGTAACTACAGAATCTTCGGGGTTTTTAAGGAATGGCGAGTAGTCTTCAAGCGGATACATCAACAGGTTATTGCCGGTATTCATTTGTATAGTGCCATAAAAACGATAGCTGCCATCCTGGTTCATAACATGCCAGCTAAAAATACGGAAACGGTTATCGGGCGAGTTAATGATGCTTACAGCCTTCACCGAGTCGAACGGATAGTTAAATGAATGCGGTACTTTTAATGATGCCACTAACATACGGATGAACCTGTAATTGGCGTTTTTACGCTCGAGATCATCCGGGTCATTGATGAATTTTTTGCCCAGTGCTTTCAGGCTATCCTGGTATATTCTAAGGTCCTTTAAATTCTTAGCTTCATCGGAGTGTTGGGCGAAAGAAGCGTTGAACGTACATACCAGGAAAAGGGCAATGAAGAAACCTCTCATCAAATATTTAAATGACAATAATAACGTTAAACAAACCGCTAAATTATTAAAAAAAGAAATATCCGTTTTAAGACAGGTTTTGGATAACCATCGCGCTTGCGCCGCCACCACCATTGCAAATACCTGCCGCGCCAATTTTGCCTCCGTTTTGTTGAAGTACATGTATCAGCGTAACAATTATGCGAGCGCCGGATGCACCCAGCGGGTGACCAATTGCAACCGCGCCACCATTAACGTTAACCTTTGCAGGGTCGAGCTTCAGGATCTTGTTATTAGCCAAAGATACCACAGAGAACGCCTCATTTATCTCAAAGAAATCCACCTCAGCGGCTTCAATCCCCGCTTTATGTAATGCTAAAGGCAATGCCTTGGCAGGTGCAGTGGTAAAATATTCGGGTGCTTGTTGCGCATCGGCAAACGACACAATTTTGGCCAAAGGTTTTATACCCATAGCTTCAGCCTTTTCTTTGCTCATCAAAACTAATGCTGCCGCGCCATCATTTAGTGTTGATGCGTTTGCGGCAGTCACCGTACCATCTTTTTTAAATACCGGTTTAAGGGTTGGTATCTTATCAAACTTTACAGTCGCCGGTTCTTCATCATTGCTGAATAAAGTTACTTCGCCCTTCTTATCTTTCAGCTCAACAGGGGTTATCTCATTCTTGAATTTTCCCGCGGCTTGTGATGACTGCGCGCGTTTATACGATTCAATTGCAAAGGCATCCTGCTCCTCGCGGGTAATGTTACAGTCTACCGCGCAAAGTTCCGCTGCCGAACCCATGTGGTAATCGTTATATACATCCCAAAGGCCGTCTTTAACAAGGCCGTCGGTAATTTGCCCGTTTCCTAAACGGTAGCCGTTTCGTGCTTTATCAAGGTAATAGGGCACGTTGCTCATGCTTTCCATACCGCCTGCGAGTACAATATCGTTATCGCCGTTGGCAATGCTTTGGGCTGCCAGCATAATAGCCTTCATGCCAGATGCACATACTTTATTTACCGTAGTAGCAGGTAAATAAGGCAAGCCTGCGAATATCGCGGCCTGTGTTGCAGGTGCCTGGCCTAAATTGGCTGATAATACATTACCCATGTAAACTTCCTGTATATCGCCAGGTTGCAAACCCGCTTTTTCAACTGCCGATTTGATAACCACAGCGCCTAATTTTGTTGCCGATAATGATGACAAGCTGCCGCCAAAACTGCCAATAGGGGTACGGGTGGCCGATACGATATATACTTCTTTCATAAGAAAAATGCGTTTTGTTATAATGGTGCAGCAAATTTAAATTTTACTTTGAATAGTAACGACAGAAATGGAAAATATTATGCATGCATAGCATTTCTATTCTGAATCTTTCTTTTTGCGGGATGCTTTTTTACGGGCTTTAAGAGCCTCCTGCAGCAAATATTCTATCTGCCCGTTAGTGCTGCGGAATTCATCAGCACCCCAGGTTTCTATCTCTTTGAGTACATCGGGGTTTATCCTTAATATAAAAGCTTTTTTCTCTGCCATAATTATTAATGTGCTGCAGCGGCCTGCCTTTGTCGCGACAATACAACGTGTAGCCCAACCATAATTAACAAGGGTAACGCAGGTATATCACTTGGCTTTGTAACCAGATCGATAGTTACCGTGAACGGTTGTTTAACGCTGAATGCCTTTTGGGTAATGTGCAGGATGTCGCCAAGAGTATCATTAGTGAGCGTAAGTGATTTAGAAAACAGTTTTTTATACAGATACGTAGCTGTAAAGCCATTTTCAAACTCCAGGTTAAAATCGCGCTTCCAGGTTTCGGGGATGATGGTGCCAATTATTTCATCTTCCCCCTTATTAATAAACAGCGTACGGTTGAACCAGCCCTTACGTTTAATGGTCCAGATTTGTTGAGGAAGCTCAATTACGGCATCCCGCTTAAAATTTGAGCGGTAGCTAAGTTTTGCATAAACAAATTGTCCGTCGGTTAGCTGATACTCGGGCTTAAACCAACCGTCCTTAATGATGTAAAGTTCATTAGTTTTGGCCTGGGCAAAATCTCTTTGATCGTTACTCATCTGTTAATGGTATAATGTACCTGTGTTAACAATCGGGTTAACGGCTTTATCGCCACAAAGTACAACCAGCAGGTTGCTCACCATAGCGGCTTTGCGTTCTTCATCCAATTCAATAATGTTCTTTTCTTCCATTTTTTGCAGGGCCATTTCAACCATTCCTACTGCGCCTTCAACAATTAAACGGCGGGCAGATATAATAGCCGATGCTTGCTGGCGCTGCAACATCGCGTGGGCAATCTCGGGGGCGTAGGCCAGGTGCGAGATGCGTGCTTCCAATACTTCTATACCGGCACGTTCAAGGCGCTCGTTAAGTTCTTGTACCAACAAAAGGCCAACCTGTTCAGATCCCCCGCGTAGGGTAATGCTTGCGTTCTCATCCTCTATATGGTCGTAAGGGAAAGAGTTTGCCAGGTGGCGAACTGCGGCTTCGCTTTGGATGTTTACATACTGCAGGTAATTCTCAACCGCGAAAACGGCTTTGGCGGTATCTTTTATTTGCCAAACAATAACGGCGGCAATTTCTATAGGGTTACCCACGCTATCGTTAACCTTTAATTGTTGCCCGTTAAGGTTATACGCTTTTAACGAAACCTTCTTTTTTACCGTGAAAGGGTTCACCCAAAAAAAGCCGTCTTGTTTTACGGTGCCCTGGTATTTACCAAATAAGGTAAGCACTTTAGATTCGTTGGGGTTTACTATTGTTAATCCGGGCAATATAAAAACAAAGTTTACTATACATATAACAGCGCCTATAATGGGCTGCTCCCAAATGAAGGATACCGCCGCCGCCGCTATAAGCAGAAGTACTAAAAAGAAGGCTAAGTAGCCTGATGGTGCTGTGGTGATTTTTTCGTTTTGCATGATATTGTTAGATTTTAAAATGATATCATAAAGATATCAACTTTGTTTCTACAAAAGCAAGAAAAATAACAGATAACCGAAACTTATATTATTTTTGATTGGATTAACACGCGCTATGGCAAAACTATCATCGTCCCGGCAAAAGGCATTACTGCGTAAATACGCTCTGAATGTTAAGTTTTTTATGATGCTGGTTTGCGTTACTATAATTGTATACGCTTTGCCCAAACAAGCCAAATTTGGTTACGAATTTGAAAAGAGCCGTATTTGGAACCAAAAGGACCTGATATCGCCCTACAACTTTGCCATCCTGAAAACGGATCCGGAAATTGAGGCTGACCAGAAGGCCGCGCTTGCTTCTGTTACCCCCATTTACCAAAAGGATGATGAGATGAGCCTGCAGCAGCAGGAGGGGTTTAAAAGCGACCTTGAAGTAAAATGGCATAACGCAGGGTTAAACGATAAGCTAAAAAACACCTACCTGCAAACAGGGTATAACCTTCTTAAAGCCGCATATGATAAAGGTATTTTAAAGCTTAACCCCAAGTATCAAACAGCCGGTAAAAACTACCCTGTTACCATATTAAGTGCTAACGTAGCTATAGATAAAAACACATCAGAACTTTTTACCCGCGAACGGGCCATTGCTTACTGCGATTTTGAAATAAGTAAGCTACCCTCGCTTGATAAAGCTTTTTTGCTGAACTTGGTACAAGACCGACTGCAAACCAATCTTACCTTTGATGCCAAATTAACCGCCCGGTTAGAGAAAGAGGTAACAGAAAACCTATCCATAACCCGTGGTATGGTGCAAAAGGGCGATGTGATCATCGCTAAAGGATCGGTTATAAATGATGAGGCTTATCAAAAGCTGGCATCGTACAAAAAAGCGTTTGAAGATAATGCCCGCACAAATGGTAACCATAGCCTGGTGCTGCTGGGGCAATTTTTGCTGGTAGGTATTACCATCACTTTGTTAATGGTGTTCCTTTACCTGTTTCGCAGGGATATATATGACGATAACCGCTTGGTGAGTTTAATACTTTTAGTGATCACCGCTATGCTGGCAACGCTGTCGTTAGCTATTAAGTTACAGTTACCCAACTTTTATTACATACCTTATTGTATTGTACCAATAATTATCAGGATACTGTTTGATACCCGTTTGGCTTTAAATATTCACCTGTTGGTAGTAATGATAGCCGGTTTTTTTGTACCCAATAGTTTTGAATTTGCATTTTATGAGATAACCGCGGGTATGGTTTCTATTTATAGCATCAAAAATCTTATACGTAGAGAGCAGTTTCTTATTTCGGCACTCATTATAACATTTACCTACTTTGTATCTTTCCTGGGTATATCATTAGTGCGCGAAGGTACATTCACTACTATCGACTGGGTAGATTTTATTCCTTTTGCCGTGAGTGTACTGCTTACCTTGCTTGCTTATCCGTTAATATATTTGTTTGAAAAGGTTTTTGCTATTACATCAGATATTACGTTAATAGAACTAACCAATACCAATGCGCCATTATTGCGCGAAATGGCCTTTAGTGCGCCGGGTACTTTTCAACACTCGCTACAGGTAGCCAACCTGGCCGAGAATGCCATATTTGCCATTGGTGGCAACGCATTACTGGTTAGGGCAGGGGCGCTATATCATGATATTGGTAAGATCCAAAACCCGCTGTTTTTTATTGAGAACCAAAGCTCGGGCTTTAACCCGCATGATAAGCTGCCTTATGAGGAGAGCGCGCAGATCATCATACGCCATGTAAGCAAGGGGATAGAAATGGCCCGCAAAGCCAACCTGCCCGAGATCGTGATCGACTTTATCCGCACCCACCACGGAAACACCCGGGTGGATTATTTTTACCAGTCTTTCTTGAAAAATTTCCCCGAAAAATTCATTAACGAGAACATTTTCCGCTATCCCGGGCCTATTCCATTCTCCAAAGAAGCCGGAGTTTTGATGCTTGCCGACTCTGTTGAGGCCGCTTCGCGCTCTTTAAAAGAACCCGACGAGGAATCTATCAGCATACTGGTTGACCGTATTGTGAAATACAAACTCGACCAAAACCAATTGAATGACAGTAACATAACTTTAAAGGATCTGGAAACTATTAAGCAGATATTTAAGCGGATGCTGATGAGTATTTACCACGTGAGAATAGATTATTAAAAATCTGATTTATTTTTTTGTCAGCTTAACCTAATTACTATATTTGCAATCCCTGAAAAAAGGGAAATTATTTATTGAAAACAACCGGTGAGGTGCCTGAGAGGCCGAAAGGATCAGTTTGCTAAACTGACGTACGGGAAACTGTACCGAGGGTTCGAATCCCTCCCTCACCGCTGAAATCCAAGTTAAACACGCAAAAAGCCGCTAAATCGCATGATTTAGCGGCTTTTTTGTTCTTTATACTACACAAAACATGCAAAAAAACACAATACGAAAGTGCGTCATTCGTGTAGTCACCCCTATACGTAAAAAAGACGCACTGAAAGTGATGTAAATCGCTGTAATACAGCATGTTCTAAAATCGAACATCTTGATTCATAATAACTGCTTTTCGACATTTGTTAACCCTTTAATAGCAGTATTATGTTAGAGAAAAGTTTGGGAATATTATTTTTCCTAAAGCAGCCAAAGAATCACAAAGACGGCCCGATGACCGTTTATGTAAGAATTACAGTAGATGGCGTGCCATCTGAAATCTCCACTAAAAGGAAATGGGATCCCGCGCGATGGGACCCGCGGAAAGGCAGGGCTTCCGGCGCCAAAGACGACTCAAAAGCGCTCAATAGCTTTATTGACATACTTTCTCACAAAGTCCACGAGGCCAGAAGAAAGCTGATCGATGCCAACAAAGAAGTATCGGCAATCGGAATTAAGAACTTGCTTTTTGGTGTAGACGAGAATAAATATGTCCTTAAAATATTCGAAGAACATAATCAAAGTATCAAAGCGCTCGTTCCGGACGAATACTCGGCAGGTACACTTGACCTTTTTGAACGCACGTTGCTGCACACTCAAAGATTTATTAAGTGGCAGTATAAAGAGGAGGATTTAAGCATTCAAAAGCTTGATTATGAGTTCATCGAACGCTTCGCCTTTTGGTTTAAGACGGTGCGGAAATGCCAGCACAATTCGACGATAAAATACCTGACTTATTTTAAAAAGATTGTGTTGCTTTGTGTAAAGCGTAAATGGTTAGCCTACGATCCCTTTGCAGAATTTAGTCTGGCTAGGAGAGAGAACGTAAGACCCTTCCTGACAGAAACGGAACTCACAAAAATAGCGAAAAAGGAGTTTCCAACTGACCGGTTAGCTGTTGTAAGAGACATATTCCTGTTCAGCTGTTACACAGGACTTGCATATGCCGACGTGCAGAAATTGCAGCGATCTGAAATCATCATCGGATTTGACCGGCAACAATGGATTGATACCAGGCGTCAAAAAACTGATAGTGCCACCAGAATTCCATTGCTTCCATTCCCGCTTGCGCTCATTAAGAAGTATGAAAACCATCCGGTTTGCCAGGCAAAAGGAACCGTGCTGCCCATTTTGTCCAATCAAAAAATGAACGCCTACCTGAAGGAAATTGCCGACACCTGCGGAATCAAAAAAACTCTTACTTTTCACATTTCCCGACACACTTTTGCAACGACGATTACTTTGAGTAACGGCGTTCCAATAGAATCTGTAGCCAAGATGTTAGGCCATAAAAATCTGAAGCAAACGCAACACTATGCAAAAGTGCTGGACTTTAAGGTCAGCAATGATATGCAAGTACTTAAAGACAAATTAGCCGATATAACCGCCTGATTAAAAATCAAAGGAGCACAAAATTAATTTTGTGCTCCTTTCAAAAGTATCGGGCGAAATGCGTTCTCGGCTACCTTATTTTCTCGTCATTCAATCGTTCCAAGCAACCAGACCTGGCTACCTTGTGCAGGATGATAGGAGGGCTGGTACCGGATGTAGCCGGAGATAACCAATTTTTTGATACATCGATGGTAGGTCGAGATTGAACTAATCCTGCTGCAAGCCATCAACATCCTTCGCGAGACATTGAATGGGAAATCAAATCCGGATTTTTGCCAGCATACTAGAAGACTTGTAAACAAGCTTACATGTGAGGCGAGTAGTTCACCGTCCTCACTAACACGTTCCATCTGCCGGCAAAGAAATACATAATGGCTCATGACTTTAGATCGGCCACTCATACTTTCCCCTCCAAAAGATTTTGAATGACCGAATTGCGGTAATACATCGTGCCGCCGATTTTCGTAAAGGGAAGTGTTCCGTTGAGTCTTAAATTTTGTAGCGTCCCGTTAGAGATACCGAGCAGCTTTCTTACATCACAACCCTTTATCCATTGCTTTTCTTTACCTGGTGGCTGACCCATCATATCCCCGATTTCCTTCAGCAAGTCATTCTTGAATTGCTGCAAATCCTCACTTGTCACCAAATCCACATTCATATCTCGTTGTTAATTTGTTCAATTCCATTCGATAAGGACCATGCACCTTATCAAACTTTTAAAAAGATCTTGCTACGTTCATTGCGCTTGTAGGACGGCTCGTAAAGAATGTACCCGAAATCATGAAGATCCCGGATACATCGGTGATACGTTGTGTTAGCAAGAATTTTAGCCATTGGCATGATCTCGCGCGCGTAAGCATATATCGGACTAGGGTAGCCATTGGCCTGCCAATAGGCCACCAGGGTGGCAAACAGGCCAATATGTGTAACACAGATTCGCGGGTCTTTTCTTACCGCATCAAAGAATACCGATAGTGGGCTGGCATGGTCCATTGGCTAGATATTAACGCCTTGTCTGCGGCGGTTACCCTGATTTTGTTTGTTTCCTGCTTCGCTGGCTGCTGACTGACCTTGAACAGGTTTGTTCTCCTGTTTCTGCTCCGCGGCACGGGCAATCGCCGCCTTTTGCACTTCCTGTGGTGTCATGTCCGCCTTCTGACTTTGACTAACGGCCTGTTTCTCCACCTGACGAACGACCAGGCTCTGGCCTTTGTCATCGTAAAAGTCCAGACGCATCATGCGTGGATTGGCCACTACCTGCGCCTGTGTTTCCTGTCCATCACGCACCAGTGTAACCGTTACCCGGTTGCCTTTTTCCAGCGGGCGGATGATGCGGGCGCGATCGTATTTTTCATCAATGTTCTTGATCGGGTATTTTTGCAATTCCTTTTCGTGATCCCAGAACACGACCTTCGGATTAAAATTGCCGTAAGCATCCGCTTCCTTGAAATTCAGCGATCGCCACGCAAAATAAGTTTCACCCGTAGGCACCATTTTAACTTTACCATCCGGTTGTTCCTCCGGGATCATTTTGGGTTGTTCGCGGTAGGCTGCACGTCCGTCCATCATGTTATAGCGTTCCTGCAAAGTATAGTTAAACTTTTGCCCGATATAGAAGGATTGGGTCAGATTCTCCATGCCTTCTTTTTTCAACGTCGCATCAAAGCGGTTAAAAAAAGTAATGTCTTTTTGCAGATCATCACCTTTTGAAAAATGCAACACCGATTCCACCACATCCTTCCCAAACTGGCGTTTGTGGTTTAACGTGAATTCAGACAGGTGCTGATCCATTTTCGTGTGCAACTCTTTTGCTATCTCCTCACCAAAGCCCAGGTTCCTGAGCGTGTCCTGATTGTACTGAAAACTTGACTGATTCATATCGATTAATTTTAAGTGAATAATTACTGATTGATTTTTTTGAGCAGAAGGTTATCCCGAAGCAGGAGCTCATGCCCGTTCTTCAGTTTTCCTTTCACCCGCCTGACCTTTTTGGAAAAAAGCCCCTTAGCCGTGTTGAGACCTGCGGTTGCCAGTTGTGCTGTCACCGATGGGTCCATGGTCATCATGTCCATTGTTTGTATACCGTTGACCGCACCATCTTTCAGGGCATCGCCCGTTACTGCTTCGGGAACGCTGATCCCTTCCAAACCATCGGTGCGGTCATAAACCGTCAGATCCACAGGTATGATGTTCAAACCGACATGGATAAGCTTAATGTTGACCTTTACCCGCTGGTTGTACAGATCGCCGCTGCCATAGATCAGCTGCCCTTTATTGAACAACTGACCGTTAAGGCGCACACTATCCAGCAGGCGCATCCGGATCACCGTTCCCTGCACAATTTTTTGGCTGCCGTCGATCACAGCAGGTATCGCCTTAAAGGTTTCCGCTACTGCCGTTGCTTCCGCCGCTTTATTGATCTTCTCGCGGACACGTTCCGGGTGCTGGACATCCAGCAATTTCTCCAGTAGCCCGTTCATTTGTTTGAGTTCAGGGTCTTCCGCAGGTGCTTGCAGATTCAACTGATTATTATTACCCGCTTTGCTTTGCGGGCTGCCTGCATTGTTCAACCTGGCATAGGCCGCTGGTTGGGTGGCGGGCTTATTAAGTGCCGCTTGTAGTTCGGCCAATCGCTTGTTAAGCTGCATCTCCTTCGCTGCCGGGCTGTTTTCATCCCTGATACCTGAGCCTGTGAAGACTCCGGGCTGGTGAGGGGAAAAAAGAGCAGCGGGGTTGGCGGTCTGTCCGGGTGTGGCATCAGCAGACTGGTTGGCGTAAGGATCGGTTTGCTGCGCTTGCCTGAATTTCGCTGAATCGGCGGCGGCGCGGTCATAGAAGCTCATTTTGTTGAGCCCGCGTTCGTCTTTGAATTGGGCATCGGGCAGACGGGTGTTAAAGCCTGTAGCTGTTTTGCCGGCCTTTTGATCGGCATAGGCCTGACCGCCGCCGAAGGTGCGGAACAGCAGTGTGGTAAAGGCGAATACCACGAGCGGTAAAACCAGTAGGGCTTTTCGATTGCGTTGTTGTTGAAGGGTTGTTTCCATGATCGGATTATTTGTTTTTCTATAATTGTTATTAGTTCGCTTAGCGGTTAACGACTTTGATATCCGCGTTCTCCAGGGTTGACCAGCGCTGGATGAGGAAGCCGTGCGGGTTATTGTCACTGCGTTCGATGTTTCGCAACTCGCCAGCTGTTACCAGGCTGCGGGTGACGGTACTGCTGCTGCGGACAATATTCTGGGTCGCATAGCATTTGAAGCTGTAAGGATAGCTCCTCAGATCCACCTGTACGCTGTCGACCTGCAGTTGCTGGCTGATGTTGCCGGAGATGATATTGGCGTAATAACCGCTTTCACTCAGGTTATCATAGGCGCGTTTGGCGGTTTCGTCTGCCAGGTAGAGCGCTTTGCCGACGTTCGCCTGATTGGCTTTATCATCGGGGGAAAGCGTAAAGAAAAGCTCGTGAAAGGACTTGATGTGGTCGCGGGCTTCGACAGCGACGTTATCCCTGCGGTCAGCCGCCAAGGCATCCAAGACTTTGCCGTTAAAGAGGATATACACCCGGCTTTGGATGGTCGCGATCAGGCGGTGGCTTTGATAGATGGTAAAGCCGACAGCCAGGAAAGCGCAGGCAACGATGGCGATGGTGAATGCGCGCACGTGCTGGAAAGCTGTTTCAATGTTTCTGAGTTTTTTGAACATGATTATTCCGATTTACCGGGAGAGCCTTTCAGCTTTTCCGTAATAAAGTTGTTTTGTTGTGTTTGCGTGCTGCTGCTGTTCCGGCTGCTGACCTGCGAATTGTTGGTGAACATATTCTGCATGACCGAGCCGCTGAGGTAGGATACCGCCATTGAGGCAAGCGCGGAGGTTTTGTTGAACAGCGCATGACCGCCGACGTTCATGATGTAATTGGCAATACTGGGTACGGTGAAGTAACCGAGGATGCCGATAACCAGAAAGATCAGGTAAGCGGTATTGGTATTGCCGAACTCATTGCCCTGCAATTGGCCGCTTTGCGCAAGGGTGATCATGTTCACCTGTATCCTGGCGATGATCGCCCCGAAGATATTGGCGATGGGCAACCACATAAATACGTTGACATAGCGCGCTAGCCATTGCTTCAAAGTATGCTGGAAGCCGTCGAAGATAGACAAGCCAAAACATAAAGGTCCGAGGATGGCCAGAACGATCAGCTTGAAAGTGCGGATGGTATCGAGACATAGGGCAGCCGCCTGGAAAAGTACGTTGAGTACTTCAGCAATCCATTTGCGCGCCATATTCTTGATGCTCCAGCCGGAAAAGGCATCGGAGATCGGGTTGCCCGATGAACCGTCGGCATTACCGCCGTCGGGGTGACTGTACTGGTACCATTGATCCGGGTCAGTGTTTTGCTGTACTGCAGGCAGTTGATCATCCGCTTCTTCCCTTGAGGTAAGGTAAGCGATGGCTGCATTCGAGCGGGACACCATACTTTCGGTTGCGGTTACGACGGGCTGCAGCACACCGTTCATGAGGCCAAGTACAGCCGGGAAGGCAGCAATACAGATGCCCATGGCAAAAGGCCGCAGCAGCGGGTAAACATCCACAGGTTCTGCCGAAGCGATATGTTTCCAGATGCGCGCAGCGATATACCATAGCGCCGCGAAACCGGCGATGGCGCGTGCTACGCCAATCATACCCTGGCACAGCGGCAGCATTTGCTGATAGAGCTGCGCCAGTACGCCCTGCAAACTGTGCAGGTCGTCCGCCACACCTTCGGCATGCGCCAGTTGGGGCAAAAGCCCGGCCGACAGCGTCAGCAACGCTGTTAAAAATAGTGTCTTTTTCATGTTTAAGGAGTTATGCCGTAAAGGCCATTGAGTGTTTGTTTTTCAGCGGCGGACTTCAGCCGGATGCGCAGCGTTTTGCCTGCCTCGTCATTGAATTTCCGCAGGTAGCTCAGCTGGCTGCGGCTGTCCAGGTAAATGCGGTCAATCACCGCCAGCCGTTCCGCATCGCTCATACGCAGTTTGCTGTCGCCCATGACCATCGCCAGCTTGTCGAGGTTTTTCAGGCTCGCGTCCAGTAGATTGCCGTAAACATCACTAATGTACCGCAGTTCATCCGGTGAGAAACGCCCGCTGTTATTAAAATGACGGGCGGCGTTCCGGTACTCGCTGAACAATGTGGCCTGGTGGCTGACGATATCAGCGACGCGCGGATACTGGCGCACGAACGGACTGACCAGTAGGAGGCCGTCCAGAAAAACCTGGTGCAGCGAAAAGTTACCCTGGGATACATTTTTCACCGCATTATAGCCCTGGCCCAATACTAGGTAGCTGCCATACATCTGAGACAGTACGCTTTTCATACCAGTCAGCTTTTGGTAGTCCAGAATAAGTTGCTCGATGCAGTCGGTCACAGACTGGGCACGGCTGGTGAGCGGCGCGGAAATGCTTAATGCCAGCGCCAGCGTAAAAATTAACAAGAGCTTTCTCATACTATTGAATGCCATAAAGTTTTTGGATCTGTGTTTTCTCTGCTTTGGCCCGCTGGCGGTTTTGCGCGAGTGCCCGGCTTTTAGCCGTGAAGGAAGCCGCGAACCCTGCTTTTTCCTTCATCGCGGCGTACAGCTTATCAAGCCGGTCGAGCCGCTCCTGATCGGTGAGTTGTAATTTGCCGGGCGTCAGCACGGCATTCGTTTCGGCCAGGTCTTTACCCGCCAGCCGGATCAGGTTATCGCTCACTTTTTCCAGGTAGGACAGTTCATTGGCTTTTAAAACGCGCTGTTTCTTCTGCCAGCTGAGTTCGGTGCTGAAACGGTTGCTCAGTTCACCGTATAGATCAGCAATGGCCTTTCCTTTTGGTTCCTGTTTGACCACAGGATTGACCTGTTGCAGAGAATTGTAATAGCTGGTATGCAGGCCCAGGGTGCCGCCTTTGAGCTCATGCGACAGGTCAAGACCATTTTGCATGATACTATAACCGCCTTTGATCGCGGCCAGGTAAGTGTAAATGCCGCTCACCTGTTCAGCCATTAGTTTTTTCTTTTTGCCCTGCTGACCGAAAAGGTCGCTGAAGGAAAGGGATTGCGCCTGCGCCTGAAAAGCTATCCAGGTGAGGGAAAAAATACACAGTGCTAATTGAAACTTCTTCATAAACTATAGTTTGGGTTAATGATTCAGGGACGGATGCCGTAGAGCTGCTGTACACCCCGGCGCTCATTCTCATCGCGTGAACGTGAGAGGCTGAGCAGGGCATTTTGCCGGTTGAACTGGCGCAAATGGTCGAGGTTGAGCTGGACCGCTTTGGCCGCCTGATCGATGCGCAGCCAGCGTTCGGCATCATCCATCTGGGTGGTCAGGGAAGTGATCACTGTCGTGACGGCTTCCAGGTTGCGCAGGCTTTCCTGCAGGATGCCATCGTAAATGGTCGACATGTAGCGAAGTTCGACGGGAGAAAAGTGCGCGTCCCGGTTGAAAAGCGCGCTGGCGCGCCGGTATTCGCTAAGCACCTGCTTCTGTTTGGTGATGATGTCCTTCACCATCTGATAATCTGCCAGCAGCTTCTTGACCTGTGCCAGTTCGTTGTAGTAATCAGCGTAAAGGTTTCGCTCCTTGTCGAGCCAGCCGGAAATATCTTTCAGGCTGTTCAGGTGGAGTGTGTTTTCGATCTGCTGTTGGGCATTCTGCAGGGCGATCGTTTTGTTCTGTAAACGCTGGACGCCCAGGTCAATGGCAACAATAACTTTCTTGATCAACCCGGTAAATGAGCTGACCACCGGGATCTGTGCCTGCGCACGGGGTGCAAACAAAACGAGCAGCAGGCAGCTCAATAGCGTAATAATTTGTTTTTTCATTTCAGCTCCTTTTTTATGCTTTGGTTGATGATTGGGCCTGGTTGTCCCGGACGAGCGCGGTGATACCTGCTTCGATACTGCCGTGTTCACGGGCATATTCCCGGACTTTCACTCTTTCCCGGCCTTCGGTGGTAAAGGCGTAATACTCTTCGGGGCAGAGCTCATTCCTGTAAACCTTCATGATCTGACCGCCGATATCCACGAAGATCTCGCGGTTGTCCTTGTTGACGGAAAGCAGAATGGTCTTGCCTTTGTCCGACAGCCCCAGCGTATCCTGCAGCTTATCAAACTTGCCTTGGAACTTGCGCATATCCATCAGGATCTTGATGTCGGCATTATTGATGATGGCGTCCTTGATGATCGGCGAGGAAACCAGGTCCTCCAGTTCCTGCGTGATCACGATGGGAATCCCGTTGAACTTGCGGATGGTCTTGAAAGCGTAGCGCAGGAATTCGGCCATGCCGCTTTTAGCGATCGCTTTCCAGGCTTCGTCAATTGTCAGCACCTTACGGATACCCGCCAGCTTGCGCATTTTGGAGATAAACAGTTCCATGATGATGAGCGTCACCACCGGGAAAAGGATCGGATGATCCTTGATCTGATCCAGCTCGAACACGATGAAGGGCTGCTGGAGCAGGTCCAGGTTTTCCCGTGCATTCAGCAGGTAGTCAAATTCGCCGCCCTTGTAGTAGGGGCGCAGCACATACAGGAAATTATCCATATCAAATGCACTTTCCTTGACCCGGTGGCTTTTCAGCACATCCCGGTAGTCGCGCTCAAGGTACTCGTAGAAAGAATCGAAAGCGGGGAATACCGGGGTGTTTTGCGCTAAATATTCGTAGTACCCTTGTAAGGCGTTGGATAAGGCCACATATTCCGCGCGGTTGAAGGTTTCGTTTTCACCTTTCCAAAGGGAAATCAGTAAAGCCTTTAAACTTTCTTTTTTCTCGGTATCAAGCACCTCGCCTTTACCCAGGTAGAAGGGATTGAAGCGGATCGGGTCCGTTTCGGTGTACGTGAAATAATAGCCTTTTACGGTATCGCAAAGTCCCAGATAACTGCCACCGATATCCACTGTCACGCAATGCGCACCCTGGTCATACAGCGAACGCAGGATATGGTTCACCGTCATGGACTTTCCGCCGCCGGAAGTGCCGCAGACCAGGGTACCCATGTTAGAGGTGATCCCTTCATGGCGCGGCGCATCAAACAGATCGGCATAGACCGGCCGGCCGGATAACCGGTCACAAAAGCGGATGCCTTCGTTTGCTTTGGCCGTTTTGTAATTGCTTTCCAGGTTGAGGAAGCAGGCCGCCTGTTCAGCGAATGTATCAAACGTATCATTGGCGGGGAAGTCTGCGGCATTGCCGGGAATGCCTGACCACCAGATTTGCGCGGCACCATCGGTTTCCGGTTTGGCAGAAGCATCCATGGCGGCCAACGCGGATACGACCTGATTGCCTTTGGCCAGCAGTTCTTCGCGGTCATTCGACCAGACCATGACATTGAAATGCGCCTTGACCGGTAAGCGCTGCTGACTGATGGCCTCGTTCAGAAAATCATTGGTGGCATCCAGCGCGATGGCATTTTCCCGTGAGTAGGCCGAAAGGGATTGCAGGCGCAGCCTTTTCTTTTCCAGTTGTTTGAGCGTCGCCTGAGCGTCCCCGATAAATATATACTGGTTGTACACGTGGCTGGCGTTCAGCAAGAGGCCAAGCCTTCCCGCAAAGCTGACGGGAAATTTGGTCTGGTCGGTGGAATAGGCCTCGTAGGTCAGACGTGAGCCGCAATAGGCAGGCAGGTTTTCGGTATCGCCGAGCGTATAGATCGCCAATTCCCGGCTGCCGATGCGCAGCGTTTCTCCCATCATTATATCCTGGAATAAGGACTGCCCTTCCTGTTCAGCGAGGAAGCAATAGCGTTCGATCAGCCCGGTGGTTTTCAGCTGGCTTTGCAGGTCGGCGGCCGTTAGTTGTGTTACGCATATGAGACGGGTATCTTCCAGCAACCTTTTGAACTGAGTCGCGATGTCGCGGAATTCCCTGATGGCTTGTGCGCCAAGCATATCTTTGGGCACCAAGCAGGGCCTGATCAGGTTGGAAAACAGGGAACTGGATGGTTTACGCCCCTTTGGTTTGCGGGTCAGGTACAAAAGGCAGTCATGTGCTAGGTATTCGCGCCCGGTAAAATAGCGGTCACTGGCTTCGCCCAGGAAGTTCGGACTGCCACCGGCTTTATCCGGTTGAATCGTTTTTTTCAGGAACCAGTCCTGTTTATGCAGCACGCTGTCTTTGGGCAGTACGCGGATCGCTTTGACCCAGGCCTGGTGCAGGTTTTCATAATCGTCGTCCGACAGGGTAAATACTTCCGGCAGGCTGATGCGGAAGGCCAGCGTAAATTCTCCCTGCTTGGACAGGATGGCATCCTGCTCGATGCCAAGTATGGGTAATATATCTTTCAGTTGTTTTTCCATTTCACATATCTTCTTCACTTTGTATTTCCTTGCTCGGGCGCAGGTCTAAAATCTGGGTCTTTTGCCTGGCTTCATTTTCCGTGTGATCTGCTCGTGCTCACGCTGTAATTGCTCCCGATTTTGCCGGATCAAGCGCGGTACCTGGGTTTCACTGAGCGGAATGACCTCGGCTTTCAGCTCCTTTTGGATAGGATGACGACGGAGCAGCTCTCGTTCCGACATTCCGTAGATACGGGCGGTGCCGACCGGGTCCAGACCAATCTCGTTCGGCATTTTGATCTTGATGATGCCGTCTGGGAATTCCGTTAGTTTAGGGTCCAGCTGTACCACCTGTTTCATGATGGGTTCGTAAAAAGCCTCATAGTGCCAGCCATCGTCGGTCAGGTCAAGCGACTTCAGGCTGATGACCGGAAAGAAATATTCCACATGGCGCAACTCCTGTAAACGGAGGTCGAAAATGAATTTCTCCCCGGCAATATCGATCTGCGGTAAAATGCCATTCTGCCTTGCCGCTAAAGCTTCCTGGTCAACGATGATCTCGAAATCGGACTTGCCGGCCATTTCGGAGACGGACATGCGGTATTTCTCCGACATCCCTTCAGGATCCAGCAGTGATAATTGCGGAATGATCAGCGGTTCTCCGTCCTCCGAATTTGCGGCGGCATTTTTTGTCTTAGCATCCCAGGCCAGCATATAATGGTCGCCCATATCCTGCATCTGGTGGATAAAGGATATTTCATTATCCGGGTTATCGGTCTGGCGCAGGGTTTGCCTGTCCAGGTCGACATAAAAGCTAATATTATCCATTTGGAAAACGGCAGGTTCTCTAAGCTTTGTCATGCGATTTCTCCTTATAATTTAATTGCTGAAAAAAGCGCCGCCCATAGGATTTGAGCACGCGCGGCACGCGGTTTCGGGCCATGGCCTTCATCAGACCGTATTCGCCATACTTCCGGCTGAGCGCAAAAATCTTGATGCTGCCAAATGCGGCCGCGGATCCGCACACGGTCAGGCAGATGAGCGATTCTGTACCCAGGATGTAGAGCGCGGCGAAAACGATCATCAGGCCGAGAACCAGCCCGGCGAAATACCAGATGTACTGGGCACGTAATCCCCGGAACTCGATGCTTTTGTTAATGCCTTTATTGATACTGTGGATGCTGTTGTTCATGTGTCTTTGTTTATTTCCCTTTTTCAGGGATGGTTTTTGAAATCGCTTTATGGGAAATAATCAGGGCGGTGTGGTGGTCGCGCACCAGCTGGTGCAGTACCATCATGGAGGGGTACAGCTGCAGGTCGGCTTTGGAGGCGTTACGCTTTTCCCATTCCTTACGGTCGCCGGCGGGGAACAGGATGGCTTTCAGGCCGCCAAACCCGGCATAGCTGCGCAGGGTTGCGATGTCGTCCTCACTCAGTGGGCTACCGGGTTGGTAGGCCAGCGCGATGCGGATGGCAGCGATATTGTCGCGAAGGGTCTGAAGGGCTTGAAAGGCCATAACTTAGTTCTCCTGGGTTTGATTGTCAAGATATTCGGCGATCATGCCGGTGATAGCGGCGCGCAATGCGGGCAGGTCCTCATAGTCTTCGCCGAAACCGAAGACCTCGAACACAGGTTCACAGGCCCCGGTAAGGTTGATCAGTTCATAGGTGAGGATGCCGCTGCGCTGCATTTGCCGGTGTTCCTGCGGGAATTCGTCCTCGAGCAGTTCACGCATCCAGCTGAAGCGGGACGGGCGGAGGTCGCGCGTGAGTTCTTCCAGGCAAAGGGCTTCAATGACATAGCCGGGGCGGTTCTCCTGCTGAAGCTGTTCGATGAGGCCGCTGATGGAATCGACCTTGCTGCCCAGGTAATGGCTGAGGCGGTGGTCTTCCTGCAGGGCGATGAGCAGGTCGGTATGGTGCTGCACCATATAGCTGTGCAGCTTGCCGATGAGTAGCGTTTTCATAATGCTTGGGTTTAAGCCCTCTCCTTTTGGGGAGGGTTTGGGTGGGGTCTACAGGCCGAAGAAGGATTTGATGATGGTGGCAACCACGACCAGGAAGATGCAGGAGCCGAACCAGGCGGCGGCGACCTTGGAGGTGTCCTGGTCACCGGCGTTCCACTTGGAATAGACTTTCACCGCACCAATGAGGCCGAGGATGGCACCGATGGCGTACATGAGGTTGGTGCCGCTTTCAAAATAACTCCGGACCTGGGTGTTAGCCTGCTGGATCCCGGCGTTGCCGTCCTGCGCGGATGCGATAAAACTGATGCTGGCAAGGATAGCGGCCAGCGCGCATGTTTTTAGGGCTTTAGCCCACGAAGTTCTGTTACACTGTTTCATTTTCACTTATCGTTTTGTTGTTCGTAATTTTTTCGCTTTGGCCTTTTCGTTTTTTAAGGCCAGGGTTTCCCTGACCCACTCCCGGTTTTCACGGGAGGGGTGGGAATGAGCTGCCACCGTTACCGGTTTGATGATGGCTCTACAGCACGTGGCCGGGGCAGTTAACAGTAATTGCTAAGGTGATCCCCTTTAGTGGCCCCGCTGGACGCGGGGCCGGGGAAGGGCACGGCGCGCTAAGCGCTCCACCACCTATCCACTTCACTGTCGCTGAGCAGTGCCGTGCCGGTATTTTCGCATTCGCGGACGATGAAGGCGTTGATGTCTTCTCGTTCACGCGATGCCGCAACTTCGGGGAAGTCGTTGAGGATATATTTGAGTCGGGGTATGAGTGCTGAAGGATCGTAGGGTTTTCCTGTCGCTTCGTTGATGCAACTGAGTAACCTTTTAGCCAGTTCCCTAACCTCAACTGAAAAGTTGTCCGGCTTCCATATTATTTCTTCCGGAAAAGTGGGTCTGTCAGGGATGGCTTTATCAGCAGACTCCGGAGCTTGATATTGCAAGGCAGCAGGAATATCTTTGCTGTCCGCCTGCATTCCGGAAAGGCGGCCAATGATTTTTGTAATCTCCTTGCGGTAATATTTCCAGCCAATCAAAGCATAGGTTGCAATTCCAAGCGTCCCGGTAAAAAAAAGGTAATTTTCCCAGCTGATGTTTTCAAATAAATTGTTCATGGTCGTCCGTTTAATTTGTGTCCGTATTTTTATTGTTGGAACAAAGTAACGGTATGGTTTTTCACCGGAAAACTTCAACTTGAATTGCAGCCCTGATGCAGTTTTTGCACCCCGCTAAAAACCAATAAGAAAGCGGCGGAGTAGTCATTGACTTGAAATGAAATAGCTGACTGACGCTGATAAACAATAGACTTAAAGCAATACTATATAATTCAGGTGACCAATTCTTCACCCAATATTAGCCCTGATTTTAATTGTCAATTGAAGCGAGGCCGGCCGCTTCCTTAAGGAAGCGCTCGACTTGACTGACCATGTTAATCGAGCCAATGAAAACCGCTGTGCGCTGATGAAGGCCGCTTACTTCCAGGTCAAGGATGCGCCCGTGACCGTTACTGGCCCGGCCGCCCGCCTGTTCGATGATAAACGCAATTGGGTTACACTCATAAACAAGCCTTAATTTACCCTCAGGCGATGAGGCGGTTGCAGGGTAGATGAATATTCCCCCTTTGATCAGGTTGCGGTGTATATCCGCTACCATTGAACCGATATAACGGGAGATATACGGCCGGCGTGTTGGGTGCTGTTCTTCCTGGCAGTATTTAATATATTGTTTAACACCTTTTGGAAAGTTCACGTAATGGCCTTCATTGATGGAGTAAATGTTTCCATCCTCCGGGATGTGCATATCCGGATGCGATAAACAGAATTCGCCGATCGAAGGGTCAAGCGTGAATCCGTTCACCCCTTTGCCAGTGGTGTACACCAGCATCGTAGAGGAGCCGTAAATGATATAGCCAGCAGCAACCTGCATATGGCCTTTTTGGAGAACATCGCTTAGCGCACAAGGATCAACATCGTTACTTTTCCTGATAATGGAAAAGATACTGCCTACCGGAACATTCACGTCAATGTTGGATGAGCCATCAAGCGGGTCAATAGCGACGATGTATTTACCTTGTTTTCTGTCGGGCGGATCGATTATAATAATATCTTCATTTTCTTCAGATGCAACTATACAGCATTCACCGCCTGCCTTTAGTGCAGAGATAAATTGTTCATTTGCAAACACGTCGAGCTTTTGCTGCGGTTCGCTGTGAATATTGTTGCTGCCGGCATTGCCAAGGATATCCATCAAGCCGGCCTTATTGACCTCCCGGTTGATGATTTTAGCGGCTATAGCGATATCGCGGAGAAGTCTGGATAGTTCTCCTTTCGCATAGGGAAAGTCGGCTTGCTTTTCTATAATAAACTGACCAAGCGTAATAGCTGTTGACATACTGGTTAAATTTGATAGTAGATTGCCGGCAAATCTATGGTATTTATACACTATGTTAAAAGTGAATTATTTTTAAATGTACATATTGTAAGATAAACACATAGTTTAAATATCTAATAATCAATTATTTACCGGTTAAAATTTTTTTAAATCAAATTTGTTTTATACACTAAGTACTTGTTAGCATTAATAAGGTAGATACAATTACCACAAATATTGCGTTTAGTCGGAGCAATGGAAGGGAAACCTAGCGCCGCTCTTTAATTCAAGAATCGTTCATTGCCTTGTTTAGCTCTTTTGTGCGTTTTTCGAGTCATCTGTAATCCCGAGGTTTTTCCCGGCTTAAAAACCGATGCGCTGGCCTTGGGTAAGCTTGTCAGCGTTTCAGCCCGCTGGTGAATTATGATGATGGAACACCTTCCTTACGGGGTCTAGAAATTACTTATCACTAAACGTAGGAAGGGAAGCGCCTGAAATTCGAGCATGAGGTAGAGCCTGGGACGTTTTGCTTCGGCGATATCACATTTTCAGCGGATAACCTTACTTTTAAAGAAGGAATACTACCCAGGTTAATCGACGGTCAGGTTGGATTTTCAGGAATGACGGGACTTGTATGATGTGAACAATTAATTATGGTAATCTGATGCTGGAGTTTTTAATCATGCTGTTTATCCAATTGATTGCAATTCTTGTCGGCCGTAGTCTTGGTGATACCTTTAATCTAATCCGGTATAGCTGAAATATAACGGGCATATACAGATGTCACAACCTATGGTTGACAATAATCTTTGCGGTTTAATTTCTGACAATCAAAATGCGGCGAGGATGGTTATTAAAGAAAGAAATATACATGCATGACCTGAGATGTTTCCTGGATGCACCAACCAGAGATTACGCGACCTCCTTGGCTGAGATCCGATGTGGTCGTAAGCGCAACCACTGGATGTGATTTATCTTTCCGCAGATAGATGGCCTTGGGAGCACCGGAATGTCCAGGCTATATGCGATCAGCGGTTTGCCCGAAGCGGCCGAATAACTGCCTCATCCGATATTGGGGACAATGTTAGTGGAAGTCAGCACGGCGCTGGTAGACTTGCCCGGCGGCAACGCGAAGGCTATTATGGGCGAGCCGGGCGACCTTAAGCTGCGTTCTTCAATGACGCTGTTTTCAATTGTGCCGGGTAGTGATCCGGTATTTGAAGCAGTAATCAAAAAATATTTCAAGGAAGAAAAGGACAAGGCTACTTTACAACTCCTTTATCCGTACTTTCCGTGATTACTTATTGAGTTAAAGCAAAAATTTGTGACCGATCATTTAGGTAGTAACCGGGTAACATTTGATCAGACAATCGGCAAGGTAGGGGAGATAACGATCACCCTTTCGAATCGCATGTTACAGTCGGTACAGCGGTGAGCCCAATAAATAAATATCTCACAATGATTTGGAACTGCAGGATGACCTCATTCGAGTATGATACGGCGTCAGGTTCTGTGACCCTGTGATCACTAAATAGAAGAGTATAGAACCATTGTCGGAAAGGATGAGACGGTATTCACCTTAGAACTACGCGTTAAGTAGCCCTGCAAGATTCACTGGTCCTTATGGAATGTCTTAGACCGACCCTAAAGAACGGAAATTGAAAAGACAGGTGACGATAGGAAGGAGGATAATAAAAACGATTCAATACTCCGGCTGGTACAATATGTTCCTTCAGGGAATGACCGGCATGGTATGCGGAGAGGGAGAATTAGGAACCGTAGCTGTTATATACTTAGAATTAGTGTATACTTGTTCAATCCGGAATAGCGGGCTCTGTGCGCACCGCAGACCTTCCCCTGCTTCAGGTGGTTGCGGCAAATTGGCTAAGTTCGGCAACTAACCCATTAAGGGCTATTTATGGCAGGATATATATAAACGAGATTGATTTTATTATTTAGCGTCAAATGCCTTGTAAGGAAAGAAAGCCTTAAAAATTAAGGAGCTCTTTAGCTTCAATATTTAAGCCTTTAGCGAGTTCTAAAATAGTAAGTAGACTTAGATTCGTCTCTCCCAACTCGTATTTTTTAATATCCGCATGATCTATCAAGCAATTTTGAGCCATTTTTCGATAAGATAGTCCCTTGGCCAATCTTAATCTTTTCAGGTTATCACCGAATGGCTTCAAAAAAGACCTGTCTAAACTTCTATTCATTTCCAAGGCTTTGCCAGCGGAAAAATCAAATAAAAAAATGTAAAAAGTGTTGGTTAATTAACCAACACTTTTTACATTTGTACATAGTTTCATGAGCAAATCACTGGACGACAGCTAATATTGAAAATGATATCCACTAAAATCAAAGAAAAAAAGCATAAAGTTTTTATTGGAATTGACGTTTCAAAAAATAAACTTGACTTTGCAGTGATCAAAGATAAAGAGGTACTATTGCGGGAGACAAAGCTGAATGAGCCGAAAGTGATTTCGGATTACCTGAAAGAGCTCAAATTAAAACTTAAGATCAAACCGTCAACGACGCTATTTTGTATGGAGCAAACAGGTCTATACGTTAATCACCTAATAAGTATTCTCTGGAAAAACAAGTGGCAATTTAACGTTGGGAATGCCCGTCATATCAAAAATTCGATGGGTTTGGTCAGGGGGAAAGATGATCAGATCGATGCTGTTAGAATAGCAAAATTTGCTCAAAGGAATAAGGATGAATTAACGCTCTGGAAACCTGAACGGTTGGAAATGAGTAGGTTAAAAAGTTTGGTTTCGTTAAGAAGCAGGTTAATGGGTATAAGAAATAGTTTAAAGATGCCGATTGCAGACATCATGACATTCACATCTAAACCTATTCAAAGACAGTCGGTCGAGGCTTGCGCAAAGAGTCTAGAGGCTTTGCAGGATGATTTGCGGGAAGTAGAATTACAGCTCAAAAAGTTATTACGGGACGATAAGGATTTTAGTCGATTAATGGAGATCATAACATCTGTACCATGTGTCGGAATGGTTATGGCGGTGCAGTTTGTTATGGTTACTAATGAGTTCAAAGATATTACAGAACATCGAAAATTTGCTTGTTACGCGGGAGTGGCCCCTTTTAAAAATGAATCTGGTAAAATTGTCAGACGCCTTAAAGTCTCCCAGCAAGCTAATAAGAAAGTTAAAGCTCTGTTGCACATGTGTGCAATAGGATCGGTTAGGGCTGATCAGGAAATCAGAGAATACTTCATAAGAAAGAAAAAAGAAGGCAAGCCGGGAATGCTGATTCTCAATGCGATTAGAAATAAAATTATCAAACGTGTTTTTGCATGCGTAAAACAGGACCGATTATATGATCCTGATCTTGCGATCAAGAATAATTACCTGGTGAACCAAAATCAAAGCCTATGAGAAATTAATTATTCGGTTTAACAGCATAGAATTCTACGTTTTACTAAGTTAATGGCTTAAATGTATTTCAATTTATACTTTTACCCGGAAATTTGTTCAAAAATAGATCACCAATGCAGTATTTAAGGTTGTGAAAAAAATGCACGATTTAAGCCTACAAAATAATTTATCCGGTTTAGCAGCGTAGAATTGTCCCTCTTACTAAGTCAACGACTTAAATGTATTTTAAATTTATACTGTTACCCGGATAATTTGTTTAAATATAGTATCATTGGAAGTACTGTATATGAATGCGAACAACAAGCCCGATATCACAATGCAGTTTCTGCCAAAATAAAAAATAAAAGAGCTCGGCGAAGAAATAAGGGAGTTAGGATTTAAACTTTTTTTTGAATGATCCAGGCGTTTGGGTCTGGGCGTGTTATCGAAGAAAACAAAGATAGCTGCCGGCTTTCTTCGCCGTTGATTTTATCTAACAACAGATCCTCGCTGTTCAGTAGCAAAATAAAGCACGTAATTATCGCTTAGCTCTTTGAGCGAAAAACCTTGGTACCCCGGAAAGGATTTTAGAAGTACCGATGCCCTTATGCCAATATAGTATGAGGGCATTATAATATAAAGCGGGCCTGCATGACCTTTATGTATGTATTGGTCAAAGTCGATACTAATATCGGGATTTAACGCGTCGAGCGTAATTACCCTGTTATGCTGTATCTCCAGTCCAAGATCGGGGCTAAAGAAAACGAAGGTTGCATCCCGGTGCTTATCATCCAGCATTTTAATATAATTAAGGCTTTCCTGATCAATAAACTGCTGGCCAATACCCGATGTGCTGTAAGCTGTATAATGGCGCAAACCATTTAAACCCCCTATGTAAAACCGCGCGGTAAAAAAGCCTATAGTAACTACACAAAGCCCCAAAACTAACTGATAACCTATTTTATATTGGCTAACCAGGTATAAGGTACCGGGTATGATGAGTAACCCAATTATCCTGAAATGTCTTGCCTCGTATGAAATATCAAGTTTGCGCATGAAGGCCGAACCAAAGAACAAAAGGGCTACGCCATAAATTATAATAACAACGTTGCGATAATTTTTATCAGGCACGCTCGTACAGATCTTATACACCAGCACGATACTTAGTGCGGCAAGTATAATCAGTATGGCTGCGGACCAATCGGCGGATAGAATGGCCTTATCGTTATGAAAAATAAAGCCGTTTACCAGGTCGTCTGCAGAGAAGCCGGCAAGAATAGGAGAGGCAATAGGGAAGGTAAACACCTTCCAGCTAATATCAAATCCGTTTGAGCCTGATGAGGGGTTCAAGCCTTTTGAAAGGTACAACCACGAAATTACGACAACCGATATTAACGCGGGGACGCCTATCCAAAAGCCTTTAAAGAGCCATGCTTTAACACTTCGGTTTGGCGCTGATAGCCGAATCCACATAAAGAGTAAACCCGCTAAATAAATCCAGATGAATGAGGATTTACAGATAAAACCCAGCCAACCGGAGAGCAACACAAATAGGATTAGCTTCCAATTGGGTTTATTGAACACAAGGCATCCGTACAGAAACCATCCCGCGAAAGCGAACAATAACGTTTCGCCACCAATGTAAAAGATATACGGTGTGAAAAATGCCTGCTGGCAAATAATAACCAGCAAACTTAAAGCACTAATTAGTGGGCTGAAACCTGCCTTTTTAAAGAATTGATAAAAACCTGCAAGACCAATAAGTTGGCAAAAGATGGTTGTTAAAGATGCTGCATGCCCGGTGTTTACGCCAAGCAAGGCCTTAAAAAAATAAGGAACAAGGTATTGTCCCGGCGACCACCATGAAATAAACGCGCTGGTGTTTAAAGCGATATTTTGCTGGCTTGGCCTGGTAAGTACATTAAATGGGCCGCCTAACTCCATAGACCGCAACACCTGGAAGCCCCAGCTTGCGTCAGGGAAAATGGCTGCAGGCGTGATTATAACCAAAATAACTGGCACTGCAACAATGGTAAATACTATGATGAGGATAACGCGGTGTGCAGGTCGATTTTTAAAAGGCATATAAATTATTCGATAGAACGGCTGCGTACCTTAAGAGCGGGATTGCCCTGGTAAATGCTGTAAGCTTCCATGCTTTTTGTGGCTACAGAGCCGCTTGTAAGCACAGAATGGCTTGAAGCAGTAACACCCTGATTGATTATAGCGCCGCAACCTATCCAAACACCATCCTCTAATGTAATAGGCGCGGTTATGAGATCAAATTTTGTTTTTTTATAGTTATGGCTGCCCGTTTGTAAAATTGCCCCCTGCGAGATGCAAACGTTACTGCCAATGTTTACTGTTATTAAATTATCAATCCAAACTGCTTCGCCCACCCAACTGTTGTTGCCAATTTTTAAGTGCCAGGGGTATTTGATATTTACATTTGGCTTTATGATAACACCTTTGCCAATGTTTGCCCCGAATAAGCGCAACAGTGCAACTTTAACACTACTTACCGGCAACCATCCGGATTTTAAAACAAGCTCGTTAACATAATACCACAACGCCCTTTTAAGGGAACTGCCCCCGGGATGATATGGAAGGTTGTTATATGCCGAAAGATTAGTTTGCTGCATTTAAAGTTGTGGCTTTGTCCTGGTAGCGCGTGTAAAAATATAAGCTTATGGCTATAATTATATATACAACAATGTTAAAGATGGTATGATGGTCGGACATGTACACGTTTTTATTACGTTTCCAATAAAGCGCAAGTAAAACAAAGCGCAATATGTTTAGTAATTGTATGGTAACAATACCAGCGGCCCAAAAAGATAGTTTGGATTTAAAACTTCCGGAATACGCGACCACAAACGCGGTAAAAAAACACATAACCCCAAAGCCAAGGCAATCAAACCCTATGTGTAAAATATTATGACCGGCTACCAGTAACTGGTAAGCATTTGTACGGGTTCGATAGCCAAGCATGTTTAATATCGCTGCGCCGCTCTCGATCAAAATATGCCTTAGTCCGCTTATGAAGTTAAAGTGCTCATCTAAAAATGCGATGTATAAACCACCAGGGCCCGTAATGCCCAGATAAGCCATATAAAAACCATAAAGCGACACAAAAAGGCATACAAACTGAAGTGCGAATAAAACGGCGGGATTTAAGCCGCACTTATTTAATTTCATTTTTCCTCAATTGCAGAAGTTCGTAAATCTTAATATCGATTATCATCCTAAACCAAAAACCCTGTAAAAAATGAAATACAAAACCTGTCCTGCCGTCTAAAAAGCCAAATTTCAAGAAATACCTGATCAAGAAATAAAGCACCGGCCTTACAAACAAAGGAAAGGCTTCGTACTTATTTTTCATATAACGCCTGCGTTGCATAGGGTCTCCCCAAACATTTGGTTGAATTAGACCGTTGTCTGAAAGATCTTTTTTAGCGACCTGGTATTGCGCCTCAAGAGTGGCCCAATGGTTATGCCTTATTACAAAGGTGCTGATCGAATCGGTGATGATGTCAATGATGTCGCCGCGAAGGATCTTTGTTTGACCCGAAATTACAAAATGCTGGTCGTAGAGTTTTTCTTCGCAACTGCCAAACCCGTTTCTAAACATGTTCGCATGATAGGTAGGGTAATGGCCGCCGTGTCTGATCCATTTATTCATAAACATTGTGCGTCGGCTTATTAAAAAGCCGTTTAGGCTGGTGCCGATGCCTGCAGATAATAACGATTCCATTTCTGTTGCGAGTTCTGCTGTTACACGATGGTCGGCGTCAAGGTTAAGGATCCACGTCCCGCTTAAGGGCAGGTTTTTCAGCGCCCAGTTACGTTGTGCTGAATAATTTTCGAATGGATGATGATAAACCTGATCTGTATATGTATTACAGATAGCCAATGTATGATCGGTAGAGCCCGAATCAACAATGTAAATGGTGCCGTTAAGCGCTGTAACGCTTTGTAAACAAGCCTCAATATTTTTTTCTTCGTTAAAAGTTAAAATAATGATATCTAAACTTTCCCTCACTTCAATGTGGATTTTATGATCATTGATTTCCAAAGGTAAGGGATACGGCCGGTGCCTTTAAAATCCGTTACAACAAAACCATATTCCGTTAACAGAAAAGATAGTGTTTTAACCGACCATAATTTGATATGCCCCCCCTGCCATAGCGGGCTCATGTGCGTATCCCATTTATTGAAAATACCCAGTAATAAGTTTTTAAAATAGCCATGATACGGTGTGGAAATAACGAGTTCGCCTTTGGTTTTTGTTAGTACATCTTTGCAAAGCGCTATAAAGAGGTAGGGGTTGTATAAATGTTCTATTACCTCGGTGGAAACAATCGTATCGAAAGGAAATCCTGCAATTTCTGCTGGTAAAGCGCCTGTAGATAGATCCTGGATAAAAAATCGATCGGGATTCGTTCTTTTTGCGATGGCAATACCTTCCTCAGAGGCATCTATGCCGTATGCATTGAAGCCTTTGCCGACAAGGTGATTAACGAAAAATCCATTGCCACACCCCATATCAAGTATGCATGTATTTTTCGATTTGTCTAAAAGCGAAAGTAAAGGCTGCATCATATAGTCAAACGCGTGACAGGCGTTGTCGTTTGGATATCCGTAATCAGTATAAATGCTCATTCTTTAATTAAATGTTGCGTGTAAAGGTCTGTATAAAGTTTGGTTAAAGGGGCTTCGTCAAAGTCTTTTCTGATGATCAATGGCGCGGTTGCTCTGATCTTCAGTAAATCAGCAGTTTTATCTAAAGCAATTTCGTTCAGGGAGGCGCTTACTGATCCGGCATTACGTTCACATAGCCATCCCAATTGGTGTCCCTTTACATATTCGGCCAGCCCAACTTCCTGACTTATCAATACAGCCGTTCCCACGCTAAGGCTTTCTATGACAGCGTTGGCAAAGTTCTCATCGTATGATATCAATACAAAAAGGTCGTGTTGACGAAGCAGATCAAACTTACTATCAGTTATGAATCCTGCCCAATCAATATATTGGGCAATATTGCGATGTGCTGCTAAAGCCTTCAACATATCAACATATTCCCGTTTTCCGTCACCGGCTATGGTTAAACGGTACGGCACAGTAACTTTGGTTAGCGCGTCAAACAGAGTTTCAAGGCCCTTTTTTTCTTCTATCCTAGACAGAAAAATAAGTTTCACGGGGCGGGAGATTTCCGCCTTTCCGGGTTGTATAACTGCCCCTAATTTCACAAAATTTGGTACTGTAGTGATACTTTTCGGCGACAAAAGGTTGCTTAACGCGGCAGCCTCGCGATTGGAGGTCGCGTGCATATGGCTGCGGTTCAATAACGGTTTGCCTAATAAATGATGAACCACTTCTTTTATACGGTTATTTTTATTTTGAAAAGTATAAGGGCTTAACGTACCGCGCGGCGATACAAAAACCGGCACCCCACGGACCAGGGCAATCAGGCAGGATAAAACGGACACCAGGTTCCACCAGGCATGTACGTGGACAGCATCATACCGCTGCACATTTTTCCATAACGCCCACAGCAGCGCTGGCGAAAAATGGGTGTGATCTTTCGTGATCCGTTTAAAATACGTAACAACCACGTCATCAACTTGAACAGGAGTATTGTGCATGACGTTAAGCTCTTCTGCACCGTTGGCGGTCGTTGTATAAACATGGATACGTTGACCACCTTTTACCAATTGCTCGCACAATCTTGCTACTGACATAGTAGGTCCGCCATATACATAGGCTGGTTTGTAAGCAGCGATGATGTGTAAAAGTTTCAAACCGGTTTTAAAATCTTGGCTCGTTTTAAAATATTAAAAATAATGATCATACTGATATAACTCCAGAATACTGAATTGATCAGGAATTCGAAGCTTAAACCCCGCCATAGTATTTGGAACAATCCGCTGAAAATCAATGCTGAGCCTAAAACATATCCGCCAAAAAGGCTTTCAGCTTTAATAGATATCAGTTGTGCAATCGCACCGTAAAGGAACAAATAAAAAATTATTCCCCACGGCCCTCCGGATAAGTAAGCATCTACAACAAAGGCAGGCTTTGCAGATACAGTTGATAGCCTGTTTACCACTCCGGCATTATAGACACGCTCCATGACCAAATTTTCAGTAATGGGTTTTTCCGGCCAGAAAGCTCTCGGAATGATGGCGATGATCGATTGTTCTATTAAAGTTGCGCCGTAATAATCAACATTTTCTGGCGTTGACCGAATAAACACTGTAAACATGTCGACTTCGCTCAATCTGTAAACAAAAAAATCCCAATTGGACTCATCGTTATCATTATTTAAAGCCGCATCAAGCGCTATCTGGGAAGACTCCGTTTCGTCGGCCTCTCCAGACCATGCATTTTGACGGAAGCTGTTTACGTAGCTTGGCAACAACAAGAAGGAGATGAATAGCAGCGGTCCGAAAATGCTAATAACGAGTTTTTTATATATGGGATATAAAAATACTCCTAATACAAGCAAACTTATAATGATAGGTTCTTTAAAGCCTGAATGAAATGCCTGGTATAGATTGAAGGCGTATAAAAAGGAGCATATTGTTGTTTCTAATGCTTTCTTTAACGGAATTGCAAATGCAAGTGCTAATGTACCTGCTATAAAACTTAAAGCGCTTAACTGGAAATAAAACTGGCTTAAGCCAGGTATTTTGAGAAAAAATATAGAAACAGGAAAACTGATGAGGGCAATCCTGAGCAATAAATTGGCAAGTGTGTTATTTTCAATATGGTATTTTTTCTTCTTTGGATATTTCATGCATACCAGGATGCCGGTTACAAATGAAGCATGTGCCAAGCAATAATAACGCTGGCACTGGGCAAGAAGCATTATGCGGCTTTGATCAACGAGGTAAAAGTTGCTGATCTTTTTAAAATCGTTATAACCAAGCGTATCTAAAAAATAGAAAATAGATGTGCAGCTCATGAATCCTGCAAAAATAATTTGCATGATAAACAAAGGGCGCATCAACTGCTCACCCAAAGTCCTGTCGTTGGGTAAAGGTTTTACCCATCCTGACAAGGTGATCAGAAATATAAAAAAGGAACCTGACCAGGAAATCAAATAAGAAGTAGCCGGATCTTTCTGGAATATAACAGCCAGGAAAAACGGGATAAACAGCGCCAAGTATCTCTCTATTCCTTTAATTTGCATGTTTTTATAAATGGCAGTTATAGCTTACAACTACATCTTCGATCGCTGCCGCGATTTTTGTAAAGTTCCAATCCTTTATAATAATCCTGGACTGCTCTCCGAATCCTTGTAACGAGCTTTTGGAAGAAGCCAGTTCAAATAAATACTCACGCAACATAGCTGGTTGGCCTATATCAAAAATGTAACCATTTAAGCCGGGTTTAACTAAATCAACCGCACATCCTGATTTATTTGATACGATGATAGCTTTACCGCAAGCCATCGCCTCATTCACGGCAAGTCCCCAGGTTTCGCCGGGGCCCTTAGAAGGCAGACAAAACAAATCACAAGCCTGATAAATCACGGGCATATCATTTTGATTTTTGAACTCGGTAAAGTGGATATTCTTATGTCCGGTTGCTTTATTTTTTAGCTCGTTTTCCAGAACTCCGTTACCTGTAAAAAGCAGATGCGCGCCGGGAATTCTCAGTTCAGTAAAGGCCGTTAGCAGCAGATCCGGTGCTTTCTTGGGTTGGAACTTGCCGGCAAAAAGAATCAGGATTTCGTTTTTCCCTATGCCTAATTGCGTTCGCAAGGCTTCGGCTTCGTTATCCCTTGCTGCAGCAAACCTGTCGTTGTCAACAGCATGTGGCGCGAACGTTAATCGCGCCTCCTTTAAGCCGAACTTTTTAAAATAGCGTTTATTGTTCGTGCCTGTATATAAAGCATGGTCCACCTTACTGTAAACCCATCTTAAAAAAAAACTTCTCACTACCGATCTCAAACCGCCGCTATCATCAAGTAAAGTGGAATCACCGCGAAAAATAACCGGCACCTTTCCTTTAAAATAGCGTATAGCTTTCAGATGGCTTTTGTAAAACCAGCCATAGATCAAGATAGCATCAGGCTGCCAGTGGAGTACTTGTTCAATAAGCCCCGGGTTATCAATTCCCTTAGCATGGTGTGAACCCGGATCTGAAGCGATATTATGTACCCATTCATATGGGTATCCGTCCAATAGCGGGATGTCCCAGCTTATGTTTTTGCCAAAACCCGGATCAAATTTATGTTGAGCGGCCTCACCCCAGGTATAAAATACATTGATAAGAATATTTTGCCGTTCCTGAAGCAATTTAAATACCGGGGCATAATACTGAATTGGGTGCGTTATGATGATGGCTAACTTTTGCATGAGGTGGTTTCTGCCTTATTTCAAATGCATCAGGTTTTGGTAAAAACCGTGGTTAAATAGGTGCCGTAAAGGGACAAACGGGTGGTTTAGCAAAGCAATGTTACGTTCAACTGCCGGCATTAATTACCTGATCAAATAAATGACATTGCGCTTGCGCCATTTTTGCAGCCGAATATTTTTCTATCGAATGAACATTGTAGCGCACCGTATCATAGGTATCATCCATCAACTGTTTAAAAAAGAACGAAAGCTGGGTTGGGCTGACCTCCTCGTAGCTGTAAACATGCTGGACGCCATAGTCGCTCATTATCTTTATTGCAGAACTCTGTTTATTAAAAATAGCCAATACCGGATTGCTCGTCAGCAGATACGGGAATATTTTTGACGCCGTATATTGCGGGTCGTCAGAACCTGGGATAAAAAGCGCATTGGCCTGTTGCAACGTTACTAAAGTATGATAATAACTGATGCGGTCCGTCCTTTCAATGACATACTTTTCAATGCCATGTTGCCGTGCCAGCGGAGAAATGGTTTGAACGCCTTTACCCATGGAAGCATAACTGGTGCCGATAAAATGAAACCTGATTTTAGAGAACTTTTCTACGTCCTGTTCCAGCATGCTTTTAAAAGCCGCGAAAACCGGATCGATGGCCTTTTTCATATCTTTTCCTCCGCGGCCGATATAAACCACATTTACGTGTTCATTATTTAATAGTGGCTTAAACTCCGCTCGGTTATCCTTTGCGATTTGCAAGTCGGGTGCAAAAGCGCCGAAAGTGATCACTGCTGAAGGGATTTTTCTGATTGTTGGGTATCGGGACTTAAGCTGATCAAGGTAACCTGTCGATACGCTGACCAATCCATCTGCATTTTTTATGGCAATAGGCTCCAGGTATTTATTTAGCCGGTAGGCAAACCAGTATTTTGGTGGTTGCTCGCTTCTGGGTCTATTTTTGTAATAATCAGAATGCCAAGGGTCCTGCATGTCAATAACATAGGGTGTGCCGAACCGCTTTTTCCAATACGCACCCAACACACAAACCGGGAACTGTGTAGTGGAAAAATAAATTAAATCGAATTTATCGGCCTTTAAAATGCTGTTCACCTTTTGTTTATAGTACCATAGTGAACGTATCGCGATGCTGCCTAAACCAAACTTTGAAGTGAAGCTTTTGTGCAGTGCCTTAACGTAGTGTATTCTTACCGAAGCGGGAACGCTTTGCAATAATAGGTCATCCTCCGCAAGGTCTGCAAATATCGGATCGACGGTAACCACTTCAACGTCCCACCCGAGGGTAGTGAAATAAGGCAGGCTCATGCGTACTCTTTGCATGTCGGCAGCGTTTACCGGTGGAAAGTAAGGGGATATGACGAGGAGTTTTTTCAACACGCTTTAGTAGTTATTTAAAAATACAGGAAAAAAACTTTGGGTAAACCCCCATGGTCATGTGTAGCCCGTAGCATTGATCCAACAATTTCCTGGTCTGACTAAAAGGTAGCAAAAGGGAAAAATAAAATCCTAGCCGATAAAAGTGGCTGTGTGTCCATTTATGCCAGCCCTTACCGTGGTTGGTATAATAATCCACCACTATTTGGTAATTCCACCGCCAATCGAGCTGATGAACGAGGTCTTTTTGAAACACAACATTATTCAATGCAGCCTGGTCATGCGGTCCCCAGATCCCCTGCCCGCTTTTGTCCCAACAATTATAAGGATACTCTCCGTTAAGATAAGCTTGTTCCAAAAGTTGCAGGGATTTCTCATAGGCAACTATAAAACCCGTGTTGCCTGTCCATTTAACATGACCGGCTTGAGTATTTGACTGAACAGGGTCCTTACACAGGCCTATTTTGTCCTCATCAAAGTCAAGCATTGGCGGGCTATCCCTTTTTAGCATCAAGTCATCATCTATAATGATATACCGTTTATAACCAGGAGCTAAACGATGAGCTATCAATTTTTGGAAATGTGGCGCAAGGCTATCATTTGTTATTCTCTCTCTGATTAACAAACTCGCATATCCTTGAGATGAAGCCCAAGCGGCGAGGCGTGGGTAAGTATAATTACTTAAATGCAAACGATTCCCGATTGATACCATCAGTACAATGGTCGTGACGGCGTTTTTCGCTGTTATTTTCGTGGCTACCGTCTCCACCATCTATTCTGTTTTATTTTTTCACGTGCCTCGGTCCAATCGCAAACTTCATCGATCAGATCATAAAACCCACGTTGTCTCAGGGGCAGATTATTGGCTTCTACCTGCCTGATAATTTCGGGCAGTTGTTTGTAAAATGACGCTGTACGATAAGGCGGGTGTAATGACCACATACCTTTGGCCGTCCCCAAAAAGTCGATCCGTTTTAAATTGTGCGACTTGATGTAGTTCGCTATTAAACGTTCTGGCAGTTCGGCAATATCGTGCTGCTCAATAATCGCCTTTAATTGCATTCGCAAAGAGGGTTTATCCAATTCCAGTTTATGGGCTTTGAATTTTGATCTATCCATTAAAAAGATCCTGGTGCTCATCCCTTCCAGTTGCCAGGTGAAAGGGGCGATTTTTTCGATAATGCGCTGATCCACTAAAGTGTCATCATCGCGGGGCGGGCCCGGCAATGGTGCCATCACAAAGCAGGATAAGTCATCTTTTAAATATTTGACAGCTTCCTCGACCCATTGTGGGCTGCCGCCACCTAAAAATATATCCGAATCTAAATGAAAAACAAGGTCGTTGGCCGCCGTATGTAAGCCAAAAAAATATGCATAAAACGGACCGCCGCGAAAGTCTTTAACAGGTATATTGTCCTTGTTGAAAAAATATCGTGCTACTTCCTGCTTAACCGCGGGAGTATAATTAACAGGTACGATCTTAACCGGGTAATTTGGCTCAATAACTGTTTCTAGCCAATGCTTCAGCGAACTCTCATGCTTAAACCAGCCATCTGCAAACCGGCCGTTACCCGGCTGGGTATCTACAGTCAGTATAATTTCATTAACCTGTGCTTGCAACCGGTTGAGCTGATGGGGAAGCAGGTGTTGCACATGGGGGAAATCACCTGGTGCAAGATTGATCTGTAAGCTAACTTTCTGATTCAAAAATAGAATGGATTAGGGCTGTTAATTTACCGGCCTGGCCAGGCCAGGCAAAGTTAGCAGTATAAAAATCTAGTACCCGGGTTTTTAGACCGTTTAACTGGCCGTTTGGTAATTGCTCGCCAAGCCGGTTTAAAATACCGGTTAACTCCCCTGCCTGGCTTTGTTGATAGATCATAACAAGATCTGGACATTGTTTTGCGATCTCGGACTGTCCTTTGGTGTCTGAGGCAATTACCGGCAGACCCGCCGCCATATAATGAAAAAGCTTGTTTGATATGGTGAGGTCTTTGTTGAGTGGGCTATCCGGCTCAAGCGCCAGGCCAACATCATAACGGGCCATATCTGTTTGTATCTCCTCGTTTTTTAACATCGGCAAAAAATCAATACTGTCTTTAGGTGATAATAAAGCGTTGAGGCTGATTTTATAAGCCTCCAAAACATTACCCCTTAAGCTAAGTTTACATTTGGTCGTACTTTGGCCCATGCAGTAAATGAAAAACTCCAGCCCCCGGCCTTCGCCTATGGTTTGCGAGATCCAATATAAGTGCAAAAAATCGTGCTGAGGCGAAAAATCCACCTGCTCGTTAGCGACAAACGAATTGTAAATAACCGATGGACTGTTGGTTGTTTTATATAATGCCTGAAGACCCTTTGCCATCGCATAGGATGTCGTATAACAGGCAGCCCCTTTTTCAATCGCTGTTTTTTCAGAGCGCTTTAAAAGTTTTATCGGCCTGTTTTTACGGGCGATCGGTAAAAGATCTTCCGAATACCAGTCTTCAATATCAAAAACTACTTTATACTTTTTTACCATTCGGCTGCCGATGACCGTCGCCAATTCCTGATGCATAATATATAGATGGGCTGGTCTGCTCAAAATCCGTTTTTTTAAACGAGACGCGTTGTAGCCAAGGCTGTACTTGCTTTCAACGCCTATACATTTCGTAAACTGCCAAAATTTTCTGCTCAATCTTGCTTTGACGGCAGCAAAGTTTTGTACTCGTAAATCGCTGTATATTTCATAGCAGATGCCAGTACCTGCCAGTAATGACAGATCCTCCTGATAAAGATCATGGCTATAAATTGCGGTAAATATCGTAATAGAATGGCCAGCCTTTGACAGGGCAAGGGCCTCTTTAAGCACCCTTGGGTTGCGGCAAAGATGCGACTGACTGACTATCGTGATGTTCAAAGAACGGGTAGTTAATGATGTCTTCAAAAATATTTAGCTACGACCACTAGTTAAAAACGATTTGATCCGTTTAGTTAGCTTCCATCCAAAAATGGGCACGATGTAGCTGGTTAACCCGCCAGCCATAAATTTAAGATTTGGTTTTGCAAGTTCAGCAATTTGTTTTTGAGCTTCTTTAATAAGGTCGCGATGGCGCGGATATACCTCATAAATAAAGCCCTGCAGCATATTGGCGCAACTTTGTTCTATCTGCGTATCGTTACCGGTCGCTTGCAGAACATAATTGACAGACAAGCTTATTGATCGAAGTAACGAGCGATAAGCCTTATCTCCTTTATGGCCTGACAATCCCCCAATGCCCGAGCGATAATAGAGCAGGGCATCGGGGCAGAACAGGATGCGTTGGGCCTTCACAAATAACCGGGTATAAAATTCCAGGTCATCATTTAAGCTTAAATCTTCGTTCCACAAATCGGTTTTTTTTAGGAGCTCGCGGGGAATGAGGGAACGCCCGGGCGCGGTCATGGGCGCGCCCTTGTACCAGTAGGTATTGACCCATTCTGTAAGGTGCATCTCCTGATAGGGGATTTCTTCCTTTTGAAATGTTGTTAGGTCATCGTTATAAAACCGGCCCCAACCGGATAGGACAATAACATCGTTTCGGGCATCAATCCTGTTCACCTGTCTTGCAATGAAATCCTTGGAAAGCAGGTCATCGGCATCAAAAAAGATAACGTATTCACCGGTTGAGTTGTGATAAGCAAGATTTCTGGCGGCGGAAGCTCCTTTATTGGCAGATGCGATTGATCTTAAACGCTCATTATCAACCTGACGGATTGCATTCCATGTGCTGTCGGTAGAGCCGTCGTCAACAACAATGATCTCGATATGGGGGTAACTTTGCGCTAGTATGGATTGGATCGCCTCGCCTACGTACTTTTCACAATTATAGGCCGGAATACATACCGAAACGAGGGGTGGCGTTTTCAAATCAGCTTTTTCCATGCCTGTTTATAATACCCCTCTTTTGAAAGGTCGACGTAATGATGTAACGAACCGGCTTGTTCGGTTACGGCCTTCTTTCCGGGGTTAACGATATAGATATCAGCCGGAAGTGCAGAGGCATTATGGTCACCTACCAACATTGCGGATAGCGCCTGTTCTAAATAATAAGAGGTTCCTTCCCGCTTCTCTAACACCTCCGTCCATCGCTCCAGATCCTCCCAATTGATTGCATCGCTGTTTAAACCTATTGCGCCGACATTGATTAAGGGTTTAACTGTTTTGCCGGACAATTCTTCCATCAGTTTTGTTGAATAACCGTATGCCTCATCGCAATCAGTCATGTGCAGGGCATGTTTCGGTGCGCACAGCCATTCTAGGATTTCACAGGGTTCGTCCCAGAAAAGCATATCTGAATCGAGTACCAGTTTCCATGCATCGCCTGATAGGGTATGGATGTCTGTTAATTTTTTGATGTGCGGATAAACTGCCCGCTTATGATGCAGATAGGGGAAGTGTGCCTTTGGAATTACCTTTTCAAGGTTTTGCGTTATGATATTTTTGGTAACGATTTCAGCCTCCGGCAGTTGTTTATTGATTCTGTTAATGAGCTCGTCGTCAAAACTGCCGTCATCGACCAATACAAACCTGAACTTTGCTTTTGATACAAGGATCAACGACCGGATGCAAAATAACGTTTGATACAGGTATTTTTTTCCCGTTAAAAAATGTATCGCCAATCCTTCGCTTACCGATATGACGGGTGGTAAAGTGAATGATGCTTGTTCCATTTGTTTACGGGCAGCCATCATTTTACGATAATTGAAATAACCACCAAACCGACGAAAATGTTTAAGTCTGGCCTTCGGGTTGCGATATAAAAAATTAATGAGCGTCTGCATCTGTTAATCTGAGGGCAAGCCGGCTAAGCCCTCATATAAGCCGCATGCGGCTTGCCATTTGATGTAGGAAGGTTGGCTCTGCCAGGCTTTATAAATAAACCAGGCTTTGATTTTTCTGGGCAGTACACCAAGGTGTGATATTCTTCGCCATGGGTTAATGCCGTGACTTTGCAATAGCTGTACCCATGATTTGTTGGTTTGGCGCACCAAACGGGCAAGATAAGCCACTTCCATACGCTGTGCAGGGATGATATGCTGTAATTGTAGCTGCGGGCAATAACCAACTTGCCAGCCCAACTTCAGTATTTCGAGCACTATCTCGTTATCCCCGCCCGAACTCAGTGAAATACTGGTGCGGTCGCTGATCTTGCTTTTTCCGGAAGCTATTTTTTCGGTGTATGATTCTAAGGCTTCCCGCCGGATGCCCATACCTGCTCCGATAGGAGCAGCGTCGGGATACTTTTGGTCCCAGACGGAAAGGATAGGATTATCGCCTAGATCACGGAGGGCCAGGTTGACATGAAATTCATGAAGCCACGCAGGCGGTTCAGTTTCAAACCATGGTAATGATTTACCTCCAATAGCGCCCAAATCAGGGCTTTGATTAAAGATAGAAACCACCTGCTCCAGGTAATCATTATTCAATATATTATCATCATCAACCATTACAATGATATCGCCTGTTGATTCATTAAACCCCCTCAGGCGAGCATAAGTTAAACCTTGTTTATTTTCGGTAACTATTTTAGCGGACGGATGCCAGGCAAGGTCAAGCCGCGCCTGGAAATTGTTTGATGAATTATTGTCGATGAGGATAAGCTCCCAGTTACAGGTATCTAGTGTTTGCTTTTTTAACCCAGCCAGTGTCTGCGTTAGCCGTCCGCAATCAGGGTTGTAAGTTGGGATGAGTACTGAAAGTCTCATTAAGTATTTACAAGAAGTGTTTGGTAATAATGTATTGAATCTGCGGCCAATTTTTTGCCTGAAAATCTTTCTTCAACTGTTTTTCTTGCATTAGACCCCATCACCTTACGTAAACTTTCATTTTTCGCCAGCCGTATCACCATGTCGGCAAGGTTTTGCGCGTCACCAGGTCGGGCAAATAAACCGTTGTAATGATCGATAATGATATCCGGCACTCCGCCCACGGCACAGCCTATAGCTGGTTTAGCAAAACTCATGGCTTCGATAAATATGAGACCGAACGATTCATAACGGGAAGGCGCGACAAATATATCACAGCTTTGATAGGCGTTGGTTAATGAGGTAAGGTCGATCCTGCCTCTAAATGATACCCTTGCCAAAATGTCGGTTTCATTCTTTTGCTCAAACTCTCTTTGATTCTGATTGCCGGGATCATTGCCAATCAATTCAAAAAACACGTGAGGACACTGCTGCAACACCAGGGGTATGGCAGATAGTAACACATCTGTGCCTTTGCGGTATTCGAGCCTGCCGACATACAGTACTTTTACGCGTGTGACATCGCTTCCCGACCTAGTTTTTAGCGTTGGGATGCTTATTCCATGCGCTATGATCCTGAAGCTTCGGGCGTCTAGCCCATAAAGTTTTTCCAACTCGATTGCGTGGCTTTTCGCATGGGTGATGAGCTGCCTGCTTTTTTTTATGAACGCTATTTCCATAGCCGCTATCAGGTCCATCCCTCTCGATTTAAAAGGATAATGGCCGGTCAGCATCTGAGAAAATGTGGTGCTTACGCGTACCACAAGCGGAATTCTGATCTTTTTGTGTGATAAAAAATAGCAAAGCGAGAAATAACTGCTGGTTTCGATAATTTGAATGTGATATTCCTTGATTATACCACGGATAGCCCCTGCAGTAACCAGCATGCACCGGAGTTTCAACACCATATCTACGATAGCCCATTGGTTTTTGAAAAGACGGTTAATTATTGCGGGCACCCTAACTTTAAAGGTTAGTACGGTGATTTGTGAAGCGGGGCTGTGTTTACTGAAAGTGTCCTGCTCATGTTCGTAACTCGGCCGCACATGCACAACTACGATATGATGACCCGCCGCCGCGAGATTTTGAGCCAGCAGCTGGTAATGGTTAGCTATGCCGCTATCAAGAGTGCGCTCATCTGGAAAATAAGGTGTAATCAGCGCTACGTTCATCCGGTTATTTTTAGGCTCCAGGCGATCATCCTCCAAAAGGACCTCAGCCGTTGAGGGATTCCGGTCGGGTTGCGGGTGGTCAAGTAAAATAACAGGTTAGCCCATGCAAAACCCATTCTATCCTTTTCTTTTGCAAGATAAAGGCAGCAATAAATCGACTGATCTAGGCATGCGGCTTTAGCCGTAATTTTATCAGTTGCCTGATTTTGAGCCAATAAGCGGTAGCGATAGCTGTAAAAAGGGTAATCGAAAAGCGTTGAGCTTAAGCCGGCCTCCCCAAAAAAAGCGATATCGGTATTAATATACTGTGTTTTAAAAGAGGTATTGCAAAAAATCTTTATGGTTAAATGATAATCAGCCGCCACCTTGAAACGGAGATCGTATTTACCGGTATAATCAAATATTTCCCGTTTGTAAAAAATTCCCTGGTGATGGATACCGCGCGACAAAACCTTATCCGGCGTATCATCTGCATATCTCGTACCGGATTCCGCGCCGGTAACATTACCGTAAAATAAATGGGCTGTGTGGTGTTTTATGGCGTTATAAACCGTCTGCAGGGTATTGGGTCCAGCAAGCATGTCATCCCCCCCCATGAAATAAAGCCATTGCCCTGTTGCCATACCAATGCCTTTGTTCATGGCGTCATAGATGCCCTGATCGGGGCCAGAAATAAACTGAGCGGCGAGACGCTTTGTTTTTTGCAGGTTAGCTATAATCAGGCGCGTATCATCAACAGATCCGCCGTCGACTAAAACCAGTTCAAAGTCCTTGAACCTTTGGCAGGTAATGCTATCCAGCGTACGTTGTAGCGTTTTGCCGCTGTTATACAATGGAATAATGATCGAGAAAAAAGGAGTCAATAAAGGGTTGAATTTAATACGCTGTTTGTTTTGTTTACCCAGACGTCCAAACCCGAAGGATTCCAGTGCGCGTCACTTTTATAGAACAGGTTGCGTCGGTCTGCTTTATAAGCCTCGAATAGCGAAATGATCGGAATATGCGTTGATTGTTCGACTCTTTGCAGCAGGTGGTTATAGGGCATTCGGCCGGAATCATAAATTGAGACCGAATTTGGGATAATCGACAAAAAAACCTGTTTAAAACCGATGGCGCTGTAATATTTGGCGGCTTCATCTAGGTTGTGAACCATAGAGTCGATAGCTTGAGCGGATTTTGGCCTGAATGCTGATTGAAAGCTGCCGGTATCAACCGTAAGGCTTAAGAAAAGTCTTTCCTTGTTACTACTGACAGCCACCTCGTTCGCCACCCGGCCAAATAGGCGATAATTCAACGATGCTTTTGCCTCTTTAAAAGGAGTGACCATTTTATTATCAAAAAGTATCAGCTCAAGGTTACGGCTCAGATCTTTATTGAAAAGTATGGTACTTAACCGGTCTATAATGGACGTATGGGGTTGGGGGATTTTTTCCGAATAAGGAACAGTACGAAGATTTGCCCGCGTTCCGATTTCTTTATTTGTCCACCTTACTTCACTTGTTTTACCGATGCTGTAACCATTTAGATTTCGCTCGGCAAACTCCATGATGAGGTAGTTTTGTTTCGTGCTATCGAGCTTTACAGGACCAAAAGGAAAACGCCGGTCAAAAAAATAGACATCATCAAATGCATGGAAAGCACCGCTTAGTATCTTATCCGCTAGGAAGCTATCTCCTATAATGTAAAGTATCCGGTTAGTGACTGGCCTGCTTCGGGCAGGGTATTGTTTAAAAGGCTCCAGTTCATATTTATACTGATGTAAATAACTAAGGCCGTAAAGATCACCATACCGCCATCGGTCAGAATGTACAAACACTGCTTTATATATGGCGTTTTCCGTAGCCTTACCGGGGTAAAGATGATCGAAGTATTTCTCAGACTTTATTTTGTTCATGAAAGACTGATTCATGGCTAGCGCCAATATCGAGATGCTTGTTATTAGTATGAATATACCGGCTACTTTACGCATTAAAACTGAAAATAAATGAATTGTGCATCATTAAAAATTCCCAAAAAATAGCAGGTAATGGTAAGCACGCTGATAATGACAAGTTTTTGTGCCGCCGAACCATCCTTCACCTGGCGCAGATAACGCTCGCCTAGCAGCAAGGCTAAAATGATGAGCACGCAATAACCAAACTCGTTGACCGGCAGGGTTTGGATCGGCAGATGGCTTAAATGACGACCGCGGAATATTTTATTTAAAATATAAATGGCATCGCCTGTAGTATTAGCCCTGAAAAACACCCATGCCAGGCAAACCAGGTTAAATGTAACAAACCATTTTATGAATGTAAAGCCTTTAATACGGATATTAAACTTGTTCAATAGTTGATAGGCGACCAACAACAGGCCATGGATCGCGCCCCAGAAAATATATTTCCAATTGGCACCGTGCCACAGCCCACTTAGGGTGAATACGATCATCAGATTAACACACGTTATCATAAAGCTTTTCCTGTTGCCGCCTAAGGGGATATAAATATAATCGCGAAACCACGTAGAAAGTGAAATATGCCAGCGTTTCCAAAATTCCGATACATTGGTGGCAAGATAAGGCAAATTGAAATTCTGCATCAATTCGACCCCTAATACAAGTGCCGCGCCAACGGCAATGTCCGAATAACCGCTAAAATCACAATAGATTTGGAAAGCAAAAAAATAAGTAGCAATCAGTAACTCGAGCCAAGTGTGCGCATGCGGATCGTTAAATACCGGGTCAACAAACAGTCCCAACCGATCAGCAATCACTACTTTTTTGACCATCCCTATGGCAATGAAAAATAGACCGTTTAGAAGTGCCCTGCCCGAAAAGTTCCTGGCCCGGTGCAATTGTGGCAGAATATGCTGCGGGCGCTCGATAGGGCCGGCCACCATTTGCGGATAAAACATGACGTATAGCGCGTAAAGTCCCAGATGCCGTTCGGCCGGTTGGTTACCGCGGTAGACCTCGATGGTATAACTCATGGCCTGGAACGTGTGGAATGACAGGCCGATGGGCAATATAAATTGAAGCAAGGGTAGTTGCTGGCCATGAAATGAACCTAAAGCGAAGTTCAAATTAATGGCCAGGAAGTTGAAATACTTATAAAATGCGAGGACGCCAACATTGGTCAAAATGCTTAGGACAAGATATAATTTACGCATTTTACCCTTTGAACCCTGAATAAGAATGCCGGCGAAATAATCAACAATGATCGTGAACAGGATGATTAGGATATACGCAGGCTTAAAGTACATATAAAAGTAACTACTGGCAGCCAAAAGCCAAAACCACCTGAATTTATGCGGTAACAAATAATAGGTAATCGTTACGATGACAAAAAATGTAAGGAACAGGAGGGAATTAAACAGCATGGATCAGGAAATAGTTGTAAGAAAAATGCTGTAAATCAGATTCCCAGACTTCATATCGTTTATTATTTTAGTTGTAGTACCGGTTTGACTCATTGATATATTCATGACACACAGAAAGAATGATCTCCGCATTAGTTGCTGTGAGCCCGCTTGGTATAATTTTTGACTTTTCAGGCCGTCTCCATGCCCGTAATACAGAAATAAGTAAGCTCGGTAACGCAACGTTTAGACACCCTGCGACTATTTGAAAGGGTTAAGTTGATAAAATAAGGAGTAAAGTTTGATCCTGATCCTGTTTAAAAACATGATCTTTTTCCATTCGTCCACCCTGCCATGCGCATTGGCTGCCCAAATCATTTGATGGTCCGCCTCCCACTGCGCTTTCATTTTGGGCGAGTGGGTTTTTGCTTGATCATGGATATGCGCTACCGATAGCGGTTGTTTGATGAGCAACCGGCTGCGCCCTTTTACCAGCCGGAGCCAAAGCTCATAATCAAGTGCGCAATGAAGTTCTTCCCAAATCGGTTCATGGATACGCGCGTTCCAAAAGGTTGACGGTTGCACCAATCCGGGGATTTTGATAAAATAGTCCGTAAAGGGAAGGATGCGGTTAGTTTTCTCCTGACCGGTTAAAACATCATGGTCAATGCCGTAGCCATAAACAAAATCAACCCCCGTTTTGATGAACTTGCTCATCACTGAAGCAAATACACCTTCAAGGTAGAAGTCATCACTGTTAATCCATGCATGGTAATCCCCCGACGACAAACTGAACCCCATATTGATAGCATGGCTTTGTCCCCGGTCTTTTTCGTGCTGCTCGTAACTGATCCAGGGTGCATATTTTTCGATGATCTGCAGGGAGCCATCGTTGCTGCCGCCATCAATAACAATATACTCCAGGTTAGGATAATTCTGCAACAGTACAGACCTGATGGTTTGCTCTAAAAAGCTGGCCTGGTTATAGGAAGGAGTAACGATGGTAAGCTTTGGCCATTTAAAGTTTTGATCAAAGACGGAAGGACTGGTTTGCTTGTCCCATGGCCAGCTTTTTTTGCCGAACGGAGGAGCAGGTAACGAGTTTAACAGCCCTTCCGGCTGATGTTCAACGACAGGTAAAGGCAGCTCAAGTCCGTTGTGAATGAATTTTGATCGATAAGACGACAGATCGGGCAGGTTCATTTTAAAATTCCTTTATCAGCGTTTTAATATAGTTGGAAAAGGCGTGTTCTTCAGTTGGACGGTTTAACACAGCCGGCGTTGTAAAATTTCCTGATGATAGGACGGTTCTCAATTCATCATGGCCATCATAGATCATTATCCCTGTTGAGACGTCGCAACTCCGGGCGGCGTGAATATTGGCAATTACCGGCAACCCTGCAATTAACAGTTCAGGTATACGGGTTAGCGCCCCACTCGAGGGTTGCTGATGGACCACCGCAGAATCCGCATTGACGATTAGTCTTGCTAAAGTATCATTATCCACTGATCCCCATACCCTGATGTTTTTCGCCGGCCATTTATCATTTAACATCTCCGAGCCAAAACCGGCAATATCGATATGGATTCCTTTTATGGTTTGGATATGCCGTAGCAGCTCATTATAGCCGGTAATCGTCGGTCGGTTATGAAATGTCCCGAGCAGCAATATTTTCCGCTCAGCTTTTCGGGGTTCATTTTTTTTCCCGCTCCGCTTTTGGCGGATTTCCAACAAGAATTTTTCGGCTGGCGGAGCGGGATAATACGGCAGGTAGGCAACATTCATCCCGTGATTAGAAAGCAGCCAGTGCTCCTCACGTGAAATGGTATACACCTTTTTGCAAAGCTTGAGGTGGTCCAGTTCTTCTGACATCCACTGCGGAGATGACTTTGCTGAGAATACGCTTTTGTTACCCGCTACCAGCGATTCGAGGTTATGGGGCAATGCTATAACCGGAATATGATGCTTATAAAGCACGTCCGCCAGCAAAAGGTGGTAATCGATTGTCGATTCCCATATAAAAATATCGGGCCGGTATTGTTGAACAAACCGATCGAAAATGGCTTTATAACGCCCAATGGCATATTTAGTCTTGTTATCAGTACGTAGGTTAGTACTATGGAGCAAACCGCTTAAATAAAAAGAGAGTTTGCAACCTGAAGCTATCGTGTTGGTCAGCTCGGCCTGTTTTACTTCTATCCCGGCAGCAGATAGTAAATAATCGATTTGTGCCGTTCGTTTATTACCGCCATGTCCAAAAGCATCCGGCAAAAAATGAGCATGTTTAAAGATATTAAGCATTGGCGTTGTTAGATAAGCTAAGATTTAAGTGCCTGATCCTGATCGCTTCAGCTGAAATTCCGGCCAGCTCAAGGCCATTCGTCAAATAGATTGTCTCAGCCTCATAAGCATAATGCCACTTTTTAATTTGCGGAAATATTCTGCAGATCAGGTAGCGGAGTCTGCTCGAAGCAAGTAAAAAGCTTCTTTTTATACCTGATAAATGATTGATGCTGATTTGTTTGCGATATAAATTCAGCACGCGGGTTTCATGAGGACTTACGTTCAGGAGCATGTCTCTATAATCTTCAGTTAATTTTTGAGACGGTATATGATGATGAAAGATGAGTTTCTCTTCATAATAAAGCCGGTAGCCTGCTAAAATAAATCGCATACAAAGTTCAACGTCCTCGGCACGCGCGTTTTCTGTCTGGTCCGGGCCAAGCAGCAGAGAAGAGGTATAGCGGTTTACCTTTTGGTAAAGTGATCTGCGGAATGTCAAACCCGCTCCCCACAGATATTTTCTGGCAGATATATCGCGTGATGTAGCGGCCGGTCGACCTACAGCATAGATTTGTTGATATTGCTCAAACCAAGCTGGAATTTTCCCTTCGGTTACCGCTATACCCTGCCCGCCAACTGCTGCCACCTGTGGTTTACTTTTGATGGTTTGGTAAGCGTAGTTAACATATCCTGCATTCAGCCAATTGTCATCATCGCAAACAATGATGTATTCGTATCTGGCAAAATTAACACCTTTTTTCAGGGCGTAATATTTACGCGGTCGTGGTTCGTTCAGAACGGAAAAACCCACATCAGGCAGATTGTATCGCTGCCATTCAGCCACGGCCACTAAGCCGCTGGCATCAGTCGAAGCATTATCTACGATAATGATCTCCCAACTAAGCCCTGGCGATACCTCCTGCAATGCCAGGTGTCTAAGCGTTTGATGTAACTGTAGTGCGCCGTTATAGGTACAGATAATTACGGATATACCAGGTCGTGCCTCATTAGCCATTCGGTGACATTAAACTTTTAAGCAATGAAGCATCCGTGCCACTTAACCGGAACGATTGTTTCATAAGCCTGTTATTGGCCAGTATCTGCTTATCTACGGCGACGGTGTCTTTTCTTATGAGTAACAGCAACTCAATCACTTCATTAAGATCATGGCAAAAATTGATGTAGGGATATTGCTCATCGGAAAGCGATCCATCGCAATTGCAAAAAATAGTCTTGAAGTCAAGGTTAACGCTGTCGATGGAGGAGTACCCCATAAAGCTGCCTACTGTAAAATTCAGGAAGTAGCCGCTCCTGAGTTCTTCGCTCAGCTGGTCCATGGGAATGGATTTTTTCGTAAAAGCGATATGGTCAGTTACTTCAAGCTGTTTGGCAATACGGATAGCGTTTTCATAAATGTCGTTATCTTCTATAGCGCCAATAAATGTGAGTAAGAAATCTGCCATGCCCTGTTTTTTAAGTAAGTGAGCAAAATTTACCAGGTCAGGAAAAGAGTTCTTATCTCCCGCAACGCGGGCTACGAGGTTAATTCGGATCATTTATAAACAGTTTTGTTTGCACCAATTTAGCTTTTATCGCCTTGCCATATTGGCTGCGAAGTTCGCGTTCTTGATATTTATTGATATTGACAATGGTATCTTTAGTGTTACCGAAGATTTCTTGCTGATAACAGTATTCGCGATTAGTGTATTGGACCGCATTATTCACATTCCAGAAATAACGGTGCGGGTGCAATACAGTATCAAAAACCTTCTCCACGTTATAAAGGCCGATGGTATGAACACTGTCATAATAATTGGAAGCAAAATATTTGAGCTTGACAGCCCACCACGCCGAACGCATCATTTTCAGCGGTGCCCGGAAATGTCTTATAGCGTTAATGCGTGTGCGTACAACTTTTACCCCTTTTGCTTTCAGAATCGCATCGTAATGCTCTTGCAGATAGTTATCCAGTATCAAGACCGTTGGATCGATATTGCTTTTTTGCGCGAAGGTTGCCAGTTCAAGCAACAGTCTTTCGGCCCCGCCAATTCCCAGCCTGTTACTAATGATTAGGATCTTATTCATAAAAACGGCGGATGGCGTCGCATACATACATTAGCTCTTCCTCAGTCATTCCCGGGTTGAGGGGTAAACTCAGACAGGTTTCGGCCAATTTTTCCGCTATCGGAAAATCGCCCTTTTGATGATTGAGATATTGATAGGCTTTTTGCAGATGGGGTGCGACGGGGTAATGGATGCCTGTGCCTATATTTTTACCGTTCAAATACTGTTCCAGTGCATCGCGTTTAGATGTACGCACAACGTACAAATGATAAACATGATCTGCGCCTGGTGCAGTAACCGGTAATGTTAATTCCGAGATCCCGCCGAGTCTTTTAGTGTAAACGGAGGCTATCTGTTTCCGCTCGTTAAGCCAGCCGTCCAGGAATTTCAATTTTACGGAAAGAAAGGCAGCCTGCAGTTCATCAAGCCTCGAGTTGATACCGATAACATCGTTATAGTATTTTCTCTCCGAGCCATAATTGCGGATGAGGCTGGCTTTTTTTGCCAGACCTGAATCATTTGTGGTTAAAGCCCCTGCATCACCATAGGCGCCCAAATTTTTGGTAGGATAAAAGCTGGTAGCATTGATATTGCCAAAGCTGCCGGTAAGTTTACCGTTGTAGGTGCATCCCTGCGCCTGGGCATTATCTTCAATCACAAACAAATTATGCTGGTTTGCAATTTGCATAATGGCCTCCATTTGGCAAGCCTGGCCATACAGGTGCACCGGCATTATGACTTTTGTTTTTGGGGTGATAGCGGCCTCAAGCCGGCTTACATCAATGTTGTAAGTCTCGGGATCCGGTTCAACAGGCACGATGGTAGCGCCTGTTTGCGATATGGCCAGCCAAGTGGCTATAAAAGTATTTGATGGTGTGATTACTTCATCGCCTTCACTTATCCCAATTGTTTTTAATGCAATATGTAAGGCATCAAGCCCATTGGCTACGCCGATGCAATGCCGTACCTGGTTATATTGAGCATAGGCCTGTTCAAAATTGGTAACCTCCTTGCCAAGTATGTACCATTTGTTTTGAAACACACGCTCAAAAGCCGAACGGATCTCATCTTCAATTAAATCATTCTGAGGGGTAAACGACAAAAATGGAATGTTCATCGGGGATTTAAAAGATTATAATAGTTGCCCCCCAGGAGTAGCCTACACCGAAACCGGCCAAAAGCCATTTTGCCTGCGATGGGCCGGGTTTTTGTTTCATGGCTTCATACAACGCAATGGGTAGCGATGATGATACCGTATTACCCACGTTGGCCATATTTATATAAAAATTTTCGACTGGGATCTTCATTTTTTTACGGAGGTGTTCCAGCATATACTGGTTGGCCTGGTGCAATATAAATTGGTTGATATCAGCTTTATCTAAGTTGTTTTTTTGCAACGTATCAGCAATAAGGCCTGGAACGGCCTTCGATGTAAAAGCGAATATCTCAGGGCCATCCATAGATAAATGTCCCGGAGATTGTTGGTTGCCGTAGGTATCACTTATGCTATCTGTATGTTTATCGGGATAGCGGATACCACCTTGCTTTACGATCAGGTTTTCGGCTCCTTGTCCATCTGTACCCAACTCAAATTCACCGATCACTGCAAAACCATCGGTGCTAATCAAAGTAGCGGCGGCGGCGTCACCAAAAATCGTGCGGTTCCCTTTATCGCCCGGATGGATAAATTTGGAATAAGTTTCCGAGGTAAGCAGCAGAATGCTCCTGGCTATACCGCCAGCGATTAAACCCTTCGCCAATGCCAAGCCATAAATATATCCTGAGCATCCCAAATTAAAATCAAGCGCCCCCGCTTTTACCGGTATACCCAATTTGTCCTGGATAATACATGCCGTGGTCGGCAAAAAGTAATCCGGGCTCTGGGTGCAGTAGAGTATAAAGTCTATTGCGGCCGGTGCAATTGTATGCTCGGCGAAAAGTTTTTGAGCGGCCGCAACAGCCATGTCTGATGCAAATTCATCAGCAGCAGCGATGTGGCGCGTTTGGATGCCTATTTTGTTGGCTATTTTCTCTACACCCCATTCCGGGAACAGTGCCGATAACTCAGTATTGGTTAACTGCTGTTTAGGTAAATGGTATGAAATAGCTTTAATAAAAGCCTGCATTATTGAATTGTAAAACCTCCATCCAATAATAAAGAGATACCCGTTACCCATTTACTGGCATCAGACAGAAGGTAGATGATGGCATTGGCTACATCAGTTACTTCTCCATAACCTAATGGATATTTGCTTTCGTCCTCGGCCATTTGTTCGGCTGAAAATGCGGTTGTGTTTTTGATCATTTCCGTACGCACCATGCCCGGTGATACGTTATTTACCCTTATTTTTTGTGGCGCAAGCTCAAGCGCAATGACTTTCTGCATAGCGTTGATAGCTCCCTTGGAAGCACTATACATCGAATTACCTTTAGCCCCGATAAAATTACCGCCTATAGAGGAAATAAAGACGATAGAACATTTTTTATTAAGCTTTCGTTTTTTCAGCAGCTTGCTGATCAACAATACCGGCGCGTAAAAATTGGTTTGCAAAATAGCGTTGAGTCCGGTTTGATCAACGAATTTAAAAGGCAGTGTTTTAACAATACCTGCCGATAGCACGAGACCATCTAAAGGAGGTAAGGAGTCGGCCAATAAGTCAGTATCAGCATCTATCGTTAAATCGGCAATATATCGTTGGTGATCGCCGGTTGGCAACTGTTGTAGTGTTTGCTCCAGTCTGCCATTATCTCTCGCGGTTATGTGTACAGTCGCTCCCATCCCTGCGGTGGAGATAGCTACCTGCCTGCCGATACCGGAGGAGGCACCGGTTACCAATATGCTTTTGTTTTGTAATGAAAACGGATTATCCATAAATAACCAGGTCTGATATGACAAGCCTGTTGGTTTTGCAAATTAAACTTGCCCATGACAGGCCTACACCAAAGCCACAGGCAATGATCTCGTTTTCGCCGTTGCGGAGGCTGTCGGCAGTTTCGGTAACCATGGTTAGTGGGATGGTGGCGCTGCTGGTGTTGCCAAAGTTCTTTAACGAAAGCGGTACTTTGTTTTCGGGCAGCTGAAGCTTTTTCCGGATGCGCTCATTCATCATCAGGTTCGCCTGGTGAAAATAAACGTGATCCACCTGCGCGATGTCAATATTGAATTTCTCGACGAGTGCCCTAACCGTTTCAGGTGCTTTTGAAATGCCGAATGAAAACACATCCATGCCATCAAGCATCAATTCCAGGTTGTTGCGGTTGATGCCTTCTGTAATTGTGTTTTGTTGTAATGACCGCTCATTAAAACGGTTGCGGTAGCCGCCATCGTTAATGATAATAGCCTGGTAACCGGCGCCATCGGTGCCTAAATGAAATTTCATGCCATCATTGCCATCCACAAATTCAAGCGCGGTGGCTGTTCCCGCGTCGCCGAAAAGGGGGTAAGTGCTTTTATCGCTTTTCGATGAGGTCATGGAGGATGTATCACCGGCCAATAACAAGGCCTTTTTGATCATGCCTGATTGCATGTAACCGGCCAATGTACTGATGCCGTAAACAAAGCCTGAACAACCTAACGAAATATCAAGTGTAAAGCATTCTGTTGATAAGCCGAGCCGGCTTTGCAAAATGCAGGATGAAGCAGGCAAAATATAGTCCGGCGTTTGGGTTACAAATACCAAACCGTCAATATCCTTTTTATCCCAGCCCAGTTCCTCGATCAGCTTTTCGGCAGCCTTAAAGCACAGATCGGATGTGCAGGTTCCTGCTTTTACAATGCGACGGCGTTCGACCCCTGTGGTTTTGATCAGCTTTTCCACATCATTAGCGCCAATATTGGTGATTGCCGTGTTCTCTTCGATGGTTTGCGGTACACAGGCGGCCACTCCCTTAATCGCCACATTCTTGATATGCAGGAATGCCATTACGCGTTAAGTTTTGTAGCTACAATGTTGTATATATCTTCCACTGTAGATGATTTTCTTACATCATCTCCGGTTAGCCTCACTGAATAATTCTGATCAACCATAGCTATTACCGACAAGGCTGTCATTGAACTCCATTCTTCGTTTTCTTTAAACAGGGTATCGGCCGCAAACCTGTCCGCAGGGATCTCGTCAAATTGTTCTGCAAATTCCTGTATAAATGTTTCAATATTCATGGTGTTGTTCTGTTGAAGGTTGTATAATACTTGTTAAAAATATTTTTTTTCGCTGATAGTCTGCCGCGTCCATACACATGTAAATATCAAGGTCATCTTCATTTATCACCCGAAAAAACATCTTGTGATAGCGCACCAGCTTTTTATTTTCTTTCCGAACGTCTATCAGGCAGCGGTGAAATTTAAACTGCTCGAAGATAACTGTTGTTAAGAAGAGATCGGCACGAAAAGCGTTTAACTCGTCCTGCCCCCCTTTAGCCAGCCAGCTTCCCGAAGTTACAGTATCGCCTTCAATGTTATATAATCTGAAAAGTCCTAGCGGCCCATTTTGCTCGTCAGTATATATGAAGTAATATTCGAAACCTTGTGCTTCTCTTTCTTTATAGTTTCGGATCCAGGCTTTTTGCGCCTCAAGTTCATTACTGACCGGCGATATATGTTTGGCAAGCTTAGGGTCCGTACGCAGACTCAAAATGAAGCTCGCATCCTGCTCCTCAACTAACCTAAAAATTAGCCCGTATTGACGCGCTGGTAATTTTATCACTGATTTTTGTATCGTTGAAAATCCGCGTAATGCCGCAGATAATCCTCTTCTGTATATAACATTGAAGCCAGCACTAGGCAAATGGCGCCCGATGAGAAATTTGAAATATCCCGCCAGATTCCCGGTTTTACGTGCAGCCCCAGGTAAGGCCGGTTGAGTTGAACGGTCTTTTTATTGAGGCCATCGTCAATGGTCAGGTCAAAACTACCGCTTGCTGCTACTATGAACTGTTCCAGTTGCTTGTGTCCGTGCGCGGCCCTTGATTCGCCGCCCGGTATATCATATAAATAGTAAACCCGCTTCACATCAAAGGGGACATCAATGTTGTTTTCAACAGGTGTGATGTTTCCTGCCCGGTTATAAATGCGGCGCAGGTGAATGATACTGCAATCAAAAACGGTTGTGGTTTTACTCTGCATGTGCATGGCTTACAAATGTGTCAAAATCCCTGATGTAGTCTTGTTCGTTATATTTACCATCTGCCAGGATCAGCGCGAGCGAATTTGTGGAAAAATTTTCGATCTCACGCCACATCATTTTCGGTACAAATAAGCCATAGTAGGAACGGTTCAAACTAAAGCGCATTTCTTTAGTGCCATCATGCAGCACAACATCAAAGCTTCCGCTCAAAGCAACTACAAATTCCTGTAGATTAAGATAGGCATGCCCACCACGGTGTTCCCCTCCTGGCACGTCATAAATCCAGTATGTGCGTTCAATTTTAAACGGAACTTGTTTTTTTTCTTCTATGAATGATAAATTACCCCGGTCGTCTAAAAATTTGGGCAACTGTATGATCATCGGAGATTCCATATTGTATTATTTTTCGTAACTAACGGTAAAATCGAGTCTGGGATGTATAACCCCCGGAGCTAAAGCACTGTTGCTGCCTTTGCTTTCATTTTCTACTTCGAAGCCTATAAAATCATCTGCACCAAACAACAGGTAACGCTGGTTTTCACCAAAAATAAGCTTAAACGAATAGTTACCCGCGTTTAACAAATAGGGAGGGATGATACATTTGACGTGATATAAACCTGTTTTGGAATCGTTATTGGCGGAGATGAGTACACCGTTATGAAACACGGGTATCTCATCGCTGTTTTTCAATTCGAAAGTAGCATCCAGATTGATGCCCGCTTTTTGATTGAAAAAGGTCATTTCAAAGCATAGTCCGGTTGAAATGGCAATGCTTTCACCCGTAAGTGATCTGATCTCGAATTTTAATACCCGTATAAATTCATTACCTGGGGCGGTATCTAGCCCCCCAATGTGTTCAAAACGTGACTTGGTATTGTTATTTGCCTGGTAAAAGCTTACTGCCTCAAGTTGCTTGCCGTTGTAAGTCAATTCGCCATTTACCATTACGATGCCCCGGTTACAAAGGGCTTTTACCGCCGCCATATTATGGCTGACAAAAAGCACAGTGCGGCCTTCACTTTTACTTACATCACCCATTTTGCCAAGGCATTTTTTTTGGAATTCCGCATCGCCTACGGCAAGTACTTCGTCTACTATTAGTATTTCCGATTCGAGATAGGCCGCTACCGCGAAGGCAAGGCGGACATACATGCCCGATGAGTATCTTTTTACAGGTGTATCTATATATCGTTCAACGCCCGAAAAGTCAACTATCTCGTCGAATTTACGTTTGATCTCGGCTTTGCGCATACCCAATATGGCGCCGTTTAAAAATATGTTTTCGCGGCCGGTCAGCTCCGGGTGAAACCCTGTGCCTACTTCAAGCAGGCTGGCTATACGGCCCTTAACCCTTATGGTACCGGTAGTTGGTGATGTTACGCGGCTAAGTATTTTTAAAAGTGTGCTTTTGCCGGCCCCGTTACGGCCAATAATACCTACCGCGTCGCCTTGCTCAATTTCAAAGTTAAGGTCCTTAAGGCTCCACACCACGTCGCTTATCCCTTTGGAGGTGCGGTCGTTGGTTTCGCCAATTTTAAGGAACGGGTCGTCTTTTCCCCTAAGCCTGGCCCAATATCGTTCCAGATCGCGGGATATGGTACCGGTGCCAAAATCGCCCAGTTGATAGGCCTTAGAGAGGTTGTCTACTTTTAACGCTTTAGCCATTATACCGTATCAACAAATGTTTTTTCAACCTTATTAAAAATAACTATCCCGGTAAGTAGAATAACGATGGTTACTGTTAAACTGTACAACAATAACTCCCAGCTAAAAGCGCCATTGCCTAAAAAGCCGTACCGGCAGGTTTCTATAACGGCGGTAAGCGGGTTAAATTTAATGAGCCACGAATAAGCAGCATATTTTTTAACCACTTCTGATAAGGGGTACACTACCGTGGTCGTATACATTAATAACGGCACTCCAAATGTAACTACAAAAGCCAGATCGCGGTACTTGGTGGTCGCGGCAGATATGATCATACCCAAACCTAATCCCAGGGCTGCTATCATTAGTATTAAGAACGGGAACAAAGCGATATATATATTAGGCGAGATGTTATAACCCGACAGCATGTAATAAAGTAGTAGTATGATAAATAATATAAACTGAACGCCAAACCTGATAAGGTTTGAGAACACGATACTAAGCGGCATAATTAAACGCGGAAAGTACACTTTGCCCAACATGGCCGAGTTATCTTTAAAAACGGTTGAAGTTTTGGTTAAACATTCGGCAAAATAATTCCAGATAATGGTGCCTGCAAGGTAAAATACCGGGGCAGGAATGCCATCGGTTTTTATGCCTGCAAGGTTGCTGAATATAAGGTTGTATACAATTATGGTAATAATAGGCTGCACAAAGAACCAAACAGGCCCAAGCACCGTTTGCTTGTAAAACGAAACAAAATCACGGCGTACCAACAGCCACAACAGGTCGCGGTAGTTCCAAACATCTTTCAGTTTGAGATCGAATAAACTGCTTTTGGGCTTTATCTCAAGGTCCCAGTAGTTTTGGGGCTCAGTCATGTGTCAGCATTTTTTGCAGTGTATCAATATAGGTTTGCTCATTAAAATGATGCAGGCAGGTTTCTTTTAAATGTACGCGTTTTTTTAAAGTTAAAGGCTCTGTTAAATGCTTTATTATTGTATTTTCCAGTTCCTGCTGGTCTTCGGTGTTTATAGCTGTGCCCAGCTCTCCGTTACGTATAGCATCAATACTGCCATCGGCGTTGCCGCATATAACCGGCAGGCCGCAAGCCAGGGCCTCAATAAAAACAATTCCAAAGCCTTCTTTTTTGCTGGGTAGTACAAACAGATCGGCAGTTAAAAAATGGTCCGGTAATTCTTCTTCTTTTATAAAGCCTGTTAAAATAACCTGCTGGGTTACCCCCATATCTTTGATTAGCTGTTTTACACGCAGGCCTTCCAATTCATCAAATTTGCCGGCCAGGATATATTTTATTGAAGGGAACTTATGTTTAAGCGTGCCAAGTGCTGTAATCACCATGTCGTGCCCTTTATATAGCTCGGTAGAGGCAAGCCTGGTTAGCGTAAAAATCACCGGGTCGGTATGTTTTAAACCATAACGATCCATTAAGTATTTGGGCTTCTCAAAATTGCCGGGCAGTTTCATAAAAGGATCTAAAGCATTGTTTAAAATCACACATTTATTCAGATCGACATGATGCAGGGAACTCATTTTTGCCCTGGTGAAGTTACTAACGCAGATAATTTTATCGCATCGTTTTAACAAGTGTTTTTTATGAACAGGTAAAGGCCTCCAAACTTCAATGCCATGCGCTATTAGCCAAACACGGGTTTTAGGGCTGCGAAGTTTAATTAGCAAGCCTACCAGCGCTAGGTTAATATGGCTTAATATAACTACGTCGTTTTTTTTTGCTGCAAATAAGGTTTTAGTAATAAATGTTATGCGCCTTTTGCCAAAGCCCTTAAAATTTTGAGCGGGTGTATACTGCGGCATAAGATCTCTGTCATCATCGTAAAGCGAGGCCAGCTTAAACTTCCAGTTATTTTTGCTGCAAATGGTGTAAAGCGAATGTGCCAGGGTGCGGGTCATCTTTTGAATGCCGCCCGTTGTGCTAAATGTTTGTAACGAAAAAAGCGTAATGTTTTTAGACATAACCCTGAACCTGGTATAGCGCAAAAGCCCTTGACCAGTGTAATTCTCCCCTTTTAAACTTAGTAATTGCTTTTTTAGCTTCAGCACTACTATAATTAGCCTCGCTGCTTATAGGTTCATTAGAGGCCATCCAGTCCTGAAGCGGAAAGGTAAAGCCCATTTTGGGCCTGTTCCATACAGCATCGGGCAACAGGCCTTTAAACGCGTCTATCAATATTTTTTTTGGCTGCTTGTCATTAAACCGTACCGAAGGGTGTATTTGCGATACATATTGCTGAAAATCCTCGTCGAGGAATGGCACCCTAACTTCAAGACCTTGGCTCATGCCCATAACGTCAGTATCGTGCAGTAACTGGTTTTGCATATACATGTTAGTTTCCAGCCATGCGGCGCTCAGTTTATCATATTTCTTAAAAGCGGGTATATCCAGATCATCGAACAATATGCCGTTTACTTCGTCTTCATCCATCCCGGTAAACTTAGCTATATCTACAGGCGCGTATAGGCCGCGCAAAAACAGATAATCGGCCACCGTATCGTTATGTTCCAGGTAGCCAAATTTTTTAACAAGATCTTTATTGAACAGCTTACTTAGAGCGAAGGACGCGGCAGGTAACATTTTAAGATAACGCAAATAGTTAATGCGGCTAAAAGAGGGGTAGCCGCCAAGTAATTCATCGGCGCCAATACCCGATAATACCGTTTTTAAACCATCATCATGCGCGTATTTACTAATGAACCACGAATTAATGCCGTCGGTAGTTGGCATATCCATAGCGCCGAGTATCTGTGGTAAATATGTTTCAAATTGCTCCCGGGTAATCAGGTGTGTAAAGTTATCGCCACGCAGCTTATCTAAAATAGCATGTTGGTAGGCCCGCTCATCATATGCCTTTTCGTTAAAAAATATGGAAACGGTTTTTAAGTCGGGGTTTTCTTGCGCGGCGAGCAGAGTGAGCAAACTGGAATCGATGCCACCGCTCAAAAATACACCTATAGGGGCATCGGCAATTAGTTGCCTTTTTATTGCTGTTTGTAAGTGATGTTGTAAGCCCTCCAGTATACTTTGTTCATCATTTATGTAATTTACCCGCGCCTGATGAGTATAGTTTGTGATAGTGTAAGCGCCATCTTTCGCGTAGCGTAGGTAATGCCCCTTAGACACACTTCGTACCTTTTTTAAGGTTGTAAAAGGCTCGGGTATATGCCCAAAAGCCAGCAGCCAAACAGGCCAGCGATTATCTACTGTGGTAACCACGCCCGAGGCTTTGAATGCCTTTATTTCCGAAGCAAATGCAACTTGCCCATCCTTTATGTTGTAATACAGTGGTTTAATGCCGGTTGTGTCACGTACAAGGTAGGTGTCCTGACTGGTGGTGTCATAAAGGGCAAAAGCAAACATGCCACGCAGTTTGTTAAACGAGTTTGTGCCCCAGTGTAAATAAGCCTGTATAATTACCTCTGTATCGGTATCGGTTTTAAAACTGGCCCCTAAAGCTTTTAACTGGGCGCGAAGCTCAAGGTAATTGTAAATTTCGCCGTTGAAGGTTATCCATGCTTTGGCGGCAACATCTGTCATAGGCTGGTGTCCGGTTGCGCTGAGGTCTATAATAGAAAGGCGGCGATGCCCAAATACTAATCTGTTATCTGCGCTGCAGTAAATACCGGCATCATCAGGCCCGCCGTGCTGTAACGCGTTACACATTACAGTTACAATTTTTTCCGCTTCTTCTCTGTTTAGTTTATTAGTTACCAGCCCTGCTATCCTGCACATTAGATATTAGTAGATATGGCTTCGCCCCGTAAGTCACATCTTTATCATGCAACCTATTAGTTGTCAGCAATTTGTATTTATTGCCGTTATGTATATATATGCGCCTTAACTTACAAATTTTAAATAAGCTAAAGCCTGTTAATTAATGATGCTGCAACATTTACGATTATTGAGCAACCCAGGTTCTCTAAGCGTAATAATAGCTGTTTTTGCGAACGGTAAGCTATTATCTCTCCAATAATACCTTTTAGGGGGCCTGCTTTTATCTGTATTTTTTCTCCCGGCTGTAAGTCCTCTTCGGTTACTTCTAATTCGAGGGAACTTGCCATTAACAATTTCAGGTCATCTATTTGCCTGTCGGGCATGGCGGCTACCTTTCCCGAAAAGTATATAAAACGTGCTATACCTCTGGTCATTAAAACGGCGCCTTGTTCACTGGCAGCAATGCGTACAAATAAATACGATTTTATAAGCGGTTCTTCTACCCATTTTTTCCTGTCGCTCCACAGTTTTAAACGGCGGTTAAGGGGCAGATAAGCTTCAACACCTTTTTCTACAAGGGCTGCGTAAGCTTTTTTTTCTGCTCGCGGATGCGTGTAAACAGGATACCATTTTACGTTACTATTACTTGCCGTTAAAGTCATACTGTAAAAGAACACTTATTTTTTGAACCAGCGACTGAAATTCCACCACTTCTTTTTCTCGTTTTCTATATAATAACCGGAGCTTTCATAACCGCTGTAATCAGAATAATAATAATACTTACCGTAATTTTCGCCGGTAAAACGTGTGGTGTAATACCTTGAGTGTAAAAGGTCTTCGGCAAAAGCGTTAAGCACTATCACAGTGTTATCCAGATGATATTCCTGTGCGATACGTTGCGGTATGGTGGCCGCATAGAATTTCGATTTACCTGACCGGATCACAAATATATTGATGTCGCTTGCCCGTATTAGCGGTATGGCATCAGATACAAGGCCGATAGGCGCGGTATCTACCATGATAATATCGTAGCGCGTTTTAAGGTCTTTGATCAACTCATCCATCCTTGCGCTATGCAAAAGCTCTGATGGGTTTGGCGGCACAGGGCCGGAGGTGATCAGGTAGAGGTTTTCCTGCGATGTTTTTATAATAATATCCTCCAGGTTAGATTGCCTCGACAGATAAGTGCTAAGGCCGGCATCGTTAGGTACTTTAAAAGTTTTATGCAATTTAGAGCGGCGTAAGTCGGCACCTATGAGCACAACTTTTTTATCAATGAGAGATAGGGTGCTTGATAAATTAACCGCGACGAAAGATTTACCTTCGCCGGCTACTTCTGATGTGATACAGATCACTTTACTTTTCTTGTCCGCAGCCAAAAAATTTAAATTGGTACGCACAGACCTGACCGATTCTGCAAACATGGTCTTAGGCTTACTTACAGCCAATATCTGCGAGTTATCATCGTCTACTTTTTCAGGAAACTCCCTTATTACTCCGATGATTGGAACAGAGGTAAGGCTTTCGACCGTCTCTTTATCGTAAATATAGGGATTCAAAATTCGTATCAACACAATTAGACCTAGGCCCGTGATCAGGCCAAATATAATGGCTGAGCGGTGTATTGAGTGTTCGTCCGGTGATACGGGTGACGAATTAACTTCGGCGCGTTCAACAATAGTAGCGCCCGGAAGGATACCGGCACGGCTGATTTGAGCCGATAATTTCTTCTCTTCGAGATAGGATAAAACTTTTTCGTTTACCTCATAAGGCCGGTTTAGAGCGATAAGGTCGCGTTCGGCCACTGGGAATACGGCGATCTGTTTATTAACAACCGTTAATTGTGACGACAAATAATCAAAATTTCGTTTCAAACCGGCGTAGGTTGCATTAATGCTGTTCAACGCGTTGTTCTTCACTTGTAGTATCAACCGGTTGATATCTTGTATGGGTTGTGAGCTATAATTATAAGTTTTCAGCAACTCATATCGTTGGTTTAGCAAATTGTCCAACCTTTCTATCAATGCTGAAAGCGCCGGGTCGATGTCTTTCCCGGCGTTGAAGTTTAGATTTACGTTGTTTTTCTCTTTATCTATTTGTTCCTTTAATTGATCTACAGCAATTAATTGAAGTTTTAGAATAGCTTGCTGAGACTCTATTTCTTTCGCTTTCGCCAATGCGTTCTCGGCGGAGGTGCTCACCTCCATCAGCTTATTTTTTTGCTTGAATTCTAAGATTGATTTTTCAGACCCTTTCACTTTACTTGACAAATACTCCAGCTGTTCATTTATAAAGCTGATCATCTGCGTTGCCGACTGGGTTTTGCGGTTACGATCGTAAAGCAGGTACTCCCTCATGATCGCGTTCAAAATATCAGCCGCAAACCTTGGATTTGCATCTGTCTGCTGAAGCTGCAAAATATTGGAGTTTTTAACCAGCTCTGCAGTTCGGAGACCGCCTCTAACGCGGCCAAGTAGATCGTCTGGTGTGTTGAACTTAAATAAATATACCCCATTTGTGGCTATATTTTCAACTGTTTTGATTCGGAAGGTAGTAGCCCCTATGGTAATAGGGTTGTTGTAGCTGTGGGTTTTTAAAATTTCTTTTACACCCTCTTTATAGGATAAACTAAACGTGGTCTTACTGATTGCTTTAAAGGTTATAATATCGCGCACATAGTTGACGCTATCAAACCGTAGAATCTGAATGTCAAGAGGCTTTTCAGGATATATGTCGCTCGTTCTGACCCGTCCTTCAATATAAAAACTTATAGGGTAATTGAGGTCTTTTATGGCAGCTAATATAACAGTTGGACTTTGTATGACAGATGTTTCGCTCTGGATTTTTGACGGACCACGTTCCGATGTTGTGATAGCATTTGTCAGGTCTGCCAGCTCGGACTTTTTTTCTTCCAGCTTCATGGTGCCGGATGTGGCGTACGTTTTTGGTGTATACCAAAGGTATGCATATGAGCCAAGCATGAATACCAACAGTGAACTCGCTATCCAATACCAGCGACTAACTAATATCTTTCCTATTTTAAAATAGTCAATTTCCTGGTTAGGCAATCTTTTAACGATCTTCTCTGTTTCTTCCATTAAATGCTTTAAACATTATGAGATGCACTATTTTTGTTCGCACGCAAACAAATCAAAACTACATAATTTAAGGTTAACCCGCATACTTATTTATACATTGGGCAGGAAGCTGTTATACGGATAAGGTGTTATATAGTTAGTCTTTCTTGGTTATTTTTGTGAATTAAGTTTCATGTCCCCATCAGCCATTGTATTTATCACATCATGCATCGAACGTATTTGAAGGCTACAATACGATCGCTGATATCCACGGCAAATGTTGGAAGCTATCTCTAGTCAGATCAAAAGCCAAAACCTAGCTCACAGGATGTTGCAGATGGATCGTCAAACTGATCAGAACTGAAAAAGGTCAAAGATCATTAAGAACTGTCGTCGACCGATAATCGAAAATTATACTGATGCAGGAAATCAGGTTATCTCCAAGCAGTTTGAATTAGGCCTTAAGATATTCAGTATGAGCGAACGGTTGGTAAGTTAGGTAAAAGTAATCGTATTCATTAAAAGAATGGAAGGGTAAACATTTCTGCGTTCTGTAAGTTTTTTGCTGAGAGTGCCAAAATTAATCTGGTGAACAAGGCCGTTCGAACGAGGTCTACAAATGAAACTCTTTCAAAAGTCCGGATTTGACAATACCCATATCAACGGACATATCGTGATACACCTGATCATAATGGTGCAGCATGTCAGCTACAGCATCGTTGCGCAATCGATAAAGATCGGTTTGTTCTTCCGGCAGCGCGTGCGCGATTTGCTCGGTAATATCCAAGACCCTAAGATATAATTCCTTAGACCTCAGGTTAGTTGTGATCACTCTCTCGCTGGTTAAGGAAACATCAAAATATAATTCCACCAAATTGGACTTCCAGTTTTCGGCATCCAGCTTCTCCATATGACCGTTTAACTTCGAGATTTCCTGTTGGAGGAAATCAAGGCTTTTTCCGCTTCTTGAAGTATTGTAATTGGCCCAGTAATCCATGTTCTTCTTGATGATGGCCATCTTTTCACCGGTAACGAAATAAAAACTTTCGGTGATCTCTACCAGTTTGTTGCGGAACGTATTTTTAAGTTCGGTCTCCGATTTCCTTTTGTCTCCCAGATAAGCAAATAAACCGGTTAACAATTGTGTCAACAAAGCACCTATCAGTCCTGAAAAGGCACTTACCTGTAATATACTGTTGCTTTCCATGTGGTTCACCTTACCTTTATTTTCTGCGGCAAAATACGCCGGTGTAGTAGTTTGTAGATGCTAATCACTTTAATCACTTTAATCCTTGATCCTTTAGAACATAGCTTATATACGCCCGGCTTACATAATTCTTACTGATAAAGGATAAATTTTCAGACACCGTTGTTGTTGCTTATAAATTCTTAACTTCATCCTAAAGCAAAATTACACAAACCTACTTTAATTACTAATTAAATTAGTAATTAAAGTAGGTTTGTAGGCTTCTAATGATGTTAAATAACGAAAAGTGATCGCTTATGGAAAGGATACCCTTATCGAAATCCAGCCGCGTCCGGGAGGAATGCCTGAAGGGAAAAGTCCATTGTTCTAAACTAGCGGTCGAGCTTGGTATTAACCGCAAGACGGTAGCCCGGTACATTAAGGAATTCAATGAAATCAGGCAGTTGTATCCCAACCAGGTAAAAAATGTTAGTTTCAGACTTCCCCCAAAAAAACGCGAAAGAACGCAGCTCTACCATGACTTGATGGTGTTGCTGCCTGTTTTGATTGATCGCGCAATTACCCCCTGCCTCATGGTTACCCATCTATGGGCTGATTACCGGTCAGTCTATCCGCATGGTTATGGGCTTTTCTGGTTTGGGGCTCATTATAATATCTGGCGAAACGAACATCAAATCTGCAGGTATAGCCATCGCCGGGTAAGATCGATCAGTCCCGGCGAAGAAAAAATCTTATTAATATGGCGAAACGCAGGCAGCCGGGAGCGGTGGCAAAAAGCGACCGTTATTTTAGGATCATTTGCTAACCGGCCATTGAGTGAAATGATGGCGCAGGTTGAAAAAACGAGGGATACCTTACTTATTTGGATCGATCATTTTAAAACAGGGAGTATTGCGTTACTGGACAAACAGCATTATACCACATCACCCGATTTGTTGGAGCTGGTCAGGGTCAAGCAGGAAAATCTGACCAAGCTATTGCATCAAACCCCTCAATTACACGGGTTCAACCGGGCATCATGGCGCGTCGCTGATCTTTGCGTTGCCTATCAGCAGGTATACCAGTTACCGATAAGCCGGAGCTGCGCGTTGGAAAACCTGCATAAAATGGGACTAGGCTACTACAAATCAAGGGAATTGCTAACCAGCCCTGATCCGGATTTTCGTCCAAAACTTGATCATATTAAACAGATCCTGACTCATTTGGGTGAAAGGGAGCGTTTCTTCTCGGTAGATGAATACGGCCCATTCGCCATCAAAATGAAGATAGGCAGGAGCTTTACACCCGCGGGACAGATAAAAACTGTCGCGCAGGCTCAGAAAAGTAAAGGATTCATAATCGTTACTGCTGCACTGGAGCTTGCGCATAATCAAGTTAGCCACATTTATTCGTATAAAAAAAATACCGATGAGATCATCAAACTGATCGATGTATTGCTTATCGAATATCGGGATACGGATAAACTTTATCTGTCCTGGGACGCGGCGAGCTGGCATGCCTCTAAAAAGCTTGACGGACACCTGGTGCACATCAATTCAGAAGGTTACCGGCTCGAGCACGGAACACCAAGGGTCGAACTTGCCCCGTTACCTGTGTCGGCGCAGTTTCTTAATGTCATTGAATCGGTATTCAGCGGCTTAGCGAAGGCGGTCATCCATAATAGTGACTATCAGTCGGTCGACGAATGCCGAAAGGCCATTGACTGTCATTTTCACGCGCGCAATGCACATTATAAAAAGCATCCTCTTAAAGCGGGCAAAAAAATATGGGGCAGTGAGATTGTCGTACCGGAATTTAATGAAGGGAAACACGCCAAAAGTTTAACTGGCATGCGTGGAGCAAGGGCATGAAACTTCTAACCAGCTTTTGAGGAAATATTGGGCGGTTGTACAAATCTATCGGGGCCTCAAGCCCTCATATCGGTTATGTCAAAACAAAGATGAATAGCCTGCAAAAGCCTAATTGCATCCGCAATTACAAATTTGTTTATTGCACAATTAGCATCAAAGTGTAGCGTTTGTACCATGTCAATCGTAAAGTATTTTATAAACCTATGTGTCATGATTAAAACGAAGCTATCCTTAATATTGTCCATCATTATATCATTCTCTTCTGTATTAATTACTGGTTTTTTCCTGATTAAACACATGGAATCGTTATCTCTTGGGTCCATATTATGGATATTGGGACTATGTGTTTTCATTCTGGGGGTGATGATAAGCTTTCTATTTTTATATGACCTCTTGCGTTCCGGCAGAAAAAGAAAGCACATTAGGTTAGGGTAATTTAAGTTCGCCGAAGATTGTGTTGCCTTCATAGTATACCGTATACTTGGCTACTTAATCGAATAATATTTAAAAAAATCAGGTATATCGCTTGAATGAAAAATTTGACCACAGACTTAATAGACGACTTTCGTATAATTGGAGGTATGCAGGAGAGATAGAATTGATTTCAGGCATTCTCCAGGATATTCACCATTTTCCAGTCCGAATGTGGCTTGTGGCGGTACGAATCTGTGTATGTGATCAATCATATGGTGATAAAAGATATGAGTTTCAAAAGTACTTGTTCACGTGACAGGAACAGAAATAATTTTGTCTTCAAATACTTTTGAAAACGCTTAGGCTTCCTGCTCATATAATAGTCCCGCTCTGCTATCGTAAAACAGGATTGTAGCCCGTAGCGGAGTATCCGGGCGTTTTAGCGATCAGACAATTAATATCTCATAACTTCAAATTTTGCAGCCACTAGCCTGCTCAAAGGCCCTCTTGTTGAGACACATTTTTCTAGCATAAATGATTTATAAGGAACGAGCAAAGTATACAAAAGCTTCGGCTAAAATCGCAAAGCTTATTTAATTAACGCTTTCAATATGTTGTTCTTATCGTTCAAAGAACGCTCCCCTTTTTGATAGAGCCTGTCTTCCCAACTTCCGTACATGGTATTTGGGAAAATGATAAACCGACTGCCAAAATTATTGATATTATTGCCCGCCTGAGCAGTCCTCATAGCCGGATCTGCTACATCGAAATCTTTGCTGAAATCGCCAAGGTTATCGCCCATAAGTAAAAGCACATTATGGGTCTTCCTGATTGCTTTCCGTCTGTTTTCTTTGCTCGATCCACCTTCTCCCATAAGAAAAAGATGCGCATCATCGGTGTTGGGTAGGCCAAATTTTCTCAAGTTCTCTAAGGTGGCCTGCCGCTCTTTTGCAAAACGATTGGTTACATAAAACACTGTTACACCAAGTTCCTGAGCATGCTTAAGAAAGCGGACCGCCCCCGGCACTGTATCACACTTGAGCTGCGCTGTCCACTCTATCCATGATGAATCACTATAGGTTTCCCCCTTTTTAGCCCTGTCAACAAAATAGGGGCTGTTATCCAGTACCGTTTCATCTATATCCGTAATGATGGCTTTAGGTAAACTGGATTTCTGCCTGGCATATTCTTCCAGGCGCAACTTAGCGATATTGTACGCCTGATAACATAATGCTTTGTATTCACCTGCGCGCTGCTGGTAGAGCGCACCCCAGGCAGGGCCACCCGGTAGTAACGCGAGATTGTTGTCCGGCGCTGTGTGCTCACCGGATTGCCGACAGGCGGCAAAAATAATCACCACTGATAACCATGTCAATCCGACAAATTTTTTCATCATTTCTTAGCCTCCGGCACGATCCATTTGTTAACGGTATTATATGGAGCCTCCAATACTAATTTATAAAACATGGACGGGCGGTCTTTAACGCTGATGAACACATGTTGGTCTTTCACTGCAACCTCACCGATCAGTTGGTAATCATCCGGCTTGCCAACCTGATAATCGTTAGTTTTCGCCAGCCATATTTTTACTATACCGGCAGGGTCAATTGCTTTCCAGGTGATATCCAGGTTGCCTTGCACAAATAAGGCAGCTGGCTCGGCTACAGATACTTTGCCGATCAATGGCGTGCCATCGATCTCGCGCTTTACATTAACCGGGACATTAATATCCATGAAACGGGTTATGGTTGGCATAATGTCAACAATGGCAGGCTGGTAACGTTCAGCATACGTATTCAACGGGCGGTAATTGGTAACCATCCACGTATTGCGCTGGCGCGGCGACTGTCCACCATGCCCTCGGCCGGTCTTCTCATCACGGCCGTGGTCTGTAGTGATCACCAGGAGCCAGTTCTCCTTAAAATGCTTTTTACGGAACTCTATCGCTTCGAATAATTTCCCCATTTGCACATCAAGCATTTTAACAGCATTATAAAATTGGGGGCTATCGCCGTGCGCGTGGCCCATATCATCGGTGTACTCCAGGTAAACCCAGGAAAGGTCAGGTCCATTCTTTTTGATGGTTGATGAAGCCGCAGTAACTACCTTTTCATCTATCATGTGCATGTAATTGCTTGCGATATCATGCTTAAAATTTACGGTATCCTTTTCATAACCATCGAAATGATAGTCAACATCTACATTGCCGGCCTCCGGTAAATGGTAACCTATCAACTTGGTACGGTTATCTTCCCAGCTGGAAAAAATGGCGGTTTTTTTAGCCGGGTATTGAGCCTTAATTAGCCTGAATAGATTTTGATAATTGTAGTTTGGTGCCTTGATGTCATTATCGGGTACGTTGTGTTTATTAACCCAGCAACCTGTAAGCAAGCTGTTGTAACCCACTGCCGAAATAGTTGGCGTTTGATTATAAGTACCTGCGTCACCACCTACGTGCATACGGGTAAAGCTACCCTGAGCAATTATCTTTTTGATATTAGGCAGATCCAGGCGCTCTATCACATCGGCAGGGATGCCGTCGGCGATTACATAAACTGTTTTGTTGGTTTGCGCCGATAATCTTGATACAGCAGTTAAGATTATAAATAGTAAGCAGTGTAAAGTTCGGTTCGTCCTCATATAAATTTCTGTTAAAACCCTGCCCGATATTATTCGGGCAGGGTTAGCGTCACTTGTTATTTTATCAGCCACATTACACCGTTGATGTTGTCACCATCCGGATATTGCCTGCTGATGGCCTCTGAAACATGTTGTTGGTTCAATTGCAACTCACTCTCAGGGTACATCCAGCGTTTGGGAATCCTTTTATCATTAAGCATCCCTGCCCCTGATACGTCAAATACCGGGAAGCCTGTTCTGCGTTGTTCATAGAACGGCTGCCAGCCGCTGTTAAAGAAAGATGCGATGTACTTTTGAGTGATGATCTGCTGTATTTGGTTGCCTACAGTGATCTGCACACTTGGCTGCGACAGATACGTATCAATGGCAGCCTGATCGATGTTATAAAAGCGCATTGAAGCGGTCACACCCTTTTTGTAGTAATCCGCTGCGTTACCGGTTATCCAACCTCTGACAACACCTTCTGCCAATATAAACTGCTGCTCGGCATAACCCAAGGCGATGCTTGGTTCGTTAACCGGGTTATTGTAATATCTCGGGTTGATTTTTGAAGCTTCGCCGGCAACTACGCGTGTCTTGTTCTCGTTTACCGCCGCGCTGCCCCTTACACCACCGTAGGCATTAAAATTTGTAGCAGGTAACGCTGAATATTTAGGTGCTTTATCAGCAAAGCTGAACAGCCTCACGTCCTGTAAAGATTTTAACAGGTCAACAAACGTTTCTTCCATGTAATTAGTGGTTTGCATATCGTTGTTGTTGAAATAGGGGTAGCGATTGCTTTGCAGATCATAAAACTTCAATTGCGCGTTGTCCTCGTTACCGTTGTAAAGCGGATAAGTTCCCGGGGTGTTCACGATATCTGAAAAACGTTTCTTGATATTGAACTTAGCATCATCTTGGTGATGAGACATGCTCATTAATACACGCAATGATAAAGCGTTGATAGCACGTTTCCAGCGTTGCATATTACCGCTGTATACAATATCACCCTGCACGGCCGGGGTAGCCGTTGAGATGAGCTCATTAGCCGCCTGAAGATCATCAAGGATGCTGAGATAAATATCTTCCTGTTTATCATAAGCCGGACTAGTCAATCCTTCTTCACCTTTAAGGGCTTCGCTGTAAGGAATATCACCAAATGTTTGAGTGAGTTGCAAAAAATACCATGCGCGAAAAAATTTGGCCAATGGTATGTATTCAGGCTTGCCTTGTGCTGTCGCAGCCTGTTCCATTTTTAAAACCTGGCGGAGGTTGCCATAAGGACCAAAATTTGCTCTCGACCATCCATAATACTGGTTAAGGCTCACCGCATCGGTATACACCATCTGGCGGCTGGTAATAGCAGCTGTTATATCCGAAGATTGAAAAGCATTTTGCTCTATTGAGTTTAGCAGCAGATCTGGCGTCGCCAGGGTTGATTTATTAGGGTCAGTCTGAAATTCACTGAATTTCTTACACCCCGATTGTAGGAGTAGGGCACCTAATGATAGTATGACTATAACTTTTTTCATAAAACCAGAGATTAAAATTTTACATTAAGATTTAAACCAATAGATCTTGTTGATGGCGTCTGTAGGTTATCTGAAGCCGGATCGGGATCTACGTTAGGCATTTTTGAAAACAGCAGCAGGTTACGGCCCACAGCTGAAATATCTAAACCTTTAATAAATCCTTTTGATAACCACTGCGTTGGCACCTGCCAGGTCAGCGTGACTTCGCGAAGCTTAAGGAAGGTTTGCGAGAAATAGTTGTAATCATTGTTTGCGCCGTTGCTGGTGGTGGTCATATAATCGATATAATTGACCGCTTTGGTGTTTGGCGCATATGTACGGGTATCGCTTGTTATGTTTCCTAAAGCATCATACGTCACAGCACCGCCGGTTACCACTACACCCTTGCCGACATAGGTAGCTTTACCTGCATTGGCGTCTTCGCGATATTGGTTAACCGTACCTGGGTTGGTACCTCCCCACCACATTTTTTGGTTTGTAGTAGAGTACATCAGACCACCCAAACGGCCGTCAACCAGGAATTTAAATGAGAAGTTTTTGTACATGAACGTGTTCTCTACACCGTAGGTCCAGCTTGGGTCCGCATAACCAATGGGGCGGGCAAAATTGTCGTCTACCGGGAAACCGTTGCTTCCGTAGATCACATTTCCATTAGCGTCCGTTTGGTAGACGCCGGTTAGAATTTTATCGGTACGATCGCCGACTTTTAAGCCATTAAGTGTTTCCGCGCCACCGTAAATTTCCTTTAGATAACGGCGGTATTTGGCAATGTTTAAAGCTACATTCCATTTAAAATCTTGAGTACGGATAGGAGAACCAGATACAACAAATTCCAAACCCTTGCGCTGAAACACATTGCCGTTAACCAATTGTGTGTTGTATGCACTTGCAATTGACATCGGTATGTTAGCAATGTTGTTAAAATCGCGGGTTTGGAAATAGGTTGCCTCGAAACCGATTCGGTTATTAAACAATTTGGTATCTAAACCTATCTCCCAGCTATCAGATGTTTGCGGATTTAAGTTACCGGTAAGCAAAGCATCACCATAGGTCAATGAGGGCTGGCTGTTCCAAATAATACCTTTGGTAAATGATGGCAGGTAGGCATATGTGTAATCGTCATCAGTAAGCTTTCCGCTTGACACTCTTGACCAGCCGCCTCTCACTTTTAGATAAGTGATATCCTTTGGCAATTGGACCAGTTGCGAAATGACTACCGAAGTATTTAACGATGGATAAAAGAAGCTGTTATTTGCAGTCGGCAGGGTTGAAATGATGTCATTACGGCCAGTTGCTGTAACGTAGATGGCGTTAAGAAATTCCAGATCTAATACACCATAAACGCTGCTTGTTCTTCTTTCTTCAAGATAGTTATTGGCTTGCACAGGGCTCGCCGAATTGCTAAGGTTGTAAAAGCCGGGGATGGTTAAACCATCTGTATTGGCCGATCCGTATTTGTTGTTACGGTAATAATTAGCACCACCAAGTTGTGCATGGATCTTGAACTTGTCGGTAAACGTGTGGTTGTAGTCACCTATCAGGTCGGTATTGATATCAAAGTAATTGCCCGTCGCTACGGTGAACTGGCCTCTCGATTTATTGCCATAACCAATATAGCTTTTGGGTTCTTTGTAAGTCCGGTTAAGGCCGTAAGCATTCATGCCGTTTCTGAACTGTACCGAAAATTCCGGGCTAATCTTGTAAGACAGGTTTAATGACCCAAAGGTATTATCTTTATTATAACCACGCAGGTACTCATACGCCTGGAAATAAGGGTTGTTGTAGTAAGAGTTATTGTAATTACGTTGCTGGATGCCAACTTTACCTGGTGTCCAGTAATCCCTCAGGTCTTTGACACTTACATCGGCACCTGTCCATAGCACAAGGTTGTACAGGTAGTTGGTCGGGCCGTATCCCGTTTCAGGGAAATTGTTCGTGAACTGCCGATTATAGCTTAACCTTGCATCCATTGTAAGCGCATCTGATAACTTGTAGTTACCTGAAACTGTAAAAGAACTGTTGTTAAGGTCTGTATTAGGGACAATGCCTTTTTGATAAATATGCGAAGCTGATGCCCGGAACGACCCTTTATCAGAGCTTTGCATAATGCTTACATTGTTACTTGCAATAACACCTGTTTGAAAAAAATCTTTGACATTGTTTTTACCCCTCGATATAAAGGGTAGCGGAATAAGCTTTCCGGTTACAGGGTCTACAGGGCTGTTGAACTGTGGGGTCTCAAAATAGCCGCTTGGTGTACTGGGGTCGCGCTGGTCAAGCTTTGGGCCCCAGATCCATCCGGAACCTTCTGCACCACCACCGGAACCGTCCACATACGCGTATTTGCCGTAGTTACCCGCACCGTAAGTGGTTTGTACGTTTGGGATGCGGATAAAGCTTGGCTGAAACTGGGTAGATGAGTTAAGTTCAACGCTTAGCGTTTTGCCTTTACCCCGTTTGGTGGTGATCATGATAGCACCATTACCTCCTATTGAACCGTAAAGGGCAGATGCGTTAGCACCTTTTAGTACAGTTACATTTTCCACATCATCTGCATTCACTTTGTAAAGGTCGGCCGTTTGATCCGGGATACCATCGATAACAATTAGTGGTTTACGGCCACGTAATGAGATACCGGGGTCTTGGAACAGGTCTGTTGAGTTACGGATATTTAAGCCCGCTACACGGCCTGTTAACGAGTTGACCAGGTTGGGCTCGCGTGCTTTTATCAGATTTTCACCTTGTACTTCCTGTACAGCGTAACCTACTTTAGCCTTTTCTTTTTTAATACCCAAAGCGGTTACTACCACCTCTGATAGCCCTTTTGCATTTTCCTCTAAAACAACATTATACCGGTCTGCGTCGCCTATAGGAACTTCTTTTGGCTGAAAACCGATAAAGCTGAATACTAACAGGTCGCCTACATTCGCTTTAATGGAAAAATCGCCGTCCTGGTTAGTTACCGTACCGGTGTTGGAACCTTTAATCAATATAGAGACACCCGGGAGGCTCTCCTTTTTCACATCAGTAACGTGGCCTCTTATTAATTTTGGTGCGGCCTCAAATGCGACTTTTTTTACCGATGCTGCTTTCACCAATATCTGGCTGCCAGACTGACTATAAACGAAGTCCAGGTCTTTGCCTATTGTGTTCAGCACAAAATTTAGGCTCTTATCATTCACGGTAAGGTTTACTTTTTTACTGAGTAGATCGCCGTTATCAACGCAAATGAAAGTTACCTTGGTTTGTCGTTGTAACACATCAAATACGTTGCTTAGCGGCATATTTACAGCCCTCAGCGAACATTTGATCTTCGTGATCTCGTTATCTCCCTGACCTATATTATCAGCATATGTGAAATGGGAGCTTAACAGTATAAATACAAGGCCTAATACCTTGTACAACCTTGAAATTAAAGATGTAGAGTAAATCTTTTTTTTCATAATTTAGCAAATTCGTTAATAGATATTCAACAATTTAATAGCGATCGGACCGGCATTTCGCAGATGCCGGTTTCATTTTTTAAGTCCGTGCCTGGCAGGGCTTAAAAGGGAGTATTATTTTATCTGTTTTTTATCGGCATTTAGTTTAATGTAAATTTTATTCTCTTCCTTGTGGTAGGCCAGCATGCCTGATTCACAAATGGTTCTCATTACCTCTGCAAGGGTTTTGTTGTTAAAAGTGGCATACAACTTTGTATCGGCCGTTGCCTGATCGGTGAATATGATCTTTACACCATACATCTTCTCTATGCGTGGCGCTACATCACCTAACTTTTCGTTCTTAAATATCAGCACATTGTTAAGCCAGCTTAAAACCGCTATAGAATCAAGCTGACGCTGTAATACCTGGTGGCTTTGCTTATTAACAGAAAGCTCCTGTCCGGGCTTTAGAAAATATTCTTCGTTCACCTTATCCATCAGCTTTACTTTTACCTTACCTTCAAGAAGTGATACGGTATTAATATTTTGATTTTTTGTGGCATTAACATTGAAATGAGTGCCTAAAACCTGCACGCTCATGGCCTGGGTTTGTACAATGAAAGGCCTGTGCGGATTTTTGGTTACCTCGAAATACGCCTCACCAATAACGGAAACGATACGTTTCCCTTTTTCAAAAGCTGTTGGATAAGAGAATGAACTCTCCGGGCCAAGAACCACTCTGGTGCCATCAGGTAATACGATCCGCTTCTTTTGGCCGGATAATGTGGTCTCCTTCAAATAAGTGTTTTGTTGCGGAGGGAGCAGTAACCTGTAAGCAAACCACCCGGCAATCAATAGTACTAGAGCGGCAGCGGCCGGTATGGTGTAAATGCGGAGCCTTTGCACTTTGGCAGTCGCTAGCCTGTGCTCTTTTAAAGCAATTCTTGTGTGCAGTTTCGCCAACGCGGTAACACTGTCGGCACCGGCAGATCTTTTATATCCCAGCCAAACCCGCTTTACTTCCTCAAATGTCTGCTCGTTCTGTTTATCCGCAGCTATCCAATCAACCAACACTTCATTTTCTTCGGTGCTGGTTTGTTTAGACAGGTATCTTGTGATCAGCAGATAAAGCTCTTTTTCTTCCAACTTCTCTTTTGTTTATTGTAGAGACGTAAAGCGGACGAAACATCATGACAAGAAAAAACTTTTTTTTAAATTAAAAAGGCATATTGTTTAAGCGATGACTCTCTTTGAGAAATTTAATAGCCCTGTACATCTGCGTTTTAACGGAGTTGACAGATATTTCCAAAAGGTCGGCAATTTCCTGGTAGGTCAGATAATCTTCCCGGCTCATCCGGAATATCACCTGCATTCTCTCGGGCATCATCCCGATCAGGCGCTCCAGGTTCCTCTCCAGCTCTTTATAATCGAGTAACTGATCCGGCGTAGCGAAGTGGATATCCGCATCGACAGGCATTTCTTCAAGCGTCGTTAGCACTGCCAGTTTACTTTTGCGATAGTTGTCGTAAACACGGTTCTTGACGGATCTGTATAATAAAGAAGAAAGCGAGCTGTGAACAATGATAGCGTCACGTTGGCACCAAAAATGATGAAACACTTCCAGTACTATGTCTTCGGCAGCATCTGTAGGGTAAGGCAATAACGATTTACCAAAACGAAGGAGATTAGCGTAATACTTTAGAAATAATAGGTCAAAAGCCTTCGATTCACCCATTTTTACACGTGCGAGTAATTGAAAATCTTCTGATTGGTTAGCGGTCATATCGCAATCAAAGGTGTTGCGTTTATGTTAATTGGTTGTTAAATATAGTTCATTAAATTAAAAAGTCAAGCCGCCCCATATTAGAAGTCAAAATTTTACACTGCTGGACTACCAGCCGGTGTTTGTCATGAGGATGATGCAAGATCGCCTCCGGTCAATACCGGTCTGCATAGTAACGACGTTAAACACCTACCAACATTAAAGCGGATGATCCCTATCTGCACAATGGTTAGGTAAGTGTATGGCATAAAGGTGTCGGGATCGAAGAAGAGTTGCGTCATTTCAACCACACTCTATCCTGGAGTCTTGCTCCGTTTATAAACGGTTACTTTCCGGGTGATTTCACCCTGCTTATCAATTGTATTTTTTCTTACAATTGTTTGTAAATAAGACTTTTATAATTGCTGGTAATCATTTAAATTTAAAAAGTTAAACCTTACCTTCATGATCACACTACAGAGAATCCTATTCCTGTGCCTGCTTAGCTTGAGCAGCAGCGCGCAGAACTACCATTACTATTTCGGTAATATTCACAGTCATAGTTCTTACTCCGACGGTAATAAGGACAAGGCAAGCTCGCATGCGGCTACACCTGCCGATGATTATCGTTTTGCCAAACGTTCACAACACCTCGATTTTCTTGGAATTTCCGAACATAACCACAGCCAGGCCGGCATGCAGCGGGCAAACTTTAGCAGGGGTCTTGCCGATGCGGATGCCCAAAATGAGGACGGACGCTTTGTGGCGATGTACGGCATGGAGTTCGGCGTGATCAGTAATGGCGGGCATGTGGTGATCTATGGCATGGATAAACTCATCGGCTGGGAGCAAAACAATTATGATATCTTTTCTGCCAAGTCCGATTACAAGTCGCTTTTTCGGATCCTGGCTGACCATTCCGGTGCTTTTGCGACATTGGCGCATCCGGCGCAGACGGATTATAACCATCTGATCACTACCGACTATGATCCGGTCGCGGACCGGGCAGTATGCGGTGTCGCCGTGAGCAGCGGACCTGCTTTTTCGGTAAAAACGGATTATTCCGACCGCCCACCGATGAGCTATCTGAGTTATTATAAGCGGTTGCTGTCGCTCGGCTATATGGTCGGCCCAACAATGGATCATGACAATCACAATACGACATTCGGCAGGATTTCCCATAACCGCACGGTAGTGCTTGCACGGTCACTCAGCCGCGACAGCATCATGGCCGCTTACCGGGCCGGCCGCTTTTACGCATCCGAAGACTGGGATACGGAGGTAGATTTTAAGATCAACGGCTTGACCATGGGGGGGTATGTGAGCGGGCAGGAAGTACTGAAGATCAGCCTGAAAGTGCATGACCCGGATGGTGATGACCGGACAAAATCGATCAAACTGCTTTACGGCAAACCGGGAAGCGGGGTGATCCCGAAGGTCATGAAGACGTCCAAAGATTCGGATGTTCTGGAATGGCAGCAATCCTTACAGCCCGGGGACGCCTTTTATTATTACGCGGAAATTGTGCAGGCAGACGGTGACCGCATCTACACCGCGCCGATCTGGGCAAAATACAACTGAAACAAACCATCAACATTAACTGATATGAACCCTCAACTCATTTTCTGGATCGCATTTGCCGTGATCGGCATTTGCGTGGTCTACTTCAGTGTGAAGTACGACATGCTGAAGGAAACCAGCATTCCCGGCAGGCACCCTTACAGCTGGTCCCGTGTGCAGCTGGCCTGGTGGACGGTAATCATTTTAGCTTCCTTTACGGCTATCCTGTTTTTTCATCAACAGGCACCTGCACTGAGTACGTCGACGGTGGTCCTGCTGGGCATCAGTGCGGCCACAACAGCGACTGCCCGGATCATCAGTGTATCCGACAGGAATGACCCGATGGCGCAAATAAACCTTCAGGCGCAGCAAGGCGAGGGTTTCATCCTGGATATCTTATCGGACCAAAATGGGGTCAATATATCGCGTTTCCAGACAGTGGTCTTCAATTTTGTGTTCGGTTGCTGGTTTATTTACGCAGTCATCAACAATCTGATGCTTCCGCCGGAAGGCAATATTGACGCGATTATGCCGGAGATTTCGAACAGTAACCTGGTGTTGCTGGGTTTAAGTTCAGCTACTTATGCAGCCATTAAAGTTTCAGAAAATAAAACAACAGCCGCACCTCCACCACCGCCGGCAGTACATGAATAAGGAAGTATGGCAACAATTAACAGACAAGCCGTTGTCGTGATCCACGGCATGGGCGAACAAAGGCCAATGGAAACGCTGCGCAGTTTTGTCAGCGGTATCCGAAGTATCATGACGGAGGACGATGCCGAAAAGAAATCTACCGTCCGCAGCAAACCGGACAGCGTGGGTGATATTTACGAAACTGTAAGGCTGAGCCTGGATACGGCAGTGAATCCGGACGGTACGATCAAACGTCCGAAGACCGATTTTTACGAGTTCTACTGGGCGCATAACATGCGCGGGAACCAGTTTTCGCACATGGTCGCCTGGATGCACCGGCTGCTGTTTACCTGGGTGGCAAAGGTGCCGCCGAGGCTTAGGTCCCTTTGGTGCACGGTCTGGATCATGCTGGTCCTAAGCGTGTTGATGACGATTTACTTTACAAACAGCGCGCGGATCGAAGACTGGAAAAAAGCCCTTGCGCCCATGCTGGCGGCCATTGCGTTTCCATCCCTGCTTGCGCTGGTCGCAAGCTTTGCCAGGAGCCTCTTCCTCAATTCGGCCGGCGATGCGGCACGTTATTTCACGCCGGTACCGGACAATATCGGCGAACGCAGCTGTATCCGGCAGCAGGGGATTGCCTTTTTGAAAAAGCTGCACGAATTGAAAACGGTTGAAAAAGTCGATAGGATCATTATTGTGGCCCATAGCCTGGGCACGGTGGTGGCCTATGACCTGCTTCGTTTGTTGTGGACGGAGTACAATACCATCTATGGCACCACAACGGTGCCGCGCCAGCCCAACCTGTTGAAAATTGACCGTTATTATGATGAAAACTCTCCGCCGCCGGAAGGAAGAGATCAGGCTTTTTATAACCGCCTCATCGAACTTGAGAAAGGTAATCTTGACGCGTTCCGCGATCTGCAAAAGGCCTGCTGGCAGGAGCAGCTAACCGTAGGTAATCCCTGGCTGATCACGGATTTTATAACCCTTGGTGCGGCGATCAATGCCGCGGATTACTTCATGGTCACCAGGGAGCCGATGCAGGAACTGATCGCTCAGCGCGAAATGCCGGTCTGTCCGCCGGTTAAGGATAGGAAGGATTATGCATTCAGTTACAAAAGCGGCCAGAGTTTTCCCGTGGGCAATAAGAATTATAAAGTAAGGCTGCTGCACCACGGGGCGCTGTTTGCGGTCACGCGCTGGACAAACATCTATTACAGCAGCGATTTCGTCGGCGGTCCGATGCAACGAAAGTTCGGTGGTGGTATTAAAGATATCATGATCCCGCGGAAAGCACCCTGGTTCTTTCCCGGCGGACACACCGCCTATTGGGAACAAAAGGATAAAAAAAACGCCCTGAGAGAAATTCTTGAAGCGATGCAACTTGACAACTAACCATATCTCAAATGAAAAAAATACAGTTTCAATTCCTCCTGGTGCTGCTGACAGGCAGCTTAATCTCGGGCTGCGTTTCTTTCAAGGAAGTCGGCACCTTTACCGCCAGCAGTACCAAATCCCTCCAGGAGGCTAAGATCACTTACGGCAATTATCAATATTGCCTGGACACTTGTTTGCTGTCCAAGACAAATTACCGGTATCTGAAAGAACTGAACTGCGAATGCAGCCGGGATTCGCTGCGCGATACGGTCATCGCTAACGAGTATGCGATACTCAGCGGTTACTATGCCGCCCTCACCCAATTGTCCGGGACTTCCGAAATCGCTTTCGGGCCGCTTGGAAAAAGCCTGGCCAAAGGTGATTACGGCATCTTCAAGATCAGCGAAGAACAATCCAATCTGTTTAACGGACTTTCGGCAGCACTGACCAAAGTAGTCACTACAACCTACAAAAACAGAAAACTGAAAAAGTTCATTGCTGCACACAATGACACGGTCAAGCTTTGTTTGGCTACTTTGAAAGGTCAACTGACCTTGCTGCGCTGGAATATTAACGCCACAGAAACCAAGTTCGACAGATTGGTCCGCGGGGTGCTCAGTCAGACGGACACGATAGAACAGGCAGCAGGACAAAAAGTTGCCATCGCCTATATCGTGAACCGGCAGCGGGCGAAGTGGCAGCAGGAAAAACAGCATTGCGATAAGCTGCTGGCCGGTATTCAAACGATAGAGGAGGGGCAGGCCCTGCTGTTCAGCAACGTCAGCAACCTGAAAAGCCAAAGCTTTAAACAAGCGATCTTGAAACTTGCTGGAAACATTATCTATTTAGGATCTAAAGAATAAGACCATGCCTGATCAATCACCCAACGAACAATTCGCGCTGGAAATGGCTGCCATTTTCAACGACGCGCAAATCAAACTAAATGCCTACCTGACAAAAAATGAACCCGAACTCCGTGAGCAAGGATTATATGATGATCTTGACCGTTTGCTCGGTAAACTGCTCGATGTTTACGACCAATATGCCGCTCAGGCCGCCGGCATACTCTATGACGGCAGCGAGGCCATATTCGAAGGCCTGAAGGATGCGACCAAAGAGGTTAAGGCGGCCGTCAAACAGATCGATGACATCAGCAAAACGATTGCTATCGTCGCCGGTGTGGTGTCCTTAGGCCTGGCAGTCCTTTCTGCCGATACCGGCGGCATCAAAGATAGCATTGAAGGAATCATTAAAGCGGCGGCGAAAAAATCAGACGATTGATAATGGGCTCCGATCATTGAGACGAGCCCTACGCCATTTCATTGTGGTCATTTTTAATACCCTTCAAAAGGTGAGACCTTTATTTTTAATAGCCTTAAAGTGTTTATCCGTGCTACCAGTGTAACATTATACTATTTTTCGCCAAAGAGCCACCTATGAGGCCGCTGGTATCGCCAGTAGTTTCTCAAGCATGCCGTAGACTTTGCCGTTCGGGTCAATTGTATGTACTTGTTTCGGCTTCACCTTGCGGTAAGTAATTGATACCCGTCTATCCCGGTGTTGAGCCGCCCCATCGATAACCTCTTTTTTCTCGGGGCGGGATGGCGTGTTTCCATTTTTTCCGGGTATCATCCTGCATCACATACACCGAGCGTCTCGGCACTTCAATGTCGATCACTTCCTCATTCTCACCCTTGATGAACCGCATTATACAGCCGCTTCCCAAGTTCACTCCACAGATCTGGTTTTCGTAATACATTCTATCTGTATGTGGCTTGATCCCTTCACCGGGTACGTATTCGTTGATAATCACCTGGTCAGGAACCAACTGAATAATGCCTTTATCCACCAACTCTGCTGAAAATTCACGCATATGCACCAGCATTTCCAACGGGAAAGGCACCAAGTTGTACGGCTTTTCTAATTCGTTACGATAACCGTAATACTGTAGCCTGCGCATATAATCGACGATCCAGGTTTGGTCGTCAATTTCATTTATGAGTTGATGTTCTCGCGCTTCATCAATAAATCAGGGTAAAGAAAAAATCCAGGTACTGCTGTTTCCATCTTTTGACTAACAATTTCTTTACCGCGAGGTTTTTCGGACAAACTTTTTTAAATGGGTTTGTTATATAGGGGTTAGATTTTTGATCATGAAAAAGAAGATCAGCCTTTTCATTTGTATTTTTTCAGGTTGGCTATCCACTGCTATAGCCCAGGATGCTCCCATCATGGCACTTGACCCGACGCTTATGGCCGGATGGTCGGGCAATCTNACTTGACCCGACGCTTATGGCCGGATGGTCGGGCAATCTCGCCTATGGCAATACATGGGGGCCAAGAGGTTCAACTAAGGCCAAGAGCAACGTGATAGTGTTTAGTTATCCTGATTGATAACAAAAATGTTTAGCCTGATAGTTCACAGTTATCCAACATTTTTAAATAAAGCGAATTTACCAAAGTGTTGATTTTTGGTTCGAACCCCATTTAGGGGCAAAAGAAAGCCCTGCAGTATATGCTGAAGGGCCTTTTGTTTATGGTTATTTTCAAATTGAAAGACCGGATTTGATTTTGCATTACCGGCAATTACCCGGTCACGTTTAATACATCGATAAGACCGTCTTTTAATTTCAAATGAAATTTCAGAACGATCGGGCTTCCGGGAAATGTGCCTGATACCTCTGCGGTCAGCACCCCGTTCGAATCCGACTCATCGTATTGAAGCGGTTTCATGACAGATCTGTATCTCTGATTTGCATCTTCGATCCATGCCCGAACCTCTTCTTTCCCAGTATAGGTCTTGCCTTCGTCATGTACAATGGCAGTCTTGGTAAAACACTCGGTATAAGCCTCGCTGTCGTTAGCGTTCTGGGTTTCTACAAACTGGGCTACTAATTGTGGTAATTCCATGATTTTTATTCGATTAATTATTTACTTGAATTATTAAATGGTTGGTACCGTTCCGCCATCAATGACGAAATTTGTTCCTGTTAAGTAACTGGCTCTTGGAGATACTAAAAAGCCAACCAACTCTGCTACCTCTTCTGGTTCGGCCGGCCTGCCAAAGGGTATTCCACCCAATGCATCCATGACACCTTGCTGAGCATCTTCTACTGTACTATTGGCGTTTCTTGCGATCTCGCCCAACCAGGCTACCGATGCTGATGTATTGATCCAACCTGGCGAAACGGTTAGCACGCGGACTCCTTTTGGAGTAACTTCATTCGATAAGCTTTTACTGTAATTGATCAGGGCCGCTTTTGAAGCTGCATACGGCAAGGTTGAATCATAAAGTGGCAAAATACCCTGGATGGAAGCGATGTGGATGATAACACCGCTTTTCCGCTCGATCATTTGCGGTAAAAATCCCCTGTCAAGCCTGACAGGAGCAAGTAAATTAGCTTGCAGGGTTGATATCCAATCTTCATCATTCAATGCTGAAAAGCCACCTGCAGGTGTTGCAGAAGCACCAAGGTTGTTTACAAGGATATCCAGCCTCCCATGGGTTGACAACACTTCGCTGATCACTTTTTGCGCATCTTCAGCCTTGCTTAGATCGGCAGGAATAAAATGCAGGCTGCTGTTTTCCTTTTCGGGAGCATTCCTCGCAGTTGTTATTACCGTTGCACCAGCTTGCAACAGCCTTTCTGCGATCGCTTTTCCGGCGCCTTTTGTACCACCTGTTACCAGGGCGATCTTTCCGGATAATTCATTATTGTAATTGCTTCGCTCTTTCATATATATTATTTTTTGGGCAAATCTCAGCAGTACATCGATACCATACAATTACGGGCTTACGAATCAAATAGGGATAAATTTATCCGTATTGTTCACTAAATAAGCCTATTGTATATTTGTAAATATGTACGTGAAAAAAATCGCCCCGTCTCTCAATTGCGGCCTTGACCTGATCGGTGAAGTGCTGTATGGCAAATGGAAGATCCGCATCCTTTGGTTCATTCATGAGGGCAATCTACGGCCCAGTGAATTACAACGAACGATACCGGACGCGACACGGCGGGTGCTTAATGTACAGCTGAAAGAGCTTGAAGATCATGAGTTGGTGAACCGGACGATCTATCCCGTTATGCCTCCGAAAGTAGAATACCATCTTACCGACTTTGGCAAAACACTCATCCCGTTGATCCGTTCTATCGGCCTTTGGGGCGATGAACATCAGGAGCGATTACGCAGGGTGATTTTAAAACACAATGCGTCATCGGTAAGCGAACCGGTAATCAATGAAGTATTAAACTGAAGCGACTTTCAGTTCAAACGGCTATGCCGGGTATGGGGATCCCCCATGAATCGGGATAAGATCCCCCGGCTTATTTCAGCCGGCTGTTTTTTATCAAGACCGGTGACTAACCGTCTGCATTTAAAGTTAGTCCCTGGGGCAGCGTAGTGCTGAGGAGACCAATAGTGTTAAGCTTCCAAAATGATAAAATAGTCGTTTGTTTGCGTCCTTTACCGTAGCTTACTGCAATGTATTAATATAAATGACCATAGTCGATCCACATGAAAAACATCAGCAAGGTCTTAACAGGCATTATCTTCTTCCTATCTATTTTTAAGGCTTCGATAACCCTTGGCCAGGGTAAAACGGAGGAAAACACATCAGAGGTCTTAGAGGCGGTCCAAAAAAAGTATGGTCTTGATCCGGGCAAACCTTTGACGCAACGTGTTGAAAGGACCCCTGATGATGTGATCAAAATGTTTCGGGAAGCCGGAATGTCACCTGCGGAGCATCGGCTGACCCAGGAAGAAGCAAGCATTGTCGCTTCAGCTTTTGCGGTGCTCCCGCCTTTGCATCAGCGGGTACTAAAGCAACATTTGAAAAGTATCAGCTTTTTGGACAATATGCCCAATACCGCCTTGACATCTCCGATCACTGATAAAGAGAATGTAAACCTGTACCATATCACCTTCCGGGCGGGCATTCTGCACCAAACGGTATCTGAGTGGTTAACTGAAAAGGAGCGCAAATGCTACACCGCAGCCCCGTCATTATCGATCTCTGTGCAGGCTGGTCTGTTGAGTGCTTTGACCTATGTATTACTGCACGAGGGTACCCATGTAGTAGATGGCTCAATCTATCTTATTTCGGTGGATACGATAGCCGGCAAGCCGCGCATGACCGCTTTTGCCAGGGACTTTTCAAAAGGTGTATGGCGTAACATCAATTCCCATAGCTGGCCATTTAAGGACTCGTTAGTGGTAAAAAGCATATTTAGGCCTGCCGGGCGGCGTTATCTGCCTGCTGAAGCAACGCTGGTATACGGCGAACTTATCCATACACCATTTGTATCCTTATACAGCACGGCCAGCTGGCATGAGGACCTGGCTGAACTTGTTACCGTGTATCACCTAACTAAAGTTTTCAACCAACCCTTCCGTATCCAAATAAAAAAAGAAGGGAAAGTATTACAGGATTTTGAGCCTATGCGGTCCGAAACCGTTCAGAAACGGCTGAGGCTGCTTCAACGGTTTTATGATGATGTTTAGATTATTTCAATCTTAGTAAATATCGAAGTGCTTGAAGAGCTTAAGCCCGGCAGACCATATTTGCCGGGCAGGCATCACTTTTACATATCCTTTATTGGTTTACAAGTGTATCAAATGGTTAAGACAACTCCTAATTAATTCTATGTATGAATGATAGTGTTCTTCCGCAACAATCTATAATCTAGTTCATCATTACTACGAATTTCAACAGGTCTGGGCATGTGCGGACCTGGGTAACTGCCCAGTTCTTAATAATCTCGAAATTGTAAGCCCTTCATCAATGAGAATTGGCGCAACAGACCAGCCTTTACAAAAAGCTACTGCAACTCTCAAATTTACCGCTTAACTTATTTTGCATTGATGTTAAGTAGTTTCTCAAGCATGCCGTAGACTTTGCCGTTCGGGTCAATTGCATGTACTTGTTTCGGCTTCACCTTACGGTAAGTAATTGATACCCGTCTGTCCCGGTGTTGAGCCGCCCCATCGATAACGTCTTTTTTTCGGGGCGGGATGGCGTGTTTCCATTTTTTCCGGGCATCATCCTGCATCACATACACCGAGCGTCTCGGCACTTCAATGTCGATCACTTCCTCATTCTCACCCTTGATGAACCGCATAATACAGCCGCTTCCCAAGTTCACTCCACAGATCTGGTTTTCGTAATACATTCTATCTGTATGTGGCTTGATCCCTTCACCGGGTACGTATTCGTTGATAATCACCTGGTCAGGAACCAACTGAATAATGCCTTTATCCACCAACTCTACTGAAAATTCACGCATATGCACCGGCATTTCCACCGGGAAAGGCACCAAGTTGTACGGCTTTTCTAATTCGTTACGATAACCGTAATACTGTAGCCTGCGCATATAATCGACGGTCCAGGTTTGGTCGTCAATTTCATTTATGAGTTGATGTTCTCGCGCTTCATCAATAAAATCAGGGTAAAGAAAAAATCCAGGTACTGCTGTTTCCATCTTTTGACTAACAATTTCTTTACCGCGAGGTTTTTCGGACAAACTTTTTTAAATGGGTTTGTTATATAGGGGTTAGATTTTTGATC
>NZ_JBHTIA010000008.1:0-257532 GCF_042676625.1 Mucilaginibacter lutimaris
ACTAGCCACAAGATGAGACTTCCATTGAGGATCGTAGCAGACTACTACGTTGATAGGTTACAGATATAAAGGTGGTGACATCAAAGTCGAGTAATACTAATAATCCGAAGCTTTCTCATAGCAGGTATTAAAAGTCGGAAGACCGAAGTCCGTAAGTCCGCAAGGACCGATAACTTTGCCTTCCGGCTTCAACACAAAGCTGTTGTTTTCTCTAAAACTTACTTCTTTCAATAATATGTCATTGTTTAGCCGAAAGCTAAAAGGCGAGAGCCTGAAGCTACAAGTGAAAACAAATACCGAATTATAAAGGAATAGCTTTAAGCTTTATGCTTTTCGCTTTCACCTTAAAAATATTCAGGTGCCTATATCGGCGGTGTCCACCTCTTCCCATTCCGAACAGAGAAGTTAAGCCCGCCAGAGCCGATGGTACTGCAGTAAAATGTGGGAGAGTAGGTCGGTGCCAAATCTTAAAGTTAAACCCGTTATCCATCCAGATAACGGGTTTCTTTGTTTATGCAACTTTTTCCCGACTGTCATCGCTGCCTGTCGAACCACACCCGCTACCGCCACTCCTCCTACTGCTACTGCTACTGCTACCGCTACTGCCACTTTCACCACCACCCAAAAACGACGACTTATGTTCACGTTCACGTTTGCACAACCAGCCTGTTTTTTTGCAACCGGCTCATAACCAGTACTTCCGGCTTCCAAATGGTGACACACTCCTGTCACCATGAACAGGGAATTATTTATTATAAATCCTTATAATAAACGAAGCATAATCAAGAAGAAAAATTTCCTATCTTCATCGGTATAACCCTAACAAACCACTAAATTTTACCAATATGAAGATTGCTATGCTTGGCTCCGGCTTTATCGCGCGTTTCTATGCCGATTCGTTAATTGGCCACCGCAGGCTGGATGTACTGCACGCTGTGTACAGCCGTAATATAGACAAAGCCAAACAGTTTGCTGCCGATTATAAACTCCCCGTTTACAGCGACAATATGGAGGAAGTTGTAAACCACTCCGAGGTAGATGTAGTGGTGATCTCACTACCCAATGATTTGCATCTCGCCGCTGTCGAGGCCTGTGCTAAAGCGGGTAAGCATGTGCTATGTACTAAACCCCTTGGCCGTACGGCGGCCGAAGCCAAACAAATGCTGGATATGGTAGAGCAGGCTGGTGTTATGGGGGGCTATCTCGAAGACCTATGTTATACCCCAAAATTCAATAAAAGCCTGGCGAGTGTAAAAGCAGGTGCGTTGGGCAGGGTGTTGTGGGCTAAAAGCCGCGAGGCACACCCCGGGCCGCATAGCGATTGGTTTTGGGATAAAGAACAAAGCGGCGGCGGTTGTATTGTAGATCTGGGTTGCCATTGTATAGAAATAGCCCGCAGCTATATAGGTAAGAGCGTTCGGCCGGTAGAGGTAATGTGCTGGGCAGCCACACAGGTTCATCCCATTGATGCTGAAGACAATGCCATAGGTATGGTAAAATATGCCAACGGCGCTATCGGCCAGTTTGAAGTAAGCTGGTGTTTTCGCGGTGGTATGGACCTGCGCGATGAGGTGATGGGCACCGAAGGCACTATCTGGATAAATAACTTTTTACGCACCGGTTTCGATATGTTCAGTACAGGAAAAGGTGGTGGTTACGTGGCCGAAAAAGCGGAAAGCAGCCAAGGTTGGCTATTTCCGGTTGGTGACGAGGTAAACGAATTGGGCTACAATCATATGTTTACAGATATGTTTGAGGCTGTTGAGCAGAATCGCACGCCTGTAGAAACGTTTTACGATGGCTATGTGGTAAATGCGATTATTGATGCGGCCTACGCGTCTGCCAAAAGTGGTGTGTGGGAACCGGTTAAAATTGACGACTGGCGGGGTGATAACAATACTAAAATTGCAACCGAATTTGCCAATTTCGATGAGCAATATTATCTTATCAAGGAAGAGATACTACCACATGGCGAAAGAAAACTGATATTGAAGGATAAGGTTAGTGGAGAAGTGGTGGTGAGGGATTTGTAGTAGAAATATTATCGGCCTGCATGCAAGTTAAATTAACAAACCCTGTCATTTCGAGGAAATCGCAGCGGCGAGAAATCTTGTTATTTCAAGCATATCGCCTACTTGCATTATATAACAAGATTTCTCCTCGTACCTCGTTCGAAATGACATCCCTTTAAATTAAAACGATATGAACAGAAGAACATTCCTTTACAGCAGCGGTATGCTGGCAGCTATAAGCGTATCGCCGGCAATGGCTTTGGCCAGGCACGCAAAGCCAACCCCTGGTATCCAGCTTTACATGGTAAAGGAAGATATGGAACGTGACCCAATAGGTACCCTAAAACAACTGGGCGCAATGGGCTATACCCAGATAGAAAGCTACGGTAGTGATAAAGGTATGTTTTGGGGCAAAACGAATACGGAGTTTAAAAAGATAGCAGCCGGTTATGGCCTTAACCTGGTAAGTACGCACTATAACCCCTGCACACTGCCCGAATTTGATAAGCTGGCAGCACAAGCCGCGGAGATAGGTATGAAATACCTGGTATGCCCATGGCTTGGCCCGCAAAAATCTATTGAAGCGTTTAAAAACTTTGCCGATGATTTTAATAAACGTGGTGCTATTTGTAAAAAGCACGGATTGCGCTTTGGTTACCATCCTCATGATTATCCTTACAAACCTGTAGATAGCCAATTGCCTATTGATGTATTACTTGCCGGTACAGATAAAGACCTGGTAGATTTCCAGATGGACGTTTATTATACCGTAACCGAAGGCGCCGACCCATACGCATACATGCGTAAACATAAAGGCCGCTTTAAACTGGCCCACCTGCGCGATGTACTTACGAAGCGCCTCCCTGCTAATAGCAAAGATGAATCGGCATGTGATATGGGTGAAGGAATTATCAACTTTCGGAAGTTGATTACTACCGGGCAAGATACCGGCATGAAATATTTTTTTGTTGAGCAAAGCCGGTTCTTCCACGAAACCCCTCTGCAAAGCGCCAAAAAGAACGCGGCTTATTTGAAGGCGCTGAAACTAAGTTAAAGTCAAAAGTTATAAGCGCATGTTGATCGTATTGAAAGACTGCTTAAAGGCATGGTTTTCAAATGGTTCGACAGGCTCACCATAACAATTCAAAATTTGTCAGTCTGAGCTTGTAAATACGTACATGTTACTAATGGTTCGACAGGCTCACCATAACAAATTTTGATTCCCTCCCTCGGGAGGGTAAGGGAGGGGTTTAGCCTATAGGCAATCTTTAAAATTACACAAAGTATAACCTCTTCCCCAATTGCACTACCGGTAGTGGCCTCCGCAGATAAATAGTTTTAAACAAAAAAGCCTGTACAGTTTGTAAACTGCACAGGCTTTTTTTGTCTTGGCTCTTAATTCTTATATCTTAACTTTTTCCCTACAACAAATAGATCTTAAAGAAACGTTTACCGTACTCGCCCCAACCTTCCATAGCTTTGGTAAGGGTTGTTTTAAGGTTGGCCGAATTGGTTACCTTACCTTTTGCGGGTGCACGCAGGCTGCTTTCAGGAATTGGTAAATCGGTAACTTTGGTAGCAAACCAGGTGACGTTCTCATGCGGCAGGGCAAGGCCAAGGATCATCCCCGGTAAACCACTAAACGACTCCGGGCCGCCAGATACTGGGATCTCATCGCTATAAAAGGCAACCACGTAAATAGAATCCATTACCAGGGCGTTGGCACGGCGGCACATGTAGCCTGCAATCTCGCGTGTTTCATCGGTAATTTTCCAGTTTATTTTACGGGCGGTATCTTTTACTAAAAATGTTTCCTCAAACACCTTTTTGTTGGTGGTGCTCAGGTTGGTGTTCAGATCGGTAAAAGTGGTATTTATTTGTTGTGCCAGTGGCATATCGCTAAACCAGCTGTTTGATGCCGGTGCGTTATCAATAACCGGTGCATAAAGCGTTTTGTTATCACCAAAAGTCAGCGTGCTTTTCAGCACTTTAAATTGCGGATTATTTTTTTTGTATTGCTCAAATGCAGGTGCATACCAGGTTTCGTTATCCTTGTTTATTACCGCTTTAATTACACCGTACATGTTTACCCTTTTTTCGAATTCGATGGTGCCCGATGTGGTGAAATGCGCGTTCTGTGCAAATAAAGCGCTGCCGCTAATGAGGCAGGTTATTAATAATATTAAGTGCTTTTTCATTGCTGTTTATCTTCGTTGTAATTTATCTTAAATTATTTTTTTGCCGGTGTGCCGCCGCCCATTCCGCTAAAATCCCATGACAGCGATACCATATAATACCTGCGGATGGTAGTGTAACGGTTTTCGGTAATAAAGGTGCTTGATGCGCTACGGGTAAAGCCAGCGTTTTGGTTTAACAAGTCGTTACCGCTTAAGGTTAATTTTAAGCCTTCGCTTTTAAGAAATGCTTTGCTTAAACGCGCGTTAATAATAGTTTGGCGGAAATCGTTAGCGAAAGATTGGGTAGCTGCGGTGTACTGATATTGGCCATCACTGCTTACCTCTATCTTCCACGGCAAGTAAACCTGTACCCAATACCTGGCATTAAAACCACGGCCATTATTGTTGATGTCTTTATTTAGTGATGATTGTGCCAATGTATAATTAGGCCCACCGCTTAAATATATCGAATACTTTTTCTCTTTGTTTTTAGATAATCCTAATTCACCACCGTAGGTGTTTGATCTGGTTTTGTTTACGGCGTTGTCCTGCAAACTAAAGTATGTGTTACCGTCAGTATTTAACCTGGCGTTTACATTTATGCCTGCAAAGCCAAGCTTACGGCTCATATCCAGGTTTAGGCTAAAGTTGTATGGCTTTTCGCCGGGCAGGTTAATAGACTGCGATGTGCTTTTACCTAAGGTTTTATCGGTAACCACATTGTTTACAATAGGGTTTGTGGTAAAGCTGTAGTTACCATTCAACCATATCGATTGATCGCTTAATACCTTGTACATGTTGTAATAGCCGTAAAAGCTATTAGTGAAAGATGGTTTTAAGTTAGGGTTACCAACGGTAATATTCAATGGATCTGTATTCACCAGGATAGGTTGTAACTGATCTATTGTTGGCTGGGTTTGGTTACCGTAGTAGCCCAGGTTTAAATTGCTATAGGTAGATATTTTGTATGAGTAGTTAGCCTGCGGGCTCCAGTTAGTGAAGTTACGGCTTATAGACATATTGTTAACCTCATTTTCCTGCTTATAATCTACATTAGTAACACGCGTACCAAAGCGCAGGTTACTTTTGCCTTTTTTGTAATTAAAATTAATACCTCCCTGGTTGGATGTTTGGTTGAAAATATAGTGGTTACTCAGCAAGGTGTTTAATTGATCATATTCGCCACCAGCCGATTTATCGAACGATTTTCTGTCGGCATTACTGTTATTTAAACCAAAGCCATAATTAAATACAATGGCCAGGGCTTTGGTAATAGGCTCGGTGTAGGTTAAGTTGGTATTTAACCTTGATGTTTTGGTATTATCTGTTTTACGCTGATCGATGATTTCTTTGGTAGTTGGGGCACTATTCAGGTCAAAATAATCTATCTCCGATCTTAAAAAGCCATCTGCCTTATTTTCGGTACGGCCAGCGCTTACGTTCAATGAAATGGTGCGGCCCGGCTTCTTAAACTTTTTATTGTAAAATACAGTAGCGTTATACAATTGCTGATCAACACTGTTGTCAATACGTTTTTGGTTGGTATTAAGCAACGATTCGTTTTCGCGCCTGCTGCTTGAAGTATCCCGGGTATGTGTGTCGCTGTTTTTTAGCGTCGCATCCATCGATATTTTTAGGTTTGATGTAGTATCCAGCTTAACCGAATAGGTTGCATCGAGCTTTTGCCTGAAAATACTGTTGTTAAAGGTATTGTCGGCTACCGTTTTAATAACGCGGTTTGCTGTAGGGTCGGCGGGGTTTTCGGGCAGGTTTTGCTGCGATTTATTATTACGCGTACCGTCAACTTCTAACGAACCCGCCTTATAGTTGGTGTTTAACGCGTATTTGTCGTTCTTCCATTTATCATCATAATGCACACCACCGGTATAGGCCTTAGGGATACCCTGGTTATTATAACGGCCATCAAATGAATCGAGCTCGTCGCGGCCGCTGCTGCTAAAATACATACCGCCATCGTCGGTAAACTGCATCCCGTCGCTTGTGCCCAACTTATTGTTATCTTGCCAGCTAAGGCCTATTTTGCCGGTATTAGCGCCAACACCGTAAACGCTAAACTTCTTTTTACCCTTAAATTTATTATAAAGGCCCTGCGCCTGGTAATAGCCATCGGTACCAATGCCGGCATCGAGCTTACCAAAGTAGCCGTTCTTTTTATCCTCTTTTAGTTTGATGTTGATGGTTTTGGTTTTTTGCCCGTCATCAATACCTGTAAAAGTAGCCTGGTCGCTTTTTTTGTCATAAAGCTGCACTTTATCTACCATATCGCCGCGGATGTTTTTGGTAACCAGGGTAGGGTCGTCGCCAAAAAACTCTTCACCATCTACCAGTACTTTTTGTACGGTTTGGCCCTGGGCTGTAATTTTACCGTCCTTATCTACCTGTATGCCGGGTAGTTGTTTCAGCAGGTCCTCCACCTTTGAGTTTGGCTGAATGGTGTATGCTTTGGCGTTAAACTCGGTAGTATCGCCCTTAATTTTAATGGCGGCAACCGTTCCTTTTATCAATACCTCTTTTAGTAACCTCGATTTTAGGTTCATGGCGATGGTACCGACATTGAATGTGGTTTTGGCAGAATCTAACGTAAAATGTTCTACGTAATCCGCATAGCCGGGGTAGGTTACAAGCAGTATGAATTTGCCTTTGTTAAGGTTAGTTAAACTAAACGACCCATTGGCCGCGGCCCTTGTAAATTTACGAAGAGTGGAATCTTTAGCGTTTAACACGCTGATGGAAGTATTAACCAGTTTTACATTGGCAACACTATCAACAGCAACGCCTTTTACCGAATAGTTGTTGGTTTGCGCGAACGCAGATAGAGAACAAACGCAGAATAATACGAGCGCCGTAATTGTGAATTTCATAACAGGTTTAATGAGCCACCAAGATATAACTAAATTCTTAGTAATAGAAAGGTTATTTGTGTTAAAAAGTGTTAAATCTGTGTTTAGAGTACAATAGTCACACTATTGTTACTGTGCCTCGTTATTATTTAACAAATAACTCGCTAATAACTTGAAGGTAAATGGTGAGGATGTAAGCACTGTTAAATTGAAATTATAACGGCATGTGTTAAGCGCAATTACTATGAAGTTAATTGCGCTTAATTGTTAAGAAATGTAAAGCTGACGGCTGCACAGAAGCGTTAGCCGGGGAGTTAAAAGGTAAATGGGCTGTTAAAGGCTGCAAAAGGCGGCAGCGACTGATCTTTGGCAGACAGGATAGCGTCCTTTTCGCTAACGCCCCAACCAATGGCTAATTGCGGGTCGTTCCAGGCGGCGGCAATCTCCGATTCTTTATGGTACAGGCCGCCGCTAACTTTATAAACAAAAATGGTATTGTCTTGCAGGGTGGCAAAACCATGCAAGCAGCCCGGTGGTACCCAAAGCTGTAATTTATTATCGGCACTAAGCTCAACCGCCACATGCCTGCCATACGTGGGCGAGCCTTTACGGACATCAACCGCTACATCCAACACCGCGCCTTGTATAACCCTAACCAGTTTACCCTGCGCATAAGGCGGGGCTTGCGCGTGCAGGCCGCGCACCGTGTTTTTTTGCGAGAAAGATTGATTATCCTGCACAAAATCGGCCTTTATACCGGCCTCTTCAAACGAACGTTTACTATAGCTTTCGTAAAAATAGCCGCGTTCGTCGCTTATTACTTTTGGTTCAAATATCAGTACGCCGGGTATAATAGTTTCGGTAAAGCCCATGGTTTAGTCTACGGTTTTCATTAAAGTATTGAATAATACAAACCGCTCGTTAAATTGTTGTTGGTGCAGATCCTGATGTTTAAATAAATGTTTGGTATAATATTCCTGGAACTGCTCAATAGTATCAGCGTTAAACTGTACGCAGTAGGTGATACCATCGTTTGGCGAATCGATAATTGATAGCAAACGGTACGAGCTGAAGTAACCTGTAGACATCACCAATGGGATATGCACATTCTTCATCCAGTCAAGCCATTCCTGCTCAACAGTATCATCTAAAATTACGGTGTCATTATATACGATCATGCGGCAAAGCTACAATTTTGATCAGATAGATTTCACCGATTATGGGATTGATTTCACCGATAGCCGTTATTAACGTAGCGGTTTACTAATCTTTAATCACCAACCCCCGATCTTTATCAAGAAGCATCATTCTTATCACCCCTTAATAACCTGAACCGTTTACGGGCGTCGTTTATCCAAAGGCTGGCGGGGTAATCGGTAATTATTTTTTGGTAGTAGGTTTTAGCAAGGTTGGCGTCGTTTAGTTTGGTTTCGTAAATGTCGCCAAGCATATACACAGCGTCATCGGCCCAAAGGTCGGTTGAATGTTTTTCGGTTATGGTTTTTAAAACAACAACCGCATTGGTAAAATCTTTTTGCTGTATCAGGATGCGTGCCTTTGCCATTAGTATATCGGCCTCAAGGGCGTTGCCCGGGTATTTTTTATCGATGCTGTCCAGCGTTATCACCGCCTTTTCAGGCTGTTCGGCAAATATCAGCAGGTCGGCACGTGAGTAGATCTTTAGCGCGCTGCCCGTACTATCGGCATGGAGATTATCAGATATTAAGAGCGATAAGTTAAGCGCGTCATTAGCTATCAACTGCGTAGTGGCGGCTTTTAAAATATCCAGCTGCCGGCGTGCCCAGTTAAAGTCGCCGGTGTAATAGGCCATTTTAGCGTTGCGTAAAAGCGCTTCCTGCGCAATATTGGTGTTGGGGTTATCTTTCTCTACCTGGCTGTATAGTAAGGTAGCATCCCATGGCTGGTTGTTAAGCAGGTACACATCACCCAGGTCCAGTTTGCAGGCAGCTACAAGTGCAGGCCTCACCCCGGGTAAGGCAATGGCGCTTTCCAGTAAAGCCTGTGCCTCTTTTAGCTTATGTAATTTAAAGGCCTGTAAATTGGCCAGTTTTTCCATCGCGAAAACGGTGCTGCGGTTACGGCCAACCTCATCAAGCAGGCTTATATAATCTTTTTCCAAACTAAGCAGGTCGACCTGAACATATTTGCCCGATGTAACTTTTAGATTTTTGGTGTTAATAAGTTCCACCTTAGCCGGAATGTAATTAGAGTTATCCTTACCGCCTTTGCTAATAATGTACTCATACCCGCGTATGGCAGCATCGTATGCCTCACTGGCAACCAGTGTGCGGCATATGTCAAAAATTGCCGAGCCATCATCATTTTGGCGGCGGCTTAATGCCAGCGCCTGGTTAAGCGCCATATCATAATCTTTTTGCTGCAGATACTGCCAGGTAAGCAGGTTGGCGTATATCAGTTGCTGCGGGTCTTTCTGGATGCGTTTTAACAGCGCCATCTTTAGCATATCGTAATCTTCGGGCCCTTCGTAAACGCTGGCAAGGGTACTTTCGGCCTGGCTAATAAACGCCGGGTTAGTGGGCAAAAAATTAAGGTATTCTTCGGTTAGTTCTTCCTTATCGCGTTTGTAACGGTAAAGGCTTATCAGTTCAAAAGCAAAGGCCGATTCGTTATGAATGAGCTTACGACCCTGTAAGAATATTTTGATGGCATAATCCGCATTTGCGCTCTGGTAAAACTGGGATGCAATACCTGCAATAGCGTTTTGATCGGCAGGCAGATTTTTGATCAGGTCGTTGTATAAAGCTTCCGCTTTAGCAGTATTGCCCTGTTGCGTATAAACAGTACCTAAAGCGATAATAAATTCGTTATTGCCGGGGTATTTGCGCAGCATTTTTTTAGCGATGGCTTCGGCATCATCATATTTTTTAAAAGTTAGCAACACATTAAAATATTGCTGAAAGTAGGTTTCGCCATCCTGCTTAAATAACTTTTGATATAGGTCAAGCGCCTTTTGCTGCTCGCCGTTCGCTGCGTATTGGCGTGCCAGCAACAGGTCGTTATTTTGGGCTAAAAGGCGTGTGCTGCAAATAAATAATGCCAATGCTAAGACATATAATCGCTTCATGTTTTTTTAATATTTTAGTATGGCCGGCGTATCATATATGTAACGCGCAAAGCGGGTAAAATTGTAGTGACATTAACGCAAAGATTAACTAAAATAACTATTTTGACCACTCTTAACATTAGTATAACCAGATGCGGGATCTTTTAAGATCATATATATTTGTTGCTATCCTACTATTTGCGTGCGCATGCAAACAAAACAGCGTAAGGCAGATCCCTGTAAATGATTTTTTTAAGACGCCCGAGAAAAGCTTTTTTAAGATATCTCCCGATGGTAAATATATATCTTATTTAAAGCCATATAAAGATAAGCAAAATATATACATCAGGTCCTTACAGAGCGGTACCGAACAAATGGCCACTTCCTTTACCGATTATTCGGTACGTGATTACACCTGGACCTATAACAACCAGATCGTATTTACACAGGATATTATAGCCGTTGATGAATTTAAGCTTTACACGCTTGATGTGGCTACCCTCAAATTTAAAAATCTGTTAAATTTAGATAAGGCACGCATCCGCATCCTTAACCGTAACCGCCAGCAACCCGATGTAATTACCGTGGCTATGAACAAGCGCGACCCGGTTAACTTTGATGTGTACCGCCTTAATGTAAAAACAGGTGAACTAAAGCCATACCTGCTAAATCCCGGCAATATTACCAAGTGGTACCCCGACCCTAATGGCAGCATTCGCCTGGTAAAGGTATCTGACGGGGTTAACGAAAGCATCCTGTACCGCGCAAATGATAATGCCCCGTTTAAACCTATAATCAAAAGTAATTTTAATGATAGGGTAGAGCCAATTGCCTTTACCGGTGATAACGATAATTTTTACGCCTTATCAAACGTTAACCGCGACAAAACAGCATTAATTGAGATAGACGCGAAAACGGGTAAAGATAATAAAGTGATCTACGCCAGCGACAAGGCCGATATTTTGGATGTGGGTTATTCAAAAATTAAACGCCGTATAGAACTGGTATCATGGGAAGAAGCCAAGCCACAAAAATATTTTTTGGATAAAAGCATCGAAAAGATCTACAATAACCTATCGGCCAAAATAAAGGGCAACCAGTTAGATATTGTTGACCGCGACAGCGCCGAAAATAAATTTATCATCTCCGGCTCTAATGATAAAAATCCCGGTTCGTACTATTTATATGAGCGCAATGCGGATAAGCTAACCAAACTGGCAGACATTAACCCCGAGATAAAATCGGCAGAATTATCTGATATGCAGCCTGTGTCTTTTAAGGCGAGCGATGGCATGCTTATCAACGGCTATTTAACCATTCCTAACGGTAAGGAGAAAAAGAACCTGCCTGTAGTGGTTATGCCGCATGATAATATTTGGGGGCGTAACTCCTGGGATTATAATGCCGAGGTGCAGTTTTTAGCTAACCGTGGTTACGCGGTATTCCAGGTAAACTTCAGGGGCTCGGCAGGTTATGGTAAGGCATTCCGCACCGCGGGCTTTAAACAGGTTGGAGGTAAGATACAGCAGGATATAACCGATGGTGTAAAATGGCTTATTGCTAATAAGATCGCCAACCCTAAAAAGATAGCCATATTTGGTGGTAGTTTTGGCGGGTTTTCGGCCTTGTACGGCGTATCGTTCCACCCTGAGTTGTATAACTGCGCGGTGGTGAAATATGGATTAATAAACTTTTTTACTTACCTAAAAGATGCACCTCCATTTTTTAAACCATTCTTAAAAATGACCTACGAAATGGTTGGTAACCCCGAAACGGATGCCGAGCAGCTAAGGGCCATATCGCCGGTTTTCCATACCGATAAAATTAAAAGTCCGCTGTTGATATTCCAGGGTGCAAAAGATCCGCGGGCCAACATCAGCGAGCTTAACCAGTTTGTACGCGAGCTTAAAAAGCGTAATGTGCCGGTAATCTACCGCCTTAAAGAGAACGAACGCGCCTATTTTAAAAGCGAGCACAACCGTATGGAAATGTACGCCGAGATAGAATCTTTCCTGAATACCAATATGCAGGTTAAACCCTAACCTGTTATGAAAGGGCAGCAGAACTTATACCGCAAAAATTTTTCGCTGATAACCGCTTTCCTGGTGCTGATAACCGTGAGCCTTGTTATAGCGGTGATCATTTCATACAACCTTACCGCTAAATATGTAGAGAACGAGTTTGCATCTAAAAAGGTTGAGGTGTTAGATCAAACGGTAAAACCTTACAATGATTTTTTCTCGGTAAAGATCCCCGAGATAACCTCGTACCAGGGCTTCCTGGATTCGGCATCTGCGGCAAATTATTCGGCCACTGTATTTAAAACTTACCCGTTTGTGCGCCGTGTTTTGTTTTACGACATTCAAATTGGTAACCCTGTTTCCAAAACAAAATTCAGTAATAATACAGGCATTTCCGTTAAGGCTATTTATCAATACAAACCAAAAAGGGGTGTTGTAAAGGGCTTTAAAGACATGGCATGGTCTAATACCGACGATTTTAAGCAAATGGCCCTAAAGCTGAGCGATTTTATAAGCGTGGCCGATACATCAAGACTGCCCACGCAGGATGAGATCTTCCGCACGTTTTACAACGTTACGCCGGATAAGATCAGCTACCTAAATATCCCTCGCCGGGAGGATATCCGTATATATAAGTCGCTGCTAAAGAATGAGAACATAAAAGCATTTTACAAGCAAAATATGATGACCTTTTTGCTGGATGCGCACCAGTTAAAAGTTAAAAACACCCATCCCGAGCTTTACCAGCAGGTTACCATACAACCCGTAGTGTACGACCCGCTCGACGTAGAGGGCGGCCGCAAAATAACCGAAGCCGCGCTTACAGGTGCCTTCTCAAATTTTAAGCTATACTTCACATCAACCAATGAACACCTGAGCCGCGAAATAGACAGGCGGTTTTTACCCATTGGGGCTATTGTGCTGCTTATTTATTTCTTTTTAGTGCTTATTGGCTGGCTTATATACCGCAATCTTAACATTAACCTAAAGGTGTTTAAACTGCAGTATGATTTTATAAACAACTTTACCCACGAGTTTAAAACCCCCGTAAGCGTTATAAAAATTGCCGGTTCGAACTTAAAGGGCGATGCCGAACTAAGCGCACGCCAGCGCCGGCATTATGGTAAGATATTGGATGAGGAAGCCGATAAACTAAACGAGCTGATGAATAAATTGCTATCGTTTACACAATTAGAAAATCGCTCGATAACGGTTAAGCGCGAGGAGATAATACTTGAAGATTTTGTAAAGGGCTATATTGAAACCTTTAAAATAAAATACCCCGATTTTAAGCTGGAGTATAAAATTGAAGGCGTAAACAAATTTCATAGCGACCCTGTATTACTGGGCAGTGTGTTTCAAAATTTAATGGAGAACGCCTACAAATACTCGCACCCTGGTAAAAAGGAATTATTTATAACTATTAAGCCCGAAAAGCGCAATATTGTATTTTCGTTTACTGATAAAGGCATAGGGATGGCCCGATATGAACAGGGTGATGTGTTTAAAAAGTTTTACCGAATAGAGAACCAGTACAACCAAAACGGAAGCGTGGGATTGGGGCTTGCTTTTTGTAAAGAACTGGTTAACTTTATGAACGGAGAAATTGACGTTACAAGCAAACTTAATATAGGTTCAACCTTTATGGTAACGCTACCATTAGAGCATTGAGGAGAAGGGTAGCCCTTACAGGGCAAAGGTTAAACAATTTGTGTGCTACAAAGCGGTTGTCCCTATGGGACAATGCTACAGGTAGCATTTTATAATAAAGAGTAAGGCATTGCTCCGTAGGAGCTACCGCTTTGTAGAAAAAACAAAAACGCAATTCATTTGCTACCAAAGCGGTTGTCCGTATGGGATATGCTACAGGTAGCATTTTTATGATAAAGAGTAAGGCATTACTCCGTAGGAGCTACCGCTTTGTAAAAAACAAAAACGCAATTAAATTGCTCCGTAGGTGCAAAACATATTGATTACGACAATGAATAAAGAAATAAAAATAGCGCTGGTTGAAGATGATGAGAACCTTAGGTTTTTAGTTGCCGAACGCCTGCAAAGCGAAGGATATAAAGTTTTAGAAAGCGGCAATGGCGAAGAAGCCGAAGCGATGATACTTGCCGAGCAACCCGATATTGTACTTTTAGACTGGATGCTTCCCGGCAAACAGGGTAGCGAGGTTTGTGCCAACCTGCGCGAGAAAGGGTTTGATAAGCTCATTATTATGATGACGGCAAAAGCACAGGACATTGATAAGATTGGCGCCTATAACTTTGGCGTAAGCGATTATATTACTAAGCCATTTAACATGGATGTGCTGGTGGCTATGATAGATAGCAAGATCAAATTCTCGTTAAATAATGAGAAAGCCGAATCGCATAAGTTTGGTAACATGGAGCACCTGCCGAATACCCACCTGCTTATTCGCGATGGCCGTAAAACAGAGCTAACCATACTGGAGAACCGCATTCTGCTATACTTCCTTAAAAACAAGAACAAGGTTATAAACCGCGAAGAACTGATGATGGAGGTGTGGGGCTACAATGCCGATGTAAATACCCGTACGCTGGATATGCACATCGTGCGCCTCCGCAAAAAGATAGAGAACAACCCCGATTCGCCAACATACCTGCAAACGGTAAGGGGCATTGGGTATAAATTTGTTTATTAAGAATTTTCTAAATGTTATTACGAGAAGCGTAGCGACCTGGCAATCTCAGAGGACAAGCGGATATGCTGAGATTGCCACGCTATCGCTCGCTATGACATGGTTAATTAAGCTTTTTGTGAAGCCTGGTCAGCACAAACTCCCCAAAAAAGCTTTTCTCATCTGCCACTTTATACCCGTTGGTATTAAACTGCTTTGCCACATCCGGTAAATGCCACGACTCTACGCCGCACAGTATTTTAAAGAACAGCAACATACTTTTTAGCATGGCGTATTGCCACCATTTACCTGTCAACTGAAAGTCGGTGTAAAGCCAAAGTCCGCCGGGTTTTAGGGCTTGATGGATAGGGTTGAATGCGCCGGGTAAGGTGTCTTCGGTAAAATTATCAAACAGGAACGGGGTTATCACCACATCAAAATCCTGCGACAGTTCTGCTTGTTGGATGCTTTTATTAATAAATGTTACCTGATTGCTGCCGGTATTACGCTTTTGAGATAAGGCCATCATTTTTGCCGAGATCTCTACGTAAGTAATGTTTAAACCTGATGGATAAATTTTACTTATTTCTTCTAATATCCACCCGGTGCCTCCGCCGACTATCAAAATGTTTGATTTTTTGGGTATACATGGCAACAGGTAAACTTGCGCGTTGATCAACGTCTTGCCGAAAACCAGTCGCGAGAGGCGGTCATAAAAACTTGCCGAGTTATCGTAATTAGCCGGCATAGATGCCGTAAATTAAATTAAAGCCTATTACCATTACGTATTGCAGTATCAATACGCCATCCAGATAAAAGAAATAATAGTACTCATCTTTCTCCCACTTCGATTTAAAAATGAGCCAACCCATCAATATAGCGGTGATGGTTAGGGCAAAAAAGTCTAAATTAAAGCCTTTATTTCTGAAGAGGAAGAGCAATACGATATAACCTCCCAGCAGGAACTGGCAAAAAAGGTAGGCATTCTTTTCGCCCCAGGCAACAGGGATGGTTTTTAAACCTGCCTGCCTGTCGCTAAACAGGTCGCGGATATCAAACGGGATAGCAAGTGCGAATATCAGCAGGAAACGCTTGGCCATTAAAATAGTAATATCCCTTGTAGATATATCTGCCAGGTGCAGGTCCTGTGCTTCCAATACAGGCAATAGTACGCAGCTTAAGGTCCAAACGAGGGTTATTAAAAAGGTTTTTAGCCCCGGGATGTTACGCAAACCAAACTTTTGCTCCCCAACGGTAAACAGGGGTAAGCTGTAGCAAAAAGACAGTATTGCCGAAAATACCAGCAAGATCCTCGACTCCATCGACAACAAAAAGAACAGAGGGATGAGCGAAAGCAGGCTGATCATGGTGAAGGTTACCATTAACCTATAATGCGCGAAAAACCAGCGTACGCGTTTGTAGGGGGATTTATCGGGATGTTTGGGCTTACTTAATAATATGCTGAAGTTATAAATGCCAAGCGTTGACGTAAACAAAAGCCCCAATACAGTATAAACGGGTTTTGAATCGATAAGGTGAAAGGTTACCAATGCTTGCGCCACAGCGCATAACGACATGAAGATATTACTGAACAGCAAAAAATCAAACGCGCTTTGGAAGGCTTTTTTCATCGGTTTTGCTAAAATACAGCAATGCAGCTAAAAAAGGAATAAATATTTAATAGCAGATCAAATTCCCTCCCTTAGGAGGGGCGGGCAAGGTTGTGTGGTGCAGGGAGGGGTTGTGCAGCCAACTAAGTGTATAGCTTATCCTTTCTATATCTTCACCAAGGGAAGAAGTAGCATACCCCACTGCTTAACAAATTTTACGCTTTTAATGCAGGGTCTTCGCCGGCTTTTAGTGTGAATACAGTAATTTCGGGTAACATACCTATCCTGCCCGGGTAGCCTAAAAAGCCGTACCCTACATTCACATAAATTTGCTGGTGTTTTTCGCGGTACAGCCCCGCCCATTCAGTGTATACATATTCTATCGGGCTCCACTGAAAACCGGGTGTGCGTACACCAAACTGCATGCCGTGGGTATGCCCGCTAAACATCACATCTATTTGGGGGTATTTAGGGATCACTTCGGCGCGCCAGTGCGATGGGTCATGCGATAGCAGGAGTTTTACCGGCAGGTCATCGGTACCTTTTACAGCTTCTTCCATTTTACCGTATTTAGGGAAACGGCTCATTTGCCCCCAGTTGCCAATGCCTAAAATACCCAGTTCCTGTCCGTCAATTTTCAGGCGGCGATGCTCGTCGGTTAACAAGTCCCAGCCCATGGTTTTATGCGCCTGGTGCATATCCTGTAAGTTTTTGTCTTTGGCGGCATAAGTAGGCCAGTTGCCGTAATCGCCATAATCGTGGTTGCCCAGTATAGAGTAAACGCCCAATGGCGCTTTTACTTTTTTAAATACATCAATAACCCGGTTAACTTCTGATGTTTGTCCGTTTACCAAATCGCCTGTAAAAAATATCACGTCGGTTTTTTGATCGAGCAGCATTTGTACACCGCCCTGCATATTGTGCACGCTATGGAAACTGCCCGAATGGATGTCAGAAATTTGACCAATACGCATACCGTCGAAAGCTTTTGGCAGGTTGGGCAGGTACAGGTTTACATCTATAACGCGATAATCATACAAACCTTTAGACATGTTGTGCTTAATGAGGTACAGCGGAACAGCGCCCGCCAGTATCCCCGCCTTCATCAAAAACTCCGACCGTGGGATAGATTTAAAGCCATTGTCCTTTTCGGGATCGGGAGAGGTTTTATTTTTATGAATGAGGTAAATAATAAACCTGCGCAGGTCATCAACCGCGATGAACAGTACGTAAAATATCTTAAATAGAAACGTAATAAAAAACAAGAACAGGAATGCCCCACGTGCCCCAACCGACATCTTACTGTAGATACTTAGCAGTAAAATAGTGATCAGGAATATGGAAGAAAGCCAGTAAAGGCTTAAAAACCATTTTTTACGGGTAAACTGCCGTTTTATAAAGGCAGTTTGCAAGCCCCGTAAAATGTAATAGTCAATTATAATAAGTACAAGCGGTACAAGTATAAAGTATAGGGCGTTTCCCTGCATTATGTTCTAAGCTGATGCGTAATAAAATTAGTAGCGGTCGTCGATGTCCAGGTCATCTTCGTCGGGCTCTAAATTAAACAAGCTGTTGAACATATCCGAAAATGCAAAGCCATTATCTAAAAATCCTTTACTTAACTGCGAAAATTCGGCCAGTCCATGTAGTACAAACTCCATTAACAACAGCGTTTGGTTCTCGCTTAGTTTAGGATGGAATTTTTTAACCACATCCTTTAACCCCGGTACAGCGTTTAAATTTTTCTTATAATCTACAAACGACAGATCATCAACCAACGATAGCGTGTTGCCATCACTAAACCAGTTGATAATATCGGCATAGGGGTTTGGCGCTTTGCTCTTTTTAGATTTTTCGGGATCGGGAAAGAATTGCAGCAATAAAGTTTTTATGGCTTTGCCGATAAGTATGTTAGCTACCTTTCCCGGGCCTTCCAGCTCACCCTCGTAAACTAACTCTATTTTACCGGTAATAGCCGGGATAACGCCAAGGAAATCGGAGATACGCACAAACGTGCTTTTTTCGCCATTGATGATCATGCGGCGTTCGGCGTTGCTTATCAGGTTTTCGTATGATGAGATAGTTAAGCGTGCCGATACACCCGATTTTTTATCGATGTATTCGGAGTTACGGGCTTCAAAAGCAATCTGCTCTACCATATCTTTTACCAAACCATCCGCCTCAACTGTAGTGCGCTGCTCGGGCGACAGCAGAGCTTCCTGCTGGGTAATTTTTCGCGAGATCTCTACCGTACGAGGGTAGTGGGTAAGTATCTGGCTTTCTATACGGTCTTTCAGCGGCGTTACTATCGATCCACGGTTGGTGTAATCTTCCGGGTTGGCGGTAAATACAAACTGGATATCTAAAGGCAGGCGCAGTTTGAAACCACGGATCTGGATATCGCGCTCTTGCAATATATTGAATAAGGATACCTGGATGCGTGCCTGCAGATCGGGCAGCTCATTTATCACAAAAATACCCCGGTGCGCACGTGGAATTAAGCCGAAGTGGATAACACGCTCGTCCGAATAAGTAAGCTTCATGGTGGCGGCCTTGATAGGGTCAACGTCACCAATCAGGTCGGCAACGGTAACATCAGGCGTAGCCAGCTTTTCGGTATAGCGCTCGCTGCGGTGTATCCATCCTATCGGGGTATCATCACCCTTGCTTTCTACCGTGCTGTGGCCATACCAGCTTATAGGGGCTAAAGGATCATCAAATAACTCCGATCCTTCGATGTATGGCACATACTCATCCAGCAGGTTTACCAGCAAACGCGCTATACGTGTTTTTGCCTGCCCGCGTAAGCCTAGCAATAAAATGTTGTGACGCGATAGTATGGCGGTTTGCAGATCGGGTATAACCGTATCTTCAAAACCGATGATGCCTTCAAAACCGCCTTCTTTTTGCTGTAGTTGTTTAATTAAGTTAGCCCTTAACTCGTCTTTAACAGACCGGCTTACATAACCGCTTTTTTTAAGTTCGCCAAGGGTTTTTATATCTAATAATTTGCTCATGTTCTAAATTTGAATATTTGATGATTTGAGAATTTGAGATGTTGAAACGTGACTAATTTTCAAATTGACACATGTTCAAATCGTCAAATTACTTCACGTTCTTTCTTCGGTTTCGGGCGTAATCTTCAAATATGTATTCGCCAAGATTGTTTAACGAGCTGTAGAACGCCTTACCACCGTTAGTTTCGGTAAACTGGCGTACAAACTGCTGCAGGTATGGGTCTTTAGCAATCATAAACGTGGTGATAGGTATTTTAAGCCTTTTACATTGTGCCGCCATGTTTAGGGTTTTGTTCACTACCTTCCTGTCCAGCCCTATGCTGTTTTTATAATATTTGGTGCCTTCTTTTAAGCAGGTTGGCTTACCATCGGTTATCATAAAAATTTGCTTGTTGTGCGTTTTACGGCGGCGAAGCATGTCGGTAGCCAGTTCCAACCCCGCATAGGTATTGGTGTGGTAGGGGCCAACCTGTAAGTAGGGCAGGTCCTGCAAGGTAATGGGCCATGCATCGTTACCAAAAACCACAATATCTAATGTGTCTTTAGGGTACTTGGTGCGGATCAGTTCTGCCAGTGCCATGGCAACTTTTTTGGCAGGGGTTATCCTGTCTTCGCCGTAGAGGATCATGGAGTGCGAAATGTCTATCATCAATACCGTGCTGGTGAGGGTTTTGTAATCCATTTCCTCAACCTCCAGGTCGCGCTCAGTCATCATAAAGTCGCCGCCTATACCGTGGTTAACCTGCGCGTTCTGGATAGATTGCGTCATGTCTATCTGGTCCAGGCTGTCGCCGAACTCAAATTCGCGGCGCTCGGCATTCTTCTCATCGCCCTGCCCGCTTTGCGGTGATCGGTGGTTGCCCTTGCCCGATTTTTTCAGTTTGCCAAAGATCTCTTCTAAAGCCGATTGACGGATGCTTTGCTCGGTCTTGGCTGTAATGCTAAAGTTCCCGCTTTGGTTATCTTCGTTCAGATAACCCTTTTGCTTCAGCTCGTCAATAAAATCGCCCATGCCATACTCGTCATTGGTGATGTTGTATTGCTTATCTAACTCATTTAGCCACGCCAAAGCCTCCCCTGCATCACCGGCGGTATAGTTCAATAATTCCAGGAATAGTTTTAGTAATTCTTCAAATCCACCTTTGGGGATCTGGTTTGGTTTAAACTGTGAAAATCCAAAACCACGCATATGTTACCCTTTCGTATGAGTATAAAGTAACGGATTATTTGATTGAAAAGTTTGAAACCGCGCCAATTTAGCGCAATTGTTAGCTAAGCATGACAATGCCCTAAGCCGGCCTGCTTAGCTTTTTCTGATCCTAACGATCTCGTCCTGCACATAAACCGGGTTTGCACCGCGCTGACTGGTTACAAAGGCGCCAACCGCACAGGCGTTTATTAATATTTTAGGGATGGGGTTGTTTGCCGTTAAGCCTGCAATAAAAGTTGCCAGGAACGCATCACCTGCACCAACAGTATCAGCAACATCTACGGTAAAACCCGGGTGTTCAAAAAACTCATAGTCGTGCCAGATGATGGCGCCATTCTCGCCGCGGGTTACACAAATAGTTTTGGTGTGATACTTTTTCTGAAACTCGGTTATCTTGCTTTTAAGATCGCCTTTGCCGCCGCCAATAAGCAGGTCGGCCTCTTCCTCGTTCATTTTTATAACGTTTGCACGTGCTGCAAGGGTTTCAATAGTTGCCAGTGTGTAATGGGGGTGACGCAGGTTTACGTCGAATATTTTAGTGGCGTCGGTTACATCTAACAGGTTAAGCAAAGCATCGTGCGTGGTTTTATTACGGCAAGCCAGGCTCCCAAATACAATGATCGACGCGTCCTTGCCGCCATCTTTCAGGTTATTATCCAACTGTATATTGTCCCACGAAACGGGCTGCGGAATAATGTATGTAGCCTGGTGTTTATCGTCAAGCTCTACAGTAACCTCGCAGGTTGGCAGGGCGTTATCCCTTTGTATCATAGGCGAGTGGAGTCCGTTCTTTTTCAGGAAATCTATCAGTTCGTCACCCGAAGCATCGCTGCCAACCCTGCTGGCAAGCTTTACATCTACATGCTGCTGCACCAGGTGCCTTGCAACATTCATTGGCGCGCCGCCGGCTTTTTTTTCATCGCCAAAGGCATCCCATAAAACTTCACCAAAGCACAAAACCTTATTTTTCATATGTTGTGGAACTGTAAGGCCGCAAAGCTAAAAAGGATTTACGGTAAAGCATGTTAAATTTTCAATAACACCGTTCTCAATTTCTTAACAAATGTTTAACGTTGATAGGGGCGGGTCCAGTTTTGAGAAGCCGTGGCAGGTATCTGCTGCTATCGGGTATGGGTGTGTAGTTCCCCTCTTGAGAGGGGCAATGGGTGTGTCTCTACATCAAAACACAGCTTTGCCTGCCTCCTCTCAAAATGGGAATCCTTTGCCAATCAAAATCCCTATGTTTTTTTAAATCCCGCAAATCGCGGTTATATTTAGCCTTATGAAAAAGCTTATCCTATCTTGCTGCTTGCTTCTTTTATCCTGCATCGCCGTAAAAGCGCAGGACAGACAAGCCATCGTAAAACTTATGCACGACCAGCAAATTGCCTGGAGCCACGGCGACCTGGATGGTTTTATGCGTGGTTACTGGAAATCGGACTCGCTGATGTTCATTGGCAAGCGCGGCCCAACTTATGGCTGGCAGCAAACGCTTGATAACTATAAGAAAGGCTACCCTGACAAAGCGGCCATGGGCAAGCTTACCTTTAGGATAGACAAGGTACAACTCCTCAGCAAAACCGACGCCTTTGTAATGGGCGCCTGGAGCCTCGCCCGCGAGAACGATGCCCCAGGAGGGTATTTTACCCTATGGTTCAGGAAAATAAACGGAGAATGGAAAATCGTTTGCGACCATACGAGTTAGGGGCGGTTTAATTAACGCTAATTCACCGCCAAATTAGCTATTAATACGGCTTGCCAGCAGCCAGTTCCTGCTCGGCCCACTTAACAGCAAGTTGCTCGCGGTATTTGGCGTATTTTTCTTTAAAGGTCATTTTTAGCAGGCTGTCTACACCGCCTTTTACCGCCAGGTTGTATATGCTGGCAGCTTTGCGGGTAATGGATGCATCCCATGCACGCAGGCTTAGCGAGTATGAGCCATCAATATATTTCATCCAGTGCCAATAGCCGGTTGGCATAAACAGGGTATCGCCATGTTCCAGGAAAACCTCGGTGCCTTCCACACCTTCAAGCGCGGGGAACTTTTTGGTGTCGGGGTTAAGCACATCATAATCCTCTAAGGCATAGGTAGCGTTAGGGATACAATATAAGCGGCGTTTCCATTTATTCTCGAATAATATCACATGCTTTCGGCCACCAAAATGGGTATGGAATATATGGGGCAGGTCTATATCGTAATGTAGGAATGTAACCGAATTAGATCCTCCAAAAAACATGGAGGGCATGCTCTCCAGGAAACCACCCATAAGGTCTTTCGGGAATACAATATCATCAAGCAATTGCGGGGCCTGTTTAAATATATTGAAGAAGAAAATTCGTAATTCTGTTGGTTGAGATTTGATCAGGTCGATATACTGATCAAAAGGCATTTCAGCAGCCGATGAGTTGATAGGTTTTGATGGGTCGGCCTTTGAGTTATCGTACAAGGGTACCACCTTATTGCCAACAACCTCTTTCAGGTATTCGGGCGTCCATTTATCGCGGGCAGGCCAACTTTTGGTCATGCCTTTTATAACCAGCGGACGGCGCGGGTCAAGATAGTTCTTCTTAAAATCCAGGGGGCTTATATTTTCAACAGTATCAATAGGGTGCAGTACAAAGCTCATATCTCTAACTTATAAGGTTTTTAATAGCTGCTATTAGGACGCAACTATCACCAAAAAGTTATCAAAATAACAAAATAAAAACCGAGCTACTGTTAAATGTAGGTTAATTTATGAATGTTACCTGGGCTGGCCCGAGGCAAGCGCCTTGTTAGCGCGCTTTATGGCCAGCTTTTCTTTCCAATCCATATAGCTGCTGCGGAAGTTCTTTTTCATCAAATCATCAAACTTGCGCTGTATGGTAAGGTTGTAAAGGCTTTTCGCTTTGATGGCCCACGAGCTGTCCCAAGCACGTAACGAAATAGAGAATGAACCATCAAGGTACTTCATCCAGTGCCAGTACCCGGTTGGCATAAACAGGGTGTCGCCATGTTCTAAGATGGCCTCCTGCCCTTCAATACCATCAAGCGCCGGGAATTTTGTAAAATCGGGGTTCTCTATATCGTAGTCTTCCAGTGCATAGGTAGCAAACGGTATTTTGTATAGACGTTCGCTCCACTTGTTGTCAAATAATATTACATGCTTGCGCCCATTAAAATGGGTATGAAATATGTGTGCCAGATCAATATCGTAATGCAAAAACGTAACCGAACCTTTGCCGCCAAAAAACATATTAGGGTATTTGTCTAAAAAGCCGCCCATCAGGTCGGTAGGGGAGCGGTAATCTTCGAGCAGCTTCGGCGCGTGTTTTATCGGGTCGAATAAGAAGATCCGCAGGTCAGTAGGTTCTTTTTGGATCAGGTCGATGTAATCGCCGAATTTCATTTCGGCAGCAGAGGCGTTAATGGGTTTAGACGGATCGGCCTTTGAGCTATCGTAAAGCGGTACAACCTGGTCGCCGACAGTTTCCTTTAAGTAATCGAAGGTCCACTTTTGCAGGGCAGGCCAGCTTTGGGTAGCCTTGCGTATAACCAATGGTTTGCGTGGCTTTAAATAATTATTGATAAAATCTTCTTTACCAATATTATCAACTCTGTCAATGGGGGTAAGCGACAAGCTCATATTTTTTCTCTGCTGAAAACGGTACAAAAGTAATTGTTTAACAATGGCATAACATTTAAAAAGCCATTTGTGATGTTTTTTTGACAAAAAAACAAGCCCGGCGCTTATTGCAGCCGGGCTTCTACTTTTCAAGGTAGTTAGATAAGTGTGCAGTTTGCAAAGAATGCGAACCGATAGCTGCTAACTAAATTAGTTAGGCATTAACACGGTATTTACTACATGGATTACGCCGTTGCTTTGGTTAACATCTGCAATGGTTACCCAGCTTTTGCCGCCCTTTTCATCAACCAGGTAAATCTTTTTACCGGCCATCATAGCTTTAAGTACGCCGCCGCTAACGGTGGTTAATTCGGCAGTGCCTTTCCCGGCTTTAATTTTAGCCATTAAATCTGCCGCGCTTACTTTACCTCCTACCACATGGTAGGTTAAAATTTTAGTAAGTGCTGCTTTGTTCTCCGGTTTTACTAAAGTTTCAACGGTGCCCTTTGGCAATTTGTTAAAAGCCTCGTTAGTTGGTGCAAATACAGTGAACGGCCCGGCTGATGATAAGGTTTCTACCAAGCCTGCCGCCTTAACAGCTGCAACCAATGTGGTGTGATCTTTAGAGTTTACTGCATTCTCTACAATGGTTTTTGTTGGGTACATAGCAGCTCCACCAACCATTTTAGTTTGTGCATTAACATTTGGGGCAATTGCAATAGCTGCTAAAGCAAAGGCCGCGATAATTAATTTTTTCATGTTTTTTAGGTGTGAATTATTTGTAAGGAGATACGCCGTAAAAATGCAGGCGGTTTTACTCGCGCCTATAATTCCAACACCCAAACGCTATAACGTGCTTAATGACGGTTTACTCACCCCGGACATCGCTTCGCTCATCGACCCTTTATTCGCTGCGCGGAAAGAGGGTGGGGGAATTTTAGTGCCGTTGGCTTACAGATTTTAAAAAAACAAACTCGAAGCGATATTATCTGCGTATAATTTGCCTTGGGTAGTAAGGGTTAAAACGTTGCCTGTTTGCTTTATGCTGCCATCATCAAAAAAAGGCACAGCGGCTTCTAAAACGTTGTTTTTTGCGCCCGGGGCAATGCTGTTCAGTTTATTCAGGTCCAGGCCCCAGATGGTGCGGAGCGAGGTCATGATATATTCGTTCAGGCGGTTGATTTCTGTCAATACCTCAATTTCGGCAGGGATGGTATTTTCTAATAAGCTTTTTATGTATCTGGCATTGTTAGCTATATTCCATTGGCGGGTATCGCCATTAAAGGAGTGTGCCGAGGGGCCTATGCCCAGGTAGTTTACGCCTTTCCAATAGTTAGAGTTATGGCGCGAGTAATGGCCCGGTTTGCAAAAATTCGAGATCTCGTATTGCTCAAAACCGTTTACCTGCATGGCATCAAGCATGATGTTGAACTGATTGGCGCTTTGGCTTTCGTTCATAGGGGGCTGCTTTTTTTTGCTGATAAAAGCTGCCAGCGCGGTTTGCGGTTCAACCGTCATGCTGTAGGCGGAAATGTGTGGGATACCTAATTCAAAAACTTTATTGAGATTATGCTTCCACTTGGCATCACTAAGCAAGGGGTAACCATATATCAGGTCTACAGTTATGTTTTTGAAGCCTGCATCCTGTGCCCGTTTTACAGATACTTCGGCTTCATTTGCGCGGTGTATACGGTTCATCCATTGCAGGTCCTCATCAAAAAACGACTGGATACCTATACTGAAACGGTTAACAGGTGTATGCCTGAAGGCGTTTATCTTTTGCTGGTCCAGGTCGTCGGGATTAGCCTCCAGGGTTATTTCAGTATCGGCGCTAACGGCGTGTAATTCGGTAATAGCATTGATAATACGCATGATCTCATCTGCCGAAAGTACTGATGGTGTACCACCACCAAAGTAAATGGTTTCAATGGTTTCGTTTTGGAGATAATCCTTGCGGATGCCGATCTCTTTTAACAGGGCCGCCACCATCTCGTCTTTATATTTTGCCGATGTGCTGAAATGGAAATCGCAGTAATGGCAGGCTTGCTTGCAAAAAGGGATGTGGATGTAGATACCGGCCATGGCGCAAAAATCGTGATATTAATTTAATTTAAACAGAACAAATGGTTTACCTAATATCATAAATTTTGCATATGCCGCCATAAATAAGGTAAATTTGCTGCCATTACATGGCTTTATTAATGCGCTGGTTTATTTGTGTTTTATTTGTAACTGTTATAGCATCTGGTGCCGCATACGCGCAGGCCGATTCTGTGCAGAAACCGGCAGATAGCGTACGCATTCGCCCACGGTTTAAAGGCCCGCTTCCATTTCTGGATTCGGTTGCACATGCTACTGCAGCGCGCGAAAAATTTATATCAGATTCATTGGCAATGGTGTATGTGAAGGCGCCCGACCCTAACAGGCCTAACATGTTTGTGGATAGCATATTAAAAGCGAATGAATATAAAGGTGATAATTACTTTAGCCTCTCCACCAAATCGCGCATCAAACAGGGGTATGGGCACACCCGCCCATCGCGCGATATTTGGGTAATTGCAGTTATTATCATATTGTTACTTTTCGCATCGGGCTTAAACATATTCTCCAGTAAGGATATGAGTAATGTTTTCCAATCGTTTTATAACCGTAAAAGCAGCACCCAGGCGGGTAAGGAAGAAAGCCCCATCAACTTTTGGACATTCGTAGGTTTGTTCCTGTTATTTGGCTTTACATGCGGCTTGTTCCTTTATCTGCTTACCACGGGATATTATAAAGTTTATTATACAATTGCCGGCTTTCAGCTTTTTGCAACACTGTCTTTTGTAATTATAGCATTGTTTGCCAGTAAGTTCCTGGTGTTAAATTTTTTAGGTTTTGTGTTTGATATCAATAAGCTGGTAGCTGAGTATATATCGGCCTTATCGCTCACTTATTTTAATATCACCTTTATTTTTTTGCCTGTAGCGCTATGTTTTAGCCTCATAGCAGAAAAGTTCATCCCGTTTTTATTGGTGTTAACGTTACTGTTTGTAATAGTGATATTTATATGGCAATATCTGCGCAGCAGCGTAAGTATTATTTCAAATTTTCGATTTCATAAATTTTATTTATTTATCTATCTTTGTGCCCTTGAAATTTGCCCCATATTAATATTGATTAAGGCACTTAATATAGGATTTAGGTAGAATTAAACATGGCATTGGAAGATAGAAAGAAAAAGGTTAAAAGCATATTAGTTACGCTGCCAAAACCCGAGAATGATAAAAATCCTTATGCTGAATTGGCCAAAAAGCTTAATTTAAAAATTGATTTTAGGTCGTTTATTCATGTTGAAGGGGTGCCTGCTAAGGATTTCCGTAAGGAAAAAATTAACCTGGCCGATTTTACCGCTGTTATTTTTACCAGCCGTAACTCGGCAGACCACTTCTTCCGTATTTGCGAAGAGATGCGGTTTGAGGTGCCGGTAGAAATGAAGTACTTCTGCCTGTCAGAAACTATTGCCCTGTACCTTCAAAAATATATCCAATACCGTAAGCGTAAAATATTTTTTGGTAAACAAACCGCTGCAGACCTGGCCGAGGTTTTAAAGAAGCATTCAGCCGAAAAGTTCCTTTACCCTTGTTCTGACGTAGCTGCCGAGGAAACTCAAAAGTTTTTGTTGGATAATGGCTACAATTTTACTCCTGCTGTACTTTTCCGTACGGTGTGCAGCGATCTGAGCGATCTTGCAGAGGTTTTTTATGACGTTATCGCGTTCTTTAGCCCATCAAGCATCCAATCATTATACAAGAACTTCCCCGATTTTAAGCAGAATAACACCCGTATTGCGGCTTTTGGTGCTACCACGCATAAGGCAGTTTTAGAAGCGGGCCTCATCTTAGATATCCCTGCGCCAACACCCGGCGCGCCTTCTATGACCATGGCAATTGAGCAGTATGTTAAGCAGGCAAACAAATAAATAAGGTTTTAGCACTACAATTCCGCAACATTCTTCAAAAACCCACGTATAACGGTGAAAGTATTTATGTAATAACGAAATATTTTTATCGCGCCGTTTGCTTTTTTAATGAAATAATGGCGACTAATTTTTAACTATTAGCCGTGTTTATTACATTTTAAAAACATTTTTTCTGTTTGGTTACTGTAAAAGTGATATATTCGGGGGTGCGTTCTGTTACATAGGATTAATAGATATTACTGATTTTGGATACAAAATGAAACAAGTATACTTTTTAATAATAGTTTTTGCCTGTACTATATTAACAGGCTGCGGTATTGGCGGCGGCGGGGGAGCTTCAAGCGGAGAGGTTATTGGTGTTAAGCAACGTTCTTTCAGGGCTACTACTCCTTTAAACATGGTTTATATAAAAGGCGGTACTTTTCTAATGGGCCAAACAGACCAGGATGTAACCTTCGCGCAAACCGCACAGACCAAACAGGTAACCGTTCCGCCTTTTTTTATGGACGAAACCGAGATCTCAAACACCAAATACAAGCAATTTGTATTTTGGGTGCGCGATTCAATTGCCATTACAAATTATCTAAACGATCCCAAATATTACTATCAGCCTAAGAAAGGTGCAGCCGCAGATCCCAACGGCAGGAAATACATCAACTGGAAATATGTTGAGAACAACCCGGTGTTTAGTACCCGCGGTAAAAACGCTTCGGCAAATCAACAAAAACTTCAGGGGCTTTATTACCAGGGCGATGACCGCGTTTTTGACCGAAACGAAATTGATGTTCGCTTATTAAAATATAACTACGCTTTGTTTACCCTGCGCGACGCGTCAAACCGCCGTAACGATAAAACAGCAAAGCGTTCGGATTTTATTTTGCGTGACACAGTAGGCGTTTATCCGGACACATTGGTATGGTTAAACGATTTTTCGTACGCGGCTAACGAGCCAATGGTAGAGGGTTATTTCTCTCACCCGGCATACCGCAATTACCCGGTTGTAGGTGTTACCTGGCGCCAGGCCCGTGCATTTACCGCATGGCGCACACGTTTAAGCGATGGTGCTAAGGATGCTAAACACATTCCACATAACCAACCATTTGCTTTGCCAAATGACGCGGAATTTGAATATGCCGCTCGTGGCGGCCGTATAGGTACCGATTACCCATGGGGCGGCCCTTACATTAAAAACGCTAAAGGTTGTTTAATGGCCAACTTTAAACCAGGCCGTGGTAACTATACCGATGATGGCGGCGCTTATACCGTTAACGTAAGGTCATACTTCCCTAATGATTATGGGTTGTATAACATGGCAGGTAACGTTGCAGAATGGACATCATCCGCTTATGACGAGTCTGCATCGACATTCGTGCATGACCTTTCACCAACATTCGATTACGAAGCAAAACCAAATGACCCCGAGGTGCTAAAACGTAAAGTAGTACGCGGTGGTTCATGGAAAGATATTGGTTACTTCCTTCAAAACTCAACACGTACTTTCGAGTACCAGGACACCGCGAAATCATACATTGGTTTCCGTTGTGTAACACCATTCCTTGGTCGCGACATCAGGGACAAACGCTAAACAAAACAACATACAAATACAAACATCTTTACTAAAGTTATGGCTGGGAAAAAGAAACCTTTCGGAATCGGGAATGTTATATCAATTGGCGCTACAGTTGTTATAATCGGGCTTTTGTTTAAAATTCAACACTGGAAGTTCGCTTCAGAATTTATAACACTTGGGTTAGGTACCGAAGCAATATTATTTTTAATACTTGGTTTACAAAGGGAAGACAAAGAAGTGGATTGGGTACGTGTGTATCCTGAGTTAAGTGAAGATTTTACAGGCGAATTGCCTAAATCATCTGCCAGGCCTGCTATATCGGGTGGTGATAATTTCTCTAATACCGCCGCTTTAGACAAAATGCTTTCTGACGCGAAAATAGGCCCCGAGCTTATTGGTAGCTTAGGAGAAGGCTTACGCACCTTTGGCGATAAGGTTAACGCTATATCACGCGTAACTGATGCCGGCGATGCTACTATTGCTTTTACAAACAAAGTAAAGCAGGCAACTGCAAGTTACGATGGTTTAAGCCTTGCTTTTGAGAAAGCATCTGCTAACCTTAACGAAATGGCAAGCACCAATATCGATTCTAAAGCTTACCACGATCAGGTAACTAACCTGGCTAAAAACTTATCATCTTTAAACGCCGTGTACGAACTGGAACTACAAGATTCGAGCGCGCACCTTAAAGCGATGAACAGCTTCTACAAAAACCTATCGTTAACGATGAACAACTTTAACGAGTCGTTAGATGATTCTAAACAGTTTAAGGAAGAGGTTGGCCGTTTAGCTAAAAACCTTGCCTCATTAAACTCGGTATATGGTAACATGCTTACAGCTATGAACCAACCAAGGGTTAACTAACATATTTAAGTATACCAACACAGAAGAATATAAAGCATGGCCGGAGGTAAAGAAACCCCAAGACAGCGGATGATAGGTATACTGTACCTGGTACTTTTAGGGCTTATAGCGCTAAACGTTCCGGACAGCCTATTGGATTCATTCAAGAATATTACGAACAGCTTAGATCAGTCACGAGTAAATGTTACTACCGGTTTAGATAATACCTATTCGGCATTCGAGTCCACTAAGTTAAAAGAGCAGCCCGAAAAAGCAGGTCAGTTATTGGCTAAAGCAAAAGAGGCCACTAAAACCACTAATGAGCTTAACGCGTACATCGAAGAACTTAAAAAGGAATTGATTGAAAAAGGCGGTGGCATAAATCCCGAGATTAATGATGTCAACGCAAGAGAAAGCCTTGATATATCATCAGAAGTGATGATAAACGGTAAAAAGGCCGATGTGTTAAAAGGAAAAATTGAAGCGACTAAGGCAAAACTTATTGCACTTCTAGGTAAAGATGGTGCAGGCGTTAACTTTTCTTTAAACGCTAACGATCCGCCTAAACGCTCGGGTTATCCAAGTAAAACCTTCCAGACAGGTTATTTTGGTGAGGGTATACCGTTAGGAGCGGCTTTAACCAAATTAGCCCAGATACAGGCTGATAACAAAAACGCCGAAAACGAAGTTGTAAAAAAGATTTTAGGTAAAGTTGACCAGGCGCAAGTAACGTTAAACCAGTTTAAAGCTATTGCTGTTGCACCAACAAGTTATGTTTTATCTGGTCAGCAATATAAAGCAGAGATATTTTTAACTGCTTACGATGCAAACTCAAACCCTACAATTACCGTAGGGGGGGCACCTGTACCAACCGCTAACGGCGTAGGTACTTACACCACCACGGCAAGTGGCGAGGGGATAAGGAACTGGACAGGCCAATTATTGGTTAAACAGGTAGAAGGGCCACCAAAGGCATACCCTATTAGCGGCAGCTATATGGTAGCGAAACCATCGGCAGTAGTATCGCCCGATAAAATGAACGTATTATACATTGGTGTGCCAAACCCATTATCAATTTCGGCACCGGGTGTACCTAAAGAGAGCATAAAAGTTAGCATGAGCGGTGGCTCGGTAAGTGGCTCTAACGGCCATTACACAGCAACTGTAAATTCAATAGGAACTGCTAAAGTAACCGTACTTGGCGAAAAAGGTATGGTATTAGGCGCATCGGAGTTCCGTGTTAAGCGTATACCTGATCCTAAAGCGATGTTTGCTGGTAAAAGCGGTGGTAAAACCAGCGCGGCCAACATTCGCGCGCAGGACAGGCTTTTTGCAAAACTGGACAACTTTGAATTTGACGCTAAATTTAACGTTACAAGGTTTAATTTAATTATTATAAAACCACGCCAGGATGCTGTAAGTTTGACCACAACAGGTGGTGAGCTATCAGGTGCTATGCGTTCGGCTATGGCTGGTGTAACACCGGGTACCACAGTAGTATTTCAGGACATTGTAGCTGTAGGGCCGGATGGCACGCAGCGTGGCCTCGACGCTATTGTATTACAGGCTAATTAAAAGAGTTATGAAAACAAGATTTTTGATCATTGTACTTTGCCTGGCTTGCAGCGCTTCGTTCGCTCAAACTAAAAAAAGAACAACCAAAAAAGCTGGTACGAGGGCACGAACACAGGCTCCGGCAACTTCGCGTGTTAGCCCTGATAATCAGGTAGGAGGTGCTGGCAGCGGCGCAAATGCAGGCTTATCACCAGCGGATACAATCAAGAAAAAGCCTTTTGACCGCCCTATGGATGGTTATTATAAGAAAAATAATATCCTTAGTGCAAAGGTAACCCCTTATGCTAACCTACGCGAAGCCGACGTGATGTTTGCTAAACGCGTTTGGCGCGAGATAGATCTTCGCGAGAAAATGAACCGGTACCTTGCTTCGCCAAAAGGCAGATTAATAGATGTGCTAATGGCAGCTATTGATTTGGGTGAACTTACCGCTTACGACCCAACCCCAAGTAAAGACGACCCTAACGGCGACAGCTTTAGCAAACCACTTGCCCCGGGTCAGGCGCGTGCGCGCATGGCCGATAGCTCGGTTGTAGATAAGTTTGATAAAGATGGTAACAAGATAGGTTCAACTATACAGGCCGGTGAATTTAACCCGGATAGCGTTGTAAAGTTCCGTATTAAGGAAGACTGGTATTTCGACAGGCAACGATCGGTTTTTGAACCACGTATTATTGGCATAGCGCCACTATACAAACCAAAAGCAGCGGGCTTAGATCTGGATTACCAACCAGCTTTCTGGATATATTTTGACGAGGCACGAAAAGTGTTAGCCGTTAAAGAAGCCGTTAGCCGTAACAACGATGCAACAGGCTTAAGTTTCGACGACTGCTTTGTAAAGCGTATATTCACCAGCTACATCGTAAAACAATCTAACGATAAGGACGAACGCATCCGTGATTACGCCCAGGGGATTGATAAGTTGTACGAATCTGAAAGGATCAAAAAAACCTTACTGGATTACGAGCTTAACCTCTGGAAATACGGCGAGTAATAATTCTCCTTAAAAAATATGGAAGCCCGTTGCGAAAGCAAACGGGCTTTTTTGTCTACGATAAATTATATATTTTATTGCAACCCGGTTACCCCGCTTACTTCCGGTTTAAAGTATTGGGCTATAGCTTTAGCCTGCTTTAAATTCACCACTTCCTGCAACTCGGTCTCTGTTGCTTCTCGAATCTTTTTAACAGATTTAAAATATTTCAGCAGCTTCTCGGCAGTTGTTTTGCCAATGCCCGGTATCAATTCCAGTTCTGTAGCTAAAGTGCCTTTGTCGCGCTTTTTGCGGTGAGCGGTTATACCAAAGCGGTGGGCCTCATCACGCAATTGCTGTATTACTTTTAACGTTTCAGAGCGTTTATCCAGGTACAGCGGGTACTGATCTCCAGGATAGTATAGTTCTTCCAGCCGCTTGGCGATGCCTATAACGGTAACCTGTTTATCTATCCCCAGTAGCCTTAAACTTTTCATGGCCGATGACAACTGCCCTTTACCACCGTCAATAATAATAAGCTGCGGCAATTCTGTCCCCTCATCAAGCATACGGCGGTAACGGCGGTGTACGGCTTCTTCCATGGTGGCAAAGTCATCGGGCCCTACCACGGTTTTTACGTTGAAAAAGCGGTAGTCTTTTTTAGAGGGTTTAGCATCCTTAAACACCACAATGGCCGATACCGGGTAGGCACCCTGGAAATTGGAGTTATCGAAACACTCGATGTGGCGGGGCAGCACATTCATCCGCAGATCTTTCATCATCAGCGTTAGCAAGCGCTCGGTACGCACCTCGGGGTTAAGCTTTTCGTACTGGTCTATCTTTTCCTTTTTAAAGAACATCACATTCTTTTGCGACAGGTCCAGCAGTTTGCGTTTCTCGCCCAGTTTAGGTACGGTGAACTTTAGCTTTTCATCTTCAAGATCAATATTAAACGGAACAATAACTTCTTTAGAGGTGCTGTTATACCTGGTCCTGAACTCGGTTATAGCGATGCTGAGCAATTCCTCATCGGTTTCGTCGAGGCGCTTTTTAAGCTCTATGGTCTGAGTTTGGGTGATAGTGCCATTCATCACCTTGAGGTAGTTTACAAAGGCGTATTTCTCTTCGGATGCGATGCTAAAAACATCTACATCGGTAATAGAAGAATTTACAACGGTTGATTTGCTTTGATAGTTCTCCAGCAGATCCTGCTTACGTTTCAGGCGATGAGCCAGCTCAAAGTTAAGCTCACTTACGGCCTTATCAAGGTCGCTCTTCAGTCCGCGTACAACGTTGCCTATTTTTCCGTTAAGCACATCTGTTATTTCGGCAATATTCTGGTCGTAATCGGCTTCTGATTGAAAATCTTGGCAAGGCCCTTTACAATTGCCTAACTGGTACTCCAGGCATACTTTAAATTTGCCCTTCTCAATATTCTCGCGGGTAAGGTTAAGGTTGCAGGTACGCAGGGCGTAAGTTTCTTTTATAAGCCCTAAAATAGTGTGCATCATGCTTACAGATGCATAGGGGCCAAGATACTTTGATCCATCTTTAATGATACGCCTGGTCCAGAATATGCGCGGGTAGTTCTCGTTCTTGATGATGATCCATGGGTAAGTTTTATCATCCTTAAGCATTACATTGTAGCGTGGCTGATGCTTTTTGATCATGCTGTTTTCCAGCAGCCAGGCGTCAACCTCGGTATCAACAATTGTAAAGGTTATATTGCGGATCTTTGATACCAAAACACGGGTTTTGGCATTTATTTGCGTATCCTTATTAAAATATGAACCCACACGGTTACGCAGGTCTTTTGCCTTACCAATATATATGAGCTGCTTCTCGCTGTCCCAATACTGATATACACCAGGTTTGTGCGGTATATTTTTTAAAGCTTCCTTGTAATCGAATTTATCCATTTGTTGTTGGAATGTTGAAATGTTTTAAAGTTGTAATGTTGAGCCAAACAGATAATACAACCTTTAAACCTTACAACATTTCAACTTTATAACAATTTGCTAAAAATCCAGTTTTTTCTCCACCTCGTTAGTGCCTTTTTGTTGCTGGCTGTAGGCGCCGCAATCAAGCGTGATAGACAGCCCCGACTTTGGCGGCACAAAATCTACATTCTTTTTAATGCCAAGCGATTGATTGGCGTAAACCCGTTTCATGTAGCCTGCAAATATTGGCAGGGCGGTGTTTGCGCCTTCGCCCAGGCGGGTAGAGCGGAAGTGGATATCGCGGTCCTCGCACCCTGTCCATACACCGGTAACCAACTGAGGGGTTATACCAATAAACCAACCGTCGGAGTTATCATTAGTTGTACCAGTTTTACCGCCAATGGGGTTGGTCAGCCCGTATTTACCGCGTAAGCGCCAGCCGGTACCTTCGTCAATAACCCCTTTAAGCATATAGGTCATCACATAAGCGGTTTGCTCGTTCATGGCCTGTACAATGCGCGGCGAGTTGTTATATAATACGTTGCCATTCTTATCCTCTATACGTAACAGGTAAGTAGGCTCTGTCCATACGCCCTGGTTGGCAAACGCGGAGTAAGCGCCGGTCATATCAAAAACAGATGCGTCAAAGGTACCTAAACAAATAGAAGGGTATGGCGGCACAGGGCTGGTGATTCCCATCTTTTTAATTAATTCCATAACAGGCGTAGGCTTTACCTGGTCCATCACATAAGCGGTAACCCAGTTTTGCGAACGGGCAAGCGCGGTACGTAAGGTAATAACACCCGGCACAGTTTCGCTGGGTGACGAACGAGGGGTCCAATCGGCACCATAACCGGTGATAGTTATTGGCTCGTTAGCCACCTGCATACAAGGCGAAAACCCATCATCAATTGCTACAGCATAAGTAAAGGGCTTAGCGGTAGAACCTACCTGCCGGGTACCCATTTTTACCTGATCGTATTTAAAATGCTCGAAGTTGGTGCCGCCTACCCATGCTTTGATATAGCCTGTAGTAGGGTCCATGCTCATTAGGGCATTACGTAGCATCATTTTACAATACACTATCGAATCGATAGGCCTCATTACCGTATCAATATCGCCACGCCAGGTAAATAAATTCATTTTGGCGGGTTTATTGAAATCCTCGCGGATCTCTTCTTCTGACGCCCCCTGCGATTTGAGGGCAATATACCTGTCGGACCGGTACATTCCTTTATCTAACAGTGACTTAAATGTAGGGATGGTTTTCCACAAGCTAATCCCTTTCCAGTGCGCATTAAATTGTGCCTGCAGGGTACGCATGTATTCTTTCTGCGCGTCCTCGGCGTATTTTTGCATGGTAGCGTCAATGGTGGTATAAATTTTCAGACCGTCGCGGTCAAGGTCGTAAGGGGTAGTTCCATCAGGTTTTAAGATGGATTTATCAACCAATATTTTTTGCACCTGTTTTTTTAATACCGCCCTAAAGTAGGTGGCAATGCCATCATTATGGTCAATAGGGCTAAAGGTTAATCCAAGTGGTTTGGCCTTATATTCTTCGGCCTGTCCCGAGCTTAAAAAGCCTTCTTCATCCATACGTCTCAGAACGAAATTACGGCGGTTTTTAGCATTTTCAGGGTGGTTTATGGGCGAATAAATGCCCGGCCCGTTTATCATTCCTATTAAAAGGGCTGCCTGGTCTGGCGTAAGCTTATCCGGCGTGGTGTTAAAATAAGTACGCGATGCCGAACTAATGCCGTAAGTATTATAAGCACCAAAATCTACTGTGTTCAGGTACAGCGTCAGGATCTCCTCTTTGGTATAATTACGTTCTATCTTAACCGCGGTTATCCATTCCTGCAATTTTTGGATGATACGTTTGAAAGGGTTGTGCGATCGCTCGGAGAACAAGTTAAGCGCCAACTGCTGTGTAATGGTACTGCCGCCTTGCTTTTTACCTACAAGGTTATAAAGCACTATACTAAAAGTACGCTGAAAATCGATGCCCGAGTGCTGGTAAAAGCGGGTATCTTCGGTAGCAACCAAGGCATTAATTACGTTTGGCGAAATTTGCTTGTAGGTAACGCTCGTACGGTTTTTGATGTAGTATTTACCGATGATCTGCTTGTCTGACGATATGATCTCTGATGCCTGGTCGCTCTTAGGGTTCTCCAATTCGCGGAAGGATGGGAGCGGGCCAAATACCTGGAAGGCGATAAGCAATATCATGAGCAGGAAAAAGGAGAAGCAGGCTATTACAAACCGCCAAATGTACCAGTTGTAACGTTTTATATCCTGTTGTGAAACTTTATTGATCATCTTAGTTCTTAGTAGTTTTGTTGATAATAGTCTATATAACTATCCAGTTTTTTACGGTCGGCTAATTTATCCAGATTTTCTTGGGTTATGATAAAAAAGCTGTATTTATCCTTTGGTACCTTCATAATATCCGGCATCAGCGGTAAAATTTTGCGGGCATAATCCTTAACCTCCGTAATATTATTGAACCGACCTATGTATATCAGTTGGTTATCGTACCCTACGGCTTTAAGCTGGTGCTTTATACCTGCAGTGCTGTAACTAACCCTGTTAAACTGCCCAATACCAAAACGTGATGAAGACAGATTGATTGCACCACTGCTTACATTTATCACCAGGTAATAATTGGTGCTATCGCGCATATTAAATATAGATGGCACTTGCTTTACAGGTGCAGTATTAGGTACAGGGGCAATTGGCGCCTCAACCTTTGCCGATTGTGTTACAGGCGGTAATATATCGGTTTTAGTTTCGGCAGGCTTTTCTTCTTTTACAGGTTCTTTAACTACCGCAACTTCTGCAGATTTTTTAACCCCAACAGGGGCGGCTGTTATTGCAGATGCTTTTTCTTCCTTAATTATAGGAGGCGTAACGGGTTTAGGCTCGGGCTTACGTACATCCGGTAGTGGCACATATTTTTCGGCAGGAACCCTGAGCTCGGTTTCTTTTTGATAAACGATAGGCAGGGTAAACTGAGGGTCGTTTATTTCACGGTCGGATATGACCACTTTGCGCTGTGCCAATTCCGGTTGGTTAGCAGCTATGTAGGCAAGGTGTTGATTAACCAGCGGTGTTATTAGCTTATCATCCGGATATTTGGCAACAATATTTTGCAAATCTGTACTAAAGGGGGTAAGCGGCTCCTGGTGCGCGGCCGCAAAGGCACGTAAATAATAGATCTGCGAAGCAAACCTGTTATTAGGGTATTGCGCTAACAATGCATCAGAAGATGTAATGACCTTTGCATATTGGCGGGTAGCATACAGGTCATATATGTTATTATATAGGATACTGAAACCGGTATCTTCATCATTAATGTGTTTGCTATACTCCGGGTCGAGAATGATCCTGGCAAAAGGGGTTTGCGGATAATTTTTCACCAGCAGGTCCTTATACCTGTTTGATGATGCCGGGTTGGTATCGCTATATAAACGGTACAGGTTATAATATATAGCAGCCGTGTTATCGTTATTTGGAAAGCGCTTTAGTATGGCCTCGTAAGCTGCAATGGCTTCTTTTTTATCGTCTAATACATCCCGGTAAAAATTGGCTATATCTAAATAAGCATCATACATACGCTTGTTAGATTGTGCCAACAGCCCGGGAGTAAGCGGCAAATTCTGCAACAACTCTTGCCTGTAGTTACCCGCGTTAACGTTATTGGGGTTGCTTAAAAGATCATTAGCGCCGGCATCTGGGTCGGTAGCTTGTATAGCTACGGAGTTGTTTTGCGTAATATCGCTGCTTGCGCGGTTTGCCCTGCGCCAGTTATCTTCTAAACGGCGGTTACCCCAAACCCGTTTAAAACTGCTAAAGCCCTGGCTCACCGCATTTGCGTTGCTAAAATAAAAGTTGCTGCCATTTGGCAGGCTCTCTTGCGCAGGTTGGTTTAGGTTGGCAGCGCCAAAGGGCTCTGCGGGGTTATTAACCTGTACAGATTGGGTACTTAAAATTTTAGCTTCAACCATTCTATCAATACGAGCAAGGCGGGCGGGCTCGTCAAGCTTTGCCAGCATTTGCAGGGTATCTTCGCGGTCTATTATCTGCAACCTGTCTGCCAGTACTTGTAGGTTCTCTGCCTTCTTCTGAATAGCATTGTAATTAGGGTAGTTGGGCGACAAGTTTACGAGCGCGCTGTCGTAAAAGTTTTTTGCACCGGTGTAATCGGCCTTATTCTTAAAGTATACATCAGCCATCCGCAAATAGGAGAGCCCTTTTTGATTTTGGTTTTTAGTGCTATAGTTTACAGATTGCCTGTAGCTTTTCAGCGCGTTATCAATTTCGCCATCGTTATACTGTAGCTGGGCTATCTGGAAATAGATCTGGTCGGTAAAATCTTTGTTGTTTTGGTTTTTAAGTAAAGAGCGTAGCCTTGTAAGGCGACTAACCTTTACGCCACTCTGCATATCCTCTATGCGTATTCGGTTTAGGTTAGCATTAAAAGCCATATCAAATACAGCATTGCTTTTACTAACACGGTCGTAATTAGCAATAGCATCCGCAGGCTTATGGTTCATTTCCTGCAGTTGGGCTAAAATAAACGTCCAGCGTAATTCGCGTTCTTTGCCATGCGCGTGCTCTATTGCAAGTTTGGCCATTGTCTCGGCATCTATGTAATCCTGTACATTTATATCGTACTGCAGTTTGGTGGCGTATACATCACCGGTAATGTTTTTCTTAGGATTAATTTCTGCAAAGGCGCTATCTAAAGTTGTTTTGGCATCGTTTGGCTGGTTAATGTATAGTAGTGAACGCGCTTTGTAAACCAATGCTTCCTGTTTTAATTCAGTGTTGCTGCCAAACGAGCGGATAACATAGTTTGCATACTCCACCGCGTCGAAATAATTACCATCAAGATAATTTGCTTTGCTTAGGAGCAGGTAGGCATCGCCAAGGTAATGGCTTTGTTCTTTTATGCTGATGATGGTATTGGCTTTTTGCTTGACAAGGTCAAGTTCTTTATCGGGTTCATCGCTGCGGGTAACGGTATCGCGGTAAACGCTCAGCAGTTCGCTGTAATCATCAACATAGGCTGCTTCGTAAGCTTCCTGCTTCTGGCGGAGTAGTTCTTTGGCATTAAACAGGATGTTGTATTTGGCTGTAAGGTTTTGCAGGCCGCGGTTAAGGGCGCTTTTTTTCTCAAGCGAACATCCGGCAATAACCAATATAATGGCAAGCAATAATAACTTTGGTACAGAAAAGGTAAACGTATGCCTCAATTGGATATATTTTGTATTGATCATAACCACAATACAATAAATTGATCGTTTGTGGCTAAGGTTTATAAATGCATTGCTAAAATACTAAAGATTATGCAATAGGTTTAATAAATTTGCCGGATGGCAGAAAATGAACAGAAACAACCCAACGATAGCGGCAAAGCTGTTAACGCTTATGCCAAATATACCGGGCTGGCATTCCAGATGATAGCTGTTATTGGCATTTTTGCATTTGCCGGCTATGAAATAGATAAAGCCGGCCAGCATACCACCATGTGGGTAACCGCGGCGCTATCGCTTGCCGGGGTGTTTGTTTCGTTGTACCTGGTTATAAGATCTGTAAAAAATTGAGTCCTGTAAAAATTTTTATAGCTTTTGCAGTATTTGTAATGCTGTTGGCAGCCATACCGGCACTATTAATTTATACAGGCCATAGCGGCCTTTTGCTGGCCAAATTTTGGGTGCTTTTTACTTTTATAACCGGGTTTACTTTTATAGTAACAGCCTCTGTATTGTTCATACAGCGTTTTAACCCTGCTTTATACGCCCAGGCGTTTTTAGCAACTACTATTGTAAAGATGCTGGGTTGTATGGCATTCGCCCTGTTATTTGTGTTAAAATTACACATTGACCACGGCATTTTTTTGCTCAACTTTTCTTATTTATATTTCTTGAATACGGGCTTTGAAGTATACGTTTTGTTGTGTAACTTGCGCAACCAAAATTGAAAGTAAAAAACACTCATTCAATGTATTTTAGCCACATTTTGAAATCAAAAAAAATAGCTCTCGGCCTTGTTTTAGGCGTTTTTTTAACTTTTTGCACTTGTAAAACTTTTGCTATACAGCACGGCGAGGATCATTCTGAGGTGGCCAAAACTGAAAAAGAAGAAGCATTTAACCCAAGTGAAGTAATTCTTGAACACATTGCCGATTCGCATGTATGGCACCTTTGGGGGCATACCTCAATTCCGTTGCCTGTAATTTTATATACCGACAAAGGCTTAGAAGTTTTTTCTGCTGAGAAATTTGAGCATGGCCATGCTGACTATGCAGGTAAATACTACACTTACCGTTTGGTTAAAGACAAAGTGAATATTGTTGGCGAGAATGATACGCTGTTATCGGCCGCGACAGTATTAAGCCTTAATAAAAAACTGGTAGATCTTTCTATTACCCGCAACGTGGTAAGTATGTGGCTTTCGATGGTGTTATTGCTCATCATTTTCTTTAGCGTATCATCTGCCTATAAAAAGCGCGAAGGTATGGCTCCTAAAGGTTTGCAATCTTTCATAGAGCCTATTATTATGTTTGTAAGGGATGATATTGCCCGCCCAAACATTGGTTACAAATACCAGCGCTTTATGCCTTTGTTATTAACCGTTTTCTTTTTTATATGGATCAACAACCTTATTGGTTTAGTTCCTTTCTTTCCGGGTGGTGCAAACTTAACCGGTAATATAGCAGTAACGTTTGTACTGGCTATAATTACCCTAATAGTAGTAAACGTAAACGGTAACAAATATTACTGGAAACACATTTTTGCGCCCGATGTACCAAAGCCATTGTACATTATTATGTGGCCGGTAGAGCTTGTGGGTATCATTTCGAGACCGTTCGCGTTAATGATACGTTTGTTTGCCAATATTACGGCAGGGCACATTATTGTGTTAAGCTTAATATCCTTAATATTTGTATTTAAGAGCGCTTACGTATCAATAGTATCGGTTCCGTTTGTGGTGTTTATGGATGTGCTTGAGCTGTTAGTGGCAGCCTTGCAGGCGTTTATCTTTACCTTGCTTACTGCCTTATTTATAGGTACTGCGGTTGAAGAGCATCACCACTAATAATTTGTAAATAACTATATAATATATATTCACTTTAATTTTAAAACTATGTTTGGAAGTATCGCTGCATTAGGTGCAGGTTTAGCAGTAATCGGTGCCGGTATCGGTATCGGTCAGGTTGGTGGTAAAGCAATGGAAGGTATTGCACGTCAGCCGGATGCCGCTTCAAAAATCCAAACTGCAATGATCATCGCTGCGGCCCTTATTGAGGGTGCTGCTTTGTTCGGTGTGGTGGTATCGTTCCTGGGCTTAAAATAATCTTTGTCCCAACGGTAAATTAATAACCGTATTTGCAGCGGTTGGCGGCAGATACGGTTATATTAAATTGACATTTAACCTTGTATAAAAAATGGAATTAGTTACTCCTGAAATTGGCTTAGTATTTTGGACCACGGTATCGTTTTTAATACTGTTCTTTTTACTTGCCAAATTTGCCTGGAAACCTATTATGGGTGCTATTGACGAGAGAGAGCGTTCAATAGAAGATGCTTTACTTAAAGCAGCTGCAGCTAAAGATGAGATGGCGCGTTTAACTAACGAGAACGAATCATTATTAAAAGACGCCCGTGCCGAACGCGACCTTATATTACTGGAAGCCAGAAAGCTAAAAGAACATATTGTTAGCGAAGCTAAAGAAGCAGCGCAAAAAGAAGGTGCACGCCAAATTGAACTGGCACGTATCGAGATCAACAATCAAAAAAATATTGCTATGGCTGATGTTAAAAATCAGGTATCGGCATTATCAATAGAAATTGCCGAGAAAGTACTTCGCAAGCAGTTTGAAGACCAGGGCAAGCAGGACGAATTAGTAGCCGATTTGCTTAAAGAAGTGAAATTATAATATAGACATGAGGTGTGAGACATGAGACAGAATTAGTCTCAGATCTCAAATCTCCAATCTCAAGAACAATGTCAGAAGTAACAGTAGCAATAAGGTACGCAAAAGCATTGATAGACCTTGCTGAAGAGCAAAATGCTGTTGAAGCCGTTAAGGACGATATGGTGCTTTTTTACAAAACTGTAAGAAGCAGCCCCGAGCTTGGTGCCGTTTTAGCTAACCCTGTGGTACCTCATGGTAAAAAGAAAGCTATACTGGCCGATATTTTTGCAGCTAAGGTAAGCAAGGTAAGTATGGCTATGTACAATATAATGATTGATAAAGGCCGCGGGAACGTATTATATACAACCTCTCATGAATTTATTGCTTTGTATGATATTAAGCATAATATTACTTATGCTAAAGTAGTATCTGCTGCAGAGCTATCTGAAACTAATAAAAAGAAATTGCTTGATGAAGTGCAGCAAGCTATTGGTGGTACTATTAAATTAAATACCCAGGTAGACCCGTCCTTAATTGGTGGTTTTGTACTTACTGTAGGCGACAGGCAGATAGATACAAGTGTTGCCACAAGCCTTAAGAAAATTAAAAAAGAATTTGCAAGTATTGCAACAGTATAATAACATTAATACTCTAAAATAATCTCAAAAATGGTAGAGGTAAAACCAGACGAAGTATCAGCAATTTTGCGTCAGCAATTAGCCGGCTTCAAGTCAGAATCTGAATTAGAAGAAGTAGGTACCGTACTCCAGGTGGGTGATGGTATTGCCCGTGTTTACGGTTTAACCAAAGTACAATCAGGAGAGCTGGTTGAGTTTGACAGCGGTTTGCAAGGTATCGTACTGAACCTTGAAGAAGATAACGTTGGTGTGGTATTGTTAGGTAAATCTGACGATGTTAAAGAAGGTGATACCGTTAAACGTACCAATCGTATTGCCTCTATTAATGTAGGCGAAGGTATGCTTGGCCGTGTTGTAGATACTTTAGGTAACCCAATTGACGGTAAAGGCCCAATAGTTGGCGAGACTTACGAAATGCCGTTAGAGCGTAAAGCTCCGGGTGTTATCTATCGCCAGCCGGTAACCGAGCCATTACAAACCGGTATCAAAGCTATCGACGCGATGATCCCGATTGGCCGTGGCCAGCGTGAGTTGGTTATTGGTGACCGCCAAACAGGTAAAACCGCGGTTTGTATTGATACCATCATCAATCAAAAAGAATTTTACGATGCCGGCAACCCGGTTTACTGTATATATGTAGCCTGTGGCCAAAAAGCCTCAACTGTTGCAAACATTGTACGCACGCTTGAAGAGAATGGTGCTATGCCTTACTCAATAGTAGTTGCGGCTAATGCTTCGGACTCTGCTACCATGCAATTCTTTGCTCCGTTTGCAGGTGCTGCAATTGGCGAATACTTCCGCGATACAGGTCGCCCTGCTTTGATCATTTATGATGATCTTTCTAAACAGGCGGTTGCTTACCGTGAGGTGTCATTACTATTGCGCCGCCCACCGGGCCGTGAGGCTTATCCGGGCGACGTGTTTTACCTGCACAGCCGTTTGTTAGAGCGTGCCGCTAAAGTTAACAGCAATGATAACATAGCGCAGCAAATGAACGATTTGCCGGAGTCTATCAAACACATTGTTAAAGGTGGCGGATCATTAACCGCTCTTCCAATTATCGAAACTCAGGCGGGTGACGTATCTGCATACATCCCAACCAACGTAATCTCGATCACCGATGGTCAGATCTTCCTGGAGTCTAACTTGTTCCTGGCCGGTATCCGTCCCGCAATTAACGTAGGTATCTCGGTATCGCGTGTGGGTGGTAACGCTCAGATCAAATCGATGAAGAAAGTTGCCGGTACACTTAAACTTGACCAGGCACAATACCGCGAGTTAGAGGCATTCTCTAAATTCGGTTCGGATCTGGATGCATCAACCAAAAACGTTATTGATAAAGGCGCACGTAACGTAGAGATACTTAAGCAAGGCCAGTTCTCTCCGGTATCGGTAGAAAAACAGGTAGCTATTATCTACTTAGGTACTAAAAACCTGATGCGTAACGTGCCTGTAAATAAAATACGTGAGTTTGAAGCTGAGTTTACCAGCCAGTTAGAGCTGCGCCACCCCGAAGTGCTGGCTGCCCTAAAAGCAGGTAAATTTGATGACCAGTTAACAGGCGTACTGGAAACAGTAGCCAAAGAACTGGCAGGAAAATATTAATTTTAGATATGAGATATGAGATGCGAGTATTGAGATAAATACTCGCATCTTATAAATAAAAATAATCGGGATAAGATTGAAGGTTGAGTTGATCTCAAATCTCTGATCTTACATCTCAAATCTCAGAAAATGGCTAATTTAAAAGAAGTAAGAAACAGGATAGTATCCGTTAACTCCACACAGCAAATAACCAAGGCCATGAAAATGGTTTCGGCAGCTAAGCTGAAAAGGGCTACAGACGCTATTGTACAATTACGCCCATACGCTAATAAATTGAAAGATTTATTAGATAACCTGTCGGCGACTTTAGAGGACGGTGCTTCACCTTTTCTACAGCAGCGTCAGCCGGTGCGTGTATTGATTGTAGTAGTATCATCAAACCGTGGTTTGGCGGGTGCTTTTAACACCAACGTTATTAAAACAGCTAACAACCTTATTGCCGAAAAATACAGCGAGCAGTTAAGCAAAGGCAATGTATCTATTGTTGCTATCGGTAAAAAAAGCCAGGAATTTTTTCAGCGCCGTAAGTTTAACGTAATTGGCAACAATAACGACCTGTATCTTGACCTGAACTTTATTAATGCTTCTAAAATTACTGAAAGCATTATGCAGGGTTTTGTTAACGGCGATTATGACCGTGTTGAACTGGTGTATAACCATTTCCGTAACGCGGCTATACAATACCAGGTTGCAGAGCAATTATTGCCTGTACCACTTCCTGAAGCTAAAGCAAAGGAAGAAGCCTTTAAAACAAAGGGTGGCGTTATTGAGAACCAGGTTAACTACATCTTAGAGCCTTCGCAGGAGGAGATAGTAGAGCAATTGATCCCTAAAAATATTAAAATACAGCTATACCGTGCAGTTTTAGATTCAAACGCATCTGAGCATGGCGCGCGTATGACAGCGATGGATAAAGCGACCGAAAACGCGGGCGACCTGCTGAAAGCCCTAAAACTTTCGTACAACCAGGCGCGCCAGGCGGCCATCACTACCGAGCTTACCGAGATCGTAAGTGGTGCAGCAGCATTAGGCGGTTGATAAGAACCATTAACTTCATAAATAAGAAAGGCTTTCCAATTTGGAAAGCCTTTCTTATTTAACTTAAAACTATATGTCATTGCGAGAAGCGTAGCGACGTGGCAATCTCGTCGCTTCTAAGCTAATCAAGCGACGAGATTGCCACGCTAACGCTCGCAAGACATTTTTATATTATCGGATTAGCAGCGTAGGTTTTCCACAATTCATCTACAGATTTGCCGGTAAGCTTATTCCATGATGCAGGGGAATAACTATGATCGCGCATTTGGCTGTCCAGTTTTTTTACGGTGCCTTTTTTAACCTTAGTTTCTACCCATAGTAAAAAGCGGGCGGTAACGCGGTAGGCGTTATCGTAATTTTGGGTGGGTTTAAAATCGGGTAGTTTCCATTTGGCGGCTTCGTTGGCTACGCCGTGTTCGTTACGTACATAATCGGCAATACCTTCGGTTAACCAGCCTGGTCCGTCCTCAAAATTGCCATAATCCTGCGCAATATGCATTACCTCATGTGTAACTACATCAATATCGTTAGGGTGCTTGGTCATGTATGCGGGGCTAAAAACCACGCGGCCATTATCTGTTGCGGCAACACCGTGGTAAGCTGTGTCGATAAAAAACTCCACCTGTTTTAGGCTTTTCTTATTGTACTCATTTACAATTTTGGGGTAAACAACAAAAAAGGTGCTGATCAATTTATCGGTAATGGCTTTATCGAAATGTTCGTCGTTACCGTGTACAATTAGGGTATAGCCGTTACGTTTTATAGTATCGGGACCGGACGCAAAACTTGCGCCGCATATGAAGCTGGTTAAAAATATCAATGTTAATTTTTTCATTCAGCAAAAATAACTTTAATGAGCAATTGCAGGCCATATCGCCGTAAAAAGCCTGATACAATACTAAGCTTGAAATATAAAAGAGTTTAAACAATTGATTATGGAGGTATTTTGCTCCTTTACTTTGAAGAGGTTAGCGAGAGTTAATTAGTAATAAACTTGCTTTTGTATAAGTACTTATATAAATTGCATTCATGAATTTGTATCAAAGTTTAGGATACCTGGTTTTTGGCAGCCGTTTAAGGCGTATGAGCGAAGCGTTCCTGAGTGAAATAAACCGAATTTACCAGACTGAAGGCATTGATTTTGATGCCAGCTGGTTCCCGGTGTTTTACCTGCTGTCGAAAAACGACTCGCTTTCTATAAAAGAACTGAGTGAGCAAACAGAAGTATCGCACCCCGCGGCAAGCCAGCTGATAACCAACCTGAAGAACCGTAAACTTGTAGAAACTACAACCCATGCGGATGATGGCCGCAGGCAAATGGTACAATTTACAGATAAAGGCCGGGCACTGCTCAAACAGATACTGCCCGTTTGGGATGCTATTACTGCAAGTATGAATGAACTGGAAGCGAGCGATGCTAAAATTGCGGAGATACTGCCTGCCATATCTGCCTTAGAAGTTGCCTTTAAGGCTTATAATCTTGCCGATAAAGTTGGAGAAAAGCTAAACCCAATGCCTAATGAAAAACTTTTACTACGGGATTGAACACCTAACCATTGGCCTAAGCCTGGATATTGCGGCCGGTAAGGTTAAAGGTTTGATAAATAACGATGCCGCCGCTCATGTTCACACGTCATGGAAAGAGGTTGAAAAAATTGTGCATGCGCGTTTGCCTGTATATGGTATCAACACCGGTTTTGGTCCGCTTTGCGATACCCGTATTTCTGAAGAAGACACCAGCCTGCTGCAAAGCAATATTTTAAAAAGCCATAGCGTGGGGGTGGGTAAACCTATTCCGCAGGAAATTGCCAAGCTGATGCTGATAAGCAAGGTGCATGCTTTAGCACAGGGTTACTCGGGTATTGCGCCGGCAACTTTAGACCGAATTATATGGCATATAGATAATGACGTGATTCCGGTTGTGCCCGAAAAGGGCTCGGTTGGTGCATCTGGCGACCTGGCACCTTTGTCGCATTTGTTTTTGCCGTTAATAGGTTTGGGCTATGTTAATGTTGGCAAAGAAAAATATGCCGCGGCAGAGATCCTTAAAAAACATGGTTTGCAGCCTTTGGTATTGGGCCCAAAAGAGGGACTTGCCCTAATCAACGGCACCCAGTTTATACTCGCATTCGCCATCAAAGCGGTAGAGCGTTTAAATAACATATTGAATGTGGCCGACCTGATCGGCGCCATGTCGCTTGAAGGTTTAATGGGTTCGGCAAGGCCATTTGACGAGCGTTTGCATGCCATCCGCCCGTATAAGGGCACAAAGCTCGTTGCAAAGCGATTGGCTGCTTTGTTACAAGGCTCGGCCATTGGCAGCTCTCATGTGGATTGCGATAGGGTGCAGGATCCATACTCTCTACGCTGTATGCCGCAGGTGCACGGCGCTTCGCGGAATGCCTGGCTGCATCTAAAAGAATTGACGGAAATAGAGCTGAACTCTGTTACCGATAACCCGGTAATATTTAATTCCGATGACACCATAAGCGGGGGTAATTTCCACGGCCAACCATTGGCCCTGCCCTTAGATTATGCTACTGTGGCCGCCGCCGAGTTAGGCAACATTGCCGACCGCCGCTGCTACCTCATGAGCGAAGGCCGTTATGGCTTGCCAAAATTATTAACAGAGCATGCAGGTCTGAACTCGGGCCTGATGATACCGCAATACACCACTGCCGCGCTGGTAACCGAAAACAAAAGCATGTGTTTCCCTGCCAGCGCCGATAGTGTACCCACCTCGCTTGGGCAGGAAGACCATGTATCAATGGGTTCTATCAGCGGGCGCAAACTGCACATGGTGCTGGACAATATTGAATATATACAGGCTATTGAGCTGCTGTACGCATCGCAGGCGCTGGAGTTTCGCAGGCCGCTGCAAAGCACCCCTGTAATTGAAGAATTGCAAAAATTGGTAAGGCAGCATGTGCCGTTCATAAAAGAGGACAGGATCTTCTCGGATGATATTAATGCCCTTCATCAACTGATTATCAGCAGTGAATTTCAATCGGTGGCTAACCAGGCCGCTCAAAAACATAACATCAATATAAACGACGATGACGAGTTCGGAATTTATTAAAACATACGCCAACCATCCGGTTTATAAAGCTCCGGTTGGCAACCAACTCCACGCCAAAAGCTGGCAAACAGAAGCGCCGTTACGTATGCTGCTAAACAACCTCGACGGACAGGTAGCCGAAAACCCCGACGAACTGGTGGTTTACGGCGGCATCGGCCAGGCAGCCCGCAACCCGGAAGCGCTCAGAAAAATAATTGAGCTTTTATTAGAATTGGATGAGGAACATTCGCTATTGGTGCAAAGCGGTAAACCCGTGGGGATCATTCGCAGCCATCCGCAGGCGCCAAGGGTTTTAATAGCCAACAGTAACCTGGTACCCGCCTGGGCTACCTGGGAACATTTTAATAAACTGCGCGCCGATGGCCTGATGATGTACGGGCAGATGACCGCCGGTAGCTGGATCTACATTGGTACCCAGGGCATCTTGCAAGGTACATATGAAACTTTTGAAGAAGCAGGCCGCCAACATTTTAATGGCAACCTAACCGGTAAACTTATTGTAAGCGCCGGCATTGGCGGTATGGGTGGCGCGCAGCCATTAGCCGCAACCATGGCAGGCGCTGTATTTTTAGGTGCCGATGTAGATGTAACACGCATCCAAAAACGTATAGAAAGTAGATACATTGATAAGCTTACCCATTCTTACGATGAGGCCATTACCTGGGTTAAGCATGCAATGGCAAAGGGCGAGACGCTATCTGTAGGATTAGTGAGCGATGCCGGTGATATGCTGGAACGATTGATAGCCGACGGTATTGTGCCTGATATGGTTACCGACCAAACCTCGTCACACGACCCGCTTAATGGATATATCCCTAACGGTTTAAGGCTGGATGAAGCCGCAGATATGCGCAAAGCAGACCCTGAACAATATAAACGCCTCTCGCTGGCAAGTATGGCCCGCCATGTTGGCTTTATGTTAGAATTACAAAAACGCGGCTCAGTTACATTTGATTATGGCAACAACCTGCGCGAGTTTGCCAAACAAGGGGGTGAGCAAAATGCTTACGATTTCCCGGGTTTTACTCCGGCGTTTATTCGCCCGTTGTTTTGCGAGGGAAAAGGGCCGTTCAGATGGGTAGCCCTGTCCGGCGATCCTGAAGATATATATGTAACAGACCGGGCGCTGATGGAGGCGTTCCCCGAAAACAAGCCGTTGATAAACTGGCTGCAAAAAGCACAAAAGCAAATCGCTTTTCAGGGCCTGCCTGCCCGCATCTGCTGGCTGGGCATGGGCGAACGCGAAAAAGCGGGTTTGATATTTAATGAGTTAGTGGCAAGCGGGAAAGTGAAAGCGCCAATTGTTATTGGTCGCGACCATTTGGATTGTGGCTCGGTAGCGTCACCCAACCGGGAGACAGAGGCTATGAAGGATGGCTCGGATGCTGTATCTGACTGGCCATTGCTTAACCTGATGGCAAATACCTCTGGTGGGGCAACATGGGTATCGTTCCATCACGGTGGTGGGGTGGGCATGGGTTATTCACAGCACGCCGGTATGGTTGTAGTAGCCGATGGCACCGAACGTGCAGCAACGTGCCTGAAGCGCGTACTGCATAACGACCCTGCCATGGGCATCTTCCGCCATGCGGATGCCGGGTATGACAAAGCGCAGGATTGGGCCGAAAGGTTTGGTTTGAAGGTGTGGTAATTTAAGTCAGAAGGCGAATTAAAAAACGTCAATCGGGCGATAGCGTGGCAATCTTCAATTGAAAAGTCAGCGACAAGCATGCCGAGGATAACGAAATTTAGAATGTATTATAACAACAAATGCAAAAGTTAATAGGTCCATTCAAGCAAATACTTCCTTTAAACGGGTTGCCATTAAAAGGCGCGTTAAAGGACGAACAACTGCATGTTATACTAAACGGTGGTGTGCTGGTTGAGAATGGAATTTTATTAGCGGTTGGCGATTTTGATGAACTGCGGAACGCAAACCCGTCTGCCCAAATAGAAGAGATGCAGGGCGACAGCGTTTTGCTACCCGGTTTTGTGGATTGCCATACGCACATTTGTTTCGGTGGCAACCGGGCAAAGGATTACGCCATGCGTATAGCAGGTAAAACCTATCTGGAAATAGCAAAAGCCGGCGGTGGCATTTGGGATACTGTAACCCAAACCCGTGCTGTTGATGAAGCTGCATTGGTTGCGTCGCTGGTACAACGCGCTAACCGCCATTTAGCCGAAGGTGTAACAACTATAGAGGTAAAAAGCGGCTACGGCTTAGGTATAGATGAAGAGTTGAAACAACTACGTGCCATTAAAACAGCATCAGTCCAAACTAAAGCTAAACTAATGCCTACCTGCCTTGCCGCGCATATGGTGCCAAAGGATTTTAACGGATCGCAGGAAGAATATTTACAGTATATGGTAGATGATCTGCTGCCCATTATCAAGCAGGAAAACTTAACGAACCGCGTAGATATATTTATTGAGCAAAGTGCTATTGATAAACAAAACGCGCTGGTTTATTTAAACAAGGCCAAACAATTAGGCTTTGACATTACCGTACATGCCGACCAATTTACCACCGGCGGCAGTGCTGTTGCGGTAGAGGTTGGAGCTGTTTCTGCCGACCACCTGGAAGCAAGCGGCGAAGAAGAGATTGGCCTGTTGGCAAAGTCCCAAACCGTGGCGGTGACCTTGCCGGGCGCATCTTTAGGGTTGGGTATGCCGTACGCACCCGCCCGTAAATTGCTTGATACAGGTGCATGCCTTGCCATAGCCAGCGACTGGAACCCCGGTTCGGCACCCATGGGCGACCTGCTGATGCAAGCCGCCGTAATGAGCGCGGCGGAAAAATTATCGGCAGCAGAGGTGTTCGCAGGGTTGACTTACCGCGCCGCAGCTGCGTTAAAATTAGATAACCATGGTATATTAGCGCCGGGCAAACTTGCCGATATGCAGGCTTACCCATGTGCCGATTACCGTGAAATATTGTACTACCAGGGGAAGTTAAAGCCGACAAGCGTTTGGGCTGGCGGAGTTACTAATAAACCATTGAACTGATAAACCAATGAACCAATTAATCGAATGTGTACCCAATTTTAGCGAAGGTGTAAACCTGGGCATCATTAAACAAATTACCGACGAGGTAGAGAGCATTGAAGGTGTACGATTGCTAAACGTTGATCCCGGCAAGGCTACCAACCGCACAGTTGTAACCTTTGTAGGCAAGCCTAAAGCGGTTATACAGGCAGCATATCTGGCCATAAAAAAAGCCGGTGAATTGATAGATATGAGCAAACATAAAGGCGAACACCCAAGGATGGGCGCAACAGATGTTTGTCCGCTGATACCTATTGCCAATATCAGCATGGAAGAGACTGCAGAATACGCTAAGCAACTGGCTAAGCGCGTTGGCGAGGAACTGGGCATCCCGGCATACTTATACCAGCATGCGCAGGCGGATAAAAAGCGCGATAACCTGTCAGTGATCCGTGCTGGGGAGTATGAGGGCTTCTTTAAAAAGATAAAACTACCGGAGTGGAAGCCCGATTTTGGACCGGCGGAAATGGATGTTAAACGTGGTGCTACTGTTATTGGGGCAAGGGATTTCCTGATCGCGTATAATATCAATCTGAATACGACATCAACCCGCAGGGCCAATGCCATTGCCTTTGATGTGCGCGAGGCCGGCCGTGTAATGCGCGAAGGCGACCCGGTTACCGGCAAGATCATTACCGACGAGAATGGTAAACCCAGATCCATCCCCGGCACGCTGAAAAGCGTAAAGGCCATTGGCTGGTATATTGAGGAATATGGAGTGGCGCAGATCTCGATGAACTTAACAAATATTGAAGTTACGCCCATACATGTTGCCTTTGACGAGGTTTGCAAAAAGGCGGCCGACCGTGGCATCCGTGTAACCGGCAGCGAATTGGTTGGCCTTATCCCATTGAAAGCGATGCTGGATGCGGGTAAGTACTTTTTGCGGAAACAGCAGCGCTCGGTAGGGGTGAGCGAGGCGGAGATCATCAAGATAGCCATCAAATCTATGGGTTTAGATGAGCTTGGTCCGTTTAACCCGGAGGAGCGCATTATAGAATATTTGCTGCGAGATGCCAATACAAGCAAGTTAGTGGGAATGACCTTATCTGCCTTTGCTGATGAAACCGCAAGCGAAAGCCCCGCGCCGGGTGGTGGTTCAATATCAGCTTATATAGGCACTTTGGGTGCATCGCTGGCTACAATGGTGGCTAACCTGTCGTCTCATAAAAAAGGCTGGGATGCCCGTTGGGAAGAATTTAGCGATTGGGCGGAGCAGGGGCAAGCTTTAAAAGATGAATTGTTAAAACTGGTTGACCTGGACACGGCTGCTTTTAATAAGATAATGGAGGCGTTTAGTTTACCTAAAGGGAGTGATACAGAAAAGACCGCCCGGGATGGGGCCATACAGGCTGCTACCAAATACGCTATTGAAATTCCTTTAAAGGTGATGGAAACCGCTTACCAAAGTTTACCGCTGATACGGGCGATGATAGAAACCGGTAACCCAAATTCGGTAACGGATGCGGGCGTTGCAGCTCTTTGCGTGCGATCTGCGGTAATGGGTGCCTTTATGAATGTAAAGATCAACGCATCGGGTTATAAGGATAAAACTTTTGTGGATGAGGTTTTAAAGCGCGGGGAAGAGATAGAAAAAAACACCATAGCTGCTGAAGCGGAGCTAATTGCTTTGGTGAATGCGAAGATTAAATAGCATGGCATAATTGTTGGTTAATTATTTTAAACATAAATTAACCATATGAAAAGCATATTCAAATTATTAATGGGCGCCGTTATTATAACAGCGGCATCTTGCAGTGGTAACGGCAGCAAAAGCACTGTAGATACCGATAGTACGGCAGCCTATAACAGCAGTAGCACCGAAGCTGCAACCGATAGTAACAAAAAGGCATTAGAAGCAAAAGATTCTACAGAGGTGTTTGACGATACCAAGTTTGCAGTAGCCGCTGCAAATGGTGGCCTCATGGAAGTACAGTTGGGCAAGCTGGCCCAAACCAAAGGTTTGTCGCCAAAGGTTTTGGAATTTGGAAAAATGATGGTTGAAGATCATTCAAAAGCCAATAAAGAATTAATGGCTTTAGCAGGTACCAAAACTATTACCCTCCCGGCTATTTTGGATAACAAAACCCAAAAAGACTATGATGATATGGCCAAGCTTAGTAAAACTGATTTTGACAAAGCCTATACTGATTACATGGTAAAAGACCACAAGGAAGATATTGATGAGTTTGAGAAAGAGGCGAAGGATGGTAAAGATGCCGAGTTGAAGGCATTTGCCGCTAAACATGTACCTATTTTGACACATCATTTAGAGATGGCACAGCAAGCTGCTGATGCTGTAAAGAAATAAGACTAACAAGTTGAGGAAACAAAGAGCTGCGTTTTTCGCGGCTCTTTGTTTTACGTGCTTAGCTGTATTAAAAGTGATACCTTACAAAAGCCTCCATAGCCGCGTATTCGGCCATGCCTAAGCGGTCGTAATTTTGGGCGGTTTCACGGTTACGGTCCTCGGCGCGTACCCAAAATTCACGCGCGTCATCCCCGGGGAATACCGGCCTGTCTTTTTGCGACTGATGTTTGAATATGGCGTTGCGTTTGCGCAACACCTCGGCAGGCGAAAGCGGCACAGCCATTTCAATTTCGTGAGTAGCAAACTCATGCCATGCGCCACGGTACATCCACACCCAGCAATCATTCACCCAGGCTTCAGTTTTGCGCAGGCGGCGTAACGATTCGATTATAATATTGAAACACACGATGTGGGTACCATGCGGGTCGGCAAAGTCGCCGGCGGTAAATACCTGCTGGGGTTTTACTTTTTGCAGCAGCTCCATGGTTAGTTTAATATCTTCTTCGCCTACCGAGTTCTTCTGCGTTTTGCCGGTTTCATAAAAAGGCAGGGCCTGGAAATGGATATTACTATCAGACAGCCCTGCAAACCTCGCGCCCGAGATGGCCTCTGTTTTACGGATAAAACCTTTAACATCTCTTATTTCGGGTGTATCAACCTGGTTAGGTAATTTCTTGTCGATGAATTGGCGCATATCGTCATAGATGCTTTGCAGTTTGGCGGTGTCCTCACCAACACTCTCTTTAAAATCTATCGCGAACTCCATGTATCTCAAAACATCATCGTCCCATACGGCGGTGTTGCCCGATGTTTGATAGGCCACATGTACATCATGCCCCTGGTCTACCAAACGGATGAACGTGCCACCCATCGATATTACGTCATCATCAGGATGCGGAGAGAACACAATGGAACGCTTGCGGGCAGGCTCGGCACGCTCCGGGCGCTGGCTGTCATCTGCCCCCGGCTTGCCACCCGGCCAACCGGTAATAGTATGCTGTACTTGGTTAAAAATATCGATGTTGATCTGGTAAACGGGGCCCTGCTCAACAGCAAGCTGTGCCATGCCATTATTGTTATAATCTTCTTCGGTTAATTTAAGGATGGGTTTGCCAACCGCGCCCGATAGCCAAATAACCGCTTTTTTCTTTAGGCTATTATCCCAAACACAGTCACTCACCAGCCAGGGAGTATCAAAGCGGGTAAGTGCCGACGCGGCATCCACATCCAAAACAAACTCTACATTATCTGATAGTTGCAGGAAGGTTGCCGGTACTTCTCCCGAAATTTCGCCCTCAACGGCTTTGCGTACAATAGGTGCTTTTTTGGCGCTCCAGGCCATCAGGATAATTTCGCGGGCTTTAAAAATGGTGCCCACACCCATGGTGATGGCTTTGGTAGGTACGTTTTGCTTACCACCAAAATCGCGCGAAGCATCGTTACGGGTAAGGTCATCAAGCGTAACCAAACGGGTGCCCGAGTTTGGCGCGGAGCCCGGCTCGTTAAAACCGATGTGCCCTGTACGGCCGATACCTAAAATTTGCAGGTCAAGGCCACCAAGCTCTTCTATCTGCCTTTCATATTCTAAACAAAACGCGGCCACTTCATCCTGCGGTAAAGTACCGTCGGGAATGTGCACCAACGATTTATCGATATCTATATGGTCAAATAAATTTTCGTTCATGAAGGTAACGTAGCTTTGCACCGCGTCGGGCTTCATAGGGTAATACTCATCAAGGTTAAAGGTGATCACGTTTTTAAATGATAAACCTTCTTCTTTGTGAAGGCGTATCAGTTCGGCGTAAACCTGTATTGGTGTAACCCCTGTTGCCAAGCCTAATACGGTTTGTTCGCCGGCCGCCTGCTTTTTACGGATTAGTGCCGCTATTCTTGCGGCTACTGCTAAAGATGCGGCGTGCTGATCGGGATATACCGTAACCGGCAGCTTTTCGTAACGTGTTTCTTCTAATAAATTTAATCTTGCCATAATCAGGTTAATATATTGCTTTGTTCAATTTGGTCATTTAAAATATCGGCACAAAAAAAATCCTCACCGAAGCAAGGATTTACAACCAATTAACTATAAAATTTATCCCAGCTAACAAGGATAACAAGTGCGCGTATTTCAATGATTTAACTTTCATCATTAATACAAACTTAATAAACATATATTACAAAATCAAAATACTTATTAAAATAATTTAAAAAGATTTAAATTTGTCCATGCGTGGGAAATCATTTAAATTCGGTCATTAATTTTGCGTTACTTAATTAAAATGGCTACTTTGAATCAATTGAAACAAATATTACTTACGGGGATATTGTTGTTTTGTATTGCGCCTATGCTTTTTGCGCAGGTGAAAAAGAAGTCTGTTAAGCAAAAGACTACAACCTCAAAACATATGGTTGTGGCAAAACCCCTTGCACCCCCCCAGGCGCACATAAGCCCCCAGCTAAAGAATTTTTTGATGTTAGCTGCTGCAGCTAACGTTACTTTTACTTTCCCCAAGGGTTTTAGAGAGATAAAAGCCCCCGATAACGAAGATATTTCTTTCGATTATGCTATGGAGTTACCGGGCAGGGATTTCGAGATCTGGTTCCAGGCTAAATCGCAAAAAGAGAACTACGCGGCTTATCAACGCACTATCGGCAATAAAAATACAGCACAGGCTAACCCGGATTCGCTTTACCTTGGTATGGGTACCGCGCAAGCTAAGGCCTTTACCGGTGATGATAATTTTTTGGTACGCGACGTTCCGAAAAGGTACAGGGTTAGGTATAATGCAGATGCAGGGAAAACCTATTTGCTGAATTTGCTTGATGCGCCTGTAACAAAACATTATAAATACGCGCTGCTGATAACCCTGCAAAAAGACCACATTGGAACCATCCTGGCAGTTTGCTTCAGCAATGAAAAAGGCCCCGAATTTTTCAAGAATATCGATAAAGCCAGCAGCTGTATAAAATTTAAACAATAGCCTGTAAATGTTAATAAGTTGGCACATTTAAATATTAATTTAAGTGGCATAACTATATTTTTGCATTTGAGGCTAAATAAGCCTAAAATATTTGATCTGAGCATGGCAGAAACAGTAAATTATGATGATGATAGTATACGGTCGTTAGACTGGAAGGAACACATTCGCTTAAGGCCGGGTATGTACATTGGTAAACTGGGCGATGGCTCGGCTTATGACGATGGTGTATATGTATTGCTGAAGGAGATCATAGACAACTCTATTGATGAATTTGTGATGGGATCGGGCCGTACCATTGAGGTGAACATGAACGATCATAAAGTATCTGTGCGCGATTATGGCCGTGGTATCCCCTTGGGTAAAGTGATAGATTGTGTATCGAAAATAAACACAGGTGGTAAGTACGATAGTAAGGCTTTCCAAAAATCGGTAGGCTTAAACGGGGTGGGTACCAAGGCGGTTAATGCTTTATCTAACTCGTTTACTGTACAATCTTACCGTGATGGCCGCACCAAAATAGCGGAGTTTGAAAAAGGGGAACTGAAAAGGGATGAACCCGAAAAGGAAACATCACAACGTAACGGTACGGCCATTAACTTTATACCCGATGATACCATCTTTCGGCATTACCGCTTCATTCCCGAGTTTGTAGAGAACATGATCTGGAATTACGTGTTCCTGAATGCCGGTTTAACAATCAATTTTAACGGTCAAAAATATCTTTCGGAAAAAGGCCTCTACGACCTGTTGGTTCGAAATGCCGATGCCGAGAACCTGCGCTACCCTATCATCCACCTAAAAGGCGAGGACATAGAAATAGCCATGACCCACGGGCAATCGTATGGGGAGGAATACTATTCATTCGTAAACGGGCAGCACACTACGCAGGGTGGTACGCACCAGGCTGCTTTTCGCGAAGCTGTGGTGAAAACCATTCGCGAGTTTTATAAAAAGGAATTCGACGCTTCGGATATCCGCGCGTCTATAGTAGCCGCTATCGCGATAAAAGTACAGGAACCGGTTTTTGAATCGCAAACCAAAACTAAACTTGGTTCCCAAAATGTTGGTCCGGATGGCCCGTCGGTACGTGGCTTCATCAACGATTTCCTGAAAAAGGAACTGGATAATTATCTGCATAAAAATCCCGCTACGGCCGATGCATTGCTTAAGCGCATCCTGCAATCGGAGCGTGAACGGAAGGATATTGCCGGCATAAAAAAACTGGCTAACGACCGCGCCAAAAAGGCATCGCTGCATAACCGTAAACTACGTGATTGTAAACTGCATTTTGATGATAACCACGAGCGCAGGCAGGAAACAACCCTGTTTATTACCGAGGGCGACTCGGCAAGTGGTTCTATCACTAAATCGCGCGATGTACAAACCCAGGCGGTATTCAGCTTAAAAGGTAAGCCGCTAAACTGTTTCGGGCTTACCAAAAAGGTGGTTTACGAAAACGAAGAATTTAACCTGCTGCAACACGCGTTGAATATAGAGGACGGGATAGACGGGTTGCGCTATAATAACATTGTAATTGCTACCGATGCCGATGTGGATGGGATGCACATACGGTTATTGCTCATGACTTTCTTTCTGCAATTCTTCCCTGATCTGGTAAAGGCCGGGCATGTACATATACTGCAAACACCATTGTTTAGGGTGCGCAATAAAAAGCAAACTATTTATTGCTACAGCGACGAAGAGCGCCGTGATGCTATTGCCAGCCTGGGTGTTAAACCCGAAATAACGCGCTTTAAAGGGTTGGGAGAGATCTCGCCCGATGAGTTTGGTTTATTCATCGGTAAGGATATCAGGCTCGATCCGGTGTTCCTGAAAGATGCCAACATCAAAGCCTTGCTGGAGTACTTTATGGGTAAGAATACGCCAACCCGCCAACAGCACATTGTAAACAACCTGCGTGTAGAAAAGGATGACGAAAGTGTAAACCCTTTAATAGCCGAGAGTATAGATGAAGTGGAGCTGCCTGTAGCGGTTTAGTTTGATGTTTAATTAAAAAGCCTTAACTTGTATCCCCCGTTCCTGAAAGAGCGGGGGATTTTTGTTACAATAAAACACAACCTGTTGTTATGGGTTAGTAGCATACACTATGAAACAACACGACATTAAAGTATCTTTTAAGGAGTACGATAACATAACCGAACTTAAACCCGCCGATCAAAACCTTTGTGCCGAGGCTGTTAACGCAATGGCAACATCGCATTCGCCGTATTCTAAGTTTAGGGTGGGGGCGGCACTGCAATTGCAAAGCGGCAAAATTATACATGCCAGTAACCAGGAGAACGTTGCCTATCCATCGGGCTTATGCGCCGAGAGGGTGGCACTGTTTCATTGGGGCGCCGGCCATGCGGATGACCCGGTTGTAAGCATGGCCGTAACCGCGCATACCGATGACTTTCCGTTGCTTAAGCCGGTAACCTCTTGCGGTGCTTGCCTGCAGGTAATGGCCGAAGTGGAAAAAAGGCAAAACAGCCCCTTACGCGTATTGTTGTATTGCATTGATGGCCCCGTGTGGGTTATTAACGATGTAAAAAGCATGATGCCTTTTATGTTTTTTGAAGAACGTTTAGTACAGCCCGTATGAAGATCAGAATAATATTACTTTTAGTTTTAGCCACATTTGGTATAGCGGCCCACGCCCAGCGAGGCTTCCCGTTTGATAACGAGATCCGCGATTTTAAACACCAGGATAGCATAAGCATGCCCGCTAAAAACGGCATTCTTTTCACCGGTAGCTCTTCTATCCGCAAATGGACCGACCTGGAAAAACGTTTTGCCGGTAAACCCATTATCCGTCGCGGTGTTGGTGGTTGTACTATTGAGCAATTGGTAAATTACTATACGCCATACATCTTGTATCCATACCAGCCGCGTAAAATATTTATATACGCGGGCGAGAACGACATAGCCGAAGGCAAAACAGGCAAATTTACTGCCCGCCAGTTTTACCGGCTCTGGGCCATGATCAAACAAAACCTGCCCAATGCCGAGATCTATTATATGGCTATAAAGCCAAGCCCCAGCCGCGCCAAATATTTTTCTGAAGTTAGGATAGCCAACTCACTTGTGCGCAGTTTTATTAAAAAACGTAAGCATACCCACTTCATTGATGTTGCCTCGGTAATATTAGATCCTGTTACCAGAAAACCCGATACCAGCCTTTTTGAAAGCGATATGCTGCACCTTAACAGCAAAGGTTACGATAAATGGCAGGCAGTACTTGCACCGTATGTAAAATAATATCGAATGATGGATTTCGAATAGAGAATAATGAAGTGAGTCTCTATTTCGATATTCGGTGTTCAACATTTGATGTTCGATATTCATTTTTAAATGATCTTACCCCTCTCTGCTTCAAAGAGAGCCGGGGAGGCCCAAAAGAAAAGCCCCTTAACAGGGGCTCATCTCACACTTAAACACTAAACTATATTATTTAAAAATGCTGTAAACGTTGGTTATCTTCCAGCCGTTGCCGGTATTGGCTAATGTTACATAATTGCTGCGGGTAAAGTGGTCGTACTTCATATCCACTTTTACCACGGTTATATCTGCGCTATTCTCTACAATGCGGGTGCTTGTAGTGCAGGCCTGCTCCACATTTTTCTCTTCTTTCAAAAAATCGGTCATTTGCTTTTTGTCGAAACTTAACACGGTGTTACCGCGCTGTATATCAAACTTTGCCGATTTATCTATTACCTGGCTAAGGTTGCTTATTCGCCCAAGCGTCATAGCATTTACGTAAGTATTAATTGCGTGGGTTTTGGTGAGGTTAACATCTGGTACATCATTAGCTTTTGCAAAGCTGCAGGTTGCTAATAAAACGAGGCCAAGGGTAACTGATTTGAAGGTTTTCATGGTGTTGCGAATTGAGTTTTGTAATTAATTTTTGTTGTTTAATTTTTTTAGTACCGATCAGTTAACTCGTATATAAGATGTAGGCAATTATCAAATAGTTACAGCCTAAAAGGTTAAAATGCAGCATTTAACAAACATTTAACATTTGTGCCCTAATGGTTATATTTGGCTATGGTTGATTTTACCACCATTATACTACAATACGGAGAGAACGGAGATAAAACCGGCTGGACCTACATTGTATTACCAGCCAATATTGCACAGCAATTGTTTGCCGGTAATAAACGCTCGTTTAGGGTTAAGGGTAAATTAGACGAGCTGCCTGTTGCGGGGCTATCTGCCATGCCCATGGGCGATGGCAGTTTTATGATAGCTCTTAAAAAAGAGATTCGTAAAGGCATACGGAAAGAGCATGGGGCAATATTGCGGGTAAGGTTAGCTCACGATAAGGATTTTAAGATAGAGATGCCCGATGATTTAAGGGAGTGTTTCGACTACGAGCAACCGGAGGCATTTGAATATTTTTGCGGGCTGGCCAAATCACACCAGGGTTATTTTATTAAGTGGATAACCGACGCCAAAACTGAAGAAACCCGCGCCGGTCGCATCGCGAAAACCATTAATGCCATGGTTAGGCGCATGGATTACGGCGCTATGCTGCGCGAGCAGAAGAAATTACGGGAGTGAATCTAACTAAAGTGATTATTTGATTCTTTTTATAAACTCAACTGGAGAATACACCTGTAAAACAGGAATACTGTCTTTTCCTAATTTTTTATCACGCGAAATAAAGTAATCGAGCTTATGGTATATCGCAGTGTAATACTGCAAAGCATCCTCAATATCGTCGATTTTGGAATGTAAGGCTATTAATGCTGTATCGTGAGGTATATCTATTAGCGTAACATGCTCAAGCAAGTTTAAAAGTATTTTTTTTGACTTTAATGCTCCATAGGCTTTTGACACCCAATAGCCCGTTATATGCAACACCGAAGACGTTATATATCCGTCAACATCTTTTTCTTCTATTAATTCAAATATATCTTTTGCATCATTATAATACTCACGCTTAAGTATATAGTCAAGCAATACGTTGGCATCTAAAAAAACCTTAATTGCCATGCTTTTTATCCTGGTAGTACATTTCTTTTAAATTAGCTTTCGCGTCTATATCATGTGGCCCCAGGTTTTCAACCATATTCATAAAGCTTTCTTTTTTTACAGGCCTTAACACATTCTTAAAGTACTTTTCTACCAAATCAGATACACTTGTATGCTGTTTTTCGGCATAGGTTTTTATGCTTTTTAATAACCCTTCTTCTATAGTTAAATTTAGTCTGCTTTTCATAAAAGTAAATATACGCATTTAACTTATTTATACGCATTGTAATTGTTTAAATGTTAATAAAAATGCAGATTTTTATAGCTGAAAACAACGCTTATGGCGCCCCTATTTCTGCACATTTATCTATCTTTACCCATCCATAATTTTTTTAGCTGCATAATGAGCGAAGATCTGAACACTCCTGATATTCCTGAAAATAATAACGAAGAAAATAGGCTCAATAAAGTTACCTCCCTTGACGGGCTATACGAAAATTGGTTCCTGGATTATGCCTCATATGTAATACTTGACCGTGCCGTTCCCCACATTAACGACGGGCTTAAACCTGTACAACGCCGCATACTGCATTCGCTAAAAGAACTTGACGACGGGCGTTTTAATAAAGGCGCCAATGTTATCGGTAACACCATGAAATATCACCCTCACGGTGATGCGTCTATTGGAGACGCCATGGTGCAGTTAGGACAAAAGGAATTGTTGATAGATACACAGGGTAACTGGGGCCGACCGGTTACAGGCGACTCCGCAGCAGCTCCACGTTACATTGAGGCGCGTTTATCAAAATTCGCGCTTGATGTTGTATTTAACCCCGATACAACCATTTGGCAGGCCAGTTATGATGGCCGTAACCGCGAGCCCATAACTTTACCAGTAAAGTTCCCGTTACTGCTGGCACAAGGCGCAGAAGGTATTGCTGTAGGTTTGGCCACTAAAGTATTACCACACAACTTTGTTGAACTGATAGATGCCTCAATAGCTGTATTAAAAGGCGACAGGCCGAATTTAGTACCGGATTTTCCGACAGGTGGGATGGCGGATGTTTCTGCGTATAATGAAGGCCAGCGTGGCGGTAGGATTCGTGTAAGGGCAAAGATAGAAGAACGGGACAAAAAAACTCTTGTAATAACAGAGGTGCCGTTTTCTACCACTACTGTAAGTTTAATAGAAAGTATTATATCTGCTAATGATAAGGGCAAGATCAAGATTAAAAAAATTGATGACCATACGTCTAATGAGGTAGAAATTATTATTCATTTGGCGCCCGGCATTTCGCCTGATGTCACTATTGACGCGCTTTACGCCTTTACCGATTGTGAGGTATCTATATCGCCAAATACTTGTGTTATACAGGACGACAAACCACGCTTTATGAGCGTGAACGATATGCTTACCGAAAGCACCTACTTCACTAAAGATCTGTTGAAGCAGGAGCTGGAAATAAAGCTGAAGGAACTGATGGAGAAGATCTTTTTTAGCTCGCTGCTAAAGATCTTTATACAGGAAGGGATGTACAAACACCCCGATTACGAAAACTCTTCCGATTTTGAAGGGGTGCTTACGGTGCTGAACAGGTTGTTCGAACCGTTCTTCCCGCAGTTTTACCGCACCATATTGCCGGAAGATTATAAAAAACTGATTGATAAGCCAATGAGCAGCATCACCCGTTTTGATGTGAAAAAAACGGATGAGCAGATAAAAAATTTAGAGGCCGAGATAAAAACGGTTAAAAACCACCTTAAACATCTTACAGATTATACCATTGCATGGTTTGAGAAACTAAGGGAAAAATATGGTAAGGACCGTGGCCGTAAAACCGAACTGCGCACCTTTGATAAGGTAGAAGCTGCCCAGGTGGCCCTGGCCAACGTAAAACTTTATGTGAACCGAGAGGATGGTTTTGTAGGCACAGGTTTAAAGAAAGACGAGTTTGTAGGCGACTGTTCGGATATCGACGAGATCATCGTGTTCCGTGGCGATGGCAAGTTTGTAGTTACCAAGGTACAGGATAAGGTTTTTGTAGGGAAAGACATTTTACATGTTGCCGTATTTAAAAAGAACGATGAGCGCACCGTTTACAATATGATCTATAAAGACGGGCAAAGCGGCGTAAGCTATATTAAACGCTTTGCGGTTACGGGCGTGACCCGCGACAAAGAGTACGATCTTACAAAAGGAAGCAAAGGCTCTAAAGTACTGTACTTTACTGCCAACCCTAACGGAGAGGCCGAGGTGGTGAACGTGCAATTGAAACCACATCAAAAGTTAAAAAAACTACAGTTCGACGAGGACTTTGCGGCGCTGGCAATAAAGGGCCGCGCATCTATAGGTAACATGGTTACCAAGTACCCGGTTAAAAAAGTGGTCCTGAAAAGTAAGGGCATATCAACCCTCGCCGGCCGTAAGATCTGGTACGATGATATCCTTAAACGCCTAAATGCCGATGGCCGTGGCAAATACCTTGGCGAGTTTGACGGTGACGACCGTGTACTAACAGTTATGAGCAACGGTATTTACGAGCTTGCCAGTTTTGATCTTAACAATCATTTTGATGATAAGATGATCGTGATTGAAAAATACGATCCTGCAAAAGTGTTTGCCGTGGTGCATTATGATGGTAAATCCAAGAACTATCTGGTAAAGCGCTTTGTGTTTGAGAACACGGTTATTGGCAAACAAACCAGCATCATTAGCGACGAAAGCGGCTCAAAACTGGTGTTAATATCTGGCGCCGCGCAGCCAATTGTAAAAGTAGAACAGCTAAAAGGTAAAGCGCTTACCCCCGAAGAAGCCGACCTTAACCTTACCGACCTGATAGATGTAAAAGGTATGAAGGCGATGGGTAACCGCTTATCAGTCCATCAAATAAAAAGTGTAGAGCTATTAGCCGAGCACGATGACGAAAACGATGTGCCGGACCCGGCACCAGATTCGGTTGAGGATACCGAGATCACGATAACCGGCGAGGATAAAGAAGTTGCCGATACAGCACCTGCAACGCCTATAACCGCCGCCCCGCAAACAGAATTAAAAAGTCCTGTTGCAGAGCAGCCAAAGCCAACTGAACCAATAGCAACAAAATCCGAAAAATCATCTCGCGAACAATCGGTGAAATCATCTCAGGAATTGGTGCAACCTGCTAAAAAAATAGATTTCGAAATTACCAACCCGGATGATATTGATATTGACGATAAAGGGCAGTTGGGATTATTTTAAGTGAGTGCGGTATGTTAAAGAGATTATTGATTTATTGCACGCTGTTGTTCGGCGTGGTCATAGCTGCTAAGGCCCAAGAAGTAGCACACAACTTTGCTTTGGGGGATAAAGATTTCTTGATGGATGGCAAGCCCATGCAAATGATCTCGGGCGAGATGCACTATACGCGCATCCCCCGCGAGTACTGGCGCGAACGTATGAAAATGGCGAAAGCCATGGGCTTAAACACCATTGGCACCTACGTTTTCTGGAATGCGCATGAGCCCGTGCAAGGTAAGTATGATTTTACCGGGAATAATGATATAGCCGAGTTTGTGCGTATAGCCAAAGAAGAAGGCCTTTGGGTGGTAATGCGCCCAAGCCCATACGTATGTGCCGAATGGGAGTTTGGCGGCTACCCGTGGTGGTTATTAAAAGATAAAAATTTAAAGGTGCGCAGCAAAGAGCCCGCCTTTATTAACGCTTACCGTAATTATATGATGGAGGTTGGCAAGCAGCTTGCCCCTTTGCAAATAAATCACGGCGGCAATATCCTGATGGTGCAGATTGAGAACGAGTACGGTTCGTTTAGCGATGATAAGGAGTACCTGGCCCAAAACGAGAAGATCTTTCGCGAAGCCGGGTTTGACGGGCTACTGTTTACCTGCGATGGCCCGGGCCAGATGCCCGCGGGTTATTTGCCCGGCTTTTTACCCGCTGTAAACGGCGAGGACAATCCCGCCAAAGTAAAAGAGCTCATTAATAAATACCATAACGGCAAAGGGCCTTATTACATAGCCGAATGGTACCCTGGCTGGTTTGATAGCTGGGGCAAACCTCATAGCGGCAGTAATGCTGACGAAGACGCTAAAAAACTGGATGAAGTTTTATCGGCAGGCATATCTATCAATATGTATATGTTTCATGGTGGTACAACACGCGATTTTATGAACGGCGCTAACATGAGCCGTACAGAAGCTTACGCGCCGCAAACTTCAAGTTACGATTATGATGCCCCGCTGGATGAAGCTGGCAACCCAACACCTAAATACTATAAGCTAAGGGCTGTAATAGCAAAACATTTACCGGCGGGACAAACCTTGCCGGATGTTCCCGAACGTAAGCAACGCACATTTGGCTTAGAGGTTATTAGGTTTAGTGGTGTGGCAAACTTGTTTAGTAACTTAGGAAAGCCCATAGAGGCCGAAAGACCGATGAGCTTTGAGGATCTTGACCAGGGATACGGCTTTGTGCTGTATCGCACCACATTGCAAAATGCAGCTGCCGGTTTGCTTAAAATTAGGGAGCTTAGAGATTATGCTACGGTTTATTTGAATGGTAAACGCATTAGCGTTTTAGACCGCCGCTTAAAGCTGGATTCGCTGCAGTTGAATAGCCCTGCGCCAAACAGTACATTAGATATTTTAGTAGAGAATAATGGCCGCATCAATTATGGCCCTTACCTTACTGATAACCGGCAGGGAATTACAGATAAGGTAACCCTGAACGGGCAAGAGTTGCTGGGGTGGAAAATGTACCAGTTCCCATTCACTACAACATCGGGGTTTAGATATTTGCCTATAAAAAATGAAGGTGAATTGCAGCCTGCCCTTTACCGTGGTACGTTTTCGCTACGCGGGGTGGTAGATACATACCTGGATATGAAAAGCTTTGGTAAAGGCTTCGTATTTGTAAACGGGCATAATCTGGGTAAGTATTGGAACATCGGCCCGCAGCAAACCTTATACGTGCCTGCCGCGTGGTTAAAGAAAGGGGTAAATGAAGTAGTGGTATTCGACCAGTTAAAAGGCGGCCATACCGAGCTTTCAACCTTTGATCATCCCGTACTGAACGAGGTAGTTAAGCAGTAATTTAATAGCATATAATAAGCAAGGGCACCATTTTGGCGCCCTTGCTTATTTGTAAGTATTTTTTGTACTGCTGATTACAGGATCAGGATCAATACTAAAATGATGATGATGATAGCACCAACTGAAAGGTAAATACCACCGCCACCCATGGCTTGTGCTTCACTTTTAAGTTCTTTCAATTCGGTTTTTAATTCTTTTTTCTCAGCTTTGTTTAACTGCGATTTATCCATCGCTTTTATTTCCTCAACGCGCTGTTTTATTTCTTCGCAACGGGCAACCCTTTGCTCTTTGGTCATGTTCGCGGCAGCTTCTTTGTAAACATCTCTCTTGTCTCCAAGCGTTGCAGCATTACTGTTAAAGGCAGCTACAGTCAGTAGCATCGTCATGGCAATTAAATAGATTTTCTTTTTCATAGTTGTAATGTTGTAAGTAGTTTATTTTACTGATAAGCTTAAAAGCAAATTAAATGTTTTAAAAAAGCTAAAAAAATGTTAATTTTTTAAATGCTTATGTAAAATGATGCTTCAAAAACATGGCCTACATCTACCCTTTGTATATTCTCTTTTGCAGTAATATCTTTTGGTTCGCCGTCACTGTCTGCGCAGCCCAGCCACGGCTCGATACATAAAAAATCGGCACCGGGTTTTGCCCAAATGCCCAGGTAATTAAAGTGTGGGAACTCTACCGATAGGCTCTGATCGTGCTTAGTGCTCCTGATATTTACCATGCGCGAGCTTAGGTTTTTAAATACCATCGCATCTGCAGCAAACAGGTCGCGGGTTAGAGCCAGCTGTTTATTAGGCGTTGGCACAGGGTGGGTTTCACCGGTAAAAAGTCCGTCTTTATTTAATTGGTGGCTTTGCAGATTTTCCTGTGTTTCAAACTCAACGTAATAGTCCTCATACTTTTCGCCTGCATTAAACGGCACATTAAACGCCGGGTGCCCGCCAACCGAAAAGTAAACAGGTTTTTTATCTCGGTTAATTAACTTGTAAGTTACCCGCAACGCGTTGTCGATCAGTGTGTACAACACCTGGAAGTCAAACTTATAGGGAAACACGGCCAATGTTTTTTCTGAATTTGGGAGCGAAAAGCCCGCGTGCAGGTCATCGCTTTCTAAAACAATAAACTCTGATGTTCGGGCGAAGCCATGGCGGTTCATGGGGTAGGTTTGGCCGTCTACATGCAGTTCATTGTTCAATAAGCCACCGACTATAGGGAACAGGTTGGGCGCATGGTAAGCCCAAACATCGGGGTCGGCCTGCCACATTTGTTCAACACCTGTTTCTTTATTAATCAGTGAGCTTAATTGCGCGCCTTTGCTGTCAATAGCAACTTTCAGAAATTCATTCTCGAGAATAGTCATTCCTTATGGTTTTGGTTCAGGCTAACTTAACAAATTAATCATCGTCATGTTTCTTTTTCTCTAAAATAACAAAGGCGCTGCGCTTTGGAGCAGGCATTACGCTATCTTCTCCTTTTACAGATTTCCAAACCACTTCGTTCAGGTCGAGGTCGGGTGCGGCATCGGCTTCTTTTAAATTGAAAACTGCTGAGCGGGCGGCACTTTTATTAGCGGCCACATTTCGTTTTTCCAGATCTACCTCCGCTGGTTTTGCTACATATGGTTGCAGGTTTGGGGTATCTGTGAAGCAATCGTACAAGGGCACTGCGGCCGCGTCATACTGGCTCATAGGTGGCAGGCCTAATATAAGTTCAATGGTACGCAGCACACCCGATGTAGAATACATGTTATGATTAACCGCATTTCGTTTTACGTAAGGCCCGGCAACAAAAACGGGTGAGCGGTGAGCATCAATGTGGTCGGGGCCGTTTTGTGCGTCATCCTCTAAAATAAATACGACAGATTCTTTCCAGATGCTGCTTTTTGACAGGTGTTCTAAAAACTGACCGATGGCAAGGTCATTATCGGCAACACAGGCAACAGGGGTGTAGGCTCCCTTTTTTTGCCCGCTGGTATGATCGTTAGAGATACGGATACTATTAAACTGCGGCACAGCATTGATCGTCAAAAGCGAGTCGAAATCGTGCTTCCATATAGCTACACGTGTAACATCTTTAACCTCCATATCAAAACCCGGCGATTGCTTACAGTAGTGCCCTTCAAGCGATTTTAAATTTGCTTTTGATGTTTCGCCATCGCTAACAAATTCGCCATAAGTACGGTAGCTTACACCGGCACGTTTGCAGTAATCCCAAATATAACCATCGCGCGGGTAAGCAATTTTCCGGGTGCCTTCATAGTCATATGTGCCGCCGCGGCCGCCATAGCTGGTTGGCCAGGTTTTTTCGGTATAATCGGTAGCGTAGGCCGCCATGCTCCAGTTATGGCCGTCGGCGCTAACTTCTGCATCAACATAAAAGTTGTCCATCAGCACAAAGTCATTTGCAATAGCATGATGATTGGGCGTTACCTTTTTACCAAAAATACACAACGACTTATCGCCGTTCCCTGCCGCAACATCGCCCATTACCTGGTCATAGGTCCTGTTCTCTTTTATGATGTAAAATACATGCTTTATTGGCGATTTCTCCCCCTTGCGTCGCGGGATGGGGTTGCCCTTTTCGCCGCTGGCAGTGGCTGCAATCTTGTTATTAAACGGGGTGTTGGCGTAAACCTGTTTGGTGTAAGTCTTAAGCAGGGCCTCGTTAGGCGCATCAATAAATGATAGTGTTCCTTTAAACAGCCCTCCTATATATTGGTCGCGGCTGTTGATAGCCCCGGTTTGATAGCCGCTGTTATCAACCTTTTTAGCAGGCTGTGGCCCCTGCGGGTTGGGCAAAGAGGTAAAACCCTTACCGTTAGATACCAGTATTTTTTTGTTTAACACCTTAACATTGGTAGGGTACCAGCCAACAGGTATAAAACCAAGGCTTTTGCTGCTGCCGGGGGTAGATACATTAAAAACAGCCAGGCAGTTATTATCGGCATTGGCAATGTAAATTGTTTTCTCGTTGGCAGATAATGCAAAGCCATTGGTGGTTGAGCCTGTTAAATTTGTTGGATATAATGATGTGGCTACGGTTTCTAAAACCTTGTGGGTAGCGGTGTTGATAATTGATACCGAATTGTCGTTAGCGTTAGCCACGAATAGCAGAGAACCTTTTTTATTCAATAACAGTTCGTTTGGATGGCTGCCGGTTTTAATAAAGCTTAATTGCTGATCGGTGGTGTTATAAAAGGCTACCTTATTGCCACCCCATAAAGATATGTAAAGCGTTTGTCCGTTGGGGGATAGTATGCAACTATATGCCTCTGCGGGGAGCTTGACCCTGTTGATGATAGCTTTGCTTGCCGGGTCAATCACATAAAGCATACTATCTTCTTTAGTGACCGTATAGAGACGGGTGTTTGTTTTATTTACCGCTATACCGGTTGGGCATATTTTATTTTCTGGCCAGGCGGCGCCCAGTTTAATGGTATCCGGTACGCCCAGTTTATTATTGGTGATATTAAAAGTTAAGATGCAGTTATCGTTACCGCCGGATGCATACAGCTTTTTTTCGTCGTTACTGAACGCGATGCCATACCACGATTTTTTTAGTTCCTGCTGATCCAGCAATTTTTCGCCCCTTGGGTCTATCAATTGCAGGGATTGCGTGCTTTGTCCGTTATTGGTAACGGCAAGTAACTTGCCCGATGCGGATAACTGGATATTAAGCGGCAGGTCGCCTAAAGGCAGGGAGCGGCCGGCAGGGCTAAGTCTCCATCCGTTTGGCAATAGCAGTTGTCCGTTTGGTTGTTTGCCGGGTTTGTTTTGCGCAAATGTGGTAGTTGTTAGTGCAAAAGTTAGGATGCTAAGGATAATTTTATACTTCATACAAAGGCTTTGTGCCCAAAAGTACACAACGCCTTGCCAAACAAACAGGACTTAACAAAAACTTAATACTGCTTATCTGCCTTAACCTTTGTCCTGATTATCGAATCCTTTTGCGCACCGCTTAACTTATAGTTGTAATTAAAAAGCGCGCCTTCAAAGTCGCCGTAAGATGGGTTGGGTATTACTATATACTTATTTCCATACTCCCTTTTTAATTTTTCGGTTGCGGCCTGGCGGTTAGGTTCGTTGGGTTTGTTATCGTAAGAAGCATCAAAATCGGGCAGGTTATCGCCGCAAAGTAGTACAATATTATAATTTTTTAATACCTGCTGGCGGCGGCTTTCTTTACTTGATGTGTTTTGCCTTAAAAGAACATGCTCGTTATCGGTATTGGGCATGTTGTAACGTTGCAGATTTTTAATAGTGCCCCCGCGTTCATCCTCATCGCGGTTGGTAATATAAAATACTGCCACCCCCTTAGATGCCGCGTATTTAAAAAAAGCCGGCGCGCCGGGCACGGTATCAGCCGCGGCTTTGGCAGTCCACGTTTTCCAGGTGGCAAGGCTGTATTCCTGGTTGTTTGCGGCACGCATAGCATCGTAAGGGCTGTTGTCTAAAACAGTTTCATCAATATCGGTAACAACAGCAAGGGGTTTAACGCCGGGGTTTTTTAGCGCTTCATCTAAACGGAGCTTAGCCATATTATATGCCTGGAAACACAGAGCTTTATATTCGGCCGCGCGCTGCTGCCAAATAGATGCCCATACTTTGCCATTGTTGGCTATAGAAGCGGTGCTTTCTGCTTTTTTGGGAGACGAGCATGCAGCAAACAGTATTGTGACTGCAAGCAGCGCATTTATTGATCTTTTCATTTAAATAAGTTAAACCGATAAGGTACAGCCGCGCTGTACCTTATCGGTTGTTTTTTGCAAACTTATTTATTTTGTGGCGTATCGCAAAAGCCGATCAAGATGGACGGTTATACCTTAGTGTATTATAAGTATGCGTAATTGTGGCATAATTTGTGTATAGCGTTCAGGAATATATAACAGATACCATAAATTTTAAATTACACACTATGAAATTAATCAAGACTCTAATTCTTTCAACTTTGGCATTGGCAACTGTAGCTATTAGCTCTTGTACCAAAGATAATAACGACAACACAACTAAAGGCACTATTACCGCGACTATTGATGGTAAGGTAACTACATTTGATAAAAATGTATTAGGTGCAACAAGCGTTGTTAATGGCAACACCTTTACCAGTATACAAGGTGATGACGAGGCAGGCAACAACATCTCAATTACAGTAGTTGGAGTGCTTACCCCCGGTAAAATATTTAAATCGGATGCTGCGAATGAGCAGGAGAGGCCTATTGTTATTTATACTGCAATTAATAACGATAGTTACGTAAACGACAATAACGCTGTTTCTAACATCGTAACGGTGGCAGTATCTGCGGCTGCATCAAATAGTATACAGGGTACTTTTAGTGGGGGCCTTACTACGCTTGTTGCAGGTAACGGGACCGCTAAAACTAAAACTGTTACCGATGGTAAGTTTAACGTAGCGCTTGCTAACTAACAACTTATTTACATAAAACCTTACATTCAAGAGCCCTGCGGATATCCTCAGGGCTCTTTGATTAAATAAATATCGTTGATGTTAAGTACATGAGTTTTAATAGTTACCTTTGTAGGAAACAAGTAATTATATCTAAACCTCCATTCTTAAGTATGAAAATCATCAAATTGTCAGCCATTTCTTTCCTGGCTTTAACAACAATCATAGCTACATCTTGCTCAAAAAAAGATAGCGAAGATCTGTCTTCAACAACTACAATTTCGGCTAAAATAGACGGGAAAGCCACCCAGTTCACCAAAAATGTAATTGCATTCACCGGCGATGCCAATGGTATAGAATTTACGAACGTAGAAGGTAAGGATGCAAATGGTAATACGCTTTCCGTTACCATAAGCGGGGCTTTAGTTGCGGGTAAAACATATAGCCCTGCAACTTCACAAAGCGGCGAATCGCCAATTATATTATATTCAACTGTAGATGATGTTAACTTTAGCAACAGTTATCAGGACAAATCTGACGTAGTTAGCATAACCTTAACCGCTGTTTCGGGTAACCGCATACAGGGCACTTTCCGAGGCGAACTTTCAAGTTTGTTAAATGCTAATGACCCGACATTTAAAAGCAAATCTGTTACTGAGGGCACATTTACAGCCACGCTTCCCAAATAATTTCAACGCGGTTAAGCATAAAAAAAATGCCTCCCGGAATTCGGGAGGCATTTTTTATGGAGTAGTTTTTCTTGATTCCTGCATAGGGTTGGCACCGCTTGTGGCTCCCCTTGGCAAGGTTTGTTGTTTAAACAACTCAAACCGGGTTGGGGCAAATTCCCTTGGCCAGCTATTATTTCCTTCGTCAATATCGGCGGTTTCGCGTTCAGGGTCAAGTTTAATGGAGCGTACCTCCTTGGTCTTAGCAAACACCTTAGTTATCTTTTGCTCGTTATGGCGCCAAATGTAGGCTGAGATCTTTTCGGTCTCCTTGCTGCCATCGGCAAAGGTCCATTCTAAAATTAATGGTGATACACAACCGCCGCGGTTAGTAAAGCTAAGCTCGTAGAAAAAGTTCTTACTATCATACAGCTTTTTTTCTTCGGGGCTTAATGCGTTGTACATAGACTGGTAGCTTTGGGTTGTCATCGGCGTAGCGGCAAAGCGGTCCCACTTGCTGTAAAAATCCTGCAAGGCCGTATCGGCCTCTACGGTAAATTTATCACCTGCGGCTTTATTGCGTTTGGTACTGATGTTTTCCAAATTACGGTCGAACTGCGCGCGGTCAAAAGTGGCCTCGGTAGCCGGGTTTTTGGTATTTAAGCGATAGTATTTCACGCTATCTAATGAGATATCGACAGGATCGGTTCCGTAGAACCAGCCGCGCCAAAACCAGTCTAAATCTACTGCTGATGCATCTTCCATAGTACGGAACAAGTCGGCAGGGGTAGGGTGTTTGAACGCCCAGCGTTGCGCGTAGGTTTTAAAAGCGTAATCGAACAGCTCGCGACCCATTACCGTTTCGCGCAGGATGTTTAACGCAGTGGCAGGTTTGGCATAAGCGTTAGGGCCAAAGCGGGTAATGTTTTCAGAGTTGGTCATGATAGGTTCCAACTCGTTCTTAGGCAGCTTCATGTAATCAACAATTTTATAGGCCGGGCCGCGCTGCGATGGGTAATTGGGGTCCCATGCCTGCTCGGTAAGGTACTGGCAAAAGGTGTTCAAGCCTTCGTCCATCCAGGTCCACTGGCGTTCGTCGGAGTTTACGATCATAGGGAAAAAGTTGTGTCCAACCTCGTGTATGATCACGCCTATCATTCCATTCTTGGTAGCCTCGCTGTAAGTGCCGTCCTTTTCGGTACGGCCATAGTTAAAGCATATCATTGGGTACTCCATCCCGTTTGATGCCTCAACAGAAATAGCTACGGGGTATGGATAAGGTATAGTGTGTTTAGAATAAGTGCGTACAGTATGCGCCACAACTTTTGTAGAATAACGGCGATATAATGCGTAGGCTTCGGGGCCGTAGTATGACATAGCCATCACTTTGCGGCCGCCATCAATTTTGGTGCTCATGGCATCCCAAACTATTCTGCGCGAGCTTACCCAGGCAAAATCCCTTACATTCTCTGCATGGAATGTCCATGTTTTGCGGGCGGTAGCATGGTTTTTCATCATTTGCTTAACCTCATTGAGGTTTACCACCTCAATAGGCTGGGTTGAGTTTTGCGCGTCGTTCCAGCGTTTTAACTGTGCCGCGGTTAGCGTTTGCGCATAGTTGCTGCACTGGCCGGTACCACCAACCACATGGTCGGCAGGTACGTTGATGTTCACTTTAAAATCGCCAAAGGTTAGGGCAAACTCTCCGCGACCGGTGAATTGCTTGTTTTGCCACCCCTGGAAATCGCTGTAAACAGCCATCCTTGGGTACCACTGTGCCATGGTATACAGGTAGTTGCCATCCTCGGCAAAATACTCGTAACCGCCACGGCCGCCTATGGTTGTGCGGTCGCTGATGTTATACCACCAGGCCACTGTAAACTTGAATTTTTGGCCCGGCTGTAAGGTAGCTGGCAGCTCTACCCGCATCATGGTTTGATTAATGGTATAGGTAAGCGGCTTGCCGGCAGCATCTTTTATACTTACTATGTGGTTGCCCAGATCGAGGTTATGGCCCATAATGCCCTGCAATTGGCGCAGGCTCATTTTGCTTTGCATTTTGCTCTCGTCAAACTTCAGGTTCTCGGCGTCTTTTTTATGCTCGTTCTCATCCAGTTGTAACCAAAGGTAGGTTAGCGGGTCGGGCGAGTTATTGGTATAGGTTATGGTTTCTACACCGTCTAGGCGTTGTTTGTCGTCATCAAGCTTTGCTGTAATCTCATAATCAGCTTTTTGCTGCCAGTATTTTGGCCCCGGCGCACCCGATGCCGACCGGTACATATTAGGGTCGGTTATCATGGTGCCCAACTGCTCAAACTTATTACCGTGGTTTGAGCCGGGGTTGTTTTCGTTTTGCGCTACCGCGGATGCAGAGGCGAACAGGCAAAGTGAAAGGACGTAGTAAATTTTCTTCATGTGAATTTTATTAATACAAAGCGCTCTATGCACATTATGAAAGCTATACCAAATATAGCGGATGAAAGGAACAACACCCAATCCCGGCGGGGCGTTTTTAGTAATTTTATGATTACATGGGCCAAAATAAGAACCGTAAGTACAATTAACACCTGCCCAAATTCTAAACCAACGTTAAACGCGAATAATTGCGCGGTGATATTGGTGCTGCTGCCCAGTAAGCTTTTTAAATAGTTGGAGAACCCCAAGCCATGGATAAGACCGAATATCAATGCTAAAAAATAACTGAAACGCACTGTATTGGCCGAGCGTTGCTTATTAAGGATGTTTACCAAACTGGTGAGCACAATGGTAACCGGAATAAGAAATTCGATAAGCGAGGTGTTTACTTTAACCACATTTAAAACACTTAGCGCAAGGGTAATTGAGTGGCCAATAGTGAACGCGGTAACCAGTATCAATACCTTGCGCCAGTCGGCAAGGAGGTAGGTGCCGCAAAGTACGGTAACAAATAAAATATGGTCGTAGCCCTGCCAGTCGCAGATGTGTTGCCAGCCAAGCTGAAAGTATAGGCCAAAATCCTGCATGGATATTAATTAGCGATTAACAATAAAAATAGCGTTTTTTGCGTAAAGATATATTTTACAGGCAATATGCAGGCTTTATTCATTCTTTGGTTTGGGTTGATGCACCCTTTTTATGTGAGCGTTACCGAAATAAAACACAACCCTAAAACACAAGCCGTAGAGGTAAGCTGCCGCATGTTTTATGATGATCTGGAGCACGCCCTCGAAAAGGATAATAAAATCCCTCTCGACATAGTAAAACCCAAAGACAAAGCCCAACTAAACCGCTTTATAAACGAGTATATTAAGAAACACCTTAGCATCCGTGCCGATGGCAAGCCTTTAAACCTCGGCTACATAGGTTACGAAATACAGGAGGATGGAGCCTGGGCCTATTTTGAGGTTAAAGGCATTACATCCATTAAAAAGATAGACATCCACGATGATCTGCTAAACGCCCTGCACCCCGAGCAGATAAATATGCTGCACGTAACGGTTGACGGTAACCGCAAAAGCACCAAGCTGGATGCGCCCGATGCGAATACAAGTTTTAGTTTTTAAAGGAGGTCAATCGAATTCCTGATGTGGTAAGCCATTTAATTCTTCGATTTTGACAGAAGGCTTTTTAAAGCTTTCCGGCGGGAGGGTTAATATTTTAGGCTTTAAATTAGTAAACGGTATTTTATAACCTATGCCGTTTGATGTGGTGAGGAAAACGTTATCATATTCTTTATCATCCTTTTCAAGATAAAACATCGATAGTTTATTATCGACGTTATCAATAGTAAAGCCGTCCGTTTCTTTAATGGTTGCCCATCCATATACTTCGGCATCCCATTTTACTTCAATTGGATATTTAAGATAATTTATTGCGAAGCAAAAAATTGTGAAACTTACATCAAAAGGAAAAGTAATTGAAAATTTCTTATCCGATATCTGATACAGCCGTAATTGTACCGCATAATCATTTTCGTTATAGGCTTTACAAAAACCTGATAACACGGATATGATCTCACTATGCTTTACATTGTCTACAACAATCATCTTATCGTTGCTTTGCTCAACAGTAAGCTTATTGACGTTTAATGGTCTATCGATACTATTAGGCCCGCTACCTTTAAATTTTAATACGAGCGCTATTATAAAAAACAACGCTAAACCAGCTATATAAAACATAATTTCCTGATATAATTATTTAATTAGATGCTTTCTTAGCGGGATCTTTGTACTCAATATTATAAACATGGTCGTTTACTGCAAAGGCTTCGGCGCGGCGTTTTTCGGGATAAGTGAAAACAAGGCGGCGCCTTTTGGTATCGTTCGCACCTATATCCGAGTCGCGGTTGGCCCACATACTTACCTTGGTAGGCAGCATGGCAAACTCAACTTTATGTTTGGTATGAGTAAGGGTATCTAATAAATAAAAATTCTTAAAATCGAGCGGTAGCTTTTGAGCGGAACTGTTTTTAACTGTAACGTACATTGCCACGAATACATTGCCCTTGGTAGGAACGTAGCTGCCGCCCATCCATGAGCCTATCTGGCTTGTTTCTTCAATTTTTTCAATTGTAAAGCTTATGTCTTTATCGTAATCGTAATTGCGTACCACAACCTGGCGGGTAGTAACACATGATGTGAACAGGCAAGCCGCAGCAAGCAGAATAATTAATTTCTGGAAATGTAAACGTGTGATCATATTTAAGTTTAGATAAGTAAATATAATCAACCGAAGGGAGATTGAAAACTTAATTCAAGATAATTAGCGCGATAATCGCAACAACCGACGCTCCCATAAATACATTATTAAACACTCCAAGGCCCCGTTTTATCTTAGTATTTAAAATGGAATTTTCAATAATATTTAAGATGAGCGCGATAAATACACAAACCAAAATTGCCGCACTTGGCCCTGCAGTACGAAATTTGTCCGGTGATTTACCCGTGCTTAAATAGTTTACAACATAAAGTACGAGGCAAACTATCCAGTAAACCCAAAACGCGGGCTTGCTTATGCTCACCAACCTGGCCGATGGGTGAGATTCGGTATTTTTATCCATAAGGCTGATTTAATGATTTATAACTTCAAAAATGTCAGTCGAGCTTGTTGAAGACCTGGCAAAGTGGTTAATGGTTTAACAGACTGACGCATTACAAATTAAGTTATCATTATTCCGTCAGCACGGTAAACTTAAAGTCCAGTGGCTCGAAGTTGCGGATTAGTTCGTCTATAAAGAGCTGTCCCCACTTAACGTAGCTCAAGCCAAAATTTTCTGAACGTTCCTGCAGGCTGTTGTTGGGGAATATGTCGGCCTTGATGTGTTCTATCTGCTCGAGGCGGGTGTTGTAGTTGCGCTTTTCGGCTTTTACCAATTTTTTTTCGAGGTTGTCGATGGCATGTTTTAAACGCGCCTGCACCGCCCCTGCAGATGGCTCCAGTGTGGGGTCGATCTTATGGGCGCGCAGTTTTATTTTCTCGAAGGTGCGTTCAAACTCGCGCCATTCGTCGGTAAGGGCAAGGTCATGATTGCTGTGTTTTTTAATCCAGTTGTTTTTGATCTCATCGGCGCTTTTAAACATCTCTGCAGGGGTAAGCTCCATGCTTTTGATTTTGGCCGCCGTTTCCTTGCGGATCACCAGGCCGGAATTGCGTAAGATCAGTATAGGGAAATCGACTTTATAAAAATCAAAATTTGATTTTAGCTCGAGCCAGTAAACTACCTCGGCACCACCGCCTACATATGCAATGTTAGGCAAGATGCATTCCTGGTAAAGCGGGCGCATCACCACGTTGGGGCTAAACCTTTCGGGCGCGGTTTTAATTTCCTGTTTCAGCTCTGCTTCGCTAAAGCTAATATCGGTATTCACTACGCTATAGCGGTCATTTTCAAAAACAATGCGTTCGCGCAGGTTATCTTTAAGGTAAAAGAAGTTGATCTCGCGCGGGTTCACCTGGATGTGTACCCCAAGCTTTTGTAATTGGCCGTTAACGGCAGTTATATTTTTAAAACTGTTTTGTTCAATAATGTCCTGCTCGATAATGGGTGCGAAAGACTCCTTCAGGCGATGGTCGTCGGCATCAATAATTACCAGACCGTAACGGCCAAAAAGGGCATTGACCAGGTAACGGGTGGCATCGGCAAGCTTATCAAATTTGGTGTAAGCGGTTTCAACCATCTCACCCAGTTCTGACGAGTGGCCATCTATCCCAAGCACGCCTTTATATTGGTTAAGTGCCTGGCGCATGGTATCAGGGTTTATACGCCCGGTAGCGCCCGAGGCCTCGTACCACCAGTGTACCTTTTTACCGCCAATGTTGGTGTAGTTTATCTCGGCAAAATCGTGGTCCTCAGATGCCATCCAATAAACGGGTACGAAGGTTTTATCGGGATGCGCTTCTTTGAGTTGTCTGCACAATTTTATGGCAGTAACTATTTTGTATATAAAATATAGCGGGCCGGTAAATATATTGAGCTGGTGGCCTGTAGTAACCGTGTAAGTATCTTTGTCTTTTAACAGTTCGATACGTTTGCGAATGGTATCGGCAGCTTCCAATTGTGGCTCACCATTTTCAGCTTTTCCGAAATACTGCTCCAATAAAACTTCTGCTAACAGATCGCGGTTGGCTATAACTTTCTTGTGTTCGAAAAGTTTTGCAAAGCCCTCAAGGGTGGGGCGCTCACCGTAAAATGACCTTAACTCCGGAACGTTCTCCAGGTAATCGATAACCGTTTGGGAAAAATACCCCGTGTCTTTATAGTCAATACAGGCTGCGTCCATATGTCTTTGAATTTCGGATATTGATGCTTGGCGCATAGTTTACTCACCCGGTCATTGCTTCGCTCGACCACCCTCTCTTCGCTGTGCGGAAAGAGGGACTTTGCTTTTCTTCTCACCTTCTTTGCGAAGCAGAGAGGGTCGACCAGCGTAGCGTAGTTGTGGTGAGTTAATAACTCGGTATGCTTTAAAGCCGCATCTAATAACTGAATGTCGAAATTAGATTTTAATATCTTAATAGCAACACGCTGCCTGTTTATTTTACAATTTGTCCATAAAGGTCAAAATCCTCAGCGTTGTCGATCTTGACGTTAACAAATGTACCAATTGCAGCATAATCGATTGATGCGTCTATCAAAACCTCGTTATCAACCTCGGGCGAATCAAATTCAGTACGGCCAACAAAGTAACCGCCATCTTTTTTGTCGATAAGCACTTTGTAGGTGCTGCCAATTTTCTCCTGGTTTTTATCGAATGAGATGCCCTGCTGAATTTCCATAATGGCATCGGCGCGCTCCTGTTTTACTTCTTCCGGAACGTCGTCAACCAGAGTATGGGCATGTGTTTTTTCCTCATGCGAGTACGTGAAACAACCCAGGCGGTCAAACTTAGTATCTTCAACCCATTGCGCCATTTCTTCGAAATCTTGTTGAGTTTCGCCGGGGTAACCGGTTATTAAAGTGGTGCGCATAGCGATGTTTGGCACCCTGTCGCGAATTTCGTTCACCACATCAATAGTTTTTTGCTTGGTCAAACCACGGCGCATGGATTTTAGCATGTTATCTGTAATATGCTGTAATGGCATATCCAGGTACTTGCAAATGTTATCGCGTTCGTTCATCACGTCCAGTACCTCCATCGGGAATCCCGAAGGGTAGGCGTATTGCATCCTGATCCATTCCACACCATTAACGTCGCTCAGGCGGCGTAGTAGTTCATCAAGATTGCGTTTGCCGTACAGGTCGAGGCCGTAATAGGTAAGGTCCTGAGCGATCAGGATCAATTCCTTAGTGCCATTTTTAACAAGGCTTTCAGCATTTTTCACCAATTGGTCTATCGGCGTGCTCACATGCTTGCCGCGCATCAACGGGATAGCGCAGAATGAACATGGGCGGTTACAACCCTCGGCAATTTTAAAGTAGGCAAAATGCGACGGGGTGGTTAATAAACGCTCGCCAATTAATTCGTGGCGGTAATCGGCACCTATATTTTGCAGGATGTTTTGCAGATCGTTAGTACCAAAGTAGGCATCAACATTTGTTATTTCTGATTCCAACTCGGGTTTGTAGCGTTCGCTCAAACAGCCGGTAACAATTACTTTGCCTACCTTGCCCTGTTCTTTAAGTTCGCTATATTGCAGGATGGTATCTATAGATTCCTGCTTGGCGTTATCAATAAAGCCGCAAGTGTTAATTACCACAATATCGTTCTTGCCTACCTTTTCGGATTCGTGAACTACATCATAGGCGCTGCCCTTAAGCTGGCCCATCAGTACCTCACTATCGTATATGTTTTTTGAACAGCCCAAAGTAACCACGTTTACACGAGGCTTTTTTGTTAGTATCGGCTTTGTAATTTCTTTTGTTCTCATTGTTTTTTCACCTGTCACTTTTCCACTATGTCATTGCGAGCCGCCTTTAGGCGGCGCGGCAATCTCGTAGCCATTGCATTAGCGCTAAGGATACGACGAGATTGCCACGTCGCTACGCTTCTCGCAATGACAATTTATTTAAATAAACTATCTACAAACGCTTGCCTGTCAAATAACTGCAGGTGGTCCATTCCTTCGCCAACACCGATGTATTTTACCGGGATCTTGAACTGGTCCGAAATGCCTATCACCACGCCACCTTTGGCGGTACCATCAAGCTTAGTTAAGGCGAGGGCATTTACAGCTGTAGCTTCGGTAAACTGTTTGCATTGTTCAATGGCGTTTTGCCCGGTTGATGCATCAAGCACCAGCAATATTTCGTGCGGTGCGCCCGGCACAACCTTTTGCATTACGTTTTTAATTTTGGTAAGCTCGTTCATCAAACCCACCTTATTATGTAAACGGCCGGCGGTATCAATAATTGCCACATCATCGCCATTGGCCACTGCCGAGCGGAGGGTATCGTAAGCTACAGATGCCGGGTCGCTGCCCATAGCCTGGGCGACAACTTTAACACCAACGCGTTCGCCCCAAAGCTTTATCTGGTCAACTGCCGCCGCGCGGAAGGTATCTGCCGCGCCTAAAACTACCTGGTTGCCCGCCTGCTTTAACTTGTGCGCCAGCTTGCCTATGGTGGTGGTTTTGCCCACGCCGTTAACGCCAACCACCATTATAACATAAGGCTTTTGCGAGCCGTACTCAAAGGTGTGGAAATCGTTACTATTATTTTCGGCAAGCAGTTGCTGGATCTCGCTTTTTAACAAGCTGTTAAGTTCGGAGGTATTAACGTATTTATCTTTAGCAACCCGCGCCTGTATCCGCTCTATGATTTTGAGAGTGGTTTTTACGCCGACGTCTGACGTTACCAGTACTTCTTCCAGGTCATCAAGTACGTCGTCATCAACGGTACTTTTACCTGCAATAACTTTAGTTATTTTAGAAAAGAAGTTGTCCTTGGTTTTTTCCAGGCCGGTGTCAAGTGCTTGCTGCTCTTGCTGCGTGGTTTCCTTCTTCTTGAAAAAATCGAATAATCCCATAAAGCCTCACCTAAGTCCTCTCCAAAGGAGAGGACTTTATTTTATAGAGTTTATAAATAACGCTTCATTAACCCCACTGTTGTTCCCTCTCCTTTGGAGAGGGTTAGGGTGAGGCCCTAACAAAAAAAGCCCTCTCGTTATAAACAAGACGGCTTTTATATTTCTACTAAAAGTGATTACAGTTTACCTGCAATAGCATCTTTGATGTTATCGTTTGGAACGATCTGCTCTTTGAATGAGTAAGCACCGGTACGTGCCGATTTATTCATCGTGATCACTTTTGAAAACTCTTTACCTTTACCCGCTACTTTCAGGGTTGCAACTACTTTCTTAGCCATGTTGTTTAATTATTGAATTAGTGAATTATTGAATTAGTGAGTTGCCTGTTTGTAGGAGAAACCTAATCAACCAATCAACTTAATCAACCAATTACTACTTAATCTCTTTGTGTACAGTTACTTTCCTTAAAACCGGGTTGAACTTTTTCATCTCCAGTCTTTCAGTTGTATTTTTTTTGTTTTTGGTGGTAATATAACGAGACATACCCGGCATGCCGCTGGTTTTATGCTCTGTGCATTCTAAAATTACCTGAACCCTGTTGCCTTTCTTAGCCATTTTCTTTTATGTTTTGAGTTGCCTGCCAATCGTTAAGATATCACATCTTTACCGTAGCCCCAACAATCTATTAATATTAAATAGAGCCTTTTTTAACAAACTTGTTAATACAAGCAGTTATACCGTTTTTGCTGATAGTTTTAAGAGCCGAAGTAGATACTTTTAAAGTGATCCATTTATCTTCTTCAGGGATGTAAAACCTTTTAAGCTTTAAGTTAGGATAAAACTTGCGCTTGGTTTTAACGTTTGAATTAGAAACGTTAAAACCATTCATGTAGCCTTTTCCTGTTAAATCACAAATTCTTGACATGACAAATATTTTTTAATTCTCGTTCTTTTCCTAAAAAGAGTTTGCAAATATCAGGTTTTTACCCGAAACATGCAACTGTGTTTTTAAAAATATTTTGAAAAAGATTTGGAGCTTATTGAACAGTCATATTTTGCAGTAAAATAGCGCAAACGTTTGCCTGAAACATCACGATTCCCTATTATAATAATTTTTACCATAAATAAATGAGGTAAATGTGCATATTAGCGTTAGTAAATCATTTTAGCAACGTTATAGAAGTTAGACTAATCTTTTTAAAATATTTTAAAAAGATTTTGGTGAAATGCAGCTATTTTGCTAAAAATAACTAATTTACGCCACCATTTATAAACTACCATGCAAGTTAAATCATTTGAAGAATACCAGCAGGTGTACCGCAAAAGCGTAGACCAGACCGAGCAGTTTTGGGAAGAAATAGCCAATAATTTTTTATGGAAAAAAAAGTGGGATAAGGTATTAGACTGGAACTTTAAAGAACCCAAGATAGAATGGTTTAAAGGCGCCAAACTAAATATTACCGAAAACTGCCTCGACCGCCACCTGGAAAAGAATGGCGATACCCCCGCAATTATATGGGAACCAAATGATCCGCATGAGGACCATCGTATTTTAACGTACCAGCAACTGCACGATAAGGTTTGTCAGTTTGCCAATGTGCTGAAAAACAACGGCGCCAAAAAAGGCGACCGCATTTGTATATATATGCCTATGGTGCCCGAACTGGCTATAGCCGTTTTGGCTTGTGCCCGTATCGGTGCCATACACTCGGTAGTGTTTGGTGGTTTTTCGGCACAATCAATTGCCGATAGGATAAAAGACGCGGAATGTAATATTGTAATAACTGCCGATGGTAGTTTCCGCGGTACCAAAGAAGTGCCGCTGAAATCTATCATTGATGATGCGCTGGTACAGTGCCCGTCAATAAAACGCGTAATAGTGTTAACCCGCAGCCACACGCCGGTATCAATGATAAAAGGCCGCGATGTATGGTGGGAAGACGAAGTTAAAAAAGTAGAAACGCAAGGCAACCCCCATTGCCCTGCCGAGGAAATGGATGCAGAAGATATGCTGTTCATTTTGTACACATCGGGCTCAACAGGTAAGCCTAAGGGCGTGGTGCACACTTGTGGTGGTTATATGGTTTATACCGGCTATACCTTTAGCAACGCGTTCCAGTACCAGCCGGGCGAGGTTTATTTTTGTACCGCCGATATTGGCTGGATAACCGGGCACTCATATATCGCGTATGGTCCGCTAACACAAGGCGCTACTTCGGTAATGTTTGAGGGCATCCCAACCTGGCCCGATGCAGGCCGCCTTTGGGATATTGTAGAAAAATATAAGGTTAACATTTTATATACAGCCCCAACCGCCATTCGCTCGTTAATGAGCTTTGGTGATGATGTGGTGAAGGGTAAAGATTTTAGCTCGCTTAAAAAGCTGGGCTCGGTAGGCGAGCCGCTTAACGAGGAAGCATGGCACTGGTTTGATGAAAGGATAGGTAAGGGTAACTGCCCAATTGTTGATACCTGGTGGCAAACGGAAACCGGCGGTTTTATGATATCGCCTATTGCCAATGTTACGCCGTTAAAACCAGGTTATGCTACCCTGCCATTGCCGGGTGTGCAACCTGTACTGGTTGACGAGAACGGTAAGGAGATTGAAGGCAACGGCGTAAGCGGTAATCTTTGTATCAAATTCCCGTGGCCGGGTATGCTGCGCACTACTTATGGCGACCATGAACGTGCCCGCACAACTTATTTTGCTACCTATCCCGATTTGTATTTCACAGGCGATGGTTGCCTGCGCGATGAGGATGGTTACTACCGAATTACCGGCCGTGTAGACGATGTGCTGAATGTGTCGGGACACCGCATTGGTACCGCTGAGGTGGAGAATGCCATTAACATGCACAGCAGCGTGGTAGAAAGCGCCGTTGTAGGTTATCCGCATGATATTAAGGGCCAGGGTGTTTATGCCTTTGTGGTGTGCCCCAACCTGCACGATGATCCCGAACTGACCAAAAAAGATATTATGATGACCGTGTCGCGCATTATTGGCGCTATTGCCAGGCCGGATAAGATCCAGTTTGTAAGTGGCCTGCCAAAAACACGTTCTGGCAAAATTATGCGTCGCATTTTAAGGAAGATTGCCGAAGGCGATACTTCTAACTTAGGAGATACCTCTACCTTGCTTGATCCTGCTGTGGTTGAGGAAATAAAGGCAGGTGCTTTGTAGATGTTAAATGATTATTGTTTTCTTGCCTCTTTTAAAACCAAACCAATTTCCGGATGTTCTTTTTGTACATCTAAATTAGGAGAACATACCATGGATAAGTTAGAATTGAAAGGCGGCTGGAACGAGCTGAAAGGAAAAATAAAACAAGCCTACGGCGATTTAACCGATGATGACCTGGCACACGAAGAAGGTAAGGATGATGAAACACTTGGCCGCCTTCAGCAGAAAACCGGTAAAACCCGCGAAGACCTGATAGACTGGTTAAAAAGTTTATAAAGACAAAGCCCCGAAAAATCGGGGCTTTTTTATTGCTTTAGGTTTGAAAAGTAAAACTGATTACTTTTATCAACCTTTACGCGCAACATAATGTCAATCGAAAACTCACCCGCCTTAATCCAACCCAAAGCAAAAATAAACTACATCGACCACCTAAAGGTAGTGCTTACCATGCTGGTGATACTGCACCATACATTTATTGCATACGGCGCGCCGGGGGGATGGTATTATTCACAAAAATCAACCTTGCCTGGCGCAATTATCCCTATGACGGTTTTTGTAGCAGTGAATCAGGCCTTCTTTATGGGTTTCTTCTTTTTCTTGTCGGCTTTATTTGTGCCATCATCTTACGACAAAAAAGGCCCTGTGAAATTTATTACAGACAGGCTGATCAGGCTGGGTGTGCCGCTTCTGTTCTATTCATTTGTGCTATCACCATTCCTTAGTTTTATCCCTTACAAATGGGCTGAGGGGCACGATATAACTTATACGCAGTATCTTAACGGGTTTGATGGATGGGTAAACTTTGGCGTGCTGTGGTTTGTGGCGGCATTGCTCTTATTTACATTATTATATGTGCTGTACAGGTTAGTTGCCGGTAAGATCGAAAAGACAGTTAAAAACCCAACCGTTAAAAACGTCATCATTTTTGCTGTATTTATTGGGATACTAAGTTTCGCAGTACGTACAGTGTTTCCTGTGGGATGGACGCTAAAGCCCTTGGGCTTTCAGTTAGGCCATTTCCCCCAATATATTGCCATGTTTATTTTAGGGCTGGTAGCTTCGCGCAGCAAATGGTTAACTCATGTGGAGCTGCGGCCGGGGAAGATTATGCGTAATATCTCAATTTGCATTGTAGTAATTGGGTTTGTACTGATGTTTTTGATGCGGAAAAAAATGGGTTTTCCCACAGATTGGTTCAGCGGCGGGGTGCATTGGCCGTCAGCGTTCTATGCGATTTGGGAGCAGTTGGTGGGCTTCGGCATTGTTGCCGCCCTTTTATGCATAGGTAAACATAAGTGGAATAATTCATCACCATTCCTGTCAAAACTATCGCGCGGCACATTTGCGGTTTATATTTTCCACCCGCTTATTGTAATTACACTAACCGTTGCGCTTAGTAATTGGGCCGTTGAGCCGGCCATTAAATTGTTAATTGTGGCGCCATTGGCTGTAACTTGTAGTTTTTTATTGGGATTGCTTTTGGTTAAAATCCCCGGTGTTAACCGAATAATTTAGCACGCATCTGCCAAAGCTTAATTCAATTATAGTTATTTTTGCCGCATGGCTAAATCTAAACAACCTACCATACTTGTTGTAAACGACGATGGTATAACCGCCCCGGGTATAAAGGCCCTGATGCATACTATGAAAGAATTAGGGAGGGTGGTTGTTGTAGCGCCGGACAGCCCTCAATCGGGTATGGGGCACGCCATTACCATTGGTAAGCCCTTGCGGTTAGATGAAGTTGATATATACGAAGGTATAGAAATGTACCGTTGCAGCGGCACCCCTGTAGATTGTGTTAAGCTTGCTGTAAATGTGGTGCTTAATGGAATAAAGCCAGATCTTTGTGTATCGGGTATCAATCATGGGTTAAACAATTCTATTAATGTATTGTACTCCGGTACCATGTCGGCGGCGGTTGAGGGCGCTATAGAAAGTATCCCGTCGATAGGGTTTTCTTTAGATGATTATGGCATGCATGCCGATTTTGAGCCCTGCCAAAAATATGTAAAAGAGATAGCGAAGCAGGTGCTGGCCAATGGTCTGCCTGTGGGTACTGTGCTAAATGTAAATTTCCCTAAAGGGCATGGTATTAAAGGTATTAAGATATGCCGCCAGGCCAACGCCAAATGGGCCGAGGAATTTGATAAGCGTTTTGACCCGTACAAACGCCCGTACTACTGGCTTACCGGCGTGTTCCAGAATAATGACCATGGAGAGGATACCGACGTTTGGGCGCTCGAGCATAATTACGTCTCTGTCGTTCCTGTACAGTTTGACATGACCGCGCATCACGCTATACCTGTTTTAAATACCTGGACGTTTGATGTTTAAAAAGAATAACCTTTTCCTGGGGGTACTTTACGGATTGATTGTACCTGTGCTTGCATGGCTGGTTTTTGCTATAATACTAAAGAATGAAACAGTTATCCTGGATAGGCCTGTAACCCCTTATCTTATCGCTATCGGTATAAATCTGGTAATGCTGCGTTTTTCGGCAAGGGCATACCTGGATAAAACATCAAACGGAATAATGATAGCTACCTTTGTGTGTACCTTACTGATATTTATATTTAAGATATATGCGAGGTAAGGCTAAAAAAATCACTAAATGAAATACTACCTGGTAGCCGGCGAAGCCTCGGGCGATCTGCACGGTGCAAACCTGATGAAAGCTTTAAAAGAGCTTGACGGAAAGGCCGATTTCCGCTTTTTCGGCGGCGACCTGATGCAGGCCGAAGGCGGCACGCTGGTAAAGCATTATGCCGATATGGCGTTTATGGGTTTTGTAGAAGTGGTGATGAATTTAAATACTATCCTTAAAAATCTAAAGAAATGTAAAGAGGATATTGTTACCTATCGGCCGGATGTTTTGGTACTGATAGATTTCCCGGGGTTTAATTTAAAGATAGCGGACTTTGCCAAAACGCAGGGCATAGAAGTGTATTATTACATTTCACCCAAAGTATGGGCCTGGAACCAAAAGCGCGTTTTAAAGATAAAACGGGTTGTAGACCATATGTTCTGCATCCTGCCCTTTGAGGTAGATTTTTACAAAAGCTGGGGCATGGACATAGATTATGTAGGCAACCCCCTGCTTGATGCTGTAGACGCGTTTAAACCCAACCCCAATTTTGTTGCAGATAACAGCCTTGCCGGCAAAAAAACAGTTGCCCTGTTACCCGGCAGCCGTAAACAAGAGATAAGCCGTTTACTGCCCGAAATGCTTGCCGCGGTAGATAAATTTCCGCATCATCAATTTGTGATAGCAGGGGCACCTTCGTTTAACATCGATTACTATACACAATACCTTGGTGGTAAAAGTATCCCTGTGATATTTAATGCTACTTACGATATATTGGCTAATGCCGAGGCTGCTGTTGTAGCATCGGGCACGGCCACTTTAGAAACAGCTTTGTTTAATGTGCCGCAAGTGGTGGTTTATAAAGGCAATGCCTTAACCATTGGCATAGCCCGTATACTGGTGAAAATAAAATTTATATCGCTGGTTAATCTTATTATGGATAGGCTCGTGGTTACCGAACTGATACAGGAAGAATGTACTGCGGTAAAGATTACCGAAGAGTTAAATAACCTGCTGCACAATGCTCACCATCGTGATACCATGCTTGCGGACTACAATGTCCTTGATGAAAAGATGGGCCAACCGGGTGCATCGGTCAAAACGGCCAAGCTGATCTTAAAATATGCCTTAAAACAATAAGGCCCTGCTTAAAAAGCCGGGCCTTACTTGTCTCAAAGGGATGTTTTAAATAGATGTTGTAGATTATATGATTGATCAGGCGGCTACCAACTGTTGTTGGGCAGCTTTCTGTTTGTTGCTTGATGTAAACTGGTTTCTCTCTCTGAAAGCCTTAAGGTCTTCCATTAATAAGTTTTTTAATTCGTTATCAAAACGGGTAACTAATTTACTTGTTGCAGGTTTGTATTCAGCTTTCATAGGTTAATGTTTAAAGTTGTGAGTATGCAGTTGTTAATTATGCAGCGTTGCGGGTTGCGGTTTTTGATTTAAGCGCTTTTAGGTCGCTCATCAAAATGTTCATTAACTCTCTGTCGAAACGGTTAACTAATTTGCTGGTTGCTGGTTTTTGGTAAGTTTTCATAGTCCAATATTTAAAATTTTCAGTTTTTAGTTTGCTCTTTGTCTTCGTTGTTTTGGTTTTCGCTAAGGTTATCATGTCGGCGTTTCGCTTCTTTGTATTGCCTTGCTATTTGCTCTTCATCTCTCGCGTCGGATGTTTTCTCGGGAGCTTGAGGGTTTTCCCACTCTTTCTCCCCATCCTTGGTTTCAGTTATTTCGTCGATCATAATATCTCCGTTTGATAAGTACTATTCCAAACTAATGCCAAACTTTTCATTCCGACCAGAAAAAATGACACGCAACCATATTTATTTTTACATTAAAACTTAAAAGGTTTAAAAACAGCCGTTTTGAACCAAAAAATAAAATAGTATAAAGCAAAGGGTGTATGCAAAATGAGTACATGTTGTTGTAAAGAATAGTCAACAGAAAGGTTATCGGTTGTATAAAGTGTTCGTTTTTGAACAATAGGCCGTTCGGTTGGAGGGCGACTGATGAAAGAAAATAGTAACTTTCAAATTATTTTTAAATAAATTCTATTAAAGCTATAGACATTATAGGATATTATATATATTTGCATCATTAAATAGTTCTTTTAATAACTTATCCAGAAAGACAGAGGGAAAGGCCCTATGACGTCTTAGCAACCTGTACCGCTTCAAAGCGCGTAAAAGGTGCTAACTCCTGCTCCACTTATTGGGGAGAAAGATAAGATGACCACACATTAAAGTTAAATAGCTTTATCCTTTGTGTCCTCTTTTTTTGAGATAAGTTACTAAAGAAACATTGGTAACATTTAAAAACAGACACATAATGAGAATTTATTTAGATAACGCAGCCACCACCCAACTGGATAACGAGGTATTTAAAGCCATCACCCCTTATTTATTAGAATACTATGGCAACCCGTCATCGCATCATGAGCACGGCCGCGAGGTAAAAAAGGCCATTGAAGGGGCGCGCTCCACTATTGCCGGCCTGCTTAATGCTACGCCGGGCGAGATCATATTTACCAGTGGCGGCACCGAGGCAGATAATACCGCTATCTTGTCAAGCGTTCGCTCGCATCAAATAAAACACGTTATCACAACCCCTTTCGAGCATCATGCGGTGCTGCATACCTTAGAAGCGCTCAAAACTAAGGGCGAAATACAACTAAGTTTTATAAACACCGATAGCCACGGCAACCTGGATATTAACCACCTGGATGCTTTGCTTAAAACCAACGGCCGTTCGCTGGTATCTGTAATGCATGCCAATAACGAAATAGGTAATTTAAACGATATTGAATTGATAGGTGAGGTCTGTAAAAGCAGGGGCGCTCTTTTCCACTCAGATACGGTACAAACCATGGGGCATTACAGGCACGACCTGTCTAAACTAAACACGGATTTTATAGCAGCATCGGCACATAAATTTCACGGGCCAAAAGGCGTGGGCTTTATATATTGCCGCAATGGTGTACAGTTATCCCAACTATTGCACGGCGGCTCGCAGGAGCGTAAGCTACGCGCCGGTACCGAGAATATCCACGGAATAATAGGCCTGGCTAAAGCTTTAGAGATTGCCTACCGCAATATTGATGAACACCGGGTTTATATTCAAAATTTAAAAAACAGGATGATCGCTAAACTGCGGGAGCAGATAGGGGATGTTTATTTTAATGGTAATTCGGCCATTGCAGATAAAAGCTTATATACCGTATTAAGCGCAAGCCTGCCCGTTAACCATGCAACCGGCGATCTGCTGGCGTATCTGGATCAGAATAATATCTCCGTATCGGGCGGCAGCGCATGTTCAACCGGTTCGGCATCGCACGTGCTGAAGGCAATTGGCGCAGATGGGTCAAGAAACACGATCAGGTTCTCGTTCAGTAAATTTAACACCGCCCAGGAAATAGATCATACTGTAGAGAAGTTATCGGCTTTATATAAAGCCATAGCAGCGTAATATATAAGTGTATTTAAATGGTAATTACAGCGGCGGCGAGGTTAGTTAAAAGATCTTCTGAATTGGTTGGGCGATAAATTGGTATAACGCTTAAACAGTTTATTAAAAGACTGAGGATGCTCGAACCCCAGTTGATAGGCAATTTGGCCTGTGGTAAGTTGCGTGGTACTTAAAGCTTCCTTGGCCTTTTCAATTAAAAAATCATGAATATGCTGTTGCGTGCTTTGGCCGGTAAGCGACTTTAACATATCTGTAAGATACCTTGGTGAAACACGAAGGTGGTCCGCCACTTCAACAACAGTTGGTATGCCGGCTGCCATACTTTTAAAACGTTCTGCAAGATAATTATCCATTTTACTGATAATGTCATGATGCGCGGTTTTGCGTGTAAGGAACTGGCGGTTATAAAAACGGTTGCTATAATTCAGCAGCAATTCTATTTGTGAAACTAGCACATCCTGGCTAAAGGCATCAATGGCGTTGTCTAATTCGGTGCTGATGTTTTTAAAAAGCCCGGCTATTACATCTTTTTCTTTTTCTGAAAGGAATAATGCCTCGTTTACAGCGTAAGAGAAAAACCCGTATTGGTTTATTATTTTTCCCCAATTGATAGTTCCTGATCAGGTCTGTATGAAAATACAGGGTATAGCCTTCATAGCTGCTTTCATCACCTCTCATGGTAGCCAGCTGATTAGGGGCTAAGAATGCCAGGCCGCCTTCCTCAAAATCATAATAACCCTGCCCATATTTTACCTGCCCCCTAAAATTCATCTTAAACGAGATCTTGTAAAAGTCTATCAGGAAACTTCGCCCGGCGTTTTCACGGACGATCTTGGTAACATCGTAATTAACTAAAGCCACTAAAGGGTGCAGGGGCTTTGGCAAACCCATTCCCCTCATCAGTTCGGAGATACTTTTAATAACAATAGGTGGCTGTGTTACTTTCACGGGGCTAAACTATGTTAAACTAATCCTGTGCACATGGCCTTATTACTATATCGCCAACATCTACATTATCTGGCTGGCTTATCGCGTAAACTACCGCGGCGGCTATTGAATTGGGGCTAATGGCAATTTGTGAAGCTTTTTCCTTAATGGCGGTCCGTGTAGCTTCATCCTCAATATAATCTGTAAGTTCGGTATTGACAAACCCTGGTGATATCCCGGTTACGCGATATAATCCGCCCGATTCCTGCCGCAAAGCCTCAGCTATAGTGCGTATCGCGTTTTTAGTGCCCGCATAAACACCCTGCAGGGGCACTATCTTGATCCCTGAAGTAGAGATTATATTAATGATGTGCCCCGATCCCTGCTGTTTAAAAACGGGTAATGCCGCCGCTATACCATACAAGGTGCCTTTAATGTTTACATCTATCATTTCTTCCCAATCAGTAACCTCTACTTCATCCATCCGCGATAAACGGGCTATACCGGCATTGTTTATCATCACATCCAAACGGCCGTGCATATTACAAGCCATATCAACTAATTTTAGCAGATTGCCTCTTTCTTTAATGTCGGTAACCAAATAAGTTGCGTCGCCACCGGTAGCTTTTATGTGGTTTACCAGTTTATCCAAACGATCCTGACGGCGTGCCGCCAAAACCACTTTAGCCCCATGTGCAGCCAGCATAACTGCTGTTGCTTCGCCAATACCGCTGCTGGCACCTGTAATTGCCACCACTTTCCCTTTGATGTTGTTTTCCATACTTACAAATATCTGTACTGCCCGCCACCAAAAGTTAGCCTAAACTGCCAAATATGTAGCCAAAATAACCACGAGTGGTTACGAATATTGGTAGCAAATAATAAGTAGTACACAAATGATAAAGGGGGAATGTTTAAATTAGTAAACTTATTACCTATAATAATGAGGAATACCGGTTCGCCACTTACAAAGATCAGTCAGCACGGTCAGTTGCCTATCAGGATCGTGTCTCCAGCTTTTGGTCATATTGTAGAGAAAGATGGTAATTATAACCCTACAGAAAGGTTACCATATTATTTTATGGTTTTTATGCTGGATGGTAACAGCCGGTATGGTGTGGATTTAGAGAAGTTTGATGTAGGTAAAAACGAATTGCTTTTTATTCAGCCTAACCAAATCCGGCACTTTCCCGCCAGGTCGCACGGCAATAACTATTATAAATTGGGGTTCGATGAAGATTGCCTTTCTAAACTGCCCAGGCAATACCCCTTTCTTTTAAATCCACTTAATCAGCAAAAAATAAATTTTACGCAGGCTGCCGCTATCAGGCTTCAATCGGTTTTCGAAATTTTGTCAAACTTGTTAAGAACGCCCGATACAGAAGCGGAATTGATACTGGCCCATTTAAACTGTTTGCTTACCGAGATCAACACGGCTTATTTTGTAGCCACCGGCAAACCAGCCGACGATAAGCTGGCAAAGTTTATTGGCTTTAAGGTTTTTGTAGAAAACAATTTTACCGATCATCCCACCATTAGGAACATTGCGGAAGAGCTGGCACTAAGTACAGATAGCCTGTATGAAATTGTTAAACAATACTCGGGTTTATCGCCAAAGGAATTTATGACCAACCGGCTGATCATGGAAGCCAGGCGCCGCATATATTATGGTGAACGCTCATCTGTAAAGACATTGGCTTATGATCTTGGGTTTAACGACCCCGATTATTTTTCGCGCCTGTTTAAAAAGGTCACCGGTAAAACGGTTGCCGGGTTTTTCCGGGATTTGTCCTGAATTTGCCGTCTTTCGTCCTGCATAGTTTGCAGCCCTCTCATCACCTTTGTTCATCAAATAAATCTACAAGATATGAACAAACGATCTGGAAAAATACTGCTAACTGGCGCAACCGGGCTGGTAGGTGCTCGGCTTCTGCCGCGTTTAACAGAGGCGGGGTGGCAGTGCAACGTGCTTGTGCGCGGCGGTAAGGAAGTGCCCACAGGCGCACTGGCTATTGAGGGCGACCTGTTTAACGCCGAATCGCTTAAGCAGGCTGTACAAGGCGTATCGGCCATTATCCATCTGGCGGCGGTATTCCGCACACAGGATATGGATCTGATCTGGAAAAGTAACCTCGAAGGTACGCGTAACCTTATAGCCGCTGTAAAAGAGCAGTCTCCGCATGCACGGTTTATACTCGCAAGCACATCTAACGTTTACAATAAGAACAACCCGCATCCGGGGCGCGAAGATGATGCCGTAGAACCGGAACAAGCTTACCCTGCCAGTAAAGTAGCGGCAGAAAAAGAGTTGCAGCAAAGCGGGCTCAATTGGTCGGTGCTGCGGTTCCCATTTGTTTATGGGGATGGCGACGGGCATCTGGAGATGCTGCCAGAACATGCAGTGGCGGCGAAATGGCACCCGGCAATGAAAATGAGCACTATTCATCATCGCGATATTGCCACTGCCATGGACATAGCCTTATCCGGGAAGATGGATGGACGCATTGTTAATATTACTGATGAAGCGCCAATGTCCATCTATGAATTGGTTCAGCTTGTGGGCGGGCGTTTAGCATCATCATCGGCCCCGCTTCAAAATCCGTGGCACCTGCATGCCGACGCATCACTGGCACGAAGCCTGGGTTTTAATGCATCTGTACGGACGGTTTACCAGGCGGCGCAGCAAAAACTTTTATAAACGGTTAGGTAAACAAGCAAGTACTTTAATCTTAATTACAAGTTGTAGCAACAAATTTTAGGACAAAATACTTTGCAAAAATGAGATGAAACGCGCGTAGGTCTTTTTAAATAAAAAATATAACTTGCATAATAACCAATTAGTAATGCAAGAGTATAGCGAGCTGTTTGATTTTAGCCCTGTACCCATGTGGGTATATGATATACGTGACCTTAGCATATTGGCGGCCAATAAAGCTGCATGCAAAGACTATGGTTATACGGCTGAAGAATTTACATCACTTACAGTTGAGGTGTTATGGCCCGAGGAAGATAAAGCGAAAATGTTAAGTGTAACGGCAGAGCGAATAAGCAAAACAGTTACCGACCAACTAATAGTTAGGCACATAACCAGGAGCGGTAAAATTTTGGAAGTAGAGATTACCTCTCAGCCATATAAAGCATGGCATGATAATGCACGTGTTATTATGGCGCTTGATGTGACAGATAAATTGCATGCCATACGGGCGGCTAAATTAGTTGGCGAGTTTGATATGCTGGAAAGGAATATTCTGGCGCTTAACTCTAAAGACGATACCTCTACACGGCAGGTTTTAACTACTTATCTGGCTGGTATAGAAAGCTTGTTTCCGCAATTAGCCTGTTGTGTTATGCGTGTTAAAAATAACAAGATCTACCATTGGGCCTCGGCCTCGTTACCATTAAATATCATAAACGAGTTTGATAATGTTGAGATCAATGAACATGCCGGCTCATGCGGTACCGCGGCTTATTTAAAGGAAAAGGTTATTGTAACAAACGTTATTACCGATGCGCGCTGGGAGCAGTATAAGGAGGTTGCTGTAAACGCGGGGTATTTGTCCTGCTGGTCATATCCGCTAATAGGGTCCGATCAGCAGGTGATGGCAACCTTCGCTATCTACAACCGAAAAACCGGCGGGCCAAGCGAACTGGAGCAAATGATCATTGCGCGTGCCACAGGGCTCCTTACTATTTTATTAGAAGTTAGGCTGTATGCCGAAATGCTTGAAGAAACCCATAAACTTATGGGGCAGGGGCAGGAACTGGCGCAGTTCGGTAACTGGTCGTGGGATATTGTTGATAACCTGGTAAGCTGGTCTGATACGTTGTACGATATATACGGGATAAAAAGGAGTGCTTTTGAAGCTAATTTCGAAGGTTATCTAAAAATGCTCCATCCTGCAGACAGGGGGCGTGTAACGGAGATCATTTACGGTGTAATGCAAAGCAGGAATGATGTTGAGTTTGAGGAACGCATTATAAGGCCCGGCGGAGAGTTGAGGTATTTGAGTTCGTGGGCAACCCTTAAGTGCGATGAAGAAGGGCGGCCTGTTAAAATGATAGGGGCTTGCCTGGATATATCTGACTGGAAGAAACACGAAAGACAGTTGCAAAAGAGCAACGATAGGTACGAATACATTAGCAAAGCAAGTAAAGACGCTGTTTTTGATGTAGACCTTACAGAAGATCATATTAGCTGGGGCGATGGTTTTTTGCGGGTGTTTGGTTATAATGTAGGCGAAAGGAAATTTTCGTTACAAGAGTGGGCGCAACTGGTTCATCCGGATGATGGGGCCTACATCAGCGCGGATCTGCAACGAGCGCTGAACGACAGGAAAAGGATGTCGTGGACACGCGAATACAGGCTTAAACACCTTGATGGGTATTACCTGCAGGTAGAAGCAACCGGTTACATATTGCGTAATAAAAAAGGCACAGCAACCCAGATGATAGGTGTTGTACGCGATATTACAGAGCGGTATGAAACGGCAAGGGCTTTGGCCGCGTCAGAAAAGCGATACAGCGATCTGTTCCACATGAGCCCGTTACCTATGTGGGTTTATGATATTGATACTTACAGGTTTCTTGATGTAAATAAGGCCGCTGTTAAAGTTTACGGGTACACCAAAGAAGAATTCCTGAGCATGACCATTATGGGTATCAGGCCCAAGGAAGATATTAAAGTGGTAACCGGTCATCTCAAAAATAATATTAGACCGGGCAGGTATTACTCTTCTATGGCCCGCCACTTAAAAAAGAATGGCGAAATTATGCTTGTAAATGCTAACGGCAATTCTATTAGTTATAACGATCGCCCCGCAAGAATGATAGTTGTAGTGGATATTACCGAAAAAGTGCGTGCCCGCGAGGCCCTCGAAAAAAGTGAACGGCGCTTTAAGCAATTGATCCAGGAAGGATCGGACCTTATTGCGATATTAAGTGAAGAAGGTAAATTAAAATACGTAAGCCCTACTGCCGAAAGGATACTGGGTGTTGACGTTGAGGAGTTGATAGGGCAGGAGGGTATAAGTTTTATCCATACAAACGATATCTATGAAGTAAAGCGAGGGTTTGCACAGTTAGAGTACTTTAAACGGGTTGAGTTAGCGCCCTTCCGCATTTTTAACTCGCGGCAGCAGGTACTTTGGATGGAAACGATCATCACAGATATGCGGGATGATGAAACGGTAGGCGGCATTATTATAAACGCGCGCGATGTAACGCAAAGGGTCTTGTCCGAATGGCAAAATAAAGAAATGCTGGAGCGATATAATATTGTGGCTAAAGCAACCAGTGATACTATTTGGGACTGTAACCTTCAAAACAATGAGGTTAACTGGAACCACGGTATCAAAAACATGTTTGGATATGAGCATCCCGCCGGTACCTTCAGTTGGTGGCAGGAACATGTGCATCCTGATGACCTAAAAAAAATAACAGACCTTGTCGAAGCTAAAAAGCAAAGCGGCGAAGAACGCTGGAGCAGCGAATATCGTTTTAGGTGTGCAGATGGCAGCTATAAATTTGTGTTCGACCGCGGCTTTTTGTTATTTGATAGCTCGGGCAGGCCGGTACGAATGATAGGTGCTATGCAGGATATTACCGAGCGGATGAACTACATCCGGGAAATGGAGGAAAATAACAAAAAACTTATGGACATAGCCTGGACACAGGCTCATTTGGTACGCGGCCCGCTGTCGCGGATCTTAGGCATTAGTGATTTGCTAAGATCTGGCGATAACGATCCCGAAACAAGTGCCAGGCTGCTCGAGTATCTTACCATGTCGGCCGAAGAATTGGATAAAATAGTGAAAACTATTATCGAAAAAGGCGAGTAAATATAATGATCTAGGCTCATGCTTTGAAGCGTATAGCAACTAAAAGAGGCATCAGATAATTTCTGATGCCTCTTTTGGTAAATGCACCTGTACTGTATAAACCATAATAATGTTATTGTTGTACTTTTCATTAACAACTAAAAGGATTTGTATGTAAGACACACAAAAAAGGCTTTACGAATTTTCGTAAAGCCTTTTTTATTATTAAAGTGGAGAATATCGGAGTCGAACCGATGACCTCTTGCATGCCATGCAAGCGCTCTAGCCAGCTGAGCTAATCCCCCGTTTGAGGATGGCAAAAGTAGCAAAATTTGTTAAACGTCAAAACTCTTGTTGCATTTATCTTAACTGTTTTTAAAAATCTTTTAAAAAAGTAAAGCCCCTGATGGGCAGGGGCCTTTACTAACCAATTATAAACCTAAATTATGAGAAGACTTGTTTGTTATTTTTAATAGTGTAAAAGTAACACTAAGTTTTAATATGCAAAGAATTTATTTGTAATTTTTTTGTAACCTTTTAAGAGATACGCCATATAAATTATTGCATTTACAATATTACAACATTTACACTAATAATGTTTGATATTCGCGTCGTTATTTAAAATTAAGCGGTAATTCGTTGGTTATTAAATACTAAATTTAAAAAAATCTTATTTTTAACCTGAGATTAACTTGTATTTAATATAATTTTAATGTTTTTACGCTGATTGTTACGTTTTAGATGATCATATTTAATTAAAAAAACGATTTTTAGAGGCTGTGGTGTCAGTAAGATTAGATGTTTTTCGCATAAATGGGTTTTTGCAGTCCTGTTTTGATGATTAGCGATGGTTTTAAACGTGAAAGATTAAGAAACTTACATAAATAAAAAAAGCGGCATTACCTTAGTAACGCCGCTTTGCATTGTGATAGGTTTAAGTGTTAATTATTTTGTACCAGCACATTACTAAAAACCAAATTGGTTTGCAATCCGCATTCGCGTAATAGTTTGTTGTGGTCGTACTGGCATTGTTTATAAAACTGAGGGTACAGGGCGGCTATGTTTTGATCGCCCAGTATAAGGGATAATAGTATAACTTTAGATAGCCGCTGCTCGCCTGCTACCTGCAAATGTGTTTTAGTATCCTCAATAATGTGTGTGTATTTCTTTAGCTGTAAGTTGTGTTTTATCCGGAGGGCAAAAAAAACATTCTTCATGTTGCCGGTAAAAGCGGCTGCGTTTTTTTTGTAGGATGCCGAAAAGCTATTGTATATATAGGCTACCTCATCAGCATTACCCAGCCTGTAGTTACATTCGGCAATAATAGCGTTTATAAAAAAGGTGTAGCCGTTAATATCATTTAGGTCGCTTGTTTTGTAATGCTTTTCTAACGTGTTTACAAACCGTAGCGTTTTTTGATACTTTTTAGTAAGTAATAAAGTATAAGCGCCCAATAAATATATCAGATCGTTAGATGCATGGTCTTCAAAATATTTCCCTTCAACCGGTGGGTTAAAGTAAAACTTGGTTAGGTCCTCAAATACTTCGCTGCTAATTTCGTTATGTGTAAAATAGGCATACAGGGCATTTATGCATTTGAGGGGGTTTATGGCAAACCTGTTATAATCTTCTGCCGGTATCTTACTTAACTTATCTATGTAGAGGGCCATGTCAGCTACATCTAAGCGCATAATGGCCGAGCATGCAAGCGCGGTATAAACCATAATACGTTTACGGTTCGATAACCCGAATTTAAGCAGGCTATCAAGTGTTTTATTATACACTACGTTAATAAACTCAAGCCCAAAAAAGTATTTAAATAATTGCGGGCTGCAATCCTGTTTAAAGTATTGTATCAGTTCTTCGGGATTATCGGCTGATGCGTATTCTTTTTGAAGCAGATCTCCAATGAAAATGATCAGGTCCGATTTTTCGTTTAAACTTAATTGCAGTTGAGAAAGCACCTCAAAGCTTTTTTGCTGTCCTGTTTTTATCGTATAAATAATACACCATTTTAAAATAGGTAGTTTACGCGTACTGTTTGCAAACTGGCTGTTAAGTTCCTGTATCAATACAGCATCAAACACAAAATTATTTTTATGAAGTAAAGTTTTGGCGATGGTATATTCTAAAAAATCGTTATTAGGGAACTGGATGTAGGTATTGTAATGCAGATCTGTGCTGTTATTTAATTCGCGTATAAACCCAATACTTATCAATTCGTTATAAGCGGCAGCATATTGCTTAATAAGGCCGTTTATATTGGTTTTTATAACTTCAAATTTACCGTTTCCAAAATCCATTTGTTCAACCAGGCCTCTAAGCAGCAAAATTTTTTCAGCAGAATGTTGGCCCAGGTAAACCTTGTTTAAAATAAAGGTGGATATTAATTCATAAGCGCAAACATGATCAAGATCGTTTAACGAAAAATCATCCTTGTGTTTTTTGTAATAAAACTGAAAATACAGCGGGTGATTAAGTTTGTTGGCCATATCAGCCGTAATCAAGTTCTTTACAGCCGGGTTTATGTTAAGGCAAAGCTCTTTAATTTCCTGTATGCTAAACAACGGCGTATTGGTAGCCCAGCTATCGTTATGTATAAAACTTTTAAGCCATTTATTGTTGCCGTTATCAAGCTCGTGCTTATTATTTATCCACGTTGCCGACCGCATGGTTAATATTAATTTAAACCATGGTGCAGCTTGATACAGGGCGAAAATGTCTATCAGTTGGTTAAGCAGTAACTTAAACTGCTCGGGTTTATATAAGTACTCATCAAAATCATCAATAATTAAAAAGAAGTTGCCGCCTTTTTTATCCCGGGTATTTGCCAGCGCAGACACATCCTCATAGGGCGAATATCCAAGTAATGCTAAAAGCCAGTGGTTAAGGTCTCGGCTGCTTAAAAAAACGTTCATTAGCGCGCTGGTGCTAAAAAAGAGGATCGCATCATTTGTTTCGCCGTGAGTGTTAAGTCTAATACGTTCTTCAACCCAGTGGCAAAGGCCAATAGTTTTTCCGTAACCCGCGGGCGCAGCTATTACGGTGGCAGTATAATCGCCGTTTAAAAATTCGTTAAAATGATCGTTAAGAAATTCTCGTTTAATGGTTTGATCATATGGTATGCCAGATTTATTACGAAGTACCTGTAAGGTGGAGTTTGTTATTTTACCGGCATTAAGTTTTAAATTATCCCAGGTGTAAAGGGCGTTATAGGGGTGTTTGACTACTGCGGTATCCTGTTTTTGGCAAAAATCTTCCCAGCCGCGGTATCCGCAATATTTAGCCATTACATCAATAGTAAATAACGAGGGTTTAAACCTGCTGTATGCAAAGCCGTAGATGCGTTTAAGTGTGGTTTCGCTAATGCTGAACTTTGTTTGAACGAAGATCTGGTTTGATATTACTTTACAATCGCAGGGGTTAATGGCGTTAAAGCCAGATGCTATTAAAACAGATTCTTTTAGCGCTTCGTAATGTTGAGGTAGCAATGAAGTCATACTCGGCAGTTATTGATCGGCTAAATTCTTGTTAATATTTTATGATATAACAAGTTGAATGCACTGGCGTACGGTCAGGTTTTCTGATACGTCACCTTTAGCTACGCTTTTGCCTGTATTATACTCTTGCGCAACCATATGCAACTTTTCTTCCAGTTGCCTGCAGCGTTCATCATCATGGTAGCCTATTGCTTTTAAAGAGGTGTTAGTTAATAGGTTGTAGGAATGTTCAACCGGTAAACCGCATATATGTAAAATGTCGTATTTTATTTGGTTGCTGATAAAAACTAAATCCATCGCTTTAAAACTTTTCAGTAATATTTTAATTTATACGTAAATATAAACATTACGTTGTCTAAAAAAATTCCTCAAAGTATTTGGATGGTTGTCTTTTTTATCTAAAGAGAAATATTTCGTTAATTTTTAAACAATTGCTCAAGAATATTAGGTGTTGGGAAACTTATTAATCAAAAGTATTGCAAAACGGGGCTTCGGGTGTTTTTACGTTATTTTAAAATCAGGTATAAATACGTGGTTTTAAATGGCGGCTTCAACCAACCTGTGTTTAAGTGCGAAAAGCACTAAGCCGGCGGTATTACGGCACTTAACCTTGTTAATAAGCGCATTGCGGTGCCCCTCTACGGTGCGCACACTTAAATATAATTCGGCGGCAATTTCGGCGTTGTTCAGTTCCTTGCAAATTAAATTAAGTACCTGCCCCTCGCGTTTAGATAAGGTTATCTGCATACCTTTTAATATATCCTGCGAGTTAGCGCGATGGTTTGCGCTGTTACTTAATGCCTTTATAACATCGGCATTAAAGTAAAATCCATTTTTATAAACTGTATTTATGGTTAGCAGTAACTCATCCTTGTCGCAATTTTTTAACAGGTATGATGATGCGCCGCCATCAATCATTTGGGTTATAAGCGTTTCATTGGCGTGTACGGTTAAAATAATAACCTTTATAGCAGGGTGATGCTTGTGAAGGTATTTATTAAGTTCAATGCCGTTCATCCCCGGCATATCCATGTCTATAATAGCTATATCCGGCTGTATTTTAAATGTTTTAAGTGTATCAATAAATGCTTGTCCGCTTATACACTCAGCAATAAGTTTAAAGTTTTCGATAGAGTTTACCAGCAAGGCCAGGCTTTGCCTAAACAGGTTTTGATCGTCTACTATGGCTATACTTATTTCTGTCATGTTTATACGGTAACTATCGGGCATTCAATTCTTATCTGGAAGCCATTACCGGCAGCTGATTGCAGGTTATATGTCGCATTTATATTTAACAGGCGGCTCTCTATATTTTGCATCCCCATGCCCTTTTTGGCAGTTTCTATATCGCCCGGCAGGCCTTTGCCATTGTCGGCATAATCTATTGTTAACACTTCGCCATTGGTTTTAAACCCAATATCAGCTTTGCTTGCGCCGGAATGTTTAATGGTATTGTTTAACAATTCTTCCATAACCCTATATATGGCTGTTGATGTTGTTATGGGCAGTTTTTCCAGCACCTGCTCTGCAGTATTATTAAGCGTTAGTTGTAATTTGCCCGATTGATTGATGATGGTGCAATGCTCGTTTATGGCCGCTGCAAGCCCGTAATACCGTAATGTTGTTGGCGACAGGTTGTGCGATATATTACGAACATCCTTTACAATTTTATCAATGATAGTTTTGGTAGATTGAGTGAAATCCTGGTAGTTTTTATCTTCGCCGCCGGTTGGTTTAAACATCTCTACCAATAACCGCAGGCCGGAAATGGTTGTACCAACATCGTCGTGCAGGTCCTGCCCAATGCGCTTGCGCTCGGCCTCCTGCGATTCAATAACCGCTTTTAACAATTCTTTTTGATGCGCGATTTGGGCCTGTTGAAATTGCTGCCGCTGTTTCAATAATTTGTTTTGGTTGCGTATAGAAAAAAGAATGAATGATACCACCAGTAAAAAGGTACCAATCATCCCTAATGCTACTAATATAAAGATATTGTCTGTCGTGTTCTGCATTTATAAAACCCTACGGCAATTAAAAGATATTCAAATATCAATATAGTATCATGTATGGCCCAAACCAGGCGGCTAATATCAGGGCTTGCAAGCAAGTAATTAGAAAAAATGAACATGAACAGGCAGCTTGCAAAATATAAAAGTATGCCTGTATTTATCCAGTTGTAAATATTGCCGCCCCAGCTTTGCTCGTCGTTTTGCTGTTTAAGTATAAATAGCAGGCTGTAAACAATAATAATTATTGCGCCTAACGGCCTTGTATAGGTGTTAAATTCAATTTTATTCTGAATAAATAAAAAGTTTACTATACATAAAGCTGTAAAACCGATGATCAACCCTAAAAATATGCCCCGTTTTTTTTTGCTGAAAAACATGCTGTAAAAAAGCGAATGGAACATAAATTCAACAATTGCATACACATGCAACATCCATAATGTGGTATGATGCGTTTGTATCAGGATAATAGACAATAAATTAAAAGCACTTGAAAAAACGAGATACCAGAAAATTATTTTTAAAGGTTTTGTTAATTGGTTAAAGTTAAGCAGCGCGAATGCTATGGGTATCAGCACAGTAGGCGGCACTACATAAAATGCGTATATATTAAAAACAGTACTGTTCATAAGCCTTAAATATATACATAAAGCTTATGAACATAAATGGTAATTGTAAATTACATGTCTAACGTATCACCCGGCGGCGGGCTTGTTACACAAGTTGGCGGGCATGATGTGGTCATATCATAAATATTGCTTTGCGTTTCGCCAATTGTGCCGCCTGCAAGTTGTACGGTGTGCACTTCCTGGCCACTCACCATAGGCACCAGCATGAGTTGGGCGCTTAGCGGGTCGCCGGCATCTTTTAAACCAATAAAGGCTTTAACAGATTCGGCTGTTGGGTTGTAAAGTAAAATGTTTTGAAAATCCATAATGGGGATATCAAATGAGCGGGTAACAAAGTCTGAAGTGGCTGTTACGAGGTAATCTCGCCAGTTAGCAGCCCATTCTTTAGCAGTTGCAACGGGGATGGTACCGTCAGGATCAGTAGTTGGCATAATAAAATTTAATTAAGGGGGTTAAAAATTAAATAATGTTTCTGATGATTTTGGGACGTACACCCACCTGAAATGTAAATTTCATTTTTAATAATTGTGATATACGGCCAAGCCGGGGCAAATTAATAAATTCAAACAGTTGTTTTATTAACGCCAAAACCAATGAACAAAATGAACAGACGATACCTTATACGTCTGTATTAAAAATTGGTTATAACAAAAAAACCTCGCCGTTAACGGCGAGGTTTTTTTGTACTTCTTGTATGTTATTGCGCGTTGTGGTAGCCGGCATCTGGCCTGGCTTGCTGTACAACCTGCTCCACCTTATCGGTAGCATAGGCTTTTGCCTTGTCAAACCACTCGGGAGCATCCTCGGTAATGTCATCAAGGATCGAACGGCCATTAGGGCCTTTTTTAGTAATATAGTTTATTCCGTATCCAATTGCGGCACCCACCGCTATAAATTTTAATAAGCCCATGTTTTTATAATTTAAGTAAATGTATATAAGTTTAATTACAAGTATAATGCCAAAGAGCCGGGCTTATTACAGGTTATATATAAAATAACTGATGGTGTTGGTGGCAGAATGATGTCAGTAGTTTACACATTAAATGCTTGATTATTAAATCGCTATGAAAAATAGGCTGGTTGTGCAAACGTGAACGTGAACAAAAGGTGTCAGATATGCCAATAAATATATTGTTTGGGTGGTTAATGAAATTAACCGATAGGAGAAAATGCTTTGTTAAAAGAAGTTATAATGTAATTTTCTTCATTACCACAAACTAAAACCTGCCGCATAAGTTGTAGGGGCATAAATTCAGATACATGGAAAATTTTACGATGATACAGTTCTTTGAATGGTACTCTCCCGGCGACGGAAGCCTGTGGGAACATTTAAAGAACGAAGCCGGGCGGTTAAAGAGTATAGGTATAGACGCGGTATGGTTGCCGCCGGCCCAAAAAGGCGCGGCAGGCGGCTACTCTGTAGGGTATGATGTGTACGATATATATGACCTTGGCGAGTTTGACCAAAAGGGATCGGTACGTACCAAATATGGTACAAAGCAACAGATGCTTGATGCGGTAAATGCTGCAAAAGAGGCCGGCTTAAATGTATATGTTGATGTTGTGCTGAACCACATGGGCGGTGCAGACGAAACCGAAAAAGTTACTGTGCGCAAGGTTAACCCCGAAAACCGTAACGAGTTTATCAGCGAGCCATACGAGATAGAGGCGTTCACCAAGTTTACCTTCCCGGGCAGGCAGGGGCAGTACTCGCAATTTGTTTGGGACTGGCAATGCTTTACCGGGGTTGACCATGATAACGCTACCGGCGAGAATGCTATTTTCAGTATTCAAAACCAATATGGCGAGGCCTGGGAGGATGTTGTAGGCAACGAGAACGGTAACTTTGACTACCTGATGCTGGATGATATTGATACCCGAAACCCCGCCGTGCGCGACGAATTGAAGCGCTGGGGTAAATGGTATTACGATACTGTGGGCTTTAACGGTATGCGCCTGGATGCCATTAAACACATCTCTTTCGATTTTTATAACGACTGGCTGGACCACATGCGTAACGAAACCGGCCAGGAACTGTTTACCGTTGGCGAATACTGGGCGTACGATGTGGGCTTATTGCAGGAATATATTGAAGCTACCGCCGGCCGCATGTCGCTTTTTGATGCACCGTTGCATAATAATTTGCACCAGGCATCTATGCAAGGTAATAATTACGACCTGACCACTATATTTGATAATACGCTGGTTGCGGCTAATCCGGATAAGGCAGTAACGCTGGTAGAAAACCACGATACTCAGCCACTACAATCGCTAACCCAACCCGTAGATTATTGGTTTAAACCCATAGGTTACGCGCTCATTTTGCTGCGCGAGAGCGGGTACCCATGCGTGTTTTACCCCGATCTGTACGGCTCAAAGTATACAGATAAAGGTGATGATGGCAACGACCACGAGATTATACTGGCCCCGGTTACCGAATTGGAGGGCCTGTTGCATATCCGTAAGTATATTGCCTACGGCCAGCAGCGCGATTACTTTGACCACCCCAACTGTATAGGCTGGACCCGCGAAGGCGATGATGAACACCAAAACTCGGGCTGCGCTATAGTTATATCTAATAGCGAGGAAGGGAACAAAAGAATGGAGATCGGCCAGCGCCACGCGGGCAAAACATTTGTAGATTATCTTGGCAAGCACGATGCCGAAATAACAATAGGTGATGATGGCTGGGCCGAATTTTTTGTACGCCCGGGCTCGGTGTCCGTTTGGGGAGTAAAAAAGTAATTACTTTATTAAAATAACCTATTTTAGGCCGCGATAGCAATGTCTCGGCCTTTATTGCTTATAACTTTTTATCTCACAAAACGGTTTTAATTAAACACGGCGGAAATCTGGATTTTATTTATGCATAAATTGGGGAATTAAGGCAACACATGGTGCAAATGCTTCACAGCAGCTTTCGTGCATCACGGGCGGCAACCCTAATAACCGTAGCTTTATTTTTATTTTGGTAAAAATAGTGTACCTTATATGTCAGCCGGAGTGGGGGAGTTTCTAACGTTTATTATCGGTAAAATAGGAGCATAGGTGGCTTGGGCATTGATTTTAAAATAAAACAAAGGCGGGTAGGCGGTGGACAGAACGGTGGTTGATACTGCGCACGGTCTGATTTTTGCAAGCCGTGGCAGCAACAGCACAATTATAGGGAGGATACAATATAGCAGCTTATACTGTTAGCCTAAATCCGATTGGAATAATATGGCTTGCTTAATTAAGAAATAAATAAACTATTTATACAATTATGATCACTTCATTAGTAACCGGCGGCGCGGGATTTATTGGCTCGCATGTAGCAAAGCATTGTTTAAATCTGGGGCATAAAGTTGTTGTACTGGATGACCTGAGCGGCGGGTTTGAAGATCATGTGCCCGAAGGTGTTGAGTTTATAGTGGGGTCTATAAATGATGTGGTGCTTTTAGAGGGTTTATTTGAAAAGCATAAGTTTGATTATGTGTATCACCTTGCTGCTTACGCGGCCGAGGGCTTGTCGCACTTTATCCGCAGGTTTAATTATAATAATAACCTCATAGGTTCGGTAAACTTAATTAACCTTGCTGTATTGTATAAGGTTAAATGTTTCGTGTTCACCTCTTCTATAGCGGTGTATGGTGCAGGCCAGCTGCCTATGTTAGAAAGTATGGTGCCCCAGCCCGAAGACCCATACGGTGTGGCTAAATACGCGGTTGAGATGGACCTGAAAGCGGCTAAACACATGTTCGGTTTAAACTCGGTGATCTTCCGCCCGCATAATGTTTATGGCGAGAACCAGAATATCGGCGATAAGTATCGCAACGTTATCGGTATTTTTATGAACCAGATCATGCAGGAAAAACCGATGACCATTTTTGGCGATGGCGAACAAACCCGCGCATTTAGTTATATTGATGATGTTGCCCCGCACATTGCAAATTGCGTTAACATACCTGCTGCCTATAACGAAGTGTTTAACGTAGGCGCCGACAGACCCTACACGGTTAACGAACTGGTGCAGGTAGTTGCAAAAGAACTTGGCGTACAGCCCAAGGTTACCCATCTTGAAGCCCGTAAAGAAGTATTGCACGCGCACAGCGACCATTCAAAGGCAGCAAGCGTATTTGGTAACAGCAAAAATGTTAGCCTTGAAGAAGGTATTGCCAAAATGGCTGCCTGGGCAAAAGTGGTTGGCTCACGCGCGAGCGCCGAGTTTGAAAACATTGAAATTGAGGAAAACCTGCCGCAGGGCTGGAGCAAGAAAAAGGCTGTTTAATTCGTAAAAAAGATTATCGCTTTTTCGGTAAACATTTATATTTTTGTGGCAAATAAATAAGCAAATGCAAAATTCAACAGAGAACGCCAATTCAGTTAGTCACTATACATTTTTAGTTATTACCGTAATTATCGGTTTAGTAGGTGTGTACTTACGCTTTGCAGAATTTCCTCACGCTACCCTTATCTCTAACATCATATTGTTATTCGCTTCTATCATTTGCCTTAAAGCAGTTTTTGGTATCCTGAAGTAAGCAATTAAGAAAAGATATAATAGAAAAGCGCTACCGGTTTCGGCAGCGCTTTTTTTATAGTTTCGGCTGTAGAAACCGGTAAGTCGTTAGCTATTATTTGACACACACACAGTATGGGTGAAACTTGGGTCGTCCGGGCAATTTTCAGATGTGCATTTCTTCCCATCACCGCATTCATGATTTCCTATTACGCATGCGTTTGTACAAGCTGGCGGCTTTACAACGCCCCCCAATACATTTTTCATTTCTGTTCTGCTTAGTTTTTCAAACTTTTTCATAAACGTTAATGTATATCTCCTTACTTTTTCGCCTCATGCATGGGTTTCAGAAGAATTAAGCCCATTGTATGATATAAGTAGCTTATTTTGAAAGAGTTTTGATTTTTTGAAAATATTATCGTTTCAGTTAATGCCTGTTCGATTTTAATGAACATATCGTAGGCGCTATTCTTCAACATTCTTAGGTCTGTATTTGGATTCGTTCAGTATCTTCTGCGCATCCTTCTCGCTCATTAGCTGTTGCAGTGTAACGTTAGGGTGCTTATCCATATATTGCTTAACAATTTGCCAGCCTGTCCAAACACCAAGTTTGGGTGCCGACTCATTATTGTCGCCAAGGCCGGGAGTAAAGGGTGCTTCGTTAAGATACTTTTGAATTTTTTGATAGTCGGTTTCATAAAGCAGGTTCTCCTCCAAAAAAAACTGCCAGATGTTACCTTTAAAGTCTTCGCACCATTTTAGTTGCTGGGCGGTGTAACCAATCTTGGTAGAATCGGGCACATCGGGTAAGGTTTGGTCCATAAAATATAATATTTTACCGTTATAAACCATTTTAGAAAGCAGCGAGTTATCGCGGTCGTCTTCGGGGAACATATCCTCGCGGGCTAAACCTTCTACAACTCGCGGTGCAATGTTATCTGGCGTAAACCTACGCGACAGGTAATGAGGGAAACTCTCTACCAGCGCCGGATAAAATTTTGAATCGGCACCCAGGAAAAGGTCTAACCCGATACCAAAATAACCGTCGCCAATAGTGGTTTGCGCCTGGAAACCCGAAAAGTAGGCATATACCTTTGGCAGCCTTTTTTGCGGATAGTAGTATTTAATTCTGCGAAAGGCATCTGTAAGCTCAGCATCCTGTTTATCCATATTAGGATAGGCCGCGTCAACATCATGTTTAAGATCTTTGTATGCCTTACCGGCAAAAACATCGCGCAGGTTTTTGTAATAAATCGTATCGGCAGTACTGCCAAGTTTTAAAACGCGTTCAATAAAGTCCTGGTAAAATGTGCCGTATTTTGTCTGCAGGGCAATTACCTGTGGCGTTAATGGTTTTGTACGAAGGAGGTCAAAGTCCTTATCAAACCGTTCAATTTTAACGTTAACGGGTATGTTGCTTACATCTATTTTTTTATTTGGCTTACATGCGGCAATTATTAAGCATATTAAAAAACATGTGTTAATAAGCGTTGTTTTATAAGAATTAAACATCATAAATAGCGTTTTAGCAAAAATAATTTTTTTATTTGCATTAGGGTGGATAGGTGAGTGGTTAAGCAGTGAATGGTTGCATTCTTTTACCGGCTTACTTACTTACCGGTAAAGCTCAATATTTACTAAGCATATGAAGATAGCGTTAGCCCAGCTTAATTATCACATAGGGAACTTCGAATCTAACACGAATAAGATCATTACCTCCATTCGCGAAGCAAAGCAAACCGGTGCCGACCTGGTTGTTTTTGCGGAACTGTGCGTTTGCGGCTATCCCGCGCGTGATTTTTTGGAGTTTAATGAATTTATTAGCCTTTGCGATGATGCCGCTAAAAAAATAGCTGCTGAATGTAATGGTATTGCATGTATAATAGGCTTGCCAACCCCTAACCATAACCCTGAGGGTAAAGACCTTAATAATTCCGCATATTTTATTGACAACGGCGAGATAAAAGCGGTAGTAAATAAAGCCTTGCTACCTAATTACGATATTTTTGACGAGTACCGTTATTTTGAGCCATCTACCAGTTTTAGCTGTATAGATTTTAAGGGAAAGCGTATAGCGCTAACTATTTGCGAAGACCTATGGAACACTATAGAGAACCCGCTTTATGTAACCCGCCCGATGGATACGCTAATACAGCAAAAGCCGGATGTGATGATCAATATTGCGGCATCGCCTTTTGCCTATAACCACGATGAGGAGCGAATTGCCATCTTAAGCGATAATGCCCGCAGGTATAACCTGCCGCTTTTTTATGTAAACCACGTTGGCGCGCAAACCGAACTGATATTTGACGGCGGATCTTTAGTTTTTGATAATACCGGTAAAATAGCCGATGAGTTACCATATTTTACAGAGAATACCGCTTATTATACCTTACAGGATGATGCCAGCATCACCTTTGAGCATCAAACAACACAAAAGGCCGAGCGCCAGAGCGATATAGAGCAAATCCATCAGGGGTTAATCTTGGGTATCCGCGATTATTTTTATAAATCCGGGTTTAAACAGGCTATACTTGGCCTTTCGGGCGGGATAGACTCTGCCGTTGTATGCGCGCTGGCAGCCGAGGCATTAGGTGCAGAGAATGTAATGGCGGTATTATTGCCGTCTAAATTTTCCAGCGATCATTCACTTAAAGATGCCGAAGATCTGGTAGCTAACCTGGGCTGTAAATCGGAAACGATAGCTATCGAAAAAATTACCGACGCGTTTGAGGGCGCTCTTCACCCGCAGTTCAATAATCTGCCATTTAACATTGCTGAAGAAAATATACAGTCGCGCAGCAGGGCGGTGTTGCTGATGGCTATGTGCAATAAATTTGGTTACATACTGCTTAATACATCAAACAAAAGCGAAGCTGCCGTAGGGTATGGTACCCTATATGGCGATATGTGCGGCGGTATCTCGGTTATTGGCGATGTGTTTAAAACACAGGTTTTTGAATTAGCCCGCTATATTAACCGCGACCGTGAAATTATCCCAGTAAACACTATTGTTAAACCACCATCTGCAGAGTTAAGGCCGGATCAAAAAGACACCGATTCTTTACCGGAGTACGATATTTTAGATGCCATACTGGTGCAGTATGTAGAAAACCGCCGCTCATCTGCTGAGATCATTCAGCAGGGGTTTGATGATGCTGTAGTACACAAAGTGTTACGCTTAGTTAACCTGGCCGAACACAAACGCTACCAAACCCCGCCAATTTTACGCGTATCGCCAAAGGCATTTGGTATGGGCAGGCGTATGCCAATTGTAGGTAAATACCTTACATAGCCTGTTAATTATTGCTTAGTATAAGTGGTTGCCCGTTGATATTTGGTTTAGAAGCATAAGCCCATACAAACTTGCCATCTGTAACCTTAAACTTTAGGTATCACAGGTCGTGTTTGGCTATCATATTTTGGGAGGTAACATTGCCTGTGGTTTTTACCTTAAATATGTTGTGTGTTTTTCCTTTAGTAAAAAGGGCGTTTTTAAACAAATCGCCGGTTACTAATACGGTAGATGCATTGCTTTTAAAATAGTTTAGTTTTTTAAGATCAAAAAATTGCTCGTCGCGGATGTCTATCACACCGGCTTCTGCGGGGTATTTCATTATCTCGGCCATGTTTGTTCCGTTCTCTTCATAAAAATTTATAAGCAAAACAAAGTTGTTATCCTTTATCTGGGGCAGCAGTTCTTTAACAAAAGCATCTACCGATGGGGCAGGTATAACTGCAGGTACATCTACAGGTTTAACCGTAAGGGGGGCAGCAGCTGCGACTGGTTTGGGTGTGCGTACAGCTTTTTTGCGTACCTGTGCCAATGAGATCTGGGTTGCGAATGCTAAGAACAATAATAAATAAAAGTGTTTTTTCATGTTGTTAATAAGTGTTTTAGGAGGCCATAATTTACAAAAATTTATCTTTTAGCCTATAAAATATAATATGTGCTGCTGCGTATTATGATAGCTAATGAATGATTGTTATTTTTATGGTTTCTAAAGAATATCCAGCCATTAACCGCATGCTGATTTTTTTAGATTTTTAATAAAACAGATTAAACCTTTGTAAAATAATTAGTCTAAGGCTTATATATAACTGGTGAGGCAATGAAAAAATATATTTATCTAACGCTGACGGTGGCTTTCGTATCGCTGCTATCGGCCTGTAGCAGCTACAACTACTACACTGCTGCGCAAAACAAAACAAACCTATCGTCTTACAAAACCTTTGCCTGGGCTGCCCAGCAAAAGAACCCAAACAAACAGTGGCGCCCGCTTGATGAGATTGGCAATGGCAAATTACAGGAAGCTACCAGGCAGGCGCTTGTTAGTAAAGGCTTAACCTTAGAAAATCAAAATCCCGACCTGCTGGTGCGTTATGCAACTGTTACCGGCCGTGGCAGTAAAACAGAGTTTTATTCTCCTTACTACGGTGGCGGCTTTTATGGCGGTTGGGGTTATGGCGGCTGGTACAGGCCGTGGGGCTTTGGTTTTGGCTGGGGTGGCCCATGGGGACCCTGGGGTTACGGCGGTTGGGGACCAACCTACGCGCAAAAGGTGCACTATAAAGAAGGTACCATTATTATCGACCTTATTGATAGTAAAACACAGCAAGTGGTATGGCGCGGTTATGGTGTTGGCGAGCTGCATAACCCAAAACAAACCATGCGCGATATACCCAAAGTGGTTGAAGGCATAATTAAACAGCTGGATTTAACGCCACCAATGCGCAGGTCATAAAAAACAATCAATAAAAAAGGGATGCAATTTGCATCCCTTTTTTATTGAACTTTATAAGATAATAGTAGGCCTGTTTATTACGCCCCGAAATCTACCGTAAACGATTTAACATTAGGCGGACAGCGCTTTTTGCTTATGGTACATTTTATAGGCACCAAAAATAACAAAGGCAAATACTAAAACGTAAACCCAGGTATCTAAAGGGCATGGTTCGTCATCATCTGCACCACTACAAGGGTTAGTTATTTGGGCGTAAGAAACGGTGTGTATTATTAACAGGGTAAATAACGCTAAGGTATTCTTCATCTTTTGCACTTTTCTTGTATTATAGTTTAACAAATTTGCCGTTACCAACAATTGCTTTGGTGTTGTTATTTATTATCTGCACAAAATATGTGCCCGGATAAAGGTTGCCAACATTATCCTGCCAATTAGCCTTTGCGGCTTTCGCGGTCCTTACAACTATTCCGCTTCCGTTTGTTATTTTAATAGTATACGTAGCTTCGGATTTTTCGTTAGGGTCGGTAACAGCTATGTTAACCATATCATTAACCGGGTTAGGGTAAATATTAAACAGTCTATCGGTAAGCCCGTTAGTGTTAGCGTACATCAGCGTAACTATTTTAGAGTAGCTGATGGTGCCGTTAATGTCATCCTGCTTTAAGCGATATTGGGCTGTGCCTTTAGGTGGGTTATTATCAACCAAAGTATAGGTGCCTTTACCGGTAGAAAGGAAGCCTACTACCACTTCAAAGGTTTTGCCGCCATCGGTACTACGCTCAACGGTAAAGTTGGTATAATTTGCCTCGTTCTCAATTGTCCAGGATAGTTTATTGCCATTGGTTACTTTAACGCCGGTAAAATCAAGCAGCCTTATAGCAAGTTGGTTGTTTTGGCGAATAACAAGTTTAAACCTTTGTTTGCCAAATGTTTCTTTAATAGCCTTATCGATATTAAAGTTATACGTATCGTGCGCACGCATGTCAAGCGAGTCTTTCTTGTAACTATCCATCAACCAAACCTGGTAAATAGCCGGTAAGTTTTTCAGATCCTCTATCCTTAGGCTATATATACCTGTAGTTGTAGCATCAACCGAAAGCTGTACCTCTTCCTGTATTAATTTAGGCAATGGTATCCGGTCGATGCTTAAGGCGATGTTATCTGCCGAGTAGGCAGATAAACTAACGAGGGCACCATTGCCGCCCAGGTCTAATGCATCCTCAGTATCGATGTATTTCAGGTCGTTTTTGTTATTTAATACAAATGCTACAGCATCGGTACTAACATCGTCTTTTATAAGCTTTAAACGCATAAAGCCGTCAATAGCATCACCGGTTGATGGTATTGATGTACTCATTAACGTTGTAACGGTTGCAGCGGGTGCCGATGTGGTACTTTTTGCCGACTCGCGGAAAGTTAAGGTTTGATTTGCCGCGTTTGCTATCACGAAAAAGCCCTGCCCGCTGGATATAAGATTATTCACCACCCCGTCGCTCGAAATTGCTCCTGTAGGTATAGCCGTATTTAAAGTAGTATCAGCAGTAGTTACGGTTGCTTTAGGCTGATAAGAAGCATATTGCTTTGAGGTTGAATTGTACTGCCATATGGTAGCATTTATAGGGGTGGTACCGTCGCCACCATAAATGGAAGAATTTGTACCGTTACGATTAAATTTTTCCCAATTGATGGGAGCTGCATATGGGTTACCAACAAGGTTATACCCTCTAACATTATTAGGCGCCACATTATTTAATATTGTTGATGTGTATAGCAGGGCTGTGCTGCCACTTGCCCATGGCTTAACTATGATAGTACCGCGATTAAGTGTGCCTGTTTGTGTGAAGGTTACATTTTCGGGGTAATCAAAAGGTGAGGTTGTTTTAGTGCCTGTTTGTGTGCCGTTATCAAGTATATTACTACCTCTAAAGAAGAACAGGAAGCCATTACCTACCGGCAAATAGGTTTGCGAATCATTTGTATTGGTAATAGTGTATTGGCTATTTATACCAAAAAGGTAAGACGGTGTTTTATTCAACTGTGTAATGCCTTTAAAATTTCCGGCTGCAAACGCGGTGTTATTAGGTACGACATCCTCCCTGAAAAGATATATGCTGGCGTTGGCAGTAGTACTTGTGCCTGTTGTAAAACCATTGGTTGCACCATTGGTACCTGTAACAATTGATGAGTTTTTAAGGAAATTGAGATCATAAACATTGTAACCCGATACTGTAGCTGCATATACAGGCGATGACATTAAACGATAACCCCGGCGTGCAAGGCTTGTCGGGCTGCCCGTTACATAACGTTCTACACTAAATAAGCCGGTTATGGTTGATGCGGTAGGTATAGGGCTAACATAAGCGGTTGCTGTAGCATCAGATTTTAAGGTTAATGTGGTACTCGAAGCTATATTAAGGTTACCTTTTGTAAAATTAAGCGAGGTGTAAATATCTACTGGTCCGCCGCTCATCGTAATTGTACCGCCTACCGAGTTATTTATGGTCATGTTACCAAGCTGGGCCGTATTTGCGGTAACCGAACCTGTGTACGTTTGAGACGCGACGGCCCCGGTCCAGGAAAGGCCTGAAGCGGTATTAGTACTTGTTATTTTACCGCCGCTACTATTGTAAATATTACAACCAACATTTAAGGTCGCCCCATTAAGATCTAAGGTAGCGGTGCTGCCAAGGGTAAGACCTGAAATAGTGACTGTACTGCCTGTAGTGAGTTTAGGATAATTGCCGGTTGTTGTATTGGGTATATTAAGTGTGGAAGTGCCATCTAAAGGCGGCGCAAGAACAGCTACAGAAGGCACACTACCGGATGATGAAGTCCAGTTGGCAGCAGCGGTAGGGTCGGTACTGGCGGCTGTAGTTTTCCAGGTATATACAATACCACCGCCAATTGCAGACACCGCCGCTGCAGATGTTGCCGTAATAGCCGTATTGGTGGTAGTGTAGGTTAGGTAATTATTTTGATTATTATATTCGGCTTTTATCCAATCGGCAGATTTTGCGATATTAGAAACCCTTATCTCATCTATATTGCCTTTAAAGAAGTTTGCCGCCGCAAAGTCCGATCCGATATAGATAGGGCCGCCCGTACCGGCCGCGGCGCCGGTAGTTGTGCTTCTGTCTGCAGCCCCATCATAATAAGTTATAAAGTTTGTACCGTTGTAAACACCTTGAACATAGTGCCATTGGCCGGTTGTAACAGCTGTACCGCCTGTTTCGTTGCGGTTAATTGTAGCCGTGCCGTTAGATGCACGGGTTTCAACCTCGGCTTTAACATTTGTAGTGGTTGTGCCATAAAAGCCAAGTTTGTAACCGCCGGTTGCATAACTCGTTTCGTTGGTAACTATTTTTTGATCGGTACTGGTATTAAAGTCAGTAACGTACGTCCATCCCGATAGGGTAAACGACCCTGTAGCATCTGCAGAGGCTGCAGATACAATCTTTGAACTACTACCGTCAAAGATGTAAGCAGATGTAATTTTGCCCGAGGTTGTGCTTGTAGTGCTTGTTGCCGTTGCAGATCGTTGGTTACTGGTGGCATCTAACACGGTACCGCTTGTTTCGTTAAGGTGATAAACTGCAAGATAATCGCTGCTCCAGGTGGCGTAAGCAAAAGTGGCATTATGCGCCGGGGCTGTAGAACCAAAATAAAATGTTAGTGGCGTTGCGGCAGATGTTACCGTTGGTACCTGCACCCAGGCTGTTAAAGTACCAGTTGCCGCGTCAAAGCTTTCTACCTGATAAAATAATTCATTACTGCTGCCGGTTTGAGTAAATGCGAAATCGTAACCGGATGTTCCGCCGTTTGGAAATTGTACATTGTTTGCACAATTAACTCCTGATTTTAAGGCATCTTCTTTAATATAAACCAACATCGGAAAATTGGTAAGTGTACCGGTATTGCCAAGGGCAGCTACAGTAATAGGTTGGCTAAACGCATAATTGCCCGCATTAAAGGTTTGGGTTACTATTATCGTTTTTGTTGTGCTGGCCGTACAGCCGTTGGCGTTTGTTGCGGTTAGGGTAACCGTTTTTAAGCCCGCAGTTGCCCAGCTTATGGTAATCGCATTCCCTGTAGTTGCCGATGGCGTTCCACCTGTTGTCCAAGAGTAAGTTATACCTGTTGTAGCGGTAGTGCTAAATGAGGCGGCTGTACCGGTAGCAACAGTGGCGGGGGACGTAATGGCCGGCGCGGTAGGTAACGCGTACAAAGTAGGCACAAAATTGGCGGTTGATGTACAACCGCCCGGCCCGCCAGTTACCGTAAGCACATAGGTGCCCGATACAGCCGCCGGGAAAGTTGTAATGTTGCTTGTGCCCGAAAGCACAACGCCATTAGGGTCTGTCCAGCTATATGTAGCGCCGGTAATAGCGTGCGTATATAGTGTTAAAGGCGAACCCGGACACACTGGGGCAGCATTGCCAATCAGGTTCAGGTTATCTGATGTACTAATAGTAGCGGCAGATAATTCGGTGTTATATATAGATACATCATCAATTTTACCTGCAAAATACGCGCTGGCAGGCGAGTTGGGCCATCCCCCAAGGTTGTTGCCGCCAATTTCCCAATACCCGCCAGCCTGCGGTTCTGCTGATGTATAAACCACATTTGAGCCCTTTAAAACATTATCAACATACAGCTTCATACCGGCCGAGGAGAGGGTACCTACAACATGGTGCCAATTGCCATCGTTATAGGTTGTTCCGGTACTAACGGTATTGGTGGCGCCGGAATATACCCCGAAAACCAGTTCGCCGGCGTTAGTCATATAAATATGCCTGTCGAAGCTGCCACCTCCATTTTGGAATTGCGAAAAACCGATGAGCCTGCCGCCTGAGGTTGTTGTAGTATTAAACCAAAGGCTAAGCGTAAAAACCTGTGGGTTTACAATAGATTTGGTGGTTTGTATATACTGGTTTGTACCATTAAAGTTATATGCGCTGCTTGCCGCCCCATATCTGTCGGTTGTTAATATAGGGCTGTTTTGAGGGATGCCGTCATTTTGATTGCCCGAAACATCCGTTGCATTGCCATTAAAGGGTAACGAAATGTACGCACTTGCAATAGGTGACGATACTTTGGGGTAGATGGTAGCAGTAACCGCGGTGCGCGTGCTGGTAGTACCATTAACAGTATAGTCCACATAAAAGGTAGTAGTTGCGCCAAGTGTCGGCGCATAAGTTGCACCAGTTGCAACCAGGGTGCCTCCCGTTGCCGCTGTATACCACCTATATGTACCTCCTGCAGGGCTACCGGTTGCTGTCATACTTACAGTACCGGCACCGCATAACGCAGTAGGTGTTGGTACTGTTGGCGGATTAGGATTAACCGTAATAGTTAACACCGTACTACCGCTGCCTGATCCATTATAAGCTGTTATAGTGTAACTTGTGGTGGCAGTTGGAGTTGTAGCCGTACCTGTAATGTTACCTGTTGTTGTACTAAAAGTAAGGCCGGCAGGCAAAATACCGCTTATAGAATATCCGCCGGTGGCAGGATATTTATAAACTGCATTTCCGCTGTAGCTGCTGGCATATAAATTCCCCTGCTTATCTGAGATAGTGCCTTCGGGGTCTGTAACACCGGTTATTGTTCTGATAAGTGTGCCCGACAGGCTATATATCTTAATGGAGCTATTACCGGAATCGCCAACATACAGGTTCCCGGCCGGGTCTACAGACATAGCTAAAGGGCCGTTGAACCCGGATGCAAAAACACCCTGGTAAACCCCGGCGGCGTTATATTTGGTAACGTTATTACCTACACGGTTCAAAACATAGATGTTGCCGCTATTATCTGTTACCACGCCATCGGGGTAATTTAAATTTGCTGTAGGTAAAGTAAGTAAAATGGTACCTGCTGTGTTAACTTTATACACGGCATTGGCAGAAGTAGATGTGTTACGATCTGTAACATAAATATTATCAGATGCATCAATATTAAGGCCAAGCGCGTGGGCAAGGCCGGTAAGGATACTTGATTGAAATACTCCTGCAGCGTTATATTTATCGAGCCTGCCGCTGCCCAAAGTAGTAGTGGTATTTAATATATATGCATTACCGCCCGAATCAAATACAATACCTACTGGAGCGTTAAATGTACCACCTGTACCAAATGTGCCTAAATAAGTACCAGTGGAATTATATTTTCTAATAACGTTGGTTGTGTAGTTGGTAATGTACAGGTTGCCTGATGCGTCAACAGCCATTCCGCTTGGCCCGCCAAAAGTTGTGCCTGTAAGGGGTACAGGTGTACCAAAGTTAACGGCAGCTACTGCGCCGCCTGTATTTGTAGGCGATAAAGTAGATATGGTAGTACCCGCCAAATAAACTTGTGGCGTATTATAAGAAATAACAGGTACCTGAGCAAATGTGTTTAATGTAAACAGCAAAGCCGCTACAAATATCCAGATGTGTAAACGTATCTTCAAACTACAGGTGTATTTAGTGCTATTTACCACTTAAAAAAGTGTATTTAGCTAATGGCAACTGTTGTTTTTATACGTTATATATTAAGTTAAAGTTTGGGTTTTTTAATCTGTTAAAAATTTACCAATCAAATAGCGATATTAAATTAACTAATTTGATGTGTATAACTGCTTTTGTATGAGGCAATTACAGGTAAGTTGGCTGCAAATAACTGCTTTTTTGCTTCTGATGCATTTTGTATGCGCCATAGATCATTGCAATAACTACCAAAACGTAAACCCAGGTATCTAGCGGGCATGGTTCATCATCGTCGGCACCGGCGCAGGGGTTTGTTATTTGCGCGAAAGAGATAGTATGGATAGTTAACAGGAAGATTATGGCAAATATCTTTTTTATCATGATCACTTACCCTTAATAAATGCGGTCTGTTACAGTTTTACAAATTTGCCATTACCAATTACAGTGCTGGTAGTATTATTAATTACCTGTACAAAGTAGGTTCCCGGTAACAGATCAGCAACATTAGTTTGCCAGGTAGCTTGTTTAGATACAGCATTCTTTACTAAAGATCCGCTACCGTTCGATATTTTAATGGTATAAGTAGTTGCAGTGGTTGCAGGATTAATAATGCTAACGTTTACAGTGTTGCTAACAGGGTTAGGATACACGTTAAATGCTTTAATAGTAACGGTTTCAACATCGGCATACATAATGTTTACCGTTTTAGAATAGCTGATGGTGCCGTTAACATCATCTTGTTTTAAACGGTATTGGTTTAAACCTTTTATAGGTTTGGTATCGGTAATGTTATACTTACCGTCACCTGTAGCATGCAGGCCGCCCACAATTTCAAATGTTTGGCCATTATCAATACTGCGCTCAACCGTATAATTTGTATAGTTGCCCTCATTTTCGGCTACCCAGGTAAGTTTAACACCTGTAGTAACCTTATCGCCGTTAAAACCTAAAAGTTTCAAACCAAGTTCGGGGTTTTGGCGAATGACTAAAGTAAAACGTTTATCACCGAAACTTTTAGCATTATTTCTGTCAATATTAAAGTTGTAGGTGGTGTTTGCGCGCATATCTAATGAGTCGCCTTTGAATGCGTCTTTCAGGAAAACCTGGTATAATGGCGGCAGGTTTTGAAGCATATCCATTTTTAACGAATATAAGCCTGTGGTATTACCATCAACTGTTATAGGTAATATTTGCGGGGTTAATTTTGGTAAAGGTACCCGGTTAATGCTCAGCAAGATATTATCAGCTGATATTGCCGATAAACTTACCTGCGCGCCGTTGCCGCCAATATCTAAAGCATCTTCTTCAGATGAGAACTTCGCGTCATTTTTATTATTCAACACAAATGTAACCGCATCTGTATTAACATCGTCTTTTGCAAGTTTAACCCTAAAAATGGCATCAGCAGATGCAGCGCCTGCAACTGGTGCTGTGGTCATTAATTGTTTTGAGGGCAGGCTCATTATTTTGGCTATGCTTGCAGTTGCGGGTAACGTAGAGGTTTTAGATGTTTCGCGAAAGGTAAGTGATTGTGTTGTAGGTGTTGTAGAATTAGCCACGATAAAAAAGCCCTGCCCGCTGGCTATCATATTGCTTGCAACGCCATCGCTTGATACGGCGTTACCCGGGGCAATGGTTGTTGTAGTATCAGCTACAGAAGTTATAGCATTGGTGTTTGGCTGATAACTTGCGTATTGCTTAGTTGTTGAATTATATACATATATGGTTGATGGCAAACTATTGCTGCCATATATTGAAGAGTTTACGCCGTTACGGTTATATTTTTCCCAGTTAATGGTTGATGGATAAGGGTTACCCACCAGGTTATAGCCTCTTATTGGCGCATTAGCTGCAAGGGCCGTGCTATAACCTAAAAATGCACTGCCTGGTGTATACCATGGCTTAACCGTAATACTGCCTGTATTGATAGTGCCCGAAGCGGTAAAGGTAGTTGCACCTGCTTTTGTGGTTGATATGGTTGCCGCATTTACATTGATGATGCCCCTATCGCCTCTAAAGAAAAATAGAAAGCCATTACCAACCGGAATATTGTAAGTGCTGGCTTCATTGTCAAAAGCATAGGGGATATTTGAAATATTATTTACCCCCCTGAAATTACCACCTGCAAATGATGTTTGCGATGGTGCAACATCTTCGCGAAAGAAATAAACGGTTGGACTACCACTTTTATCAAACCCACCGGTTGTTCCGGTTGAGCCGGTGATGTATGCATTGCTTTTTAAGTATGCCAACGAATAGTTGCTTCCGTCTGACGTTACGGGCGATGAAAATAAACGGTAACCCCTAACAGCCGAAATATAACGTTGTACAAATGTTTTAGCGGCGGCGCTTGTCAAGGTAGATCCGATCAATGCGCCTATAGATCCCGAGCCTGTAGCATCTGAAAGCAATGTAAGCGTACCATTATTTGTAACATTTACATATTGGGCGGAAAGTGTACCTGTTGGGCTGATTACTGTAGAACTTGATGAGCCAAATGTTAAAGTGCCCCTTGAAGCATTCGATGTGCCCGATAAAGCCAGGTTGCCGCCCGCGTCTACAGCTATACCGTTAGTAGCGGTTAGTGTGCTGGCCTTTAAAGAGAGGTTAGTAGCATTGTTAGTACTGCTAATAGTGTTAGGTCCTATTATAATTTTACTTACCGTTGTACTGGCAGAAAGGGTAGGCTGTGTTGTAAAGGTATTTGTTCCAACTCCGAACCGGGCTATATCTGATGAGCCCGGTACTGTATTATTCGCCCAATTTGCAGGCGTGCTCCAAAGATACTCGCCCGATGTAGCCGTTCCGCCTTTCCAGTCAAACCCTTTACCAAAGGTAATAGTAGTACTCGTTGCAGTGGTATTAGTATAAGAAATTGTGGTAGGAGAACCACTTGGTCGTTCTGTAAAATTATTCACACCAGAAATTGTTACTGTTCCGGTTGGCGGGTTTCCGTAATTCAAATTACTTAAAGTAGTTCCGGTAACAAAGTAATACTGAGGTGTAGATAAAGAGCCATCTGTATTTCCGCTTGAAGCAATGGTATCTCTCATATTAGATGCATATATGGCGTTGTTGCCGCTTCCGCTTAGTTGTACACCGGTAGCTACAGGCTGGTCTGTAGCTGTTGAATAATATGAATCGTATGACTTATAAATGGAACCCGAATTGCTACTAAAATAGTCATTTAAGCCTGGGCCTGTAGTTGAAAAATACATCTGGTTCCATATAGGGAAGTTACCTCGGCTTTGTACCTGCAATCCATAAAATATAACAGTTTGATTTTCACTATAGGGTGGTTGAGTAATGCCGTTTGAAGCGCTGTTTGCGTTTGTCCCTACAAATTTAAGGATACGTGTATACATATCAAACTTATCCCACTGGAAACGTGATGCAGTAGTACTGGTTGATTGTAAATAAGAATAGTAGTAAGTAAAAAATGTTGTGCTACCGGTGTTGTCAGAACCTATATTTACAAGTGTCTTCGCGGTTGTCATACCTGCAACATATTTATCTAAATAGATTGCCCATGTACCAGCCTTCATGCGTTGCACCTTTATCATATAAGCAGTTTGGTCGTTTGGTAAAGCCGTAGATAAGATGGGGTTATAGCGCCCACTACCTGCTACAGCATCATACCTATAACGTAATACAAGGTTTGTACCCACATGCGATATATAAAACCCCTGCATATTATTATCTGCATAACCGTTTGCTATAAGCCAATACCTCCAGGAGTTTTTGTTAGCAGCTATTTGGTCGGGGTCATCGTTTGACGAAGAACTATTGTTTTTATATATAAAATTCCACTCATAATCAGTTGAGTTAAGATTTATGCCTGAAGTGCCATTTCCTAAAAGATCCCAACGAATAGCGCTGACAGCATTTAAGTTAGTTGAGGCGAGGCTTACAGAGCCTTCGAGTGGTGAGCTGGTAGAAGCATCAATTGTAACGCTTGCTGATGTCCTGGTTGCGTTGCCATTACCAGATGCGCCTAAAGAAGAAATTGTACCGGCTGTTGCCGATTCGAAACTATTATAATAATAAGTTGAATTATCAGTATACTCCTGCGAATAAGCAATGTTAGTGGTTATACAGCAAGTAATAAATAATAAAAAATATACTAATTGTTTCAACGTATTAGGGGTCTTAGGCCTTGCTTTGCAAAAATTGTGCAAGGCCCTAAAATGTGCCCTGTTATTAATATTTTATGCAAAAACATACTAAATACGTAACGTTATGGACGTTAGATTGCGAAAAGTATTATTTTTATGAGGTCTTTGAATTAGTTAAAAACGGGTAATTAGATACACACAATGGGGAAATGATTTCACATCGCGCGCATTGAAGAATTTGCTTCCAACATTTGTTTATTATACGCACTTGGAAGGAATAAGCTATTGCAGAAAATATTTGCTGGTAATAGTAGATGCAAAAATCACTCCGTAATATTTTTAATTGCGCCATTAAATGCGGAAACTTGTAAATACGATGCCAATATCTTATGACAAAACTATACCGGGTATTATTATTAAACTTATTATGGTTTTGTTGTATAAGTCCGGCGTTTTCCCAGCGGCAAATTCCTGTAGATGCTTTTAAAAAGCAGCAACTGGATGCCTTATCTGTTCGTTCGGCTGAAAAATTTAACATCGGCCATCAAAAAGCCATCTCATTAGCCAAGGTAAATGGCTGGGCTATCCGCAGAACAACCAAGGCCGGTAATCTGGTTGCGCTTGAAGGTGTTAACAGCCATGGTTTCCCTATTTATTTAATTACCCATAACAACACAACCGCGGCTGCAACAACAGGTACCAATACCGTACAACCCGGTGGCGCGTTAGGCCTTAACCTTACCGGCGGCAGCACATTTTTAAATAATAAATTAGGCATGTGGGATGGTGGCGAGGTATACCAGGCACATCGCGAATTTGCTGATAAAACCATAACAGCCAGAGATAATACAGGGGTGATAGATCACTCTACACATGTTGCCGGTACCCTTATAGCTAAAGGTATAAATGCGCCGGCAAAAGGTATGGCTTATGAAGCGTCTACACTTTCGGCCTGGGATTTTGATAACGATGTATCCGAAATGAGCGCGGCTGCCACAGGGCTGTTGCTATCTAACCATTCGTATGGTGATGTTGGCGGGTGGGATTATAACAGCAGCGAGGCGCGATGGGAATGGTATGGCCTGCCCGGCGATAATGAAGATTATAACTTCGGCTTTTATGACTCGCGGGTGCAGTCTTTTGACCAGATAGCCTACAACGCCCCTTATTACTTAATTGTAGAATCGGCAGGTAACAGCCGCTCAAGTAACGGCCCGGCTGTAGGTACAGCCTATTACGGGTTTGCCAGCCGCACCAATCCTACATTTGTAAACAAAGGGCCCAGGCCCGCAAACATCAGCAGTAATGATGGTTACGATATTATTACTACTACGGGTAACGCAAAAAATATACTTACAGTAGGTTCGGTAGGCCCGTTGCCAAATGGCCCGGTTAACCGTAATGATGTGGCTATATCATACTTTAGTAGCTGGGGACCAACAGATGACGGTCGCATCAAACCGGATATTGTTGGTGATGGCGAAGGTATCTTATCCACAGGCACACAAGGCCCGGGCTCATATCTGACATTATCGGGCACGTCAATGGCGGCACCCAATGTTACAGGCTCCTTATACCTGTTGCAGGAATATTACGCGCAAAAAAACAATGGCGCTTTTATGCGTGCCGCAACTTTAAAAGGCCTGGCCTGCCACACCGCTTTTGATGCCGGGAAGGTTGGCCCCGATTATATTTATGGCTGGGGGCTTTTAGATATGAAGAGCGCCGCACAGGCCATTACAGATAATGGTACAAAAAGCATGCTTAACGAAGCAACTTTAATCCAGGGGCAGATCCGAACATTTAAGGTGACCGCATCGGGCGTTGGGCCTTTAGCCGTTACCATATCATGGACTGACCCTGAAGGTACGCCAACTGCCGGTACCACTATAAACGACCGTACCCCAAAGCTGGTGAATGACCTCGACCTGCGTATAAATGACGGAGCGACCACATATTCACCCTGGGTATTATCGCCCGATAACCCATCGGCACCGGCTACCAACGGCGATAACATAAGGGATAATATTGAGCAGGTTTATATTGCCAATGCCGTACCGGGTAAAGAGTATACCATTACCATTTCGCACAAAGGTACCCTAAGATCGGGAAGCCAGGCATATTCGGTTATTGTAACGGGAGCGGGTGGCAGTCCATATTGTGCCTCTGCACCGGCATCAACTACCGATTCTAAGATCATCAGGTTCTCCTTATCTAATGTTACCTATACTGCGCCGGTCGGTTGCACAGGTTTTACTGATAATACAGGTACATCTATTCAACTGGAGGCAGGTAAAACTTACCCATATAGTATAATGTTAGGCACATGCGGCGCTAATTTTAATAAAGCCGCGAAAATATTTATCGACTGGAATGGAAATGGCACTTTTGATGATGATGAACTTGCGGTAACTACAGCTATAATAAGTGCTACAGGCACTATTAGTGGAAATTTAACTGTGCCGGCTACCGTTTCCCCGGGCAATATCAGCCTTTTGCGTATTGTACTCAACGAAACAAACGCGGCATCGTCCATCACCGCATGCGGTACATATGCCAAAGGAGAAACACAAGATTACCGTGTGCAATTCTTAAAACCCGCTGCTGATGCCGGAGCTATTGCCATAACAAATGCCGATGCCGGGGTTACCTGTGCAACGGCTGTTGCTGTAACCGTAAGGCTTAAAAATTTTGGCAGCGCCGCTATTAGCAATATCCCGGTTACGGTAACGGTTGCAATAAATAACAATACGGTAACCACGTTTAATGAAATATATGGGGGTACGCTTAGTCCGGCAGAAGAAACAGATTTTACCATTAGCGGAAAGTTTAATACTACACCCGGAGCTACTTACACCGTACTGGCCGAAACAAAATTACCCGGCGATCCTATTATCTCTAATGATAAGGCTACCGGCAACATAACTATAGGCATACCGCCGGAGATAAGTAACCTGCAGGCTTATTTTTGTGCCAACACCAATTCGTACTTACTCCTGGGCAATGGCGATGGCGAAGTGTTTTGGTATAAAGCGCCGACTGATGCCATCCCGGTAGGCTACGGCTCGCCGGCAAGTGTTACTACCGCACCGGTCAATAATACGTTTTATGCCGGATTAAATGATTTTAGCGGGAAGGTAGGCCCGATAAACAAAAATTTTTTCCCGACAGGTGGGTATAACCAGTTTACAACAAGCGTAAATATCACCACTAAAATACCAGTGGTTATAGAGAGTGCCAGGCTATATATTGGTAACCCGGGCCGCATAACCTTTACTGCGACTAATAGCAATGGCGAAGTAGTATCGGCGGTTACCCTTAATGTTACAGCTACCCGTACAACAGCGGCGCCCGGCGAACAACCTAACGATGTTGCCGACCAGGGTAAAATTTATACGCTTAATTTAACCTTACCGGCCGCCGGTGATTATACCATAACACCAACTTATGAGAATGGCGCAACTATATATCGTAATAAAGATGGTGTTACGGGATACCCGTTCTCTGTGAGCGATTTATTCTCAATAGCTGGGAATACAGCTACCCCAAATCCCGAAAGCTATTACTACTATTTTTACGATATGCAATTACGCAGCCCCGGTTGCGCATCGGTAACACGCGTGCCTGTAACTATTACCAGGCCCGTAATTACCCAAACAGGTGATGTTTTAACATCGAGTATCAACACCAACAACCAATGGCTGCTGAATGGTGAGGTAATAAAAGGTGCTACTACTGCAGCTTATACACCATTAGTAAGCGGTAACTATCAGGTGCAGGTTACGCTGGATAATGGGTGTTTAGCCGTGTCTGATAAATTTGCTTATGCTATAGTAGCTAAAAATCCCGACGGGGGAACGGATATTGGTTTAACGGTATTCCCTGTTCCTGCAACCACTTATTTGAATGTTGTATTTGAGGCTAAGGATGCGGGTAACCTTGGTATTTCATTAGTGAACACTGCCGGGCAGGTAGTGTATAAAACTACGCAAAAGGTAAATGCGGCGGGCAACTATAGCACTGTGATCAACACTACTGATATATTGCCGGGGAATTACATTTTAAAACTCAACTTGGGCAATAAGGTGTACTCCAAAAAAGTAATAATTATAAAATAACAACAAAGCCTGTGCAATTGCACAGGCTTTGTTGTTTATAAGATATGTTATTCCGTTTAAAACGTGTATTTTAAGCCTAAGCCCGGGGCAAGGTCAAAAAATGGCCCGGTAGCCAGTTCAAGGCGCGGGTTAAGATCAAGGCTGAATGCGATTGGCGAATCTTTCAATTTATACTCAAGGCCCAAAACCCCATCGGCGCCAAGTAATATATGGCTATCATTATAAACGTTATCATCACTGCCAAAGCGCTTGTATACCCCTTTACCTACCGAGCCAAGGTGGGCACCAAAGCCGTAATAAAATTTTAGCAGCGGTGTGCTAAAGGCGGGCTGGTGTAATTCGTATAAGCCGGTTAGCACAGCGCCATGGTTACGTATACCAAGCACACCTTCAATAGCGGTGGTGCTGTTCATAAAATATTTAACAGACACGCCGTTTTCGTAACCGCCAAATTTTAAGCCAACGGCTGTGTTGTAATCTTGCGCGTGCAGGGTTTTGCCTGCAAATAAAAACGAAGTGAGTAATAGTGCAATGAGTGTAAATTTTTTCATGTAGGGTAGTTTTTAAGTAGGTGCCTTTATAAAATTAATGCAGGCTACCTTAGTTTGAAGGTGGTTTTTGCGTTATAAACGGCGAAAATGCCATTTTATGCTGTTTTTACGAAATTTATAATGGATATATTTTAAATGCCATTGATTACCAAATTCAAAAATATTAGCGATCTGATGCGTTGCAAATATGCTTTTAAATGGGTTAAATTGCCAAAATAATTCGTTTATAGTATGAGTTTAAGGTCACGGATATCTATTAAAATAATTATATCAGTCTTATTTACTTGGCAAATTGCGTTAGCGCAAGATCAGCCTTCTGCTAACTTTTCTTATAAGAATGGGATGGTGGTATGCGCCTATCCAGATGCTGCAAAGGCCGGGCTCGAGATTCTAAAAAAGGGTGGTAACGCGGTTGATGCAGCCATAACTGTACAGTTTGCACTGGCTGTTACCCATCCCCAGGCGGGTAATATTGGCGGGGGCGGTTTTATGGTTTATCGGCCGGCAAAAGGTTCTCCAACTACGCTGGATTTCAGGGAGATGGCACCCGCCAAGGCAACTGCTGATATGTATCTTGACCATGCGGGCAATGTAATACCGGATATGAGTTTATACACCCACCAGGCATCGGGTGTGCCCGGCTCTGTTGACGGTATGGTGCAGGCGCACAAAAGATTCGGCAAGCTAAAGTGGGCAACGCTGGTACAGCCCGCAATTAACCTCGCTTTTAAAGGGTTTAAAATGACAAAACGCCTGGCATCAGATATTAACCGCACTACTTCGGAATTTAAGAAATTAAACCCCGGTAAAAATTACCTCATTAAAAAGGAAGGTTATAAAGAGGGCGACATACTAATACAGGAAGATTTGGGCAAAACGCTGGCTGCCATTCGCGATAGGGGCCGTGCAGGTTTTTACGAAGGTCCGGTTGCAGATTTAATAGTTGCCGAAATGCAGGCAGGAAAAGGCTTATTCACCAAAGCTGACCTGAAGGGCTATCATTCAGTATGGCGTAAGCCTGTTACGGGCAAATATAAAAACTATAATATTATTACCATGCCGCCACCATCAAGCGGGGGTATTGCATTACTGCAGTTACTGCGTTCTGTAGAAAAATATCCTTTACACCACTTTGGTTTTAATAGCGATAGCACAGTTCAATTAATTACCGAAGCCGAGCGCAGGGTTTATGCCGACCGCTCCAAATATCTTGGCGACCCTGATTTTTACAAAGTGCCTGTAGACAGCCTTCTGAACCATGAATATATCGACGGGCGAATGCAAACTTTCAACTGGGATGCGGCAACCCCAAGCAGCAGCATACAGCCCGGTGCTTTTGTTGGTTACGAAAGTGACCAAACCACGCATTACTCTATTGTTGATAAGGATGGGAACGCGGTATCTATTACCACTACATTGAATGATACATTCGGTTCTAAAATATTTGTGGCCGGCGCGGGCTTTTTGCTTAATAACGAGATGGATGATTTTAGCTCGAAACCCGGTGTGCCTAATATGTATGGCCTTATTGGTGGTAAAGCCAATAGCATACAGCCGGGCAAGCGTATGCTATCGAGCATGACGCCAACTATCGTCGAAAAAAACGGCAAGCTGTTTATGGTAGTAGGCACGCCCGGCGGTTCTACAATTATCACCTCGGTTTTTCAAACAGTGTTAAATGTATTAGAATTTGATATGGACATGCAACAAGCAGTAAGTGCAAAGCGTTTCCACCATCAATGGCTGCCTGATGATGTAGAAATTGAAACAGGAGCTTTAAGCGACGATGTGAAAAATAAGCTCACTAAAAAAGGATACAAGCTATCGGGCAGGGGAGCCATCGGTCGTGTGGATGCTATTTTAAAAACAGAAACCGGCTATGAGGGTGGTGCCGACCCACGAGGTGATGATACCGCGATAGGGTGGTAAAAGAATGCAATAAAAGTAATATCGAACACCTAATTGTAAATGATGAATGATAAAGTGAACTTCGATATTGGACATTCGAAATTCATTATTCGATATTATTCGGCTTTAAAAATGTTATGTTTGTGAAGTATGCGAAGCAGTGTAAAACACCAGGAAACAATTGATTACTTTTTAAAGATCGTTTGGCAAACAGTTGCCAACCGGTACAACCAGTTAGTTACTGAATTTGGTATTACACAATCTATCGGTTACCTGCTTATTAATATTGATGAGGAGGGCACAACCGTATCGCAGGCAGCGGCATTGCTGGGGCTTAAGTCTACCAGCTTATCGCGCATGTTGAACCAACTGGAACAAACCGGACTTATTTACCGCGAATCAAACAAAGGGGATAAGCGATCGGTAAAGATATATTTGACCGACCTGGGTAAAGAAAAACGGCAGCTTGCCAAAAACGTTGTAAAACAGTTTAATAACTATTTAAACGCCCATATTAGCGATGCAGATAAGCAGTATTTAACGGATATGCTTAAAAAAATTAACCAGCTTACACTTAATTACAAACCCTGAACGTTAGCTTTTAGCAACCGCTAATTGTTAAAAAGTGTTAAGCTGCTGTATTTGCGATTTAAAACAATAAATTTGCCTTTTGAAAACTGAATGAACAGGGTACTGCTGATATTATTCTTATGTGTAGTTTGTTTTACCTCCTGCAAAAAAGGTTACGACCCTGTTGCTGATGAGCGAACGCAAGCCGATATAGATCAGAAGATAATTGAAGATTATGTAGCAGCCACGCCGGGTTTAGGTGCCAAAATTAAACAGATCGACAGCGCCGGTATTAAAACAGGTGTATATTATGTTGAAGAAAGGGCGGGAACCGGTAATGCGATATTTACAAATTCGACCCGTATAACAATAGATTACACCAGCAGAATACTCACAACCGGAGAGGTGTTTGCGCAAAGCAACAACTTTCATCCTTCATTTACATTGGGTGAGGTTTTAAGGGCCTGGAAACTTGGAATACCGTACGCGAAAAAAGGCGGTAAGATCCGTATTATAGCGGCATCCCGTTATGGTTACGGGCCTTACGACCAGCCGGAGATTAAATTGCCTGCAAATAGTGTGGTTGATTTTGATATTGAACTTTTAGATGTAACGAACTAACTTTAGATGAAACAAAAGATCTTTACTTTTTTATTAATAACAGTTGTAGCACTAAGCGCTTGTAAAAAACTTGATAACCAGCCGGATATCAGGGAATTTGATAAGCAGCAGATAGATGCTTATATTAAGGCTAACGGCTTAAATGACTTTAAGGCAGATACTACCAAAGATGGCACCGGCACTACCGGTATGTATTATAAAATTTTGATGCCTGGAAGTGGTGATACCTTAAAATATTCTGATAAAATATCGCTGGTTTATACCCTGAAAACTTTTGACGGTAAATACGTATCGTCTGATACCATTAACAACCACATGAGCGAATTTTTGGGGCACTTAACTGCTGCTAATTTGCCAAAAGGTTTGCAATTGGCTATACACAACCTGCTTCAATATAAAGGTGCAAGCATGCGTTTGCTCATACCATCGCGTTTAGCCTATGGCGTAAACGGCTTTGGATCGGGTAGTATAACTAATGTAAACAGCCGCATTGCCGGTAACCAAAGCCTTGATTATTATGTGCATGTAATTGGCAATCAAAATGCCTATGACGACTTGGTCATTAAAAATTACATGACTGCTAATAACTTAACGGGTTTCCAGAAAGATTCGTCAGACGTTAATGCCAAAGCCCATTATTGGTATAAAGTTACCACACCCGGCACCGGTACACCCGGCCAAATTAATGAGTTTTCTACCATTACCACCAATTACGCGGGTGCGTTGCTAAATGGTTTTGTTTTTGATAACTCTGCTGCAACTACAGCAACTACTTTAACGCCTTACAATTTAATTGACGGTGTAGAACAAGCACTAACAAAACATGCTGTAACAGGTACAACAATATCCATAATTGTACCATCGGCATTAGGTTATGGCCCAACAGCGCAAACCTCTATACCGGCAAATTCGGTGCTTAGGTTCGAGTTTACCGTAACTAAAGTTGAATAGCCTTAGGCTATTTATTTAATGCAGCTTTAAAGGCTTTTAAACATCTGTCGCGCGCAAAAGCGTGGTCAACAATGGGTTTTGGATACTTGCTGAAGTCGGCGTATTCCGGAACCCATTTTTTTATGTACTCTAATTTGGGGTCAAACTTCTTCAACTGGCTATCCGGGTTAAATATCCTAAAGTATGGCGCAGCATCGGTGCCGCTGCCGGCCGCCCACTGCCAACCGCCTACATTGCTGGCCATTTCATAATCTAACAATTTGCGGGCAAAATAACCTTCGCCCCAGCGCCAGTCTATCAGTAGGTCTTTACTTAAAAAGCTGGCTACAACCATACGCACGCGGTTATGCATGTAGCCTGTCGTGTTTAACTCGCGCATCCCTGCATCCACCAATGGAAAACCTGTTTTACCCTGGCACCAGGCTTCAAACTGCTCTTCGTTGTTAAGCCATTTAATACGGTCATATTCGGGCCTAAACGCCTTATTTCTCGTTTCCGGGAAATGATGAAGGATCATCATGTAAAACTCTCTCCATATTAACTCGTTAAGCCAGGTTTTGTCATGCGCCTCATTAGCATCGCGTGCGCAGCGCCTGATGCTTACGGTACCAAAACGCAGGTGTACTCCAACATGAGAAGTGCCGGTTATGGCAGGGAAATCGCGGTTTTTAGCGTAATGTTCAATTACACTATCATACTCTTTCTCCGGGTAGTCAATTTCACTTTTCTCAAACCCCATCTCTTCTAAAGCAGGTAATGCAGGGGCTTTAAATTTAAACAGGTTTTTTAAATACTTTTGGGTAGGGTAGGCCTTAAGATAAAACGGCTTTAGCTTTTGATACCATTTGTTTTTATAAGGTGTGTAAACAGTATATGGTTTGCCATCGTCTTTGGTTACTTCATTCTTTTCAAAAATTACCTGGTCCTTATACGTTTTAAACTCAATGTTATGTTTAGCCAGCAGTGCTTTTACCTCGTTGTCACGGTCATCGGCATAGGCAGGTTCATAATCATGGTTGGTAAAAACGGCGGCTATGTTGTATTGTTTAATAAGCTTTGCCCAGGCGTGTTCAGCATGGTCATATACAACCAATACACCGCTGTGGTGCTTAAGGCACTTTTCATTAACTTCTTTAATGGCTTTGTAAATAAAGCTAACGCGGGCGTCATCTTTGTCTTCCAGCTTATCTAATATTTCTTTATCAAAAATAAACAAGGGCATTACAGGGTTGCCACTTTTAAGGGCATGGTACAGGCCGGCATTATCCTCTACCCGCAAATCGCGGCGAAACCAAAAAACACTAATGGGGGTATCTTTATCCATAAATTTCTTTTAAAGCCGAAGCTACATCCGGGTATTTAAAGTTAAACCCCGCGTCTTCAATTTTTTGTGCTGATGCCTTTGTGCTGCCCAATACCAGGCTTGCCATTTCGCCAAACAGCAGCTTTATTAAAAAAGCAGGCACGTTTGGGGCCCAAAGCGGGCGGTGTAACTGTTTGGCAACTGCTATGGTCAGTTCTTTGTTGGTTACAGGATGCGGTGCAACCATGTTATATACCCCGCTAAGTTGTTCGTTATTTAAGCCCGTTAAATACATATCAATAGCATCCCGGTGGTGGATCCACGGTACCCATTGCTCGCCGGAACCTAATGGCGAGCCCACAGCGAGTTTTACAGGCATGGCTAATTGTGGCAAAGCCCCCCCTTTGGTAGTAAGTACCACACCTGTACGAAATTTTAGTATCCGGATATCGAACTGTTTGCCTTCATCCACCGCTTTTTCCCAGGCTATACAACAATTACCAATAAAATCTTGCCCGGGTTGGCTGTTTTCTGTCAGTAACTCATTGCCACGATTGCCGCCATAATAGTTAATGCCCGATGCTGATATAACCGTATGCACCCTATGCGCTTTCTCTTGCATTAAAGCATATATAAGAGCTATGGACATGGTGCGGCTTTCTACTATTTCTCTTTTGCGTTCATCCGTCCAGCGTTTATCTGCAATGCCTGCACCCGCAAGGTGTATAATAGTATCAACGCCATCTATACAGTGCGGGTCAATCTGCCCTTTAGCCACGTCCCATATAAATGTTTTTACATGAGGGTTTTTGCCCGGGCTGCGGCTTAAGTGGCTTACGGTATGGCCGAGTGCTAAAAGCGCGTCAGTTAGTTCGCGGCCCAGCAGGCCCGACCCGCCGGTTATGAGGATGTTTTTATCAGACATGTTATAGGTTATGTATTATTGGGATGAATGGAAATTTGAAGTAATTGCTTCATAACCGGTTCAGCGCCCTATATTAAATTTGTTTTTTCTGTTCCTTAAAATCTGTTATACGTTTTGCCATACCCTTAAATATAAAAAGGTGGAATGGCCACATGAGGTACCAATACAGCCTTCCCCATAACCCCCTGGGCCTAAAGGTAGCAACCTGGCTTAAAAAAGCCTGATTGTGTCGCTCAATAATTTTAAACTCGAGCCATGCCTCGCCCGGTAATTTCATTTCGGCATATAGCAGCAGGCGGTTATTAATTTTATCTGCAAGAAGTACCCGCCAAAAATCTATAACATCGCCCGGCGAAACGCTAATGCTACTGGTGCGCCCCCGCCTTGAACCTACGCCGCCAAATAATTTATCTAAAAACCCACGGATGCTCCAGATCCAATCCCAATAATACCAGCCACGGTTACCCCCGATGGCCATAATATTTTGAAGTACCTCGGCACTATCGCGCTTAAAGGGTTGTTTTACTTTGTATTCGAGGGTGCCGTTTTGCGGTACTTTTATCTGGTCCATAAAGCCCGATGTAAGGTAGCCGTTGTTAAGTGCATCTTTCCAGCTGCTTACTATTGAGTTTTGTTCTATTTTATTGAACGCCAGCTTCAATGCTTCCTCATATGTAAGGCAATCGCGCTTAACCACAGTATCAATATCGTGGTCCTTCATAATGGTTTCGTTCTTCATGCTATCAACCAGGCTTTGTGCAAGCGAGTAGCTGGTTGATGTTACAAAGTATAACCAGTATGACGAGATCTTGGGCGAAAGGAATGGGATAGTAATAATATATCGCTTAAGCTTACGCACCCTGGCATAGGTAAGCATCATCTGCTTAAAAGTAAGTATGTCGGGCCCGCCAATATCAAATGTTTTATTGAATGACGCATCGTTCAAAAGCACTCCTTCAAGATAAGCCAATACATCGCGGATAGCAATAGGCTGGCATTTGGTGTTAACCCAACGCGGAACGGTCATAATGGGCAACTTTTCTGTAAGGTCGCGAATGATCTCGAATGATGAACTGCCCGAACCGATAATGATGGCTGCCCTTAATACAGTTACTGCCGCTTTAGCTTCTTTTAAAACATCTTCTACATGCCTTCGGGACAGTAAGTGATCAGACAGATCATTATCATTGGTAATGCCACTGAGATAAATTATTTGCCTGCAATTAGTTTTGTTTATGGCCTGAGCGAAATTATGTGCCGATAAGGCTTCAAGCATAGCAAAATCATTTGCCTGGGCCATTGAATGTACAAGGTAATAAGCGGCGTCTATATCATCAGGAAAGCTTTGTATGCTTTCTTCTTTTAGCAAATCGCCTGTTAGCAAGGTGACTTTATCGCTGTAGTTGTTTTGTTCATGAAAGCGGCGTTTGTCGCGCACAAGACAAACAACAGTATGGCCTTTTTCCAGTAAGACGGGTATAAGGCGTGCACCTATATATCCGTTAGCACCTGCAAGTAACACTTTCATGCAATTGCAACAAACATTAAGGCCCCGGTGTTTTAAAATCGGTATTTAGAAGTTGTTTGCTATAAACTCAAAATGTTATTTGGCCAATTAATATTGGCACGAATTTATTAACTGTAAAAAAATAATTAAACTTTGTAAACATTTTAACGTCTGACTATGTTAAATGCATATTAAGAGTTAATATTATGTTTACGCAAACTTTTCAATTAATTGTAGTATTTACTACAGCTACCGTTATTGTTTTATTAGGGGCATACGCTGTTTATTGCCATAACCGTGCAAGTGCATTTGCACACACGGGCAGGTTAACAGATGTACAAACATGGGCAATGAAATCAACTTTAAGTTGGATAGCGACTATTGTTTTAATACTTGCAGCTATAACGCCCCTTATTATTGACTAATAATTGTACACTAACCAATTGTACATAACCTGATCATTGTTAAGGTTGTTGCTTTTCTGAATTAACAGTAGAGTATAAATCTTTTTTAACCTAATCCTCGTTTATCTATTAATAGGATATTAAAATAATGTTAATTCGGAACTTTCGTGTTGTGGTAGCTTGTTTACTTGCACTGTTAGTGTTATGTACAATTATGTATGGTTTGTACAGCCGCAGCAAGTATAAATCGTATTTAGGTACAGGGCGCTTACCCGATATACAGGCGTGGTCGGTAAAGGCATCTATAAGCTGGGTGCTTAGTATCCTATTGTCAATTATTGCAATATTACTGGCTGTTACTCAAGATTAATAAGGGTGTTAAATTCCCCATTTTGTTAACTTTTTGCCATTGTATATTTAATATAGCCGTAACAATCAGCTCATCTTCAACGTAAAAAAAGCCACACGGGGCCATTTGATCACTTATAGCCGGAGTGGTAAAGTTTTTGCCTTGCTATAGGTTAATAAATAGTTAGCCCGCTAAATACACACATGTTAACACAACATTTTCAAGTACTGATCATTTGCTTTTTTTGCGTTGTATTTTTTTTGCTGATAGTATTTGGTATATATTGCCGGCAACGTTCAAACTCATATATAGGCACAGGCCGTGTAAACGATATTGAAGCCTGGTATTTTTGCGCGAATGTTGCATGGATATCTACCGCCTGCCTTTCGCTTGCCATAGTCATCGGGTTCATTTAATATTTATTGGATTATTTCCTCTACATGTGGCTTATAAGTGGCTGTATTTACATTTGCCTGCAACTCATGTAAAATATTGTATAAGCCAAAATTTGTACGGTTTACATATATAAAGTGCTTTACACCACGCGCCTGTTTAAATTCGGGCATCTTGGCAACCTTTTCGCCAAAACCAAACAGGTCATCAAAAAACTCTTTCTTACCAAAATCAAACGAATCGGTAATGTAGGGCTTGGCAAACAAGGTTATCATTTGCTTAAACATGGTGTAATAAAACTCAATTTGTGCCGGTGTATCATTAGGCAGTATCATTTCCAGCTTACGGAAGGCTTTGATGGTTTCTTCCCTGTTGTTGAACAGGCCTGTTGACGTTAAAGAAAAGAATGGATAGTAAAAATCATCGGGCATAACTTTAATACAGCCAAAATCAATACAACCCAGCTTGCCATCGGGCGTTATCAGGAAGTTGCCGGGGTGCGGGTCGGCATGTACGGCCCTAAGCTCATGTTGCTGGTAATTATAAAAATCCCATAGTGCCTGGCCAATCTGGTCGCGCAGTTCCTGCGAGGGGTCCGTTGCTAAAAATTCTTTAAGGTGAAGCCCATCCAGCCAATCCATCGTTATTATGCGCTTGCTCGATAGATCTGGGTAATAACCCGGGAACACAACGTTGTTCAGGTTTTTGCAGGCGATAGAAAACTCTATTGACCGGCGTACCTCCAGTTCATAATCGGTTTCTTCTAATAGGCGTTCTTCAACCTCGCGCATGTAAATGTCCAGTTCCTTTTCGCTCATGCCCAGCATCCTGAACGCAAATGGCTTCACCAGCTTAAGGTCAGACGATATGGAATCGCCTACGCCGGGATATTGTATTTTAACCGCCAGTTTTTTACCGTTCAGCTCGGCCTGGTGTACCTGCCCAATTGATGCCGCGTTTGTAGAGCGGATGTTAAACTTATCGTAGATCTGATCGGGCGTTTTGCCAAAGTATTTTTTAAACGTTTGCACAATTAGCGGCCCCGAAAGCGGCGGCGCGTTATACTGCGATTGCGTAAACTTATCTACATAAGCTTGCGGTAGCAGGTTTTTATCCATGCTCAACATCTGAGCCACCTTTAGGGCACTGCCTTTTAATTCGCTTAAGGATTGATAAATGTCTGTAGCATTATCCTCGTTCAACTGCGATTTATCCATATCAGGGTTAAATAGCTTTTTTGAATAATGCTTTATGTAATTACCGCCAATTTTAAAGCCCGTTTTTACAAACTTCGCGCTGCGTTCAACCTTACTGGTAGGTATGCTGTTTTGTTCGTTAGAGGTATTTTCGCTCATGTTATTCATTATCAAATAATGCAGCCATTATGTGCAGGTTTATATCGGTATAATCGTTAATTACCATATCGGCCAGTTTGGTAACAGTTGTTGCAGGATGCGCTGTTGTAATACCTGCAACCTTCATGCCCGCGTTACGGCCGGCCTTAAGGCCTGCGATAGAATCTTCAAATACCAGGCACTTTTCCGGTTTTACATTAAGTTGCTCGGCGGCCTTTAAAAATATTTGGGGCGAGGGCTTCGGCTCATTTACCATGCTGCCAATAATTAGGGCATCAAAGTACTGGCGAATAGCTATTCCCTCAAAAATAAAATCGACATCAGCCATATTTGATGAGGTTGCTAAAGCAATTTCAACCCCAAGGTTTTTAAGGTCAAAAAGAAACGTTTCAAGGCCGTTTACCGGTAGTAAAAAAGGCTTAAAAGCTTCTTCGTAAAGTTGTTGCTTTCGCCGCGCAATTTTAATTCGTTCTACTTCATCAAGATCATCGCCAAAAAAAAATTCAATGGTATTTTTAATAGGGACACCGCTGATTTCGGCGAGGTAAGTTTCGCGGCTTAATTCCTGTAAACCATTTTCCTTAAACAAACGCTGCCATGCTTTAAAATGGTATGGTGTATTATCTATTAAAGTACCGTGCATATCGAAAATGGCGGCAGCAAAAGGTGTTCTATTATTGTTCAATTACCTATCGTCTATTTTACTCGCCCGGTCATTGCTTCGCTCGACCACCCTCTCTCCGATACGAGGAAAGAGGGAAAAAATAAAAAGCGTTTTGAGCTTTTTATATCAAATTCTCCACCCTCTTTGCGAAGCAGAGAGGGTCGACCAGCGTTAGCGAAGTCGGGGTGAGTTAACTCGCGGCAAACGCAAATATCTCGCTTTTAAAATCCCATTTTCTCCTTCAGCCCTCCGTTCTTAGCCAAAAACTTACCGTACTCAAACAGGTTATCTATTGGCGAGCGCTGAAACAGATCAAAGGTTACATTAACGCCTTTCTCTATCGCCTCATCAGTTTTTTCAAAACCGGTAGAGTCATCATTTATCCAAAAATTAAGCACAAAGCCAAACTGTACCCAAAGGGCATCTTTATAACGTTTACTAAAGAATTTACGGTCGCTTAGTTCCTGGGTTTCTATACCCTCGTTCAGAATTGTTTCTGCAAAATTCTCAAATACCTCTTTTGCGGGCTCTAATACCTTTGGCGTACCTAAACTGCGGTGCTTTTTAATACTGTATACGGCAAAGCTGCGGTTGCTCTTTAGTAGTTCAAAAAAGCTATAAAAGAATGATAAAGCCTTTTCGCGCGATGAGTATTGTGACCAGATCTCCTGCGCGCGCACTTCGCTCAAGGTTTTAAGGATAAGGTCGGCCCAAACGCTTTGCTCTACAGCGTCAAATGATCCAAAGAAACGGTAAAATTCTTCTTCGGCCATTTTATTCTTTTTAGCAAATACGTAAACCGATTTTGGCTGCTGGCCTTCGGTCAATACGTAATCAATATATGCTTTCTGGATGCTTTCGCTGGTTGCCATGTTATTCTGTTTTAATAGATAAAAATAGGTATATTCTTTATTCGGTTTGTCATAACTATCTATAATTAAACGGCTGGCTTACAACCTTATTTTATTTGCATGTAGGGCATTTTTCCTGTACTTGCCATTTTCATCATTTAACACATGTATTATATAACACTAAACTGTGTTATTTGTTATTCTGTATATGGCGCGTATATTAAAAGAAAACCTACCCGTAAAACATTGCCCTATTTGCAAAAGGCCGTTTACATGGCGAAAAAAATGGGCAAAATGTTGGGATGATGTCAAATATTGCAGTGAGCGGTGCAGGGCAAATAAATAATTACCATTTTTGTAATTAATCTAAATAAGTTTAGATTAGTTGTTCCTATGGGTGATAAAGTTATACTGGTTTGGTTTAGAAATGATCTGCGCATACATGATAATGAAATATTATCTGAAGCCGTGCGACGGGCCGATAAAGTATTACCGGTGTATATTTTTGATCCATTCTATTTTAAAACCAGCGCTTTAGGCGCACTTAAGACCGGCAGTTTCCGTGCCCGTTTCCTGTTGGAAGCTGTTGCCGACCTCCGTAAAAACTTGCAGACTTTTGGTGCCGACCTCCTCATCAGGACTGGTGATCCGGCCGAAGTGCTTACACAGTTAGCAGAAGAATACCAGGTAAATGAGGTATACCATCACCGCGAAGTTGCGCCTGATGAAACCGATGTTTCTGAAAAGGTAGAAGCCGCTTTATGGAAAATGAAGCTTAACCTTAAGCATTTCATCGGGCACACGATGTACCATAAGGAGGACCTGCCTTTCCCTATAAAAGATATTCCTGATAGTTTTGTAACCTTTAAAAAGAAGGTGGAGCGCGATAGTACGGTTAGGCCCAGTGTTATTAGCCCCGAGCAAATAGTTATACCTGAAATTACGGATGCCGGCGAATTACCCACCCTCGCTGATTTAGGTGTCCCCGAGCCATTTGACGACGAACGAGCTCAAGAGAAATTTACCGGTGGCGAAACCGCGGCCTTAAAACAGTTGCATGATTATTTAGAGAACTGTATTCAAAGCCAGGGCAAAAATGTGCGTAGTGCTGCCTGCAATTCATCCGGTTTAGGTCCCTGGCTTGCTGTAGGGTGCATCTCGCCGAGGCAGGTTTACTGGGAGGTTGTTAATTATCACCGCGATCACCACCTGCCCAATACCGACCCTATTATGCTGGAGCTTTTATGGAGGGATTATTTCCGCTTTATGTTTAAAAAACACGGGCGAAAATTCTTTCGTTCTGAAGGGTTTGGCCAGGTACCCGAAACTGCCGACAACCAGGATGAACTGTTTGAACAATGGAAAAATGGCGAAACCGGTGTGCCTTTTATTGATGCCGCTATGCACCAGCTAAACGCCACAGGGTATATTACAAACTTCAGCAGGCAGGCAGTTGCAAATTACCTCACCAAAGAGCTGCAAGTAGACTGGACAAAGGGCGCACTTTATTTTGAGGAAAAGTTGATAGATTATTCACCCGCAAGTAACTGGGGTAACTGGGCGTTTGTTGCCGGTGTTGGTAACGATACTAAAAGCAACCGGTTTTTTAATGCCGCTAAACCTACCGATCAGTTAGATAGTAAAAGCGATTATATAGACACCTGGCTCCCCGCCGCGGCTGGTACTGTTAAATCATAATATTTACATGCGTATTGCGCAACAATCAGCGCGATAATCCGTATATGATACAATAGACGCAGTTCAAAAATTACTGTAACGGTCGCTTGTTGTGTAATATAAATTAGAGATTTATATCTATATGATTTTGCAATAATTCACTATTTAGCTTCAAAACATACCGGTTAGTTTCTTTTGCTATGTCTATCTAAAACTAATTGCATATTATTTCAGCTTTTGAGAGTATTATGCTTAATTTTGCTACCGTTTCAAAACATTGGTTTCTCATGGATCGCCTAAATTATATAAACAGCGCTAACGCCGCTTACATTGACACACTTTACGAAACTTACAAACAAGACCCCGAAGCGGTGGATTTTGGCTGGCAAAAGTTTTTTGAAGGCTTTGATTTTGGTAAAGATAATCAGGCCGCCCCTGCAGCAGCAGCAGCAGTTTCCACGCCCGAAGATCTACTGAAAGAGATAAATGTGATGAATATGATAAATGGTTACCGTACGCGCGGCCATTTATTTACTAAAACAAACCCCGTACGCGAACGCCGCAAATATTTCCCGGGTAAAGAGCTTGAAACATTTGGTTTAAGCGAAGCCGATATGGACACCGTATTTAACGCGGGCGTAGAAGTTGGTTTAGGCCCTGCAAAGCTACGCGATATTCGCCAGTTATTAGAACAAACTTATTGCCAGGCTATTGGCGCCGAATATACATACATCCGCAACCCTATAAAATTAAAGTGGTTTGAGGATAGGATGGAGAGCAAACGCAACACCCCAAGCTTTACAGCCGACGAGAAAAAGCAAATGCTTGCCAAATTGAATGAGGCGGTTGTTTTTGAAAACTTTTTGGGAACAAAATTCCTTGGTCAAAAACGTTTCTCTTTAGAGGGTGCCGAAGCGCTTATTCCCGCGCTTGATTCGGTTATCAGAAAAGGATCGGAGCTGGGTTTAGAAGAATTTATTATTGGTATGGCCCACCGCGGCCGTTTAAATGTGCTTACCAATATAATGGAGAAAACCTACCAGGAAGTGTTCACCGAGTTTGAAGGCAAAAACTTTGATTCTGAATCTCCTTTTGGCGGCGACGTAAAATATCACCTGGGTTATTCAACAGATATCGAAACCAAACAAGGCAAGAAGGTTCACCTTAGCCTTTGTCCAAACCCATCGCACCTGGAGGCTGTAGACCCGGTTGTTGAAGGTATTACCCGTTCAAAAATTGATTTTAAATACAACGGCGATCATTCAAAAATTGCCCCTATATTGATACATGGTGATGCATCAATAGCCGGGCAAGGTATTGTTTACGAGGTTTTACAAATGGAAAAGCTTGATGGTTACCGCACAGGCGGTACCATTCATCTGGTCATAAATAACCAAATAGGTTTTACCACTAACTATAAAGATGCACGTTCAAGTACTTATTGTACTGATGTTGCGAAAACTGTGCTTTCTCCCGTTTTTCACGTAAACGGAGATGATGTTGAGGCCTTGGTTTATGTAGTAAACCTGGCAATGGAATACCGCCAGGTGTTTAACGAGGATGTATTTATTGATATACTGTGTTATCGCCGCTATGGCCACAATGAGGCCGATGAGCCTAAATTTACCCAGCCGGTATTATACAAAGCTATAGAGGCACACCCTAACCCGCTACAGATCTACAGCAAAAAATTAATAACCGAAGGTACTATTGATGATAAATATGTAAAAACGCTGGAAAAGGATTTCCGTGGCGAATTACAGAAGATGCTCGACGATGCAAAAGCATCAGACAGGTTTACCGATACCATCCCAATGTTTGAAGGAGCATGGAGCGGCTTACATTTAGCTAATCACAGCGAACTTATCAGCGCGGTTGATACATCGGTACCAAAAGAAACTATTACCGAAATTGGTAATAAAATCACCAACCTGCCAACCGGTAAAGAATTCTTCAAGAAGATTGAAAAACTATTCCAGGACCGTAACGCTATGGTTAACAAAACAGGGGTGTTTGATTGGGCTATGGGCGAATTACTTGCCTACGGCACACTGTTGAAAGAAGGTTTCCCGGTAAGGTTAAGCGGCGAAGATGTTAAACGTGGCACCTTCTCACATCGCCATGCGGTATTAACCCTGGCCGATTCTGAAGATGAATATACCCCGCTTGAAACCATCGATACCAAAGCAAAACTGAGCATCTTTAACTCCCTGCTTTCTGAGTATGGCGTTTTAGGTTTCGAGTACGGTTACGCTTTGGCTAACCCTAATGCTTTAACCATTTGGGAAGCCCAGTTCGGCGATTTCTTTAACGGTGCGCAGATCATTGTTGACCAGTACATTGCCAGTGCCGAAACAAAATGGCAGCGCGGTAATGGTTTAGTTATGTTATTGCCGCACGGTTACGAAGGCCAGGGCCCAGAGCACTCGTCTGCGCGTGTTGAGCGCTTTTTAGAGCTTTGTGCTGATGATAACATCCAGGTGGCAAATTGTACAACACCTGCCAACTTCTTCCATATATTAAGGAGGCAAATGAAGCGCAGTTTCCGTAAACCATTGATCATTTTTACACCAAAAAGCTTGTTGCGCAGCCCTAATTGTGTATCACCGCTTAGCGATTTTACCGATGGTAAATTTCATGAGCTGATCGACGATAACTTTGTTGACCCTAAAAAGGTTAAACGAGTACTGCTTTGTACAGGTAAAATTTATTATGATTTGTTGGAGAAACAACAAACCGACAAGCGTAAAGATGTTGCCATTGTACGTGTTGAGCAATTATACCCAACGCCTGTACAGCAGATCCTGAAAATTAAAGCCAAATACGATAAGGCTACCGAATTTTTCTGGGTGCAGGAAGAGCCGGAGAACATGGGGGCATGGCCATACATTTGCCGCAAATTCCATAATGATAAGGTGATGAACCTTAATGTTATCTCGCGTTTAGAAGGCAGCAGCACTGCAACAGGTTTTGCGAAACAGCATGCCGCACAGCAACTGCATATTGTATCGAAAGCGTTTGAAGCACCAGCAGGCAAAGCGGTTAAAGAAACCATCAAAAAAACAACAGAGAAAATGGCTAATGCCGGTGCGGATTGATAGGAGTTAAATGTTTAAAGTAGAAAGTTAAAAGTTTTTGCCGATCACTTCTCTACTTTCAACCTTTAACTTTATACTTTCAACTAACAAAAAACACTACACTACTTACAAATATGAGTTTAGAAATAAAAGTTCCGCCGGTAGGCGAATCCATTACCGAAGTAACCCTGTCAGCATGGAAAAAAAAGGATGGCGACCAGGTAGAGATGGACGAAGTAATTGCCGAGCTGGAATCAGACAAGGCAACTTTTGAGCTTACCGCTGAAAAAGCCGGAACTTTAAAAATTGTTGCAGCCGAAGGCGACACTTTAGCTATCGGCGCGGTTGTAGCCAGCATTGAAGATGGCGGTGCTGCACCTGCGATAGCTGCTGAAAAAGCACCTGCTGCCACACCTGCAAGTGCTAAAACAGAGGAGCCTGGTACTGCCGTAAGCCCTGAAGTACCGGCTAATGGTTATGCACCTGCACCAGATCAAAGCGCATCGGCAACGTCTGCACCAGCATCATCGTTAGAAATTAAGGTACCACCCGTTGGCGAATCTATTACCGAGGTTACGTTATCGCGCTGGATGAAAAAAGACGGCGATGTCGTTGAAATGGACGAAGCTATTGCCGAACTGGAATCAGACAAAGCGACTTTTGAACTTACGGCCGAAAAAGCAGGTACGTTAAAAACTATTGCCAAAGAAGGTGATACATTAGCTATTGGCGCAGTTGTTTGTACAATTGAAGGTGGCGGTGCTACCGCGCCTGCTGCTGCTACTCCTGTTACCCCAACTGTTGCCGACAAGGTGAACGAGTCGCCACAAGCGGCTCCTTCAAAAGGCACTACTTATGCATCTGGCACACCATCGCCTGCTGCTGCTAAAATATTGGCCGAAAAAGGTGTTGACACTTCATCAGTAACCGGTACAGGTGTTGATGGCCGCATTACCAAAGGTGATGCACTTAGCGCGCAGTCAGAAAGCCAAAAGCCAAAAGCCGAAAGTCCAAAGCCAGCCGCTGCTGCACCTGCTACTCCTTCAGCACCGCAAGGGCCAAGGAGCGACCGCAGAGAAAAGATGTCGTCGTTGCGCAAAACAGTTGCCAAGCGTTTGGTAGCCGTTAAAAACGAGACAGCCATGCTTACTACTTTTAACGAAGTAGATATGCAGCCAATTATGGAATTGCGCAGCAAATACAAAGATAAATTTAAAGAGAAGCACGGCGTTGGCTTAGGTTTTATGTCGTTCTTCACCAAAGCTGTTACCGAGGCGCTTAAAGAGTGGCCTGCTGTTGGAGCACGTATAGAAGGCGAAGAAGTAGTTTACAGCAACTTTGCTGATATTTCTATAGCGGTATCTGCACCAAAAGGGTTGGTGGTTCCGGTTATCCGCAACGCGGAGAGCATGAGCCTTGCTGAAATTGAGAAAGCCATTGTTGTTTTAGCAGGTAAAGCCCGCGAAAGCAAACTTACCTTAGAGGAAATGACCGGCGGTACATTTACTATCACCAACGGTGGCGTGTTTGGTTCTATGATGTCTACACCAATTATTAACTCGCCGCAATCGGCTATTTTGGGTATGCACAATATTATCGAGCGCCCGGTGGCTGTAAATGGCCAGGTGGTTATTCGCCCGATGATGTACCTTGCCCTGTCCTATGATCACCGCATCATTGACGGACGTGAATCGGTAAGCTTCCTGGTAAGGGTTAAGCAATTGCTGGAAGACCCTGCAAGATTATTATTAGGAGTATAAATAAGGTTTGGCAACTTTTAAAAAGTTGTCAAACTTAAAAGGATATAAGCCTTCCGATTTATCGGAGGGCTTTTTTGTTGTATTCTCCGTCCTAAAGATATAACCTTTTAGCGTATCAGGTGATTGTTAATTGTGCTTCCATTCATCTACTTTAAAACCAGTTACCTTACAGTCTTCATCTAGATAAATAAGTAGATTTTTTCCGTAAACAGGATCAATATCACTTCCATAATCCAAATCAATATTATAAAATAAAGTATCATTGACCATACCGTCTGGCGTTCCGAGTGAATCAGTGATCTGTTCGTAAGTTAAGCCTTTCAATAAATGATTTTCAATCAAATCATCTAACATAACCTTTCTATTAGGATAATTTCCAATATCAACTCTTTCATCCCAAAGCTCTTTATTGAATTTTTGATTACATGAAAAAAGTGCTATTAATAGGATCAGTAATATGAAATTTCTCATGACCCTTTTATTAGTCCAACTCGTCATTACACCAACTTCCTCATCGCCATTATATAGCCAATATGTAATCCCTCGTGGAATGGCAGGAAAGCTATCGCCTCATCAATATTGCTCATTTGTACACCGTAGCGGGTGGTCCAGGTGGGGTAGTTTTCAAAAATGCCGTTTTTATAATCGTGCTCCAATTGGTCTATACTGGTTGTTAACAGGGTTTTTATATTATCATATTCGTCCTGGCTAACTGGTCCTGCGGGTTTACTGTCGGGTTTATATGCATCAAAAAAATCATCATCTATCCATGTGTTTAGCCCGGCACGCTTATAACAAACACCTTGTTGGGCGGCAATCATATGCCCCAGGTTCCATATAATGTTGTTGTTAAAGCCCGAGGGTATTTTATTTAATTGATCGAGGCTAAAGGCGTTAAGTGTCTCTATTATTTTAAGGCGGGGTTGGCGTATAATATCTAATTGTTTATCTATCATACTTCAAATATATAAGTTGTATCTATTAAGCGTTATGGTGCTTGCCGCTTTTATTTACCTTTGCAACAATGCAGGCAAATACGGCAACACACCAAACGCAGTCTAACAAACCAATATGGTATTTTATACTATGCTGGACACTGCTTAATGTTGTACAAGCCTGTACATTAGAGATCCATGCCGACGAAGCCTACTATTGGCTTTATTCCCGCTTTTTAGATTGGGGCTATTTCGACCACCCACCCATGGTGGCCTTGTTCATCAAATTTGGCTACTCCCTATTTCATAATGAATTTGGTACGCGCATCTTGACTATATTAAGTAACAGCATTTGCATTTATGTGATGTGGCTAATGGTTAAAGAGTACGGCGTTAAGGCCAAATGGTTTATCCTGCTGGTTTCGGGTGTGTTTATTTTCCATATTTATGGGTTTACCACAACGCCGGATGTGCCGCTGTTTTTGTTTACGGTGCTGTTTTATTACGTCTACAAAAAATATCTCGAACACAACACGCTTCAATACGCCCTGTTACTGGCTCTTATAGTAGCCGGTTTATTTTACAGCAAATACCATGGCGTGCTGCTCATTATATTTACGCTTGCATCAAACATATCGCTGATAAAACGCCGGTCTTTTTGGTTAATCGTATTTGGCGCTGTTGTGCTGTTCATTCCGCATATTTGGTGGCAGGTAAGCCACGGTTACCCATCTGTGAAATATCATTTATTTGAACGTAATGGCTCGGACTATAGCTTTGCCCGTGCCGGCGATTATATCCCCACGCAACTGGCCATGGGCGGCCCGCTTATTGGCTGGTTTATTTTTTATTCGGCCTTTAGGAATCGCGTTAGCGATGTATTTACCCGCACCCTTTTGGTAAACGCCGCAGGCACATTCATTTTCTTTTTATTGAATACCATTAAGGGCGGGGTAGAAGCACACTGGACCTTAATAGCCTTTGTACCATTGGTGATGCTTGCGCTTATTTACATCACAAAACAAGGCAAGCCGTTCAAATGGCTTAGTGTTTTGGCAATTATTAATGTTGTATTTATTGTTGGGCTGAGGATAGGCATTATGTTTGGCCCTGCCATATTGAAAAAGCCATTGCAACTGCGCAGCTATTACGGTTTTAAAGATTGGGCGCATAAGGTAAAACAGAAAGCCGCTGATAGCTATGTGATATTTAGCGAAGGTTTTCAAAACCCAAGCAAGTACGATTTTTATAATAATACAACTAAAGGGTTTAGCTATGATGCCCGCGATTACCGCCGTACGCAATTCAGTATCTGGCCAATTGAGGATAGTATGCAGCGTAAGCGTGTTTACCTGGTGCTCAATTATTATAATAAAGGCGTGGTTACCGATACCATCCAAAACGAGGCTGGTACCTGGTATGGTGGGTGGGTAGATGATTTCCGCACCTACCAAAAGATAGTGATTGATACCAAACCTAAAACGATCAATGCTAAACCGGGGCAAAAAATAGAATTTGACCTTTCTATAACCAACCCTTATCCATTTGCGGTTAATTTTACCAACGTTGGCTACAAACACCCCGTGGTATTAGAAACCTGCTTTTTTACACATACCACACAGGTAAATGTGCAAACTGCCGACAGCACTTTTAATAAAATTGCCCTTCAACAAGGCCAAAGCGCTGGGTATAAAGTTACTGCCATAGCGCCTACGGAAAAAGGCGCGTACGATCTGTTCTTTTCCCTGCGTACCGAGCCATTTACCGGCAGCAGGAATAGCCGGATAATAAAATTTATAGTTGAATAATAACGATACAGCATGATCAGAAAGATATACTTAGCTTTAATATTTACTCTTTTAACCGCAGGCGCGGCAAGCGCCCAGAATGTTGATTTCCACCTAAACGGAATGGGCTTTTTTGATAACCGCGAGTACAAGGATTTTGTGGCCCGTTCGCGTACCTATTCGGGTGTGCGCATTGCGGCAGATGTTGGTTTTAATATTGATAGCAACAATCACTTTATATTTGGTGCCAACGCCCTGCACGAATTTGGTGGTAACCCTTTTTTTGTGCGTGTAAACCCCGTGGCTTATTATAGCTATACCGGTAAAAACTGGTTGTTTAATGCAGGTGCGTTTAGTCGCGAAGGGTTACTTACCGATTACCCACGCGCCATGCTAAACGATACGCTGCGCTACTTTCGGCCCAATGTAGAGGGTTTGCTGACCCGCTTTAAAAGCCGCCATATTACCGAAACTGTTTGGATAGATTGGGTAAGCCGCCAAACTAATACAGATAGGGAACAATTTCTGTTCGGGTTTTCGGGTAAGTACCAGCCATCTTTAAAGAGCCAATTCTATGTGTCGCACTATTTCTTTTTATTGCATGATGCAGGCGCCGCGGTATTATTACCAGATGACCATATACAGGATAATGGCGCCGCGCAGGTAAAAATTGGAGCGGATTTAAGCCACCGTAGTTTCCTCGATTCGTTAAGTTTAGAAGCCGGTGGAATGTTATCGTTAGAGCGCATAAGAGGAGTAGATGGTTTCAAAAAGCCTAAGGGTTTTGTAGCCAATGCTTATTTAAGCTACAAGCGTTTTGCCCTGTTCGATGAATTTTATAAAGGCGATGGCCACCGTATACTGTTTGGCGACGCATTTTATGAAAAAAGCACCTACAACCGTTTGGATATTATTTATACACCATTTATTGCCAAAGGCATAAAAGGTCAGTTTGTATTTAGCCTGCATAACACGCCCGGATACAGCAGTAACCAGGAGGCATTTCGTTTAATATATGATATTGGCAGAAAGAACCTGGTGAAGTTTAAAGATTAAAAATATAATCTTTACGTAAATGTCATTCCGAAAGCGGCTTGAATAGTCTACCTTTATTATCTAACAAGATTTCTCACTATCGTTTCGAAATGACAACGATTTTTTATCTTCGCAGTATTTGCATTCTACCAAAATCCTATGAAAAAATCATTAGCATTGTTATTACTCCTTTCTACCCTCGTTCCATGCAAACTGTTTGCGCAGGATAATCGTTTCTCCGGTTGGGCGGCATTATTTCACTCACAAAAATTCTCTGATAAATGGGGCATGTCGTTTGACGCTCAATTCCGGTCGGCTGACCATTACGATTATTTACAGAATGTTTTGCTTCGCCCGTCAGTTAACTATTATTTCGATAAAAATAAAATGGCTGCCCTGGGTTATGCTTATATTGCTACTAATAACCACGCTAACGGTGTTGAAACATTCAGGCCCGAAAGCCGTATTTGGGAACAGATTATCATTAATACCAAAATTAGCAAAGCGGCTACCTTACAGCATCGCTTTAGGCTGGAGCAACGTTTCCTGGGTAATACCACCGCCAAAAACGACCATTATTTTTCACAGCGCCTGCGTTACTTTGCAAGGGCGGTTGTACCCCTTAAAAAAACTGAAGCCTTTACGAAAGGAACTTTCGTGGCCCTGCAAAACGAGGCCTTTGCCAACGTACAAAACAACCATAAGGTAAATAAGCACTTCTTCGACCAAAATCGCGCTTATGTTGCCCTTGGTTACCGGCTGCATAAAAAGGCCGATATTGAGTTTGGCTATCTTAACCAGTTTGTGCAGCAAACAGCGGCTACGTATTTTAACCACGTGCTGCAGGCGGCTATATATACCAGGTTGTAAAGTTAGGGTTTGATTTTGCTCCCCTCATGAGAGTGGGCGGTCAGAAATGTGCGATGGAAGGGGTGTGTTCTTTGCGCGAATAACACACCCCCAACCCCTCTCAAGAGGGGATTTTTTATTAACTTGCAATATGCCGCAGCTTAGTACCGACCAACATATACGCCAACTGGCCAACTTGGAACTGCTTGCCCGGCAGGTGGTAGAGGGGTTTATAACCGGTTTGCACCAGAGCCCATTCCATGGCTTTTCGGTGGAGTTTGCGGAGCACAGGTTGTACAACAATGGCGAATCGGTAAAAAACATCGATTGGAAACTCCTGGCCCGCACCGATAAACTTTTTGTAAAACAGTTTGAGGAAGAAACCAACCTGCGGTGCTATTTATTGCTCGATACGTCATCAAGCATGAATTACCCGGCACAGGGCACCGGTAAACTGCAATTTTCGGTTTATGCCATTGCCTCGCTTATGTACCTGTTTAAGAAACAACGGGACGCATTTGGACTGTGCTTATTTTCTGACAAGATGGATTGGATAAGCCCGGCAAGGTCAACATCAACCCATTTATTTCGCCTTTATGCCGAGCTGGAAAAGGCTTACGATAACCCTAAACAAAATACAACCACCAATATCAGCCAGGTGCTGCATCACATAGCCGGTGAGGTCCATCAGCGATCTATGGTGATCATTTTTAGCGATATGCTGGAGAATAGCTTCAACCCCGAAAAAATGCAGCAGCTTTTCGCGGCTGTTCAGCACCTGAAATATAAAAAGCATGAGGTGATAATATTCAATGTAACCAGCAAACAGCACGAACTTGATTTTAACTTTGATAACCGCCCGCACCACTTTGTAGATATTGAGACCGGTGCCGAGGTGCGTGTGCATCCCAATAAAATTCGCGATAGCTACCGATCGGCACTAAAAGAATACCGACACCAACTGGAATTAAAGTGCGCCCAGCATCATATTCAGTTGGTTGATGCAGATATTGAACAGGGCTATAACGAGATCCTTAAAACCTACCTTATTAAAAGAAACAGCATGATTTAAACTATCGGGCCTTTTATCGGTCTGGTATTTGTGCACACTTAGCGTAATTGGATAAAATTTTAAACACTAAAATAGTACTTACAGCATTTAACAATGTTTGTGAAATTGCTCAAATCAATTTAGCAGGCGCAGTGTTAATGAATAAACGCATATTTTAAGTATGAGACTTTCTGTAGAACGAAAACCCATAAGAGTAAACCCCGATCCCAAACGTGTAATAGCGCGATTTTTTTTTAACGGAAACGACCGGGCCAAGGAGGTCCTGCAGCGTGTAATGGATATTAGCGAAGAAACCGCCTTTGGCATTGTATCGCCGCTTTTGCAGGAATACTCTAAACGCCACCGTAATATAACCCGTGTACTTAACCGCCATTGCAGCAAATTAAAGCCGCTTATAGCCGAGCTTGGGATTGATTTTGATACATTAACCGTATACCGCAAATTGCTGATAGGCTCGTATTTTACACACGAATATTCTATCGAATCTGCCGCTTTCTTTAATCCCTCTATTATTGAAGACCCCGATCAAACCGAAATGGAAGACGGGCAACGCCGTGTTATCATTAGCTTTAGGGCAGTGGGTGAGGGGCACATATCGTCCATTACTTTCCGCCGGGCATTGATAGACAAGAACAATCAGATTACTGTATTGCCGGCCGGCAGTTATATAGACGAGGCCGAGATAGTACGCAACGCGGTGTATAACAAAAAGCTTTTTTTGGATAAGGCCGCTATCACCCAAATAGATATTAGCGTATTAAAGGAGTTGGAAGATAAGCTCGATCATCATTTCGAATATTCGAACCTGCGCCGCATTATTCTTGATTCGCAAAAGATACAGGAAGATGATAACATGAGGCTGGAGTACGATAAAGTACTTTGGCTGGCCGATTCATATTATGAGATCGTTTTCTCTTTAGATACCGATATTTCTGACAGGGTGATCTTTCCAATATCTGAATATGAGCGCAAAGGTATTGAGGATGCCCGCTTTGTTAAGTTTTATAACGAAGACGGTACTTACGCCTATTATGCCACCTACACGGCGTATGATGGCTCGTTAATTATGCCTAAGCTGTTGCAAACCACCGATTTTTATAATTTTAAAATAATGCCGTTATATGGCGCAGGCGCGCAAAATAAGAACCTGGCGCTATTCCCCCGCAAAATAAACGGTCGTTACGCCATGATATCCCGCATTGATGGCTGCAACAACTACATCATGTATTCCGATAAAATAAATATTTGGGAGAAGCCCGACCTGCTTCAAAAACCCAAATTTACCTGGGAGTTTGTACAGATAGGTAACTGTGGTTCGCCTATTGAAACCAAGGACGGATGGATTGTTATAACCCACGGTGTAGGCCCTATGCGCCGCTATGTACTTGGTGCAAGCTTGTTGAAGTTAGATGACCCAACTGTAGAGATAGGCCGACTGAAAGAGCCTTTGTTGGTGCCTAACAGCGATGAACGTGAAGGCTATGTGCCAAATGTACTTTACTCTTGCGGTGCAATTGTGCATAACAATAAACTCATCATCCCTTATGGTATATCCGATTCATCAACTTCATTTGCAGAAGTTGATTTGGATGAGCTATTGGCTAAATTTAAGGAAGACGGAATAGATTAAGGTTTATACTTAGAGGTATTTTTAAACAAAAGAGCGATGAGGTGATCTCATCGCTCTTTTGTTTAGACTGAGGTATTTCACAGATAATAACTTAATTTAACCACATGTTTAATCTTTTTAAAAGTACGCCTCAACCTGAGTTTAATATTCCTGGTGTTGGAGTTTTCTATCAATTAAAACATTCCGGGCGTATATTTTGGAGTATAACCACGGATATATTTTCAATTGGTCAAGATGTAAGTTTAACATCAACACATTTAATAACGCCGAGCCAAGCTCAGAGCAAGTTTTATCAATTCAAGCCTTATCTAAGCAATATGATGCCATAATTGAAATGGTGTTTCGTTACCTGATGGATGGAGACAAGTCATCTAATGCAACTATTGAAGATTTCAAGCGGTTATATTTTTTGATAGAGATTGAATTGGAAGCAAACAATATAAGATGGACTTATACTTTTGAACCTTATTATGATATGACAGGACCCTACAGTTATTTTGTTGTTATAATAATTGAGAATGGTAAAATTGTTGATTATTACGAAACTTAGCCCAATATCTGCTGATACAATTTTAAATAATCCTCCGCCATTTTCTCTTTTGAGAATTGGGAACTTGCCCATTCATGGCAATAAGGGCGGTCTATTGAGCTAAGCCGGCCTATAACATCCACTGCTTCATCAACCGTATTTACCAAGAAACCTGTTTTTTCGTGCTGTATCAATTCCGGCATCGAGCCCTTGTTGAAGGCGATAACGGGTGTGCCACAAAGCATTGATTCGGCCACGCTCATGCCAAATGGTTCGGCAAAATTGATGGGATGGAGGAGGGCGAGCGCATTGCCTAAAAGCTCATTACGCTTATCCGGGCCTGCCGGGCCTATGTACTCTATCTGTTCGTTCAACTCAGGTTCTATCCGCTCCTTAAAGTAATTTTCATCCTGGATAATACCCGCAATGATCAGTTTCTTTTTGGCTTTTTTGGCTATTTCTATTGCTGCTACCGGGCCTTTGTCGTGATGTAAACGCCCGAAATACAACAGGTAATCCTGTGGCTTTTCGGTCAATTTAAAATCCTTTGTATCTAAACCATTATATACGGTGGCAATGTAATCCAACTCCGGGCTGCGGTCGGCATTGCTTATAGACACATAATGTCCGCGCGAGTTGTATTTCTTGTATACCGGAATGATACGTGGCGATGAAAAGCCGTGAATAGTAGTTATCACCGGTGTTTTTATCAACCCCGTATAAGTTAGCGGTAAAAAGTCAAAGTTGTTGTGGATGATGTCGAAATCACCGGCTTGCTCCATCAGGTTACTAATGTGCAGGCATTCCAAAACTTTGGCATCCTGACTGCGGTCTTCTTCGTAACCTTGTTTGCATACGGATTGCAGATTACCTTCGGTAATAGAATCACCTGTTGCGAAAAGCGTAACATCCACACCAAGTTTTATTAAGCCTTCGGCAATGTTTGAGGCTACCTGTTCCCATGGGCCGTAATGCCTGGGCGGTGTGCGCCAGGCGACGGGTGCTAATATCGCTGCTTTCATCCTTAGCAGACTTTTAACTGCTGGTCCTCGGCTATTTTGTTATACTCGTACTCAAGCTCAAAAGCTTTAAGCACAGTAAGGTGCGATATCATATACGCTAAAGTGCTTTCTGCGCCCTGGTTACGGTTAATACCGGTAGGCAACAGGCCATCGCAGCAACCTTTGGTTTCGTGGTCATATAAAGGCGCGCGCAGGCTGTTTTCGCCCAGGAACCATTTATAACTCAGGAACATTTTTTCGATATACTGCGGTTTGCGGAAGATCTGGTACGCCTGGAAATGCATCAGCACCATGGCCATAGTTTCTATGGCCTGTTGGTCGTAAACCGGGAACTTGCCGCCGCGGTGATACCAGCCCTCGTTACCAACCGGGCTTAAATAACCGTTAGATAGGGTTAGCTTATCGAGGAATGCCATTGTTTTAAGTGCGATATCCCTTGCTTTTTGGTTACCCGTTATCTCGCAGGAATGTAACAAGGCCAAGGGCAGAATAGCGTTATCATAGGTCATGGTTTCTTCAAACCATTCCCAGTCATCGCTGCGGGTGTTTTCGTAAGCATCGATCAAGGGCTGTGTCAGTCGAACCAATTCGGCAAGCATACCTTCGTCTGTAGGGAAGGCCTGAAGGTACAAAGCGATACCAATGATAGTATTTGCCTGTCCGCGAATATGTTTTAAAGCCTTAAAGTGCGGATAGGATTTATGGAAGATCTCCATCGCGAACTCGCGGTAGGAGTTACTTGCCGCGCAATTTATCAGGTAGCCTAACGCCCAGATGGTACGGCCAAATGAATCTTCAGATCCTACTTCATCCAGATACTGGCGGCTAAAGCTTAAGAAGTTGCGGAAGTTGCCATCCTCAGTTTGCATGTAGTGGATATAGCTGAGGTAAATTGGCAATAGCTTAAAGGCATCGGTGCTTTTATTGCGCTGATAGGCCATTAAAGCCATAATAAGCGCGCGGGCGTTGTCATCCAAACAGTAACCCTCTTTTAGGTTAGGGATACCATACTTAGCATGCTGCACTATGCCGGTATCATCCGTTAGGCGCAAAACATGTGTAAGGCTAAACTTAGGTAGTATCTCAGGGTCAACAATGCTGTTCTTTAATATTTTATCGCTAAAATCGTGTTTGGCGGCGGCAATCTGCGCTACGCGGATAAACTCGGCACCGGTTGCAGGCCAGCGGAGGTGAAGTCCATATTCATACGCGTTTGATTTTAACTCGTTAAGTACTTTTTCATCGTTCAAAAGCTCGTTAACCGTTTCGGCCAGGGCTTCAGAATCTTTAAAGTCAAATAAACGGCCCCTGCCATCGGCTAAAAGCTCGGTAGCATGCCAGTATGGGGTTGATACCACGGCCGCGCCGGCGCCAACAGCGTATGATAATGTACCGCTGGTTATTTGAGCTTCGTTAAGGTAAGGCGTTACATAAATTTCTGCGGCGGTAAGGTAATCTATCAACTCATCTTCGGCCACAAACTTATTAATGAATGAAAGATGCTTTGAAACATTCAACTGTACAGCCAGGCTCTTTAAATGGTCGCGGTATTCCTCACCTGAGTTTTTAATAACACCGGGATGCGTATTACCCAGCACCACGTACATCACGTCGGGGTGTTTTTCCACTATTTTAGGCAGTGCCTTTACAACGGTTTCTAAACCTTTGTTGCGGCTAAGCAAACCAAAGGTTAGCATTACACGATGGTTTTTAAACTGACTAAGATTTTTAACCGGGTTAATGTCCGGTGCCTCCAGGTCGGGCACGCCGTGCTCAATAATCTGGATCTTATCTTCAGGTATATCGTAAATTGTTGTTAAAAACTCAACTGCACGTTTGCTCATCACTACGATCTTCGATGATTGCTCGGCAATTTCGCGAATGATGATGCGCTGTACATAGCTTGGGTCTTTTAATATGGTGTGCAGGATAGATATCAGCGGTTTTTCTAAACGGTTTATGAGTGGTAATACATATATACCGCTCTCGCCGCCATAAATGCCAAATTCATGTTCTAAAATAACGGCATCTGCGGTGCTGGTATTAATGTAGTTAGCAGCACGTATATAATCTTTTTGATGATTTTGGCGTATTACATATTTTACGTGTGACGGATATTCATATTCCTGCAAATTTTCAGAATCGTTAAGGGCAACCACAAAGCCACCGTCAAGCGGAGTCTTCCTATCAGGAAAGTTAGCATTGATGGCATTCATTAAATTGTGATTGAACGTAGCGATCCCGCATTCGCGTGGCGGATAGGTTGATATATATGCGATTTTCATATTATAGAAGATGTTATTATCAGTATGATCTTTCAGGCGGCGTTCAAATGAAATTAAACTATCCTGACCAAAAAAGTATGCACAGTAAGCTGTAAAAATCAAATTTACAACCTCAGCGGCCACATTTACATAGGTACTATACTCATTAGCATAAATTATACCAAATGGAAGTACTTATAAAAGCGTAGCCTTAATTTTACAGTTAAATTGTTAACTAAAATTAAAGTGAAAAGTTGATGAAATTATTAGATCAAGTTGTAACTGTATGTATATCAATAGCATTATTTATAATGTTACAGGCATGTATAAGTTGCTGATCGGTGATAACAAGGGGCGGGGCTAAACGCATAGAGTTATTGCAATGTAAGAACCAGTCGGTGATTACTCCGTTCTCTATACAGGTATCTATAATTTTTTTGTTAAGCTCAAAGCTTTCAAACTCTACGGCCAGCATAAGGCCCTTGCCACGAATTCGTTTAATAGCAGGGTGTATAAGATGCTTGCGGATAATGGCTTCCTTTTCGGCTACCTGGTCTATCAGTTTTTCGCTCAGCAAAACATCTAAAGCAGCAAGGCCTGCGGCACAGCAAACCGGGTGACCACCAAAGGTAGTTATATGCCCGAGGATAGGGTTCTCTTTAAATGCCGACATGATATTAACCGACGACACAAAAGCGCCTACCGGCATACCGCCGCCAAGGGCTTTGGCAAGCAATAATATATCGGGCACAATATCAAAATGCTCAAATGCAAAGAGTTTACCTGTACGGCCAAATGCAGCCTGTATTTCATCCAATATCAGCAACGCGCCAACATCCGTGCAACGTTTTCTTAGGGCATGCATATAGGCAACATCGGGCACCCGGATACCCGCTTCGCCCTGAATGGTTTCAAGAATGACGCAAGCGGTTTGCTCTGTTATTAACTCAAGCTGGGGTAAGTTGTTAAGATCTATAAAGCTTACACCCGGTAGTAAGGGGCGATAGGCCTGTTTATATTCTTCGTTGCCCATTACGCTTAAAGCGCCATGGGTGCTGCCGTGGTACGAGCCGCTAAATGCAATTATTTGCTGCCTGCCGGTAAAACGTTTGGCAAGCTTAAGCGCGCCCTCAACAGCTTCGGCGCCCGAATTGGTGAAGTAAACAGAGTTTAAAGCTTTTGGTAAAGTGCTCACCAGCTTTTCGGCAAAGCGCACCTGCGGGGTTTGTACGTATTCGCCATACACCATCAGGTGCATATATTTATCAACCTGGTCTTTTACTGCCTGTACAACTTTTGGGTTGCTGTGGCCAAGGTTACTTACGCCGATACCCGATATAAGATCGGTATAGGCTTTGCCTGCTTCGTCATAAATATAAATGCCTTTTGCCCACTCAAACTCCAGTAATAAGGGGAAGTGGGTTGTTTGGGCGTTATTGTTCAGAAAAAGCTGGCGAAGGGTAAGCATGATGCTGTTGTAACGTTAGAATGTTTTAAGGTTGTAAAGTTAGGCGGAATTGTCGTAAAGTTGATGGTTATAAAATTGCAATTTCAAGCTTATATCCTTTGCCGCGTATAACAACAATTTTCACGTTCGGTTCAGATTCCAGCTTTTTCCTTAATTTGGAGATGAACATATCCAGGCTACGCCCAACAATAACACCCTCGTCTTCCCAGATCTCTTTTTGCAGCCGGCTTCGCTCAATGGTTTGGTTTGGAGAGGTTGCGAAAATATGCAATACCCGTGTTTCCGTTCCGGTTAGCTCTATCGTATTTCCGTTTATTACAAGCTTACGGTTTTTTGCATCGAATAACATTGAGCCTAAAATGACCATACCGCTATCCCGAACGTTTGGTGATGATGCACGAGGCCTGCCTGACCTCCAGAAAATAAAACCGATTAATGATAAAAGTGGCAGGCTGCCTAATAAATATTTACTCTTTGCTGTATTGAGGCGCGAAGGTTTAAATTTAACATCTATGATGTAATTTGCGCGGGGTTGCTTTCTTCCTGTACACGCTACTATATCATCTTTTCTATTTTGAGATATGGCGTATCCATAGGCTATACCTGCGTTACCATCCTTTAACACGTTTACAACAAAATCGCTTGCGAGCGGGTTTTTAAACAACAAACGCCTGGTAATATCCACCAGGGAATCCGGTTGAAAAGTAAGCTTATTCTCAAAACTTATCTGGTATTCATTGTCCGTTATCTTAGTTACCGGGAGCACCCTTGAGGTACTATCGCCCGACTGTAAAAGCAACTCGTGCCCCAGCTTACGGAGTAAAACTTCCCTCCTGGCAATATCAAAGTCGTTATTATTGGTCAGGCCGAAAGCCGCACTAACCCCGGCTATAAGCAAAAGCAATATCGACCCAAAGAAGTATTTATTTTTCCCGGAAAGGAGGTTGCGCTTATTAGGCATGTGTCAAAATTTTATTTACAAAGTTTACAATTTTATTTACAATCTAAGTTCCTCTGGCTCAAATATGTCAAAGTAATTTTGCTGGATAAACTAAAACGGATATGAAAAATAAAAAAATGAAGAGATTATTTGTATTTGTTCCGGCTATACTCGTTGTAGCATTTTTACTAAATTCTTTTGTAATAAAAGAAAAGAAAGAGGTTGATAAGACGACGGTAAAAGCTAATTCATCACCTGTGACCATTATTTACAAATCTGCTGATGGCGGACAAACATGGCAGGACATTAGCGCAGGGTTACCGGAAAATTTACGAAAAGAAGGTGTGCGGAAAGATGGTTTTTTTGCCAATGAAAATGGGTTTTATTTACGCGCAGGTAATGGGCTTTATCACAATGAATCAAATCCCTCAAGCCCTTCCTGGACAAAAGAAATTGTTCCTGCTAAACAGCGTAACATTGCTCCTGCCAGCAATGGGATGTTCGCATATAATTTCAGAGGGCAATTTTTGCGAAAAGTAAACGGGCAGCATGATTGGGTGCCTATGTTCAAAAATTTTCAGGAACAAGCCGTACGCCTTAACGGCACGAAAGATTGGATGTACGAAAATTTTACAGAGAAACAGGTGAGCAGTGTTTTTGAAAATACTGCGGGAACCGTTTTCGTGGGCTCCAACAACGCTATCTATAGATCCGGTGATAAGGGAAAAACCTGGAAGTACGTGCAGGTAGCAGGCTGGGTTAATAAAATGGTAGAACTGAATGGCGTAATCCTGGCTGCCAGCTCAAAGGGAATATTAAGATCGACCGATAATGGTGAACACTGGGATAGTGTGATGGATGAAGGTGGAGCCGGGATCGCTGTTGAACCTATAGCAGGCGGATTTGCTGCTATTGTAAACAACACTACTACCCAAATAAACACTATACATATATCGCTGGATGGTGGAAAAAACTGGAGCGAAATAGGTGAAGAACTTCAGCCTTCCCAAAGTAGTTTACATATGAAAAAAATAGGCTTATCTAAAACTCCGTTGGCTGTTTTAGCCATTAAACAAATGGGCAAATATTTAATATGTGGCCGAACAGATGGCATATTCCGGTCAGCAGATATGGGCAAAACATGGGAGCAGTTGCCGCTGCCTGCTATCGGAAATCTTGGCTTCGATCTGTCTGTATCGGGCAACGTAATATATGTTGTACCCAATAAAGGTTGTTAAACGATCTTGACTAAGTAAAAGGCTTAAAAGCAAGAGGTCAGCAAGATAATTGCTGATCTCTTTGTTATTTTAATTCCCGGCGCGTACGCTTCGTTCGCTTATTTGCCTGATGAGTTCGTTCTTAAACTCATCTTCGCTTTTGTAAAGGGTGCTCACCTTATCCGGAGATAGTATTTTCAAAAATTCGTCGCGGTAGTGCTTACGAATGGTGACCATTTGGTTATCAAGCTCCATCTCCCTGTCTATTTGCTCCATACCGTTGGCAGTAGCGCTGGAGTTATTTTGCTTTTTTAGGATCTTTATAGCTGTAAGATCTTCCTGATACTGGCGATATAAAGGCCAAAACTTGCGCGACTCCTGATTGGTAAGATTAAGCTGCTGGCCAATAAATTTATCGCGGGCTGCCTGTAGTTTTGGGTTGCGTACAACCCTGCCTTTAGTAACATTGGCCGGCCGGCGAAAATTATTCACCTGCGCAGAAACATCATTATTACTTATTGCAAATACTAATAAAAAGAAAATATATCTAAACAGACTGTTCATTAAAAGTATTATTAATTAATATCAATATATTCCTGAAGGTCGGCATCCAGGGCATCAGTATTAATTTGCTTGTCGTTATCCAATAGGCCACGGGTATCGTTGGCATCTATATTTAGTTCAAGGTAGTCTTTTATTTCGTCTACCGGTATATCTGATACTTGCTTATGCAAAAATGTTTGCGAATGTGTAACCGGTTGCTGTGCTTCTCTTAAGAATGCACCGGCACCAACAATTAATGCTAAACACGCCGCTGTAGCATACTTAAAAGTGTTTGAGGCCCAAAACTTACGCACAATAGTTTTACGTATAACAGCCTCCTGGTTTACCGTTTTATTTAAAATATCGCGGTTAAGCTTATCAAAATAATTATCGGGTACAGCAAACGCCGTTTCTTTCTCCAGCATTTCTTCTACCGCAATACGGGCGGATATTTGTTGCTGCAGATTATCAAAATAACCCTCCGGCACGCTAAAGCTTTCTGCTTCGGAGCTTGCGGCGGTTTCAATGTTAATGCGGCTTTGTATATTTTGGTTAAGCTCATCAAAATACCCCGCCGGCACTGCAAAACTTTCTTCTTCGGTACCTGCAATTGCCTCGATATTTATCCTGCTTTGGATATTAGCACTTAATTCTTCAAAGTAATTATCAGGCACAGTATAACCCTGTGCTACGTCATTACCCTGTAATTCATTTAATTTTATAAGGGACAATATGCGCTGACCGGCCTCTTCAAAATAGCCGGATGGCACTGTAAACGGGTTTTCTTTCGAAAACCGTTCAAGTGACATTTCATTGCCCGCCCATTCGTTATTCTCCATATCGCTTTTCATACACTCTTATAGATGAATAAAGTTTCAAAAGGTTTAATGCTAATTTAAAATAATCTACTAAGTTAATCGGTATTGGTAATAAAAGCTTCTATCTTTTTTACCGCGAGGTGGTACGATGCTTTTAAGGCCCCTACGCTTGTGCCTAAAACGTCGCTTATCTCTTCATACTTCATATCATCATAATATTTCATGTTAAAAACAAGCCGTTGCTTATCGGGCAGGGTCAAAATAGCTTCCTGTAGCTTTCGCTGTATCTGGTCGCCGGTAAACTGGTCCGAGCTGGATAGAGTATCGGTCAGTTCATAGTCCACATCATCAAGCGGAATATTATTCTTCGCTTTTTTCTTGTTCAGGAAAGTAATGCATTCGTTAGTGGCAATGCGGTACATCCAGGTGTACAGTTGCGCATCGTTACGAAACCCCGGCAGGTTTTTCCAGATCTTGATGAACACATCCTGCACAATATCATCGGCATCGTCATGGTCAATAACCATGCGGCGCACATGCCAGTATATCTTTTGCTGATACTTTTTCAGCAAAAGGTTAAATGCTTCGTTCCGGGTCTTATCGTCCCTAAACTTGCTTAATATCTCTTCGTCTTCTGCCTGAATGGCCATCTATTAAAATTTATCTTTAAATAAATATAAAGCGTTTTTGTTTGATATAAATAGGAAAGGATTCAAGATTTTAAGAATCAAGAGCCAAGACAACTTTTTTAATCTTGATTCCTGACTCTAAAATCCTGAATCTTCTCTTATCCCAACAGGTCCAGCACCTGCTGCGATGAGTTTTTGGTATCAACCTTCTCAATCACTTTATCAATAATACCATCGCCGTTAATAATAAACGTGGTGCGTGCGGTACCCATATATTTTTTACCATACATGTTTTTTTCCACCCAAACACCGTAGGCTTCCACAATGCTATGGTCGGTATCGGCAATTAAAGTAAACGGCAGCTGGTATTTGGTCTCAAATTTTTTGTGCGATTTTTCATCATCCACGCTCACCCCAATAACCTCAAAGCCCTTGCTTAACAACGATTGGTAGTTATCCCTGAAACTGCAGCTTTCGGCGGTGCAGCCCGGGGTATCATCTTTAGGGTAAAAGTAAAGAATGACCTTTTTGCCTTTAAAATCGCCTAATGAAACGGGGGTGCCGTTTTGGTCGTTAGCTGTAAAATTGGGTGCTTTGTCGCCTGCTTTTAGTTCTGTTGCCATTACCGGTAAAATTCTGCTGTGAATGTACTAACGTTATTTTTAGCATCAGTAACCGTAAACTCAAATTTATGTTTGCCTGCGGCGATGCTGTTATCAAAGGTATAACTTAAAACCTTTGTTTTATAATCCCACTCTACCAGTACCCATTTGCCATCAATTTTTCCAACGTAGCTTTTAACGCCGCTCAGGTTGTCTCCCATACGAAGCTTAATTGCCCGCAATGCCTTCATGTTACTGCCGTTGCGGATGTTGATGGGGGTGATAACGGGCGGCACGGTATCCAGCTTAAGAAAATAATCGCCAAAGGTATGTGCGGTACCCTTAACCCAGCCACCTTCGTAAGTGCTGCTGATGGCGCCTGTGGCCGCATTTACAATGACCGCCTTGTTAGCATTGGCACCCAAGCTAACGTCGGGCTTTATCCAAAGTTCATACTCGTCGTGTATTGGGGTTAGCTTATTGTGGATGCGGTGGGTTGCCGAGAGTGCGCCCGGTTTGGCGGGTGTAGTTGAATATATAAAGTCGAGGTCGTCGTACAAATTACCCGGCGTGATGCTCACTTTAACCTTGTCGTTAGTAAATTCGCTTTTGCGGTCGTAACGGAGCAGTGTACCTGCCGGTTTTTCGGGAATGGCCGTTATGGCAGGTGGGGTTGATTGCACCTTTAAAGTCAGCGTTGATGTATTGCCGGCAATATCTTTTACTAAATATTCAACCTCGTGAATTTTATCGTCGTTAAAAGCTATGATGCCACGGTTAATAGATTGCGGATAAAGCGATATGCGGCTGCCCGGTAATATAAAGCATTTTTGTACCCAACGGCGCGCGGTTAAAAACGCGGGGTAATCTATATAAGCGTTAATAGCATGGGTTTGGTCGAAAGCGAAACGCTCTACCGCGAAAGTGTACATGGTAACACCATCGAGCTTTAACTCGAGCGAGTAAATACCGTTACGATTGACAGACGCGCTGTTTTGATCAATAACCGAGATACCGAAGCCTGTATTGCCGCTTAAGTTTAATACCTGCGGTTTTGTTAAATGATACTTGCCATTAGCGCCGCTTACAGCTAAAAATTCCTTTTGTGTTTTGTCGCTAAAAGGGTTGCCGTTTAAATGGTAAATGCCAATGGCACTTATGGCAGGCGGAATCTTATCCTCAATGGTAAGGCCAAATAGTTGCGGATTAATGGTTTCCTGAGTTAAGGTATCCCTGATCTCGAAATGCACGTGCGGACCTGCCGATGCACCACGGTTGCCTGATACTGCTACCACATCGCCTTTGTTTACTTTATACATGCCAACCGGCATGGCAATATCGGCCTCGTAAATTTGGTTTTTGTATTGGTAATCGCGGATGTATTTGGAGATCTCGGGGGTAAAAGCTTCTATGTGGCCGTAAACGGTGGTGTAACCATTGGGGTGGTTAATATACAATGCCTGCCCAAACCCACCAAACTGGATGCGCACCCTTGAGATATAACCATCGTAAGCGGCATGCACCGGGAAACCAATACGCTGATTGGTCTTAAAATCTAACCCGGAATGGAAGTGGTTTGACCGCAACTCGCCAAAAGAACCTGCTGTACTTGGCGGCAGGTCTAACGGATAGCGGAATTGGTCTTTGGGATATTGTTTACTTTGGATAACGTCCTGGGCGTGGGTAGCGGTGCTGAGAAAAGATAAAGCGATCAATATCGCTTTTAAAATAATCTTGTGATTTCGAACGAGGTACGAGGAGAAATCTTGTTCGGGATGCAAAGCGGACTTTAATGATCTAACAAGATTTCTCCTCGCTATGCTCGTTCGAAATGACATTTTGTGTAGTATTCTATTTAACATAAAAATCTAAAAGCTTTTCACCCTCCAAAAATCCTTCCAATCTGTCGCCAATGGCAACTTTTCCAACACCTTCGGGGGTACCTGTAAATATCAGGTCGCCTTTTTTTAGGGTAATGTATTGGGAAACAAAGGTAATGATGCGCTCAAACGAAAAGAGGAGGTCTTTGGTGTTGCCTTTCTGTCGGGTTTCTCCGTTAATGTCGAGGTTGAAGTTTAGGCTATACATATCGGCAAATTTATTTTTAGGCAAAAAGTTGCTGATGGGCGCCGAATTATCAAAAGCCTTAGCCAGCTCCCAGGGCAGGCCCTTTTCTTTGTGTTTTGCCTGTATGTCCCGTGCCGTGAAATCAACGCCAAGGGCTATCTCTTCAAAATAGTTCGAAGCAAATTTTTCATTAATGTGCTTGCCCTCTTTACTCACCTTTAATACGATCTCGATCTCGTGGTGGATATCCTGCGAAAACTCGGGATGGTAAAAGGGTTTGTTATCTTTTAGCAAAGCGGTATCGGGCTTCATAAATATAACCGGTACGGTGGGTACAGGGTTATTTAACTCTTTGGCGTGTTCGGCGTAGTTACGGCCAATGGCAATTATTTTCATAGACTAAATGTAATGGTGCCGAAATTATAAACTATAGGCCCTAAAACCTAATGCCGATAGCTATTGGGAGTTAAAAATGTTATTAATTTAGTTTTCGAAGGAAAATTGCTTTTTATGATGCCTTTTGTTCACGTTCACGTTCGCACAAGCAGGGTGTTTTTGTTGTAGGTGCTAATAATCAACGGTTTATAGTTTTTTTACTGACATAATAGTGCCACCACATCTATCAGATATTTTATATAAAAAGTTTAGGACTAATTTGGGACGTTGATGTCAAATGAAAAGGGGAAAAGGAAAACTTCGACGTTGGAAATTCGGAGATCGATATTGGATATTATACAATTATAGTACTACCGAGATCCGCTTGTTTACAGATTCGGTACCAACTACTATCCTTACAAAGTAAAAACCGCGGGTTAATTTATTAGCCACGTTGTAGTTGATGGTTTGCTCGCCAAACTCCACACGTTGCGATTGCAGGGTAAGCACATTGTTACCTAATACATCCATAACGTTTACATTAACAAAAGCGTTGCGCGATACGGTGTACTTTACATTTATAACATCTGTAACAGGTATAGGGTAAACCTGTACGTTGGTAAGAAGCTTATCATCAGGCCGGGCAAGGTTTATTTTGGCATTCGACACCGCGTTTGGTTTCAACGGCGGCAAAGCCAGATGCAGGCCATTCTTTAAATAAGATGTTTTGCTTTTTGCCTTTATGGCGCGCAGGTACGACGAATCACTTTTTTGGGCATTAACCCCTCTTGCAAGCGCAAAGTTCACAGCTATTGCAAGCGCAATTACAGTGAACCAGGAATTAAGATAAGTAGATTTTCGAACCATATTATTACAAACTTTACAAAAGTATAAATAAAGCGCTCATGAAATGATAATGTTATGAATATTTAAATAGTTTTAACAAATTTTAACAATATACGGTTTTAGCGGTTATTGTATATGTGACTTATACGATTGTATATAGTTTAAGTTGTAAGGATTTTTTTAATAGTTTTGTATCTTTTAAAATATAGTGTCAAATCATAAAGATCTGCAGAAACTATCGGCCGCTGGGCTGCTCATTAGTTTAGGAATAATCTACGGTGATATAGGTACATCACCTTTATATGTGTTTAAAGCTATCATTGGCTCCGAACATTCAAGTTTTTCTCAACCTATTTCGCAAGTGTTGGTACTGGGAGGTGTTTCCCTCATCTTCTGGACGCTTACGCTCCAAACAACCTTAAAGTACGTTATTATAACCCTTCGGGCCGATAATAAAGGTGAGGGTGGTATATTTTCGCTTTTCTCCTTAGTGCGCCGTAAGGCAAAATGGCTTATTATACCTGCTATAGTAGGGGGCTGCGCGTTGCTTGCCGATGGTATCATTACACCGCCGATCACTATTTCGTCGGCTATTGAAGGCTTACAGGCCTATTACCCGCAACTGCCAACGGTACAAATTGTTATTGCCATAATTGCCGTTTTATTTATTATACAACAGTTTGGCACATCACTGGTAGGTAAGGCATTTGGCCCTATTATGTTTATATGGTTTACAATGATGGGGGTTTTGGGCATCTCGTATATTATACAAATGCCATCAATTATTAAGGCTTTAAACCCTTATTATGCGTACCAGCTGCTAACGTCTGATTACAACGCGTTTATTATTTTGGGCGCGGTATTCCTGTGTACAACGGGTGCCGAAGCTTTATACTCTGACCTTGGCCACTGCGGCCGCGATAACATACGCATTAGCTGGATCTATGTTAAGGCCTGCCTTGTATTAAATTACCTGGGCCAGGCGGTATGGCTTTTACAGCGCGAAGGGCAGGCCATCAACTTAAATCTCAACAATCCCTTCTATAAAATAATGCCCGATTGGTTCCTTATATTTGGTATTGGTATAGCAACCATTGCGGCGGTTATTGCCAGCCAGGCTTTAATATCGGGCTCGTTTACATTGATAGCCGAGGCTGTAAGGTTAAACCTATGGCCAAAAGTGCGTATCAATTACCCGTCAGAGCAAAAGGGGCAGCTGTATGTACCAAGTGTTAACTGGTTATTGTGCGCCGGTTGTATTGGCGTAGTTGTACTTTTTAAGCACTCGGCCAAAATGGAGGCGGCTTACGGCTTAAGTATTACTGTAGCCATGTTAATGACCACCATCCTGGTATCTAAATTTTTGCAGCGTAAAAAAGTACCGGCGTATATCATTGGTTCTTTCCTGTTGGTTTACCTGGTTATAGAGGGTACATTCCTATTAGGTAACCTGGTTAAGTTTATACATGGTGGCTGGTTTACACTATCAATTGGCTTGGTGCTATTCATCATTATGTGGACATGGCATAATGCCCGTAAAATTAAAAACCGTTACGTTAAGTTTATTGAGATAGACGATTACTTTAGCATCATTAAAGAAATGAGCGAGGACGAAGGCGTGCCTAAATACGCCTCGCAACTGGTGTATTTAACCAGCGCTAACTTTAATTCGGAAGTTGAATCGAAGATCATTTACTCTATCCTGCAAAAGCAACCAAAGCGTGCCGATGTTTACTGGCTGGTACACGTTGATGTGGTGGATGAACCTTACAAAAGCGAGTACGAGGTGGATTTTTTGGTGCCGGGCAAACTTATACGTGTTGATTTTAAACTTGGCTTTAGGGTTGAGCAGCAAATAAACCTGCTGTTCCGTAAGGTGGTTGAAGACCTGGTGAAGAACGGGGAGGTTGATATTACGAGTACCTACAAATCGTTACATAAGCACAAAATAGTGGGCGACTTTAGATTTGTTGTGATAGAGAAGGTGTTATCGCGCTCACATAACCTGTCGTTTTATGAGAAGGTGATCATGTTCATTTACACCCAACTTAAAAAGATAAGCCTGTCCGAAGAGCGCAACTTTGGCCTCGACCTGAGTTTTGTAACGGTAGAAAAAGTGCCGTTAATGCTTACTTCGCCGGATAGTGTTAAGCTGGAAAGGATAAAGTAAGATCTTAAATAATACAAGCGTGCCTAAGCAACAGGCACCCTTTTTTGTTTCTTAATTGTAACTACACCACATTAAAACGCGGGTGTTATACAACATTTTAACCTTTTAACAATAATACCCTACCTTTGCTGTATGATCATAAAATCTGCCGACTTTATTTGCAGCAATACCCAGGTATCTAAATTACCACCGCCGTTAAAGCCCGAATACGCTTTTATCGGCCGGAGCAATGTTGGTAAATCATCGCTCATAAATATGCTGGTCCAAAAAAAGGGGCTTGCAAAAACATCACAAACGCCGGGTAAAACCCAGCTTATTAATCATTTTTTGGTGAACGATACCTGGTATATTGTGGATTTGCCGGGATACGGTTACGCCCGTGCATCAAAAAGTAAGAAGGCCGACTGGAATAAGTTTATCCAAAACTACCTGGATAAGCGCGAAAGCCTGCAGTGTGTAATGGTTTTAATAGACAGCCGTTTAGAGCCGCAGAAAATAGACCTTGAGTTTTGCAGCTGGCTTGGCGAAAAAGGCTTGCCCTTTGTGCTGGTATTTACCAAGGCAGATAAGCAAAGCAACCTTAAAACAGACCAAAATATAGCTAAGTTTCGCAAAGCGATGCTGGCATTCTTTGAAGAAGCCCCTCAGCACTTTGTAACGTCATCTGAACTGCACGCCGGCCGCGACGAAGTGCTTGGTTTTATAAGCAGCATCAACCAAAATTTTGAGGTGCCGGAATTTGATGAAGAACACTATAAGTAGTCTATTTAGTTCCCCTCTTGAGAGGGGTAGTGGTGTGTTACTGAAGCGACAAATTATACCATACGATCGTAAGCTTAAACAATTAGCACGTAAACTCCGTAACTATTGAAGTGCCGAAGTATGATGAAGAACACTATAAGTAGCTTTTCGTTTCCCTCTCTTGAGAGGGGTTAGAGGTGTGTTAATGAAGCGACAAATTATTCATATGCCCTTAAAGAATTTGAAGCGAAGGTGTGACAAAAATATTCAGTTCCCCTCTTGAGAGGGATTAGGGGTGTGTTAATGAAGCGACAACTTATACCATACGATCCTAAGCTTAAACAATTAGCACGTAACCTACGTAACGATAGCACTTTTGGTGAGATATTACTTTGGAAAGAATTAAAAAATAAGCAGCTGCACGGTTATGATTTTCAGCGCCAGAAACCGTTACTAAATTTCATTGCTGATTTTTATTGCTATGAATTAAATTTGGTGATTGAAATTGACGGGCAATATCATAACCATGAAGAACAATACAAACTGGATGTTTTGAGGGAAGTTGAGTTAGTTAAATATAATTTAACAATTATTCGTTTTACAGAAATGGAAGTGAGAAAAGATATGAGTAACGTTTTAAGAACAATTGAGCAGCATATCTTGGAACACAATGATAAAAGCGAATTTTAAATTACGGAAGTTGTTCTCCTCTTGAGGGGCGTAGGACATACATAACAAATTGCATTATCATTAACGGGGTGTGTTAGTAAACCATATTTTAGAACACACCCCTAACCCCTCTCAAGAGGGGAACTGGAAAATAGAAACAAACAACACTAACATTAGTAAAGGGAGTTAGTAAGCGTGTTTTAGCACACACCCCTATCCCCTCTCAAGAGGGGAACTGGAAAATAAACAAACAACAATAAGATTAATAGGGGAGTTAATAAGCATGTTTTAGAACACACCCCTAACCCCCTCTCAAGAGGGGAACTAAGATAATAGAATGAAAAAATATTTTTCTCTCGTAACGTTTACGCATACCATATTTGCCATGCCGTTTGCTTTTATCGGCTTTTTTTTGGCGGTTACAACTACCGATCATAAATTTGAGTGGCAAAAATTGGTGATGATGCTGTTGTGTATGGTTTTTGGCCGTAATTCGGCCATGGCGTTTAACCGCTACCTCGACCGTAACATCGACGCCAAAAACCCCCGCACTAAGCAACGCGACATTCCCGCCGGTAGAATTTCTCCGGCTGCGGCATTGACTTTTACATTAGTAAACTGTGGCTTGTTTATACTAACCACCTGGTTTATCAATCCGCTGTGTTTTTACCTTTCGCCGGTGGCATTGCTGGTGGTGTTGGGTTATAGCGCTACCAAGAGGTTTACAGCGCTTTGTCACATGGTGCTGGGTTTAGGCTTATCGCTTGCGCCCATTGGGGCGTACTTGGTGGTAACAGGTGCATTCGCGTTAACGCCTATTTTCTTTTCGCTATCGGTGCTTTGCTGGGTAAGCGGGTTTGATATAATTTATGCTTTGCAGGACGAGGATTTCGACCGCGAACAAAAGCTGCACTCTATCCCCGCCTGGTTGGGGAAGGTAAATGCCTTAAGGTTATCATCAGTATTGCACGTATTTTCGGCAGCGTTTGTGCTGATGCCGGTGTTTTATACCAACGTAGGCTTATTGTATTACTTAGGCATTGTTTTCTTTTGCGCTATGCTTATTTATCAGCACACCCTCGTAAAACCAAACGACCTAAGCCGAGTAACCTTTGCTTTCATGACCACAAACGGTGTAGCCAGCGTAGTATTCGCGGCCTTCTTTTTATTAGATAGGGTATGGATGCGCTAACACAGGCTCAGTTAAACCAGTTTCGGGAGCATATGGCTGCATATGTTGAATTTAACGAGGCCGAATGGATCATCTGCACGCAGCATTTATCGGTACAAAAGCTAAAGAAGAAACAGCACTTTGCAGAGGCCGGGCAGGTTTGCGAAACTTTGGGCTTTGTATTATCGGGCTCGGTAAGGTATTACCACGTAATAGATGGGAACGAGATCACCAACTACTTTAGTTTTGAGAACGATTACGTAAGCTCTTACAAAAGCTTCCTGACCGGCGAACGTGGTAACAACTACATACAAGCGTTAGAGCCAACCACCATTTTAACCGTTAGCAAAAAGGATTGGCAATTAATGTTAAACAACCCGATGCTGGCCTATAAAATGGAACGCTTTGGACGTTTACTGGCCGAGCACTATCTTATCTGTTACGACGACAGAGTAACATCTTTCATTACCCAAACACCCGAAGAGCGATACCTTAAACTACTGCAAACCGGTAGAGAAGTATTGCAGCGTATGCGGCAGCATTACATAGCTAACTTTTTAGGCATAACACCTGTATCGCTGTCAAGGATCAGGAAAAGGATCCTGGTGGAACATAAGTAACACGACGAACTGTCTGCGGCTGGTACCAACAGCGGATTTACTCACCCGATCATTGCTTCGCTCGACCGCCCTCTCTTCGCTGCGCGCAAAGAGGGCTGAAAAGTTTTTGCTCCTCTCTTTGAGCGGGCCGGAGGGAGATTTCGTCACCCTCTTTGCGCAGCAGAGCAGGGTCGACCAGCGTAGCGTAGTCGGGGTGAGTAAACTCTGCGTCATACAACTACTCATCAATCTCCACTCACTATTCACTATTTTCTTATCTTAAGTTAACGTTTTGGTTTTCAGTGCATACTTATATTTGTACTATACATCAAAAGGAAAACATTATGCATACTATATTAGGGGCCGGCGGGCCGGTAGCAAACGCCTTAACAAACGAATTAGTAAAAAATAACGAACCGGTAAGGCTGGTTAGTCGCCGTCCGGTGGATATACAAGGCAATAACATTACCTGGCGCAAGGCCGATCTGTTAAATTACGAACAGGTGAGGGAAGCCACCCGGGGCTCAAGCATTATTTACCTTTGCGCCGGATTAGTTTACGATGCCGACATATGGCGCGAACAATGGCCAGTTATTATTAAAAACGTTATTAACGTAACCAAAGAGAATAACGCGAGGCTGATATTTTTTGATAATGTTTATATGTATGGCCTGGTTAACGGCCCCATGAAAGAGGATACACCTTACAACCCCGTCAGCGAAAAAGGAAAAGTGCGTGCCGCCATTGCCAACACCATCATGAATGAAGTAAAGGCAGGAACACTTAACGCCACAATAGCCCGTGCCCCCGATTTTTATGGTACCACCAGCACCAACGCTTTCTTAGATATGATGGTGCTGTCTAAATATGCCAAAAAGCAAACCGCGCAATGGATGGGCGATCCGGATAGACTGCACAATTTTATTTACATCCCTGATGCGGGGCGCGCTATGTATTTGCTTGGCCAGCACCCCGAAAGTGCCAACCAGATCTGGCACCTGCCAACATCCCCGGCCATGACAGGTCATCAGTTTTTGGAACTTGCCGCACGTATATATGGTGTTGAGCCGAAGTTTATGCGCATCCGTAAGGTTATGCTATGGATCATAGGCTTGTTTAACAAGGTAATTGCCGGCGCTGTAGAAATGTATTACCAAAACGCTAACGATTATATTTTTAACAGCGACAAGTTTGAAAAAGCCTTCAAATTTAAACCAACAAGCTATGAGGATGGGATAAAAGAAGTATCGCAGACGATATACAAGCCGGAGTAAGTTCTTAGTCTAAAGCCGAAAGTAGAAAGTCTTAAGTCGGTAAATTTAACTCTTAGCTTACGACTTTGGGCTTTAGACACTATTCTGCATATTTGTATATCTACAATTATAACCGATGATCCATAAAAAAACACGTACCTACATTCCTGCCGACCTTGAAATAAAATGGGAAACGCTGGAGCCGATATACAAAGAACTGCTTAACCGCCCTATAAATTCTGTTGAAGAACTGGAGCAATGGCTAAAAGATGGCAGCGAACTACAGGCCGCTTTAGAGGAAGATTTTGCCTGGCGCTACATCCGCATGACCTGCGATACTAACAGTGAAGAGTTGCTGGCAAGTTTTCAATACTTTGCTACCGAAATAGAACCAAAAACTGCGCCTTACAACAATGACCTCAACAAAAAACTGGTTGATAGCGAGTTTGTTGACCAGCTAAGCGAAGAGAAGTTTTACATTATGTTGCGCAGCGTGCGTAAGCAACTGGAACTTTTCCGCGAGGAGAATATCCCTTTACAAACCCAGATCCAGGTAGATCAGCAAAAATACCAGTCGATAACAGGCGCCATGAGCGTGCACATCGGCGAGAAAGAATATACCCTTGAGCAAGCTTCAGTTTTCCTGAAAGATACCGATCGTGGTAAACGTCAGGAAGTTTGGGAGAAAATTACCGCCCGCCGCCTGCAGGAAAAAACGGTGCTGGATACCCTGTTTAATCACCTGCGTTCCCTGCGCCATAAAGTTGCGCTCAACGCGGGTTTCGAAAACTTTCGCGATTACATGTTCCAGGCGCTTGGCCGTTTCGATTATACCCCGCAGGATTGCTACGAGTTTCACGCCGCTATTGAAACTGAGATAGTACCTATCTTGCGCGAGCAGGCCGAAAAACGCAAAGAAGCTTTGGGCTTAGAAGCTTTAAAGCCATGGGATATGGATGTGGATGTATCGGGCAAGCCGGCTTTAAAACCGTTTAATAACGGTGCGGAGCTGGTAGAGAAATCTATTCAGTGCTTTAGCAACATTAACCGTTACCTGGGCGAACGTTTAGAGATCATGAAAGATAATAACCTGTTTGATGTGGAAAGCCGCAAAGGCAAGGCACCGGGCGGTTATAACTACCCTTTATCAGAAACAGGGGCGCCTTTCATTTTCATGAATTCGGCCAACACCTTCCGCGATCTTACCACCATGGTTCACGAGGGCGGCCACGCGGTACATACCTTTTTAACTGCCGACCTGGAGCTGAACGATTTTAAACACTGCCCAAGCGAAGTTGCCGAACTGGCTTCTATGTCGATGGAGTTGATATCTATGGATAATTGGGATGTGTATTTTGATAACGAGGAAGACCTGAAACGCGCCAAGCGCGACCAACTTTTTGATGTGCTTAAAACCCTGCCGTGGGTAGCCGTGGTAGATCAGTTCCAGCATTGGATCTATACCAATCCCGACCATACTGATGCCGAGCGCACCGAGGCATGGCTAAAAATTTACGAGCCATTTGGCGCCGGCTTCGCCGATTGGAGCGAACACCCGGAGGCCGAACAAAACCTGTGGCAAAAACAGCTGCATATATTTGAGGTTCCGTTCTATTACATCGAATATGGTATGGCCCAGCTTGGCGCCATTGCCGTTTGGAAGAACTACAAAGAGAACCCCGAAAAAGGCTTGCAGCAATACCTGGACGCCTTAAAACTGGGTTATACCAAAACCATAACCGAAATTTATGAAACCGCCGGTATCAAATTTGATTTCAGCGCGGGTTACGTTAAAGAGCTTGCCGAATTTGTAAAGGCCGAAATGGATAAGATATAAGTGCAAAGCCTCCTAACAATTGGGAGGCTTTTTTAGTACCCTCCAATAGGGGGGCGTTGTTAAATTTATGAACCAGCTTATTAACTTCTTCTGGACCATTCTCTGCTTTATTCCTGTAGTGGGTTTTTGGGCGGTTGCGGGTGTTTCATGGTTGCTTTATGTGTTTGTAGGTGTAAGTGTATTGAGCTTATTGATTAGGGCGAGTGCTTTACAACTAAACACCAACCCAAAGTATTATGAGCGGCTTGGCGTAAAACTTATCCGCAAACTGGTACAAAATGGCGACATCAGTAATAAAATGTCACGAAGAAGAAACGCCGGGCATAAGCTCATCAAAAACCGGTTGGGTGTGGCATCGTATTATAGCACTATTGTAATGTATGAACGGTATCATTTTGCCTGCCTTATATTCTTTCTTATAACCGCCATCTATGCCGTTAGCGTACATGAAACCGGTTATTTTATGATTATTTTTTTGGCCAATATCATCTATAATATTTGCCCTATTTTGTTGCAGCAATATAACCGGGCGCGCATTTTAAAGGTTACCAAAAGGCAGTTACACACCGTATAGCAGCCGCGTTTTTATATGAATGTTAAAACTTATATGTGTTTTATAGGTTTAACAACTTATGAAAAAGATACTTATAATATTCAGCCTCATACTTTCGGCAACCGGTGCGTTTGCGCAGGTGCCTTTAAAACCGGTACAGATAGATAGTCTGGTGACCATATCCCTACCGGAAGGATATACTAAGAAAGATACCCTTGGCCAATCCGTATATACTGGTAAAGCCAAGTATGGTTACATGGTTGTTATCCGCGCGCCAAATGCCGATAACAACAAACCCCTTAAAAAAGAGCGCGACCTTAACAAGGTATTGCAGGATTATATAAAAGGCATAAGGGGCCAGGCAGAGGGCAGTACACAAAACGTACGCGATACCACCATAGGCCACCTTAAAGCAAAAACCTTCACACTTGAAACTGACCAGGGCGCGGGCAAGCAGGAACGTAATTTTATTATTATTTATACCCAGGATGTTACCTACACCATTGAATACTCCTACGAAGAGTTAAGGAAAGATGTAATGAAGGATGAGTATAAAGCCTATTCGTCCTCCATCAAAATATCGCCTGAGCTAAAGCGTACCGACCAATACCTGTCTAATGCAAAAGGGATGTCGCCGGCTTTGAAATATGCCTTATATGGTGGCGTGCCGCTTATTATTTTAATTGTAATAATTGTACTTCTACGCCGGAAGAAAAGGGCGGAGGAAGTGTAATTTTATGATCTGTTAAACAGCCCCTTGTCCCAATAGGGGCTGTTTATAAACTTTTTACGATCTACAAAGCTTAACCACACCAACGTAATAAATACACCCACTGCCGAGCCCACGGTTACATCCTCAAAAAAGTGCTGGGCAAGATACATGCGAGAGTAACCAACCATCACCGCAACAAAAAACAACAGCAACCCCCAGCTTTTATTTTTAGCCAGGTAAGTAATTACCACCCCGGCAGAAAAAGCCGTTACCGTATGCCCCGATGGGAAACTGTGCACCGCCAAAATATATAAGCCCTTTACAAAGTGGATCTTTTGTAACTGATCTTCAAAGTAGATCCTTGGCCTGGGCATATCAAAAAAATACTTTAATACCTGTGCGGTAAGCGCGGTTAAAGTGTAGCTGGTTAATAAGAGGAATGACGCCCGGTAGTTGAAAAATGCCAATATTATCGATAAGGCAATAATGGTGACCCCATCGCCAATGTGGGTGATGTATGGCTCAATAGCGTCGGCAAAATCACTGTGTACGCCGTTAACGGCAAAAAAGATCTCGGTACGGGTAAACAGTAATTTGATAATAAGGCAAACACATAGCAGAATTATATAAGGGATAAAAAGGTACCGTATCTTATATAAAACATCTTTTGCGCCTGCATTCATTGTTGCCAAAGTTAGCATATAGTTTTTCAATGCAAAAAAATGGTTATGTTTGGTTTGGAAAGACTAAACTGATTTTAATACATGTCGAAGAGTATATTTCGCAGAAAATCTGTCTCTAAAATTTTGGCTGATGTAGCCAGTGGTTTTAGCGACAGCGAACACCCGGGATCGGCCTCCCAACTCGAAAAAGCACTAAACGTTAAGGATTTAACACTGATGGGTATCGCCGCCGTTGTTGGCGCGGGTATCTTCTCAACCATTGGCGAAGCATCATTTCAGGGTGGGCCGGGCGTAAGTATACTTTTTGTTATTACGGCCATAACCTGTGGCTTTTCGGCATTATGTTACGCAGAATTTGCATCTCGCATCCCTGTGGCAGGCAGTGCCTATACATATGCTTACGCGTCTTTTGGTGAATTAATAGCCTGGATAATTGGCTGGGACCTACTCATGGAATACGCCATAGGTAATATAGCCGTAGCCATATCATGGAGCGAATATTTTGTGAACCTGCTGGAAGGTTTTAAAATACACTTACCTGCGTGGGTCACTATGGATTACTTCTCGGCATTTACCGCGCATGAGAAAGTGCAGGAACTTACCGCCAATGGCCACCTTGCCGATATAACCGACCGGATGCGTATCGCGGCATCGGCCTGGGCAACGGCGCCCGGCAGCGGTAATATTAAGTTTATAGCCAACCTGCCTGCTTTGGCAATTGTAATAATTATTACTTACCTGGTTTATATAGGCATCCGCGAAACCAAAAAGGCAACCAATGCCATGGTATACTTAAAAATAGCCATCGTATTAGCGGTAATTGTAATAGGTTTCTTTTACGTTACACCTGCTAACTGGCACCCATTCTTACCAAACGGTTTTAGCGGTGTAATGAAGGGCGTATCGGGCGTGTTTTTCGCATACATAGGTTTTGATGCCATATCAACCACTGCCGAGGAATGCCAGAATCCGCAAAAAGACCTGCCCAAAGGCATGATCTATTCCCTTGTGATTTGTACTGTATTATATATACTGATAGCACTGGTGTTAACCGGGATGGTCAGCTACAAGGATCTGCGTGTTGGCGACCCGTTGGCGTATGTATTTGCCAAAGTTGGGTTAAAAAACATCAGTTACGTGATCTCTATAAGCGCGGTTATTGCCACCGCCAGTGTACTGCTCATATTCCAGTTAGGCCAGCCACGCATCTGGATGAGCATGAGCCGCGATGGTTTGTTGCCAAAAGCATTTTCGCGCATTCACCCTAAATTCCGTACACCATCATTTGCAACCGTTGTAACCGGCTTTGTAGTGGCTATCCCTGCATTGTTCCTTAACCTTACCGAGGTTACCAACCTTACCAGTATAGGCACATTGTTTGCATTTGTACTGGTTTGTGGCGGTGTGCTTTTGTTACCGCGCGAGGCTGCTGTTAAAGGCAAATTCCATTTGCCCTACATAAATTCGCAATTTATAGTACCTGTACTGTTCCTGATAGGGGTATATTTCTTCCGCGATAATATAATGGGCTTGTTCAGCGGTACGGAGTTACATCATAAATTCCCCTATTTCTTGTTTATACTTTTATCAGCAACGTTAACTGTATTGGCGTTTATCAAAAAATTGTCGCTGATACCAGTTTTAGGTCTTGTAAGCTGCTTTTACCTTATGGCCGAACTGGAATACGAAAGCTGGGTGCGTTTCCTGGCCTGGCTGGTAATAGGTTTGGTTATTTACTTTACTTACGGTTATAAACACAGTGTAATGGGTAAACCAGAAAACGCGCATTTAGAGAGATAGAAATATTTTTAAAAATTTGTGAAGCTAAACTTAAATCCCCTCATGCAATAGCAAAAGAGGGATTTGTTTTTAAAGGAATATTATTTGGGTAAATAAATGTTTAAACATTTATTTACCCGGGCCTGATACAGATCGCATCACAACCTCGTAACTTTACGGTATTATATAACAAGCAAATTATGAGCAATTATAAAATACCAGCGCAAACCCGCATAGGGCATGTGCATTTAAAAGTGAGCGACCTTCAGAGATCTATGGCGTTTTACTGCGACCTGCTGGGTTTTGAATTAGTAACCATGTACGGCGACCAGGCGGCTTTTATATCTGCCGGAGGCTATCACCATCATATAGGGTTAAACACCTGGCAAAGTAAGGGCGCGCCGCCGGCACCCCAATATGCGCCGGGCCTGTTTCATACGGCCATAGTATATCCGGACAGAAAAGACCTCGCAGCTATTTTGCAGCGACTGATAGACAATGAATACCCGCTTACAGGCGCATCAGACCACGGCGTATCAGAAGCCCTTTACCTGGATGATCCTGATGGTAACGGGGTTGAGTTATACTGGGACAGGCTCAGGGAAAACTGGCCAACAGATGCGCACGGAAATTTAACCATGTACACCCGCCAGCTGGATATACCGGGATTACTGAACCTGTTAAAATAATTATTCGTTAAGCATGTACTTATCTATCCCGGCGGCGGGTTGCCAAGTGCTGCCGGGTTCGTAGTAATGCCATAGCATGGCCGATATCTTTTTAATAAGCAGCGAGGCTTCGTTATCTGCCACCCAGCGCTGGTCCTTATTGTTTTTTGTAATGACGGAAAATACATAATCTCCATGCGGCGCGTTCACCAGCACCGTTTCGCTCCTTGATGCATCTACCGCGCCTTGTTTAGATAAAGTTTGTACATACGGCGGGATCTGCGACAGTGCGCCATTATCCCAAAAGATGCGGTTGAGCATTCGGCTCATGCGCTCGCTGGCCGCGGGGCTTACCGCTTTGCCCTGGTGTATCATGGTAAAAAGGCGGCACATTTCGTGCGGCGTGGTAACGCCCCAGCCGTACTTTTCCCAAATAGCCCTGCGTGCGGGAATGCGAGAATTTACCCGCATAGCCTTAAAGCCATTCGCCTCAAGCAAGTTGTTAATGTATTCGCCGCCAACCAATTTTTGCAGCCAAACGCTGGCGGTGTTATCACTCATGGTGATCATCAGCAGCGCGACTTTGCTCACCTGTATGGTGTCCTTATCTTTAAACGATCCCAGAAGGTCCTCGCCGGGATACAAAAGCGAGTCGCGGTAAATCAGTTTTTGATTGTACTGCATTTCGCCTTTTTCTATCTTATCCATCAGTCCGCTCAAAATACTCACTTTGATCATGCTGGCGGTAGGGAACAGGCTATCGGCATTTATAGCGGCCGTTTTACCTGTCTTTAAATTTTGCACGTATATGCCCACGTCACCATGAAATTCTTTAGTAGCAGTTTTAAGTTGAGCGGTAAGTTTAATATCGGTTTGTGCAAAGGTGGTGAGGTTGATGAGTATGAGTAGAGCAGTGAGCAGGTGTTTCATAGATATTGGTTAGTAGACTAAAGTTATAAATTTTTCATCAGCCGTGCATCACAGCTTCATACATCAGGTTGATGTTTAATCTGCCCTTTTCCTATCTTTACGCCATCTATGCAATACCTGCGCTGGCTTTTGTTACCGTTTTCGTTGGTTTATGGTTTGATGGTTATCATCCGTAACTGGTTTTACGATGCGGGACTGTTTAAAAGCTGTCAATTTAATTTGCCTGTAATAAGCGTAGGTAACCTGGAAATTGGCGGAGCAGGCAAAAGCCCTATGACCGAATACCTGGTACGGTTGTTTAAAAGCGAATATAAAGTAGCCACACTCAGTCGCGGTTACGGGCGCAAAACAAAAGGTTTCCTTATTGCAACTGCCACTACAACTGCCACCCAAATTGGCGATGAGCCATCACAATTTAAGGATAAATTTCCGGATGTTACCGTGGCTGTTTGCGAGGACAGGGTGGCTGGTATAGAAAGGTTAAAGGCAGATCACGATCTTGTTTTACTTGATGATGCCTTTCAGCACCGCGCGGTAAAGCCGGGCTTAAGTATTTTGTTATTTGATTATAACAACCTGCAAAAGCCAAAACTGCTGTTACCCGCGGGCAACCTGCGCGAACCGTTTAGCGGGCGCTGGCGGGCAGATATGATGGTTATTACTAAATGCCCCCATGACCTTACGGAGGCACTGATGACCAAATGTTATGAACAGATCTCGCCGTTAAACTGGCAGCCTTTGTTTTTTACATCAATAGCATATCAACCTTTACAGGATGTGCAGGGCAATAAGGCTAATACCATTATTGACGCGGATACCACCGTTTTTTTGCTGACGGGCATTGCTAACCCTAAACCCTTAGAGCAATATATGGGCAGGTTTACTACAAAAATTATCCACCATAATTATCCCGACCATCACCAGTTTACGTTAAAAAATATCGCTAAACTTGCGGGTGAGTTTTCTGCCTGCAGGTCACAAAAAAAGCTGATCATCACAACAGAAAAGGATGTGCAGCGTTTAGGGGTACATGAGTTGTTGCCGGCCCTTGCGCAGTTGCCCGTTGTGGTACAGCCAATAGGGGTAAACTTTTTAAATAACGGGCAGCAGCCGTTTGATACTTTACTATTAAATTATGTTAGAGAGCATACAAAACACAACTGAATATATTAAGAAACGCATTGGCGATTTTGTGCCCGAAGCAGGTATAATTTTAGGCACCGGCCTTGGCGGGTTAGTTAACGAGATTGAGGTTGAAAAACAACTGATGTATTCCAATATTCCCGACTTCCCGATGTCGACACTGGAGTTCCATTCCGGTAAATTGATATTTGGTACACTGGGCGGCAAAAAGGTAGTTGCCATGCAGGGCCGTTTGCACTACTACGAGGGTTATACCATGCAGCAAATTACATTCCCCGTAAGGGTAATGAAAATGCTGGGTATTAAAACGCTTTTTGTATCAAACGCCAGCGGGTCGCTTAACCCCGATATTAAAAAGGGGCACCTGATGATCATTGAAGATCATATTAACTTACAGCCCATGAACCCGCTCACCGGCCGTAACAACGAGGAACTGGGTCCCCGTTTCCCGGATATGAGCGAGCCTTACCGCCACGATCTGATAGAAAAAGGACTTGCTATTGCCAAGGCAAACAATATTACCTGCCATAAAGGAGTTTATGTTGCGGTTACAGGCCCCAACCTGGAAACACGTGCCGAATACAAGTACCTGCGCATTATAGGCGGCGATATTGTAGGAATGAGCACCGTGCCCGAGGTTATTGTGGCAAACCATATGGGGCTGCCTGTTTTTGCCATATCGGTAATTACGGATGAGGGTTTCCCGGAGGTTTTAAAACCGATACTGTTAGATGAGATTTTGGCCGTTGCGCGCGAGGCCGAACCAAAGCTAACCACTATACTTAAAGAATTAATAGCAGGGCTTTAATGGCAAATAAGCTTAAATACTTACTTATTTTATTGCTTTGCGCATCTGTGCAGGGTTTGTTTGCGCAAATAAATAATACGCGTTTCCCGGGGCAGAACAGGAACGAGCCGGTTTATAAACGCGATACCATCAGAAATAACAGGAATAATAGTGACTCGCAAAATCTCGATTCTATCCGTAAACGGGAGGAGAACCGTAAGGATTCGATCGTATTCACCTCAAAATTTATTAAGGTAACCAGCGAGCGTTTACTAACAGATAGCATCCAGTTATTCCCGTTAGACACCGGGCTGGTTAACTTTGAAAATTATAGTCCGCTGAACCAGCCGCGTAACCCTAAAATAAGCTTGGGGTACCCCGGCGTTGCACAGCGCGACCTGCTTTTTAACCCGCGTAAGACAATCGGCTTTGATGAGGGGCTTCACGCGCTTGATGCCTACATGGTAAACCCGCAGGACATTAATTATTTTAACGCCAGGGCACCTTATACCTTGCTCTCGCTTTTTAGTTCTTTGGGTGGCTCAAAAGAGCAGCTTTTTAAAGTATTGCATACGCAGAACGTTAAGCCAAACTGGAATGTAGGCCTGCTTATGAACTTTAATGGCTCAAGAGGCTATTACAGTACAAACGGTATCCTGGCACAAAATGTTAGCGATTTTACCTTCGGCCTGTTCACCTGGTACCATAGCACCAACAAACGGTACAACTTGCTGGCAAACGTATTATTCAATAACCTTAAAGCCCCGGAGACAGGCTCTATATTAAAGGATACCATTTTTAACAGCAGTGGTTCATCATTTGATAAAACCGGCGAGCCTGTACGCTTACCTGGCAGTTTTACCAACTGGAAGAGCACCGGTGTGTACATTAAACAGTTCTACTACATTGGCCATATTGATAGCCTTAACCAGGGTAAGGCATTCTCTAAAACGGTATTACCCACCCAGCGGGTAGCCTACACGTTATATTTTAATCAACGTAAGTATAATTACCTGCAAAACGGACTGGATAACTATGGCGTATTTCCCGATTATTATTTTAGTTCGGCAAGGTCAAGAGATTCGCTTAATGTGATGCACCTGCAAAATGATTTTTCTTACAGTTTCTACCTGCGGGGAAAATCGCTTAAGATGGTAAAGAACGAGCTAAAGCTGGATGTAGGCCTAACGCAGGATTATTATAAAGTAAGCCAGTTTGTAGCCGATACCATTATTAACCAGTTTGGTAATAAGGAGGTAAGGCCATCAAGGGTACAGAACGAAAGTTTTCAGAATATTACGCTGAAGGGAAGGCTTGGCTATAAATTCAGCGACCGGATTGTGCTGGATGCCGACCTGCGACAAATAGTACAGGGCCGTAACTTTGGCGACCTTTTATATGATGCCAAACTTACGCTTGCAGGCGGGCAAAAGGCCGGCAGGATCATATTAGGGGCATACCTGCAAAGCAGTTCGCCGGGGTTGGTTTACACCAACTGGGTGTCTAACCATTACATCTTTAACAACAACTTTAATAACCAAAAAACCACTAACCTGTCTTTTAACTATGTTAACGATGCCTTGCAGGTTGACCTGAAAGCCGAGTATTTCCTGATAACCGATTATCTTTATTTTGCAGCACAACCGGGCGGGATAGATGCATCGCCAAAGCAGTACGGCTCATCCATTAACATGTTAAAAGTTAGCCTTGGTAAAAATCTGGAGTGGCGTAAATTTCACTTTGATAACTTTATCGTTTACCAGAAAACAGATAATGCCGCTATTTTGCGCACGCCCGAGGTTTATACCTACAGCAGCTTATATTATGGGGCAAACCTGTTTAATGTGTTAAACTCGCAGTTTGGGGTAAGCGCGCGTTACAACAGCCAGTACCTTGCGCCATCTTACGCGGTTGGCCTTGGGCAATTCTACAACGGGCCTGATGTTAAATTTACATCGTACCCGGTTGCCACGGTATTCTTTAAAGCCACGTTAGAGAAAACAAACCTTTTCATTCAGTACGATTACGTAAACCAGGGTATGTTCAGCAACGGTTTTTATACCGTTAACCGCTACCCCCAAATGGATAAAATGCTGAAGTTTGGCGTAGCCTGGACATTCTATAATTAGGAGAGGGTGACGGGTGAGGGTGCGAGAACCTTAAGTCTGTTTTCTATAAACAGCATAAGTATCACGTTTTTTGTTTCTTCTTTTTTGCAGCCGGGAAAAGCACATTGTTTAATATCAGCCTGTAACCTGCCGAGTTAGGGTGTAGCTTAAGGTCGGTTGGGGGGTCGCCAACGGCGTGTTGGTAATCTTCGGGGTCGTGGCCGCCGTAGAATGTCCATTGGCCTTTGCCGTATTCGCCGTGGATATAGCGGGCTTCGTTAGCGGTTTTCATTTCGCCCATAATGGTAACGCCGGGCTTTAATTTGCTTTTATTATAAGCGGTGGTAAGGCCCATAAAACCTTTTATAACCTTATCATGGTTTTGCGTTAGCATACTGGGCACTACATCCCACTTGGCCGAAAAATCAAACAGTGTGAAAAAATCGCGGCTGCGTTCTACCTGCCTAACCGGGGTAACATCAATATTGGCAAACTGATGCGAAATTGGGTTTTGGTCTAAAGTAAAATTCTGGAAAGCGAAGGTCTGGGTAAAATCCAGTTTGTTTTGCGCGTCGGGGTCGGCGGGATCTCCATCAAACATGCTCTCTACAATATCGGTTTTTGAAGCGGCAAGGGCAATATCAAAAGTATCTGTGCCGCTGCACATGGCAAACAGGAAACCGCCGCCCGCGCAAAAATCGCGGATATGCTCAACGACTGACAGTTTCATTTGCGATACCTTTTTGAAACCCAGCTTCGCGGCCATGGCCTGCTGGCCCTTAACATCATCCATATACCATTGCGCATAGCGGTAGGTGCCGTAAAACTTACTGAATTGGCCCGTAAAATCCTCGTGGTGCATGTGCAGCCAATCGTATTTAGGCAGGTCGCCGCGGATAACTTCCTCATCGTAGATCACATCGTAAGGTATCTCTGCATATTTTAAAACAAGGGTAACGGCATCATCCCAGGGTAGTTTATTTTTTGGCGAGTACACGGCCATTTTGGGCGCTTTCTCCAGTTTCACCAAATCCATATTAACAGATGGATCGCTCACCTCGTTCAGGATCTGGTTAGCCGATGCATCTGCCAAAACCTGGTAGCTTACCCCGCGAATTTTGCATTCATCCTCCAGCCGTTTATCATACTTCATCATAAAGCTACCACCACGATAATTAAGCAGCCAGTCTACCGTTTCGCCATTCTTTAAGGTCCAGAAAGCGATGCCGTATGATTTAAGGTGGTCCTTTTGTTCTTCATCCATAGGGATAAGAAGGGAAGCTGCCCTTGATAAGAAAGGTAGAAGGCAGAGAGCTAAAAGCAGAAAGCTCTTCTTAGGTAAAAGGTGAAAGGTAAATGGCGAAAGCAGTTTCTTTAAATTAATCATGGCCGTTACCAAATGTAACGATTAATTGGAAATGGTATTATAGTTAAGCTATATTAGTAATATGGATAAGCAACCTGATTTTATTGCGGAGGTGAAATATTTGACCACCGAAGAAGGAGGGAGGAAAACGCCTGCTTTTTCCGGTTATCGGCCTCATTTAAAATTCCCCATGAAAGATTACCTAACAAGCGGGCAACAGAAATTTTTAGACGCTGAAATAGTTTATCCGGGTGGTAGGGTAAAGGCAGAAATTGCTATGATAGCTACAGATATATTTGCAGGATTACTTGAGCCTGGCATGCACTTCGAATTTGGCGAAGGTCCGCATATAATTGGAACAGGCATAATTCTTGAAATTATAAACCCTATTCTTTTGAAGCAGTAAGTGCGTTAGGGATGGCAGCGGATACCGGCCCTGTGGCTAAGGCCTCGTGCAGTATGAGCGTACAGCCCGGGCCGCAGGAAACTCCCCACCTAATAATATCGAACCGAATGATGAATTTCAAATGATGAATCATTTCCTCCTAATCTCCAATCACTAACCTCCAATCTCTACTTTTACCTTTCACCTCAAATACTTACCTTTGCCACCTGTTTAAAAAATAAAACAATGAGCAAAGCAATTATTAAAACCGAAAAAGGCGACATGACCGTTCAATTTTTTGATAAGGACGCGCCAAACACTGTAGCAAACTTTTTAGGTTTAGCTAAAACTGGTTTTTACGATAACGTAACTTTTCACCGTGTAATACCAAACTTTGTGATACAAGGTGGCGACCCAACCGGTACAGGTGCAGGTGGTAGCGGCAAACGTATCGACTGTGAGTTAACAGGCGATAACCAATACCACGACCGCGGCGTGCTTTCAATGGCACACGCAGGCCGTAATACCGGCAGCTCACAATTTTTTATATGCCACAGCCGCGATAACACTGCCCACCTTGACCGTAACCACACTGTGTTTGGTAAGGTGATAGAGAATGTTGACGTGGTTGACGATATTCGCCAGGGCGATAAGATTTTAGGTATTGAAATTATAGAAGAATAAAAAATGAATTTACAGGGAATTGTTTCGGTATCTGGTAAGCCGGGCTTATGGAAAGCGCTTGCGCAAAATAAAACAGGTTATGTTTTAGAAAGCCTCGACGCGCAAAAAACAAAGCTGGTAGTTAACCTATCAACCGCCAAACTTGCTGCATTGAATGAGATCACCATTTTTGGCCTCGAAGGCGACATTAAACTTTTAGATGTTTTTGAGCGCATGAAAACTGCCAGTGTACCCGCGGTTAAGGATGATGGTAAAAAACTTCGTGAATTTTTTTACGAGGTTGCTGCCGACCACGACGAGGAAAAGGTGTACTCATCTGACATTAAGAAGATCATTAGCTGGTACAATATTTTAAAAGATATGCCTTTGTTTAACGAAGAGCCTGCCACTGCCACGCCCGTAGCCGAAGAAGCAGCGGTTGCCGAACCTGTAAAAGAAGAAGCACCTGTTGCCGAAGCCCCTAAAGCAAAAGCAAAGAAAGCGCCTGCTAAAAAAGCTTAAGCGTTCTGTTTGTAAATATTAAAGCCCCGGTAGATTAACGCTGCCGGGGCTTTGTTGTTATTCGGTATCTGTAAATGCATCGCCCCCGATAAAAATGATAGAGGTTGACGGATGCGGCGGTGACCCTGCAGCACCAATGGCGAATGATTTTTTCACTACCTTGTTACTGTAGGTTAGTTCGATGGTATTGCCATATATACGGTATGTACCTGCGTTGCTGCTTTTTTTCCAGGCTTTGGCAGCCCCTGTCATGATGCCGCCGTTAGCATCTTCGGTAAAATGCGTAGCATCAATAAAGGTTAGTTTTTTAATTACAAGCGCGTTAGTGCCGTTACCATAATCGCCGCCGCTTGCCTTCTCGTACCCACGTTTTAGCTTAATGGATGCCGAATAAGGGTATGCCGGGAACCAATTGCCGGTGTTTAGCTTATAATCGTATGTTTTGCCTTTGTTGTTGGTAAGGTAAAAGGTTGCGCCTGTTTTTCGCCATTTACCCCAGGCAAGCGGCCTGGCAGTTTTAGAGGCTTGTACATTCAGCAACTCCAGCGGTTCATCGCCTACTTCAAAATATTCGCCGTTTTTAAACAGCACTACCGGTTCAAAAGATATGGCGGCAGGGTAACCACTGACCGCCCTGAAATACCAACCCTCAACCGCCGGTGCGGAATAATTTGATGTATGACGGGCTGGCTTTTTTGCCCGGGCCTGGCATGTTATCATACTCAAGCTAATGAAGATAGCAGCCAATAAAAAGTTTTTGGCTATGTGTTTAACTTTCATGCTGTTATTGGTTGTTTAATTAAAATAATAACTACCGAATAACAGATTGGTTTGTATTAAGTTAAGATAGCCTGTTACGCATCCACCGCGTCGTAAACCACAACTTTTTCCCATAGGTGGCTATGATCTTTAATGAATTGCTGGTGAATGGGGTGGCTCTGGTAAGCAGCCTGCCCGGCAAGGTCGGCAAAGAACATTACCTCTGATACCGCCCAGCTGTTATCAACCACATCGCGTTTTTCGGTGCTGGCTACAACACCTACGTGCAGTTCTTTAATGGTTTCTATTTTGCCAAGCGATTTTACGCCGGCAACCAGTTTATCGCGGTCTTCCTTCGACTCGGGGTTTTTTAACCAGAATAATGCGTGATGAACAATTGGGTATCTGTTTGTCATGGTGGTAGGTTTTATGATGGTTGGCATCGCCGATGCTACAACGGTGCCCGCAGCAACAGTAGCCGCGGTTGCTATAAATTTACGTCGGTTGGTTTTCATAGTTAGCGTTTAATCACCGATAATTAATAAATCAGTGCTGACGTTCGAGAATTTTTGCAATATAGTAGTTAAAACTTTATGCTCTTGCCTTGTTGTCGTATCCGAAGACAGTTCCTTTTTAAGTAGCTCAATAAGCTTAATAACATGTGTTCTGTAAAGTCTACTTGTACTATAAGGATCAATACACACTCCTGTAGATTTTCGAAGTTCTGATACGATTTTTTCAAAAAAATCAAAATCTTTGTTACTTATATCAAATAGAATGTTTCTCCTACTTACATCGCTAATGTCATAAAATTCAATTGCCATATTTGATAATTTTAACAACCTGGCTGTTCACATTTCTCATTACTAAACTCAGGTTCAAAAGTGCTATGGCTGATAGAGAGATGCTCTAACCGGTGGCGCAGGTCGTGCTTTATCTCGTCAAAGTTCTGCATATTATCCGGGCTAACAATTAAATGGGCTGTGAGCGCGTTTTCGGTGGTGCTAAGCGCCCACACATGTATATGGTGGATATCAACTACGCCCTCGGCTTTCATTAGCTCTGCTTTTATCTTTTTCAGGTCCATTTCCTTTGGTACGCCGTCCATCTCCAGGCGCAGGCTATCTTTAAGCAGGTTCCAGGTGCCGGTTAATATTACAATGCCGATAATGATACTCACGGCGCTGTCTATCCATGTAAGATGGGTGAAATAAATAATGATGCCCGATACGACTACGCCCAGCGATACAATGGCATCAACAGCCATATGCAGGTAAGCGCCTTTAACATTCAGGTCGCTGTCCTTATCTTTCACAAAAAGCCAGGCGGTAAAACCGTTAATCGCTATACCCACAAAAGCCACCCAGGCCACCGTACCGCCGGCAACAGGCTCGGGATGGATAAAGCGCATCACAGCCTCGTAAATAATAAAGCCCACGGCTACGATCAATATCATAGCGTTAAAAAACGATACAATAATGGTAGAACGTTTGTAACCGTAAGTGTAAACTTTGTTAGATTTTGCCTTTGCCAGTTTAAAGGCAAGCAAGGCAAGCGCTAAAGATGCCACGTCGCTTAGGTTATGCCCTGCATCTGTAAGTAAGGATAGCGACCCGCTGATGAAACCATACACTGCTTCGATAACCACAAATGCTGAATTGAGTACAATGCCCCAAATAAAGGCAGCGTTAAGATGGTCAATTTTTGGGGCGTGGTCGTGGTGATGGTGGGAGTGGTCGTGTGCCATGCAGTAAAGTTAGAAAAATACGTTCATTTCGAACGAGGTGTGTTAGAAAGTTGCCCTCTTGAGAGAAGTTGAGGGGATACATGTGCTTTTAGGTTTTAGCGGTGCTTTAATCAACATCAGTCTGCTCATCGCCGCAGGGGCTACTTCTTTTGTCTTGATACAAAAGGAAGCAAAAAATCAAGACAAAAAAATCCTTCCCCGCACGGGCCTTTACGCATCGGCCACGGTTTTTTGTCGGCCCACCGCTCTTCGATAATTTTCCTTAAGAATTATGTAAATCGCATTAATCAACTTTATCATGCTAAATTTACTGATGATGGTAAGGCTCGCCTTTTATAATGCTGTATGCCCTGTATAGCTGCTCTACAAAAAAGAGGCGTACCATTTGGTGGGAAAAGGTCATGCGGCTAAGCGAGATCTTGTCATTTGCGCGCTGGTAAACAGATTGGTCGAACCCATAGGGGCCGCCCACAATAAAAATCAAGTTGGCCGATGACGATACCGACCGTTTATTGATGTAGTTGGCAAACTGTACCGATGTGAATTCACTACCATTCTCGTCAAGCAATATTACATGGTCTTGCGCGGTTATTTTTTTGAGTATCAGTTCAGCTTCTTTGGCTTTTTGCTGGTCTTCGGTAAGGGCTTTTGTGTTTTTAAGTTCGGGGATGTCAATTAATTCGAGTTTGGTGTAGTGCTTCAGGCGTTTTAAATATTTTTCGATGCCCTCTTTTAAATAGGCATCCTCGGTTTTGCCAACGGTTATAAAGGTTATTTTCATGAAGGCTTGTAACTAATTAAATAGAAATATGCTCTTATTGTTGTAACATTGAAGTGCGAAATTACCTATTAATAAGCTGTAAAGCTACATGGAGCAAGATATTATAAACAACTACACACAGGCTGCCGAAAGCGCGCAACAACAAGCAGATAGCTTTTCCCGTAAAGCCAATACATACTCATTATACCGCTTGGTCGTTTTCGGGCTACTTATAGCATCCGTAGCTTTAACAATAAGTGAAGATAACATTGCCATATTGATAGGGGCGTTTATAGTATTAGCTTTGGTTTTTGCCAAACTGGTTAAAAAGCAAGATGGGTTTGAAAAAGAAAAGAATTATTATTTGGACTTTAAAAAGGTAAACGAGAATGAGATCTCGAGTATTATGGCCCAGGCGAACTTTTACCACGATGGCAGTTGGTTTGCCGATGAAAAGCATCACTATATTTCCGATTTAGACATATTTGGGAAAAGCTCCTTGTTCCAATTGATTAATAGGGGAGCAACCTTGCACGGAAATGTGAAGCTGGCTAACTGGCTTGCTGCACCTGCCCAAAAAGAAATTATACTGGCACGGCAGGAAGCGGTAAGGGAACTGGTAGCAAAAAAAGAATGGAAACTTAAGTTCCAAACTAACTTGCTGTTTTCGTTAAAACAACAGCGCGATCAGATAACCAATCTAATTACCTATTTAAAAACACCAGTAGAACTTGATAACGAACGCTTTTTAAAAGTTTATACACAGGCTGCGCCATTTGTACTGTTAGCGTTGGCTATAGCAGGTTTTTTTTATATGCCTGCATCGTATTTAATTATCCCGGTAGGATGGTTTAATTACAGGCAAGCTTCCACCCGCTCTAAAATTGTTAAAAAAACAGATCTTATTGCGGGCAAAATAGATGCTGCGCTAAGCCATTTTGTACTCGCCTTTAAAAATATTGAGCAGGAAGCATGGACTGCAACTTATAGCCAAACCATCAGCAAAAAGCTTACGGATGTTAACGGGCATCACGTTTCCGGTAAAATTAAACAATTGTCATTGTTATTAAACAAGCTTAACTACAGGCTTAATATGATCATGATGGTGGTGCTTAACGCAATTTTTATCTGGGATATCAGGCAGTTGATGGCTATCGAAAGCTGGAAGAAAGCCAACCACGAAAATTTTGAGATAGCTTTTGATGTGATAGGCGAGTTTGAAGCACTAATTAGCCTCGCTGTGCCCGCAATAAACTATCCTGAATGGGTATTTCCGGTTATTGCCGATACCGAAGGTTACACTGTTACAGCTAAAAATATAGCCCATCCGCTTATCCGTGGTAAAAGGGTTGATAATAATTACGATCTGAAAGATGCTTACAGTATAGATATTATTACCGGCAGCAACATGGCGGGAAAAAGTACCTTCCTGCGCACCATTGGTATTAATACGGTAATGGCACTGGCAGGCTCGCCGGTGTGTGCTTCGGCTATGGAAGTTTCGGTTATTACCATTGTAAGCTACATGCGCATCAAAGATTCGCTGAACGAAAGTACCTCAACCTTTAAAGCCGAGCTCGACAGACTGCAGATGCTATTGGCCGCGGTAGAAAACGAGCACCGCGTTTTCTTTTTAATTGACGAGATGCTGCGCGGCACAAACTCGGTAGATAAATACCTGGGCAGTAAAGCCGTGATAGAGCAACTCATCAGCAAAAAAGGTGTAGGCATGGTTGCCACGCACGATCTGCAGATTGCCCGCCTGGAAGACAAATACCCCCAGTATGTGCGCAACTATTACTTCGACATACAGGTAATAAACGGCGAAATGCTGTTCGATTACAAGATAAAACACGGCGAGTGCAAAACCTTTAACGCATCGTTGCTGCTTAAGCAAATTGGTATAAATGTGGAGGAGTAATAAGGTTAGTCGATAACCATTTTGTACTTATCTTTTGGGTCTATACGAACTTTTAGAATTGTTCCGGCCTCTGGTAAAGGTTCATCAAGTCGATAATATTTTGTAGCATACGCACGGTAAGTTGAGGAATTGCCAACGTTTACATCCAAAACCATTTCATATTGCGGTATTTGGTTGTACCAACTACTGCCGTAACCTTTTGTAATACCAGTTTTAAAGATTTTTAAAACAATTGCTGTCCCTACAATACCATGCCTATCCACATAGGATCTATGATAATCGTAAATTTTAACTACGCCTATAATTAAACCTGAAGCAAACACAATTACAACGAGACCCAACCAGTCGGTTGGCTCATCATTTGAGATACGTGCCTGCAGTCGATTAGAAAAAAAATAATATAATATCCCGGCAATAAGTATTAATCCTATCCTGGCACTCCATTGGCTGCGATTTTGAAACATTATTTTGCGTTGAGCTTAATCGTAATATTATATACCCCACCAATTAATATCATTATTTTCCGGAAAAGTTATTCCAGTTAATTACTGAAGATGCTTGTGCAAGAAAAACTCCGATTGGTATAATAATGGTGCATATTACAGCAAGTACTTTTAAAAATGTATTTTTTATTTCATCACTGGGTCTGGTGAGTTTCGTTACTCTTTTTTTTACTAATTTATTGAACCATAAATAAATAATAATAGGCGCAATAGAAAGGATAAGAATTTTAAAAAAGTATTCTCCTTTCATAAGAAACTTAAGTGATAACAAGTCGATATGTAAAACAGCAATTATTGACAATACTATTAAAAAGTACCAATATGTTTTTTTCTGTAAAAGATGTGCTTTGTTAAACCAGATGTAAAACATCACATCTATAACTGCGAAAAGTATAATGTATATAATAAACATGCTATAAGATTAGGTTAATCGAATATAAGAAAAACAATTACTTATCATCAAAAACCGCAACCGCTATTTTACCGATGCTCATTCTTAATAGGAATACATTTACCGACATTTTGCATCCATTCACCTAATAATACTGTTAAATAGTTTGGTTTTGATACACTTTTGTAGTGTTAAAACACTAAACGATCATGACAACTTTACTCACATTACCTGTACTTACTACTATTGTGGCATTACTTGCAAAAGCTATTGTGCTTATTAGTTTGCTGGGGCAATTAATATTTTAAGTTAAGCCTGGCAAGCCTATTGCTATCCTTTACATAAATATAAATTATGAAAAAGGGAGATACTGTACACTGGAACTGGGGGGCATCTGAGGCCGAAGGAAAGATCGAGAAAAAACACACCGAAACAGTTACAAAAACCATTAAGGGTTCAAAAGTAAAACGCAAAGCCAGCAAGGAAGAACCCGCTTATGACATCAAACAAAAAGATGGCGGGAGGGTACTGAAATCTGAAAGCGAGCTAAAGATGGGCGGTAAGTAATATGCCGGGTTTGCCAATATTAGACTTGACCACATTTAATTGAAATTTAATGCGATTTTGGCTGTGGCTGTGTAATTATTTAGCAAATACAATGCATATTTACGTATGGCAAACAAACCTATCATCACGGTTAAAAACCTGGTAAAAAACTATGGCGATTTTGAAGCGGTAAAAGGCATTAGCTTTGAAGTTTACGAGGGCGAGATATTTGGCTTGCTTGGCCCTAATGGCGCCGGTAAAACCACCACGCTGGAAATCATCGAAACCCTGCGCGATAAAACCTCCGGCGAGATAACCGTTGATGGTTTTAACATTGAAGCCGATGCCGGCAATATCAAAAAGCGTATTGGTGTACAGCTACAGGCAGCAGGATATTACCCAAACCTTAATCTGTCAGAACTTATCGTATTATTTTCGGGCCTTTATGGCGTAACCAAAACACCAACCGAAATGCTGGAAAAAGTGGCCCTTACCGATAAGGCTAAAGCAAAGTACAAGGACCTTAGCGGCGGGCAAAAGCAACGCTTTTCTATCGCTACAACACTTATAAATAATCCGCGCATTATTTTCCTGGATGAGCCTACCACCGGCCTGGACCCACAGGCGCGCCGTAACCTTTGGGATCTGATCCGCGAGATCCGCGATGCGGGTACTACCGTGGTGATCACCACGCATTATATGGATGAAGCCGAGGTGCTGTGTGACCGTGTAGCCTTTGTTGATGGCGGCCACATCATAGGTATAGATACCCCCGACCACTTTATTGACCAATTAGTAGCAAGCGGTTTTGAACGCGCCAAACAAACCAAAGGCGCCAACCTGGAGGATGTATTCATCAATCTTACGGGCAAGGAGTGGAGGGAAAGTTAAGCTTCCAGTTTGCAGTTGCTGATAGGCAGTTTGCAGTTTTGCGTACTATTGAACTATTGAACCAATGAACCAATCACCCAATGAACCCAAAATACAGTAATACACGTGCAACGCTGGCCATTGCCAAAGCAAGTTTCCGGTCTATTTTACGCAGCCCATCGGCAGTAGTGTTTAGTTTGGCTTTCCCGCTGATATTTATATTGGTATTTGCCAATATCGGCGGTGGTGGTATGTCAATAGACGTAGGAGTAAGCAAAGGCTGCGATACGCTTAACCCGGTTTATAAAGCACTTGCGCAGAACAAGATCTTCCATCTCATCAAAAACCAACCTGCCGATGAAATGGACAAGAATTTGGCAAAGGGCGGGATAGATGCCATTATCAACATTGGGCCGTTTGTGCCAATGAAGCCTATAGACATGAGCGTGCAGTACAGCCATGCCTCGGGCGATAAGGGTGCTGTGCTAAAATCGGCACTAAATAATATTTTTTATCGTATCCAGTCCGAGCAGTTGAGCCGGATGCAATCATACTCGGGCATTAAATTACCCGAAGCCGTAAATTTAAAAGAAACCGTTGTTACCGGCCGAGAGTATAAATATATCGACTTTATTTTGCCCGGGCAGCTTGGCTTCTCCCTGTTAAGCAGCGGGGTGTTTGGTACCGCCTTCGTATTTATCAGCCTGCGGTTAACATTGGTTATTAAACGCTTTTTTGCAACACCGGTTAAGCGTTACAGTATTGTATTAGGCGAAGCTATCGCGCGTATCATATTCTCGTTATTGGGCGCCCTGTTTATTATTATGGTTGGGCACTACGCTTTTGGTTTTACACTGATACACGGTGTTATAACTGTGCTGAATATGCTGGTGCTTTGTGCTATAGGCTTAATAATATTTATGGGTTTTGGTTTCACTATATCGGGTATTGCCAAAAACGAAAGTACAGTGCCGCCGCTTTCCAATATTATTACGTTGCCGCAGTTCCTGCTATCAGGAACCTTCTTTTCAATTACAGCATTCCCAACATGGCTGCAGCATTTAAGTAATGCCTTGCCGCTTACACACCTCAACAATGCTATGCGTAAGGTTGCCTTTGAAGGTGCCGGCCTTGGCGATGTTACACACCAATTATTTATCCTGCTGATATGGGGCGTAATTGTTTATGCTGTGGCGGTAAAAACCTTTAAATGGGAATAATGCAGCAAGGCAGCATTCTTTATTTGAAGGGGCGATACTTAGCATCTTTGTTTGTTAATCCTTGATCTGAATCAAATACATTTTACCTTTTTTGTTTTCTTCAGATTGTTCTGCAAACGATTTGCTGTAATCAATACTGTTGGCACTAAATTCTTTGCCTAACACGGCTTCGGCTTCATTAAGAGAATACTGCTTGCCTTTTATATGAAAACTGAATTTGTAAGATGATTTTTTAAGTTCCTGCATGGAAATTTGCTGGCGCGGAAAATCAAACTTAAAGGGAACTGTATATTTTACTGCGACAGGGATGCCATTTTGTATGCCGTTTTTCCACCTTGGCGATTTTTCAATTGCGGCAACTAATTCCTCTTCGTAATCCAAACCACTATTGCTAAAAGATTTTACTTCTGTTACCGAACCGTCCTTAGCAATGGTAAATCCCACAACAATACGTCCGGTAAAGCCAAACAATTTAACCAATTCAGGCTGAATGACATGGTTACCTACATACGAATAGAATTTCATTTCCCCACCAGGGAAAGCCGGCGACTGTTCAACAAAAACCGCAGAGTTGGTCGCTTCCAGCGCAACGGTGGCGCTATCTTTTTTAGGTTCAGGAATATCTGGTACTTCCTGTGCTAATGCAAAGCCGGTTATTGATACAAGCACAATTGTTAGTAGAGGTAATTTCATGTGGCTAATATAGATATAGATGCTAAAATCTTATTCGGCTATGTAGCACTTAATGCTTAATATTAATTTAACATTAGATGCTAATGTTAACATTAAAATAATATTAACACATGTTTAGTTAACACGCAGGTAATAATCAGGAAATACATTTGTATTAAATAAATATTAATCAAATGTTAAAAAATATCTCACGCTTAACACTTCTGCTTGTTATCTTAACGGTGTGTTCATTTAAAGTTAATGCACAGGATTCTAAACTTGGTTCCTGGGGTATTGTAACCATTGTAATGCCGGGAGACAGCGTTCATAAATGGGGTGGCTATAGCGAGTTCCAGGCGCGTACAAATGGCGCCGGTTTTAGCCAGTTCCAGTACTATGAGGCTAAAGCAGGTGTTAGTTATGATATCGATAAAAATTTCATCGCCCTGTTAGGTACCGGTACCTATCATACCTACGATTATTTTGATGTAGATAAAGGCCCTCTCACAAACGAGTTTCGCGTTTGGGAACAAATGACCATTAACCAGTTCCTTACTCCGTTAAAATTTGAGCATCGTTACCGTGTAGAGCAGCGCTGGGTAAACGGCGATTACCGCAACCGTTTCCGTTACCGTTTAAATATGTTCGTTCCGCTTAATAATAAAAAGATAGTTGCTAAAACATGGTTCATATCTGTTTTCGACGAGATCTTTTTTAATAACAAAGCGCCCAATTTTGAACGGAACCGCGTATCGGCATCTCTGGGTTACCAGTTCGATAAAAAATGGATAGTACAGGCAGGCTGGCTAAACCAACGTAATTATACGGCCATAAACAGCAGTGCAAAAAGTAATATGCTGTTGACGCTGATGTACCGTATAAATCGTAAAAATAGTGTAGAGCATGAGCGCCTGCCTACCACAAACGATTAAAAATCGTTACAAATACAAAATTTGCGTTGCTATTTCCTGTTTTTGCACTTAACTTAGCCCACCAAATTAGTATAGTATATCACTCAAAATCCGACAATAAAAAACTATGAGCTTAATAATTGCTGTTCATGCGCGCCAAATCCTTGATTCGCGCGGTAACCCAACAATCGAGGTAGACGTAATTACCGAAAATGGCGTACTTGGCCGCGCTGCTGTACCATCAGGTGCATCTACAGGTGTGCACGAAGCTGTTGAGCTTCGCGACGATGATAAAGCCGTTTACATGGGTAAAGGCGTTTTAAAAGCTGTGGACAATGTGAACAACATTATAGCCGACGAGTTAAAAGGTGTTGATGTATTTGAGCAAAATGCTATCGACGCTATTATGATAGCGCTTGATGGTACCGAAAACAAAGGTAAACTGGGTGCAAATGCTATACTTGGTGTTTCGTTGGCTGTTGCAAAAGCAGCAGCGCAGGAAAGCCGCCAGCCTTTATACCGTTACATAGGCGGTGTTAATGCTAACACTTTGCCTATCCCAATGATGAACATCGTTAACGGTGGTTCTCACTCTGATGCGCCTATCGCGTTCCAGGAGTTTATGATCATGCCGGTTGGCGCTTCATCATTCTCCGAAGCTTTACGCTGGGGTACCGAAGTGTTCCACAACCTTAAGAAAATTTTACACGACAGGGGCCTGTCTACAGCAGTAGGCGATGAGGGTGGTTTTGCACCAACCTTTGAAGGTACCGAAGATGGCGTTGAAACCATTTTAAAAGCCATTGAAAAAGCTGGTTACAAACCGGGTGTAGATATTTGCCTTGCGTTTGACTGCGCTGCTTCTGAATTTTACAAAGACGGTAAGTACGATTACACCAAATTCGAAGGAGAAAAAGGTGCTATCCGCACCAGCGAAGAGCAGGCAGATTACCTTGCTTCGTTAACAGAGAAATATCCTATCATTTCTATCGAAGATGGTATGGGCGAAGACGACTGGGCAGGCTGGAAATTACTGACAGAGAAGATTGGCAATAAAGTACAGTTAGTAGGTGATGATTTGTTTGTAACCAATGTTAAACGTTTACAACAAGGTATATCTACCGATACTGCCAACTCTATTTTGGTTAAAGTAAACCAGATAGGTTCGTTGACGGAAACCATCAACGCGGTTACTTTAGCGCAGACTAACGGTTACACCTCGGTAATGAGCCACCGTAGCGGCGAAACCGAAGATGTTACCATTGCCGACCTTGCTGTTGCTCTTAACTGCGGCCAGATCAAAACCGGCTCTGCTTCACGATCTGACAGGATCGCTAAATACAACCAACTGCTTCGTATCGAAGAAGAACTTGGCGATGCAGCACGTTTTATTGGTAAAGATTTTAAATACTACAATAAGAAGTAATTAGCAAAAGTTATATTGAATAGAAAGCCGGTTAAGTTATTAACCGGCTTTTTTGTGGTGTATTTTATTGCAACTAAATTTTAGTTGCAAATGTTGATATTTTAATTTATTTTTGTTCAAGCGACAATAAAGATGTTGTGTAGTCCCGAAATAGGCAGTAAATAGTTAGAATGTTAAATAGTAGAAGTTTGAGGGAAATCATATGGTAAATCGAATCAAAAAATTAAAGTCATTAGATCATGACCAAACAAGACAAGCTAATCAATCGGCTGTTATCTGTTCCCAAGGATTTTACCTGGGACGAACTATGTAAAGTTGTAGCATTTTATGGCTATGAGGAACTAACGGGTGGGAAAACTGGTGGTTCAAGAAGAAGGTTTGTTGATGGCAATAAAAACATCATCACGCTTCATAAACCACATCCTGCCAATGTTGTTAAAAGTTATACAATAAAAGAAGTTATTGCTCATTTAAAAGAAAAGGGTCACATACAAAATGAATGACATCCTTCAATATAAAAACTACTATGCATCGGTACAGTTTAATGCTACCGATGAAGTTTTCTATGGAAAAGTATTAGGTATAAATGATTTGGTGAGCTTTGAGGGCGCATCCGTTCAGGAACTTAAAAAGTCTTTCGAGGAAGCAGTAGAAGATTATTTAGAAACATGTGCAGAGATAGGGAAAGAACCTGACAAAACTTATAAGGGAACTTTCAACGTTCGTGTGCCATCAACATTACACAAAGAAGCTGCCCTTTATGCAGCCATACATAACATCACACTTAACGAGTTTGTTAAAGTTGCCCTTTCTTATACACTTGATCATAAGAAGGAAATTGATAACACTATAGATGGTAAACAAGATTCCTTGTTAGAGCACGCTTAAAATTTTTATCTATTAACACAAAAAACGCCCCTCCGTTTCCGAAGGGGCGTTTACTTATATGTAGTGTTAATAAAGGGCTATTACCTGCCACCAGCCGGTGCACCTGCGCCACCGCCGCTTTGGTCACCACCTTGTATCTGGTCGTCGTTGTTAACGCCTTTCTTTTTCTTTTGGGCTGGGTTTGAGAAGCTAAGCTTACCAAAGCTGTAGCTAAACGTAACGCCAAATGATTGGAAAGGGAACTGGGTGTGTGATGTTTGTCTGAACGTAGGGCTCGAAATATCCTGGTTGAACGATTTGTTAACCGCGAATGGCTGTACAGTGTTGAAACCGATAGATGCCTTTTTATCCAGGAATTGTTTCTTGATACCAAACGCGTAAATACCGAATGACGGGCTTGAACCTTGTATGGTCCTGCGGGCAGAGTTGGTGAAACCGAATGCCTCAACAATAAAGTTTTTTGGCAGGTTTAGCTGTGCGCTGCCAAACATGGTTGATACCAGGCGGGTTTTCAATGCGTCCTGGCTTACAAAGCCGGCATAGGCATCGTACACGGTTGGGTTATAAGTATACACGTTAATGCTACCGCGTATGGTTAAGGCTTTGATAGGGTTTATTGAGCCAAAGAAACTTGCACCAATAGAATTGTTTTCGGCAACGTTGTTTTGAACGGTCCGGTTAACTACCACACCATTATCTGTAATTGGTGTAGCTATCCCTTCTATTAGGTTAGCAGTGTTTTTATAATAAACCGAGAAGTTCAATACCGATGATTTAACAAAAGCATTGTAGTTTAACTCTACAGTTTGCGATACTTCGGGCGCAAGGTTAGGGTTACCTACGCTTTGGCTTTGCTGTTGTGCACGGTTAATGAACGGGTTTAAAACCTGTAAACTTGGGCGTTGTATACGTTTGCTGTAAGATAGTTTTAATGAGTTTGCACCAATTAGTTTTTGTAGAGTGAAGCTTGGTACATAGGTGTTATAGCTTGCGGTAAACGGCTCTAATTGCTGCGAATTAGCACCCGGTGTAGCGTATGGCGTTTGCGGGTCACCTTTAATCTGGGTGTTTTCGTAACGGAAGCCGGCTAAAATCGAGTAGTTTTTAGGCAGGTTGATGGTGAACACACTATAACCGGCATAAACGTTCTGATTATAGTTATACAGGTTAGAATTTTCGTTATCCCTGATTGGGTTGATGCCGGAATTAGGATCAGTAAGGTTATCTGGCGTTACCGCAAATATATCATAAACGCTGTTGATACGGCGTTGGATAGTTTTACCGCCAGCCTCAAGTTTAAGGGTTTTATTAAAAGGGTTCACATAATCAGCCTGGGCTGTATACTCATTGTTTTTACCGTTATTGTTACCCGACTGGCTTTGGTAACGATCGGTAAACAAATTCACATAGTCCGACTTGATGATGCTGTGGCTCCATTGACCGGAAACCGTTAACTCGTGGCCTTCTTTTTTAAATTTATGTGTATAATCAACATTCCAGTCGAAACCGCTGAATTTATTGTGCGATATAGAGCGACCGATATAATCTTTTACGATAGCATTTGCCGCATCCTCAAAATGGTAATTACCACCACCATTAGCGTTGAAACCACCATCGTTTAAGGTAAGTGTACTGTTAATGCTGTTAAAGCCGTTAAACTCATAACCGGCAGATAGCGAACCTCTGGCACCATGGCGTTTGATCTCATTGTGCGTATTGCTGGTGTTTAATTGCGTAGCAGACCCAACTTGTAACTCTTGCTTGAAGTCGGAGTATGACGTTTGAGGCCAGGTAAGGTTACCACCAAGATTGGCCGAAAAGTTAAAACGGTTTTTGTTGTAGTTAAAGTTTATGTTACCGTTATTTTGGCGTGTACCTACACCGCCGCTTACACCACCGCTTATGCCCGATGCATTTTTGGTTTTGGTAATAATGTTGATGATACCACCAGAGCCCTCCGCATCGTATTTAGCGGATGGCGAGGTTAATACCTCGATGCTCTTGATCTGATCTGCAGGGATGGTCTTTAAAACATCGCTTAAGCTGGCTGAAGTTGCACCAGAAGGTTTACCGTTTATCAATACACGAACGTTTTGGTCGCCGCGCAGGGCTACGTTACCGTTCATGTCAACAGATACCAACGGCACTTTTTGCAATACATCTGTAGCGTTACCACCGGCAGCCGTAAGGTCTTTTTCGGCGTTGTAAACAATTTTATCAATTTTGTTTTCTATCAGCGCTGCTTGGCCAACAACCTGTACCTCTTTTAACGCTTTGGCGCTTGGTGCTAAAACCAGCACACCCATGTTGTTATCCGGTTTTGATGCCGTAGTTTCAACCGGGTCGAAAGTTTTGGTTGGGTAACCAATAAAAGATACGGTGATCTTATATTTACCTGCGCGGATGTTATCCAGTTTAAAGTTGCCTTTTTCATCAGTAAGTACACCGTTTATAGGTGTTTTGGCACCGCTTTTAAATATGCTGATAGTGGCATAGTCGATAGGTTTTTTGGTAAGTGAATCTACAACCGTACCTGAGATCTTGCCAATAATATTTGAGCCACCGCCACCACCAACCCCAAACTGGGCTTTGGCTGATATTGAGGCACATATAACTAATAAAAGTAAAAGTATTCGTTTCATATTAAGTACTATTTTGGGCGTTTTTTGTAATTGGAGGCGAAAATGCCTAAAATGTTACAGGCAGTTATCGCTTTTATGTAATTATATAGAAGTGTAATGTACATGTTACACTAACAGGCAGCAAAAAGCCCCTGCGCTTTAACTTTTAAAGTTATAAGTACGGGGGCTTTACTATGAAGGTGTTATATAACTATATTTACTATACGGCCTTTAACTACAATAACCTTTTTAGGGGCTTTGCCGTCCAGATGTTTTTGCACGTCTGCATTTGCAAGGACTGCCGCTTCTATATCGGCTTGCTCAAGTGTAAGCGAAAGGCTGATATTTGTACGCACCTTACCATTAAATGATACCGGATAATTAAATTCATCCTCCACCAAATAAGCGGGGTTAAAGGTAGGATAGGCCGCGGTTGATATGCTACCGGCCGGGTTACCCAATAATACCCAAAGTTCCTCACAAATATGTGGGGCGTAAGGGGCAAGGGTTATAACCAACCCCTGTAGTATAGCGCGTTTGTTGCATTTTAAATCGGTAAGTTCGTTAACGGCAATCATAAAACTCGATACCGATGTATTGAAAGAGAAACGCTCTATGTCCTGCTCAACCTTTTGGATGATCTTGTGCAGCGATTTGAGTTCCGCTTTGGTAGGCGCTTCGTTGCTAACGTTGAAGTTCCATTCCGCATCGTGGAATAATCTCCAGAATTTACGCAGGAATTTAAACACCCCCTCAATACCATTGGTATTCCACGGCTTGCTCTGCTCCAGCGGACCAAGGAACATCTCGTACATACGCAATGTATCGGCGCCGTAGCGGGCAATCAGGTCATCCGGATTAACCACATTGAACTTGGACTTCGACATCTTTTCAACCTCTACACCGCAAATGTATTTGCCGTTCTCTAAAATAAATTCTGCATCAGCAAAATCTTCTCTCCAGGCTTTAAACTTGGTTAGATTTAAAACCTCGTTCTCAACAATATTAACATCAACGTGTAATGGCGAAGTTTTATATTCTTTGATCAAACCATGCGATACAAAAGTGTTGGTGCCTTTGCCTTCGTCGTCAATTAATCGATACACGAAATTACTCCTTCCTTGTATCATGCCCTGGTTTATCAGCTTTTTGAAAGGCTCTTCCTCAACCACTTTCCCAATATCTTTCAGGAATTTGTTCCAGAAACGGCTATATAGCAGGTGTCCGGTAGCATGTTCGCTGCCGCCAATGTACAAGTCAACATCTTTCCAGTATTCTATCGCTTCGCGCGATCCAAATTCGTGGTCGTTATGGGCATCCATGTAGCGGTACCAGTACCAGCTGCTGCCTGCCCAACCCGGCATGGTGCTAAGTTCGTAATCGTAAGCCTCACCCCGGCCTTCTCCAAGGGAGAGGGAGTTATATTTCCAGTCCGTAGCGCGGCCAAGAGGTGGCTCGCCGCTTTCGGTGGGCAGGTATTTATCAATCTCCGGTAACAGTAATGGCAGCTCTTGCTCACCAATCAAATAAGGTATTTTGCCTTTAAAGTAAACCGGCACGGGTTCGCCCCAATAACGCTGGCGGCCAAAAATGGCATCCCTCATCCTGAAATTCACTTTGGCTTTACCCAAGCCTAACTCTTCCAGTTTTGCAACTACAGCGGCGGTAGCTTCTTTATAACCCAGGCCATTTATAAAATCGCTGTTAACATATTTACCCTCCTTGGTAGGGTCGGCCTCAACCTCAATGTTTTGTATATCAATGATCGGGATTATCGGCAAATTAAAATGCTTCGCAAACAAGTAATCGCGCTGATCGCCGCTTGGTACAGCCATAACCGCGCCTGTACCGTATCCTGCCAAAACATAGTCTGCAATCCATACCGGGATCTTTTCGCCATTAAGCGGGTTGGTTACATAGCTGCCCGTGAATGCGCCCGATACGGTTTTGGTATCGGCCATACGGTCAAGTTCGCTTTTCTTTTTAGTTTGGGCGATGTAGGCGTCAATATCAGCCTTTTGCTCAGGTGTGGTTAGTTCGTTAACTAACTCATGCTCGGGTGCGATCACCAAAAAGCTAACCCCAAAAATAGTATCAACGCGGGTAGTGAAAACCTCGATGTGAGAAGCCTCACCCTGGCCCTCTCCAAAGGAGAGGGAGTTAGAAGGCTCTTCTAAAGTCCTCTCCTTTGGAGAGGATTTAGGTGAGGCTTCCAACGGAAACTTCACACTTGCGCCAACGCTTTTGCCTATCCAGTTGCGCTGTATCTCTTTCAGGGGCTCGGGCCAGTCAATGGTGTCCAGGCCTTCTAATAATCTCTGTGCGTATGCGGTAATGCGCATACTCCACTGCATCATCTTCTTTTGCTCAACCGGGTAGCCGCCACGTTCGCTAAAGCCTTCTTTTACCTCGTCGTTTGCCAATACAGTACCTAATGCAGCGCACCAGTTAACTGTGCTTTCGCGCAGGTAGGTAAGGCGGTATTTCAACAATTCGGTTTGCTGTTGTTCCGGCGAAAAAGCTTTCCACTCATCGGCCGTAAAATTTAAAATATCTTCATCGCAAACAGCATTAATACCTGCCGAACCTTTGTTCTCAAAATGCTCAACCAGGTTAGCTATGCTTTGCGCTTTATCCGCGCCTTTATCGTAATAACTGTTAAACAGCTGCATAAAGATCCACTGCGTCCACTTATAATAACCGGGCGAGCTGGTGCGCACCTCGCGGTCCCAATCAAACGAAAAGCCGATCTGGTCTAACTGGCGGCGGTAGGTGTTTATGTTGGCTTCGGTGGTAAGTGATGGGTGCTGGCCGGTTTGTATGGCATACTGCTCAGCTGGCAGGCCAAAGCTATCGTAGCCCATAGGGTGCAATACGTTAAAGCCCTTTAAACGTTTATAACGCGCAAAAATATCAGAGGCAATATAACCCAGCGGGTGGCCAACATGCAGCCCCGCGCCCGATGGGTAGGGGAACATATCCAGCACATAATATTTGGGTTTGTTGGTTTTATTTTCGGCCCTGAAGGTTTTATTTTCGGCCCAAAACTGCTGCCATTTTTGCTCTATATCTTTAAATTGATAATCCATTTGTTTATTTAGCGTATTGAGGTGCGAAAATAGTAAAAACTGCTCTAACATCCGTGTTTACAGGTTACTTTCAACAAAGTCTATATATTATATAGGTTAACATTAAAGTTGACAGGGTATTTAATAACCATTATTTTCGGCACTTAATGGTAAACAAGTTTAAAGATAAAGACATGCAGGCGGTGATTGGGTGGGTACTGCGTGCCGGTGTCTTTGTATCGATGTTTATTGTTTTTATAGGCGGTATCATATACCTGATGCGCCATGGCCAAAGTGTGGCCAATTACCACAGGTTTGTAGGCGTTCCGGATTTTATTCATAGCCCGCGGGGCGTAATCAACGGTATTATTAATTTGCGTGGAAGGGCCATTATACAGGCAGGCATTGTTTTGCTGATAGCTACACCGGTGGTAAGGGTAATATTTAGCGCTATCGGCTTCATGCTCGAAAAGGATTACCTGTATACAGCTATCACTTTTATCGTGTTACTTATTATAGTAATAAGCGCGTTTAGCGGCCACGCCGGATAACTTTTCTTAAAACCATTTTGCTTTATGCCGCTTTATAAAATATGCGCAGGCGTAAAGTACAATCAACAGCATTGCAAAGCATAGGTTACGACCCCGATAAACATATCCTTGAATTGGAATTTAGGGATAATGGCGGCGTATGGCAATATTTTAACGTTAAACCTGCCGCTTATAAAAAGTTTGTGAACAGCGAATCGCTTGGCAATTTTTTCGTAACCCGCATAAAGGGTAAGTATCCCGAAGAGAAGGTGGAGTATTATTGAGGCGGTTTCATCCTGTTTTGCTCTTCCTCGTTACCCGTAACGTGTGTTGCGGAGCTTTTGACAGTGGTTTTACCAAAACGATAGCTAAAGTTTAGGTAAATTTTGCGGTATTCGCGCCTGTCTAAAATATTGATATTCACGTTTTGGTAATTTATAGAAGCCCTGTCGCGGTTTAGTTTAAATATATCGTTCCCTACTAAACTTATGCGACCCATCTTGTTTAGGATCTGCTTGCTGATGCCCAAGTCCATAAACCCCGCAGGCCTGAATTGTTTTATACCGTAAAAAGTGGCAGTTTCAAACCTGCCTGATAGCTGTGCCGCGAATCCACCTGGCATGGTAAAAGTTTGGGTAGATGTAACTATTACATCGGCAGTGCCTTTATTAAGGTTACCATATTGTGCATAAGCAATGTAGCGTTGATAGGATGCATCAATATCATAATTACTGGTCCACCAGCCCGTAAATTTAACAGGTGTATTTATGTTAATGCCATAAGTGTAAACCCTGCCCAGGTTAACATCGGCACTCAGGCTTATCTTACTGGCATCATCTTGCCCATAAAAAGGAAACGTTGCACCGGTGGTAATTTCGGCACGTAATGATGTAACCGTTTCGCTGTTATAAGTATGGCTAAGTTGGATTAGATTATGATATTCAGGCTTTAGGTAAGGGTTGCCCGATTGGTAGTTATAAAGATCAACAAAATAAAGGAACGGATTAAGCTTATCGTACCCGGGCCTTGTTATACCTCTTGACAGGTTTAATGCAAATTCGTTTTTGTCGTTATACCTGTAATTCAATATCGCGGTAGGGAACAGGTTGAAATATTTATGAGGGGTAACATCATAAGCCACCCCGGCGGCGTTTAGTGAGGTGCCTTTGTTATTGGTGTATTCTCCACGCAGGCCACCGTCAAAATCAAATTTGCCAAACTTGGCGGTATAGTTAAGATAAGCTGCGCCTATTTTCTCGTTAAACAGAAAATGGTTACTAAATGTAGTATTGACCGTGTAAATGCCGTTTATCTGCGGCCCGAAAACAAGATTATTATCGGTAGTAGTGTAGCTGTATTTTAAACCCATATCTAACTTGCCGTTTGTTAACGGGTTGCTTAACGCCAAAAAGCCACTCCAGTTATTAATTTTTGTGGGCGATATGTTTTGAAGCAGCAGAGGGTCGCGATAAGTAAAGCCATTTTCATCTGCGAATGTGTTGGTAATGTATTCGTCAGAGTGGCGCTTGGCCCTGCTATATGTTGCATTGGCGGTAATGCTTCTGCCCGTCTTGTCTAATTTGGCGTTGTAATTGAGGTTATAGTTAATATTACTAATGTCCCTGTCGACAGTTGATCGGGCAAGAATAGTAGAATCCAGATTGCCATTGTTGTAAATGTGCAATGTGTTGTCCTTACCAATATTGTTATTGTTTACAGTGCCGTAAACCAAAAAACCAAGGTTTTGGATGGGCGACAAAAAGAAATCGGTACCAAACCTAAAAGCATGGCTGCGCGATTGTATGATGCTTTTATAGGTGGTGTTGTAATTGCTTACTAACCCGGCGTAATCAACTGTACGGTCGGTATATACATCTTTCCATTGCTTATTTAATGCCAGGCTGTAACTCGCAAATACATTGTATGCTTTTGTGCGATGATTTAAGCCAATGCCCGTACTGCCCTTATAATATTTACCATACCCTGCCGATGCATTGAATGTACCATTGGTGCCGATGTTTGTCCCTTTTTTGTAGATAATGTTGATGATACCGCCACCGGCAGCATCATACTTTGCAGAGCCGCCTTTTAGTACTTCCATCCGGTCGATATTATTACCCTGTGTGCTTTTTAACAAAGCGGCCAGGTCCGGCCCGGTAAGATTGGTAGGTTTGCCATCTATCATTATCAATGCATCCTGGCGGCCATTAACGCTTACAATGTCATTATTATCTACACGCACCCCCGGCGATTGCCTTAAAATCTCTAACACAGATTGCCCGTCGGCAACAATGCTGGCTGATGGATTAATGATCAGTTTGCCCGGTCGTACTTCGATATAAGGCTTTTTAGCCACTATCGCTACTTCTTTTAATTCTTTGTTAAGCGCCGATAAAATGATAGGGGCAGCAGTAACATCAAGCCCTGCGGTTACTTTAAAACTTGTACTATAAGCTTTTTTAAAACCGAGCCTTGTAGCAAGTAATATATAGCTACCGGGGTTAACATACGAAAAACGGAAACTACCGGTAGCACCTACCAATGCAGACATAACCACAGACGAGTCGGGCAGGTTTAACAAGATAACCGTGGCGGCATCGGCCGGTTGGTTATTTTGTGTTAAAACAGTGCCGCTTATAGTTGAAGAGCCCGTTTGGGCGTAGCAAAAACTAAATAGACCTGACAGGGTGACTATAATTAAGCACCCGATTTTAAACCTCATTAATATTACCTTGTGGAATTTTTGCGTATAGTTCCCTGTTAAAAAGTTAAATATAACAACAAATTTACAAAGGGAAGCGATATGTAATTTGCTTTTACAGCTTTATACTATTAAATGTTGCTTTAAGTTATTAGTACTAAGTAAATCCTTTCAATTTATTAATTTCGCCAACAACACCATTATAACTGTACATGAAAAAATTATACTTTACAGCGCTTGTTTTATTGTTTGCAGCACAGCTTAAGGCACAGGAGCCGGCAAACTATGCGGCTGTAGCCAATAAATTTAAACAGTTTTACAACAGCAATCAGCCCGACAGCATTTTTGCCATGTTTAGCCCGGAGATGAAGGCCAGCCTGCCATTAGATAAATTTAAGCCTACCACAACCCAGTTAAGATCGCAATTAGGTAGCCTTAAGCAAATAACCTTTTTAAAATATAATTCGCCACTGGCAATTTATAAAGGCGCTTTTGATAACGCTATATTTCAGCTTAACCTATCGCTTAACGCGCAAAGTAAAATTATAGGTTTGTTTCTTGCACCATATGTAGAAGAAGCCAGTTCCATTACAATGGATCCCTCGCTTAAAGAGTCGCCTTTACTGCTTAAAACCTTTTCAGGGTCAATATCGGGTACTTTAACCATGCCTGCAAATACATCGGGTAAAGTACCTGTGGTTATGATTATAGCCGGTTCGGGCCCAACTGATCGGGATGGCAACAGCCCTAAGCTCGGCCTTAATGGCAATACCTACAAAATGCTGGCAAACGAGCTTGGCAAAAATGGTATAGCAAGTTTCCGTTATGATAAACGCCTGGTGGGCCAAAGTATAACCACCACAAAAGAAAAGCAACTGCGTTTTGAGGATTATGTGGATGATGCCGTAGGCCTGGTAAATTTACTGAGCGAGGATCAGCGTTTTTCTAAAGTGATCGTATTGGGCCACAGCGAGGGTTCATTAGTTGGGATGCTTGCCATACGCGATCAGCCGGTGAAGGCATACATCTCAGTTGCAGGAGCGGGCCGCTCGGCAGATATTGTGGTAACCGAGCAAATGAAGGCATATCCTAAGTTTATACAGGATAATTTTAAAACCATGCTTGACAGCCTTAAGAAAGGCAAATTTACAGATAACATCGACCCGAAACTTTATCCGATTGCACGGCCGGATATACAACCCTATTTAATGTCGTGGTTCAGGTATTCGCCAACCCGCGAGATCAAAAAGGCTAAAATACCGGTGCTTATTGTGCAGGGCACTACCGACCTGCAGGTGCCTGCTACAGATGCGGACCTGTTGAAAAAAGCGAAATCTGAAGCGGTGTTGCTGATGATCCCTAACATGAACCACATATTAAAGGAGGCACCGGCAGATAAGGAACAGAATATGGCCACTTATACCAAGCCCGACCTTCCCCTTAAACCCGAACTGGTTACCGGGATAGTTAATTTTATAAAGGGGTTAAAGTAGATGTGCGGATGTGCAAATACGTGGATGTGTAAATGAGTTCATCTGCATATCTGCACATCGTCGTATCCACATATCTACTCGCTTTTCCACGCGCCCAGCAACCTCCGCAATAATATTATCTCCGAGGTGTGGTAGGAATTATGGTCGGCAATTTGCAGGGCTTCGCGCAGTATATTTTGCCCGTCGCCATGCGGGATCTTTTCATATATATCCCCGCTTTGTAACAGGTTGATAAATTCGGCCCTGTCGGCATTTATTTGTTCAATTGTTTTATTCCATGCGGCATCATCTGCCGGTTCAGCTTCTTTTGGCCAGTAATCATCGGGCCAGTTTGGCGATTGGTGGCTGCCATCTTTACTAAACTCCAGCATGTCCCATTGTGCAATACGTACATGCTCTGCCAGCTGCCATATGCTGTAAGGCAGGTTATGGGGCTTAACGCCGCGCAATTCTTTAGGCAGGTCGGCCAATGCATCTTTTAAGGTAGCATGCGCGCCGCCGCCTTCTATAAGTTTTATTAATTCGTTTATAAGTATCTGGTGCTGATTATTCATAGTAAAGTGTGTTTGCTGTTTAACAAATTAGATACAGGTTTGATTTATATGGTACAAAAGTTTTAAGTTTATACCCTAAGCAAAACTGTACAGCAGTGATCAAAAAACTATTATTAATGGCCCTTTACGTGGCCGCGTTTACGGGTTGTAAAAAAGATACCGAGATGATGCAGGATCTGTCTTTAAAAGACGATGCTGCCTTTTTGAGGTATGAAGATCATTTTTTAGAAGAATTATGGAAAAACAACCCCGACTGGGCTACAAGCGTTGGTTACCATAAATACGACAGCCTTTTATTGATCCCCACCTCTAAAACCCGGGAACAGGCCGTAAAGTTTGCCAAAGTGCAAATAGACTCGTTGAGCCGCTACCAGGTTAACAGCCTTAGCGACCTCAATAAAATGGACAGCCGCCTGATGCAAAACGAGATGGAGAAGATCCAGTTTTATAACGACCAGTTAAAGGCATATGAGTGGGACCCTACAACCTATAATGTGATAGGTTCTTTTGCCACAATTTTGAATGAAAATTATGCCCCGTTAACCAAACGCCTGCGCAGCTTTTACCAAAAAATGGAAAATATTCCGGCATACTACAAAGAGGCCGAGAAGCAAATTAAAAACCCGGTTGTTGAACTTACCTCGCTGGCAATTGATCAGCATCTTGGTGGGGTGGGTGTTATAGAAAACGATTTTGCCGATTCGCTTAAAAAAACCAATATACCCGCTGCCGAACAAACCTTAATGCTCAACAGGGCTAAGACATCGGCAGCCGCTATAAAAGAATTTGCCGGCTGGTTAAAAACCTTAAAAAATGATAAGCCACGCAGCTTTAGGCTTGGAAAGCAGTTTTATGAGGCCAAATTCAAGTACGAGATACAGGCCGAAGGCACAGCCCAGCAAACTTACAACTCGGCTGTTGAACGCAAAAAGTACCTGCATAAAGAAATGGCTAAATTAAGCCGTGCGCTTTGGCCAAAATATTTTGGCAATCAACCCTTACCTAAAGATTCGTTAGTGTTTATTGCCAAAATGATAGATACCCTTTCGGCTAAACACGTTGCGCCGGATGAGTTTCAGTCTGCCATAGAGAAAGAGATACCTAAACTTACCGCATTCATAAAAAGCAAAGATATTGTAACGCTCGACCCTACGAAGCCGCTGGTTGTACGTAAAGAACCCGCTTACATGGCAGGTGTTGCAGGCGCGTCTGTAAGCGCGCCCGGGCCTTATGATAAGGGTGGCAATACTTACTATAATGTGGGCAGCCTTAAAGGCTGGCCGGCAGCAAAAGCAGAAAGTTACCTGCGCGAGTACAACGACTATATTTTGCAGATACTTTGTATCCACGAGGCTATTCCCGGCCATTATACGCAATTGGTATATGCTAATAAGGCGCCAAGTTTAATAAAATCTATTTTAGGCAATGGCGCCATGGTAGAGGGTTGGGCGGTTTTTAGCGAACAGGAAATGATGGATGCCGGCTTTGGCAACAACGCGCCGGAAATGCGGCTGATGTGGTATAAGTGGCACCTGCGGTCGGTGTGTAACACCATTTTGGATTACAGTGTACATACCGCTAACATGAGCAAGGAGGATGCTATTAGATTGTTAACTAAAGAAGCATTCCAGCAAGAGGCCGAAGCTGAAGGTAAATGGAAACGGGTTAGCGTAAGCAGTGTTCAGCTTACCAGTTACTATACCGGCTACAAAGAAATTAACGCCCTACACGAAGAGTGGAATAAAAAGAAGGCTGATAAGTATAAACTTAAAGAGTTTAACGAGAAATTTTTGAGCTATGGCAGCGCCCCGGTTAAGTTTATTAAAGAGGCGATGTTTGCCATACCTAAAACAGACCCGAAGAAGAATAATTAATCGCAACAGCGGCAGTTAGCTCCGCATTTTCTTCAAAAGGTTCTCAATAACCTTGGGGAAATGCTGATGCTCTAATTGCTGGCCTTTAAACTTTACCATCTCCAGGTTATCGCCCGGCTCGATTTTAAATCGCGACTGGTGGATAACTTCGCCTTCGTCAAATTGGGTGTTTACAAAGTGGATAGTAATGCCCGATTCTTCTTCGCCGGCCTCAAGCACGGCCTTGTGTACATGATCGCCATACATGCCTTTGCCGCCAAACTTTGGCAAAAGGGCAGGGTGCAGGTTTATTATCTTATTAGGGAAAGCATTTAACAAGCTTGGCGGTACCAGCCATAAAAAGCCTGCCAGCACAATAATATCTACCTGCAGGTTTTTTAACAGGTTTATTACATCATCGGTTTCGTAAAACTCGTGGCGGTTAAATATATGCGATGGGATCTCGAAGTTATCGGCACGTTGTAAAACGTAGGCCTGCGGGTTATTGGTTAATATCAATACAACTTCGGCATCGGCATTACGCTTAAAATGCTCCATTATCTTTTGGGCGTTAGAACCCGACCCTGAAGCAAAAATGGCAATTCTCTTTTTCAAAATAGATGGTAGCTTTTGTTACGCAAAATATAAAATTAATTCAAATTATTGGGCAACATTAGGTTTGATCCTTATAAATCCCCAGCGCCGTATGGTTCGCCTGTCGGTTGATGTGTAATACGTTTGCAGGTCGCCTGTTTCTAAAACCAGCGAAAATTCGCCCAGGTTATTTATCCGCGAGTTGATGAAAGGCTGTTTGGTACCTGCGGATGTGACCTTTGGGTAGGTAATATCGGCCAGCAAAAACAACCGCGTATCAGATAACGACCACCGGCCGCTAACCGTGCCTGCATCACAATCCAAATTGGTGTAGCTACAGGTCATATCATCGTTGAACTTAAATATCTGAGTAGAGTCGCAATCAAGGGTATCGCGGCTAACCTCCTGGTTGCCTAATAGTTTATACTCAATTACCGAGCCCAGCTGCCACTTACCGGTCGTAAACAGGCTTTGAATGTTATCGGTCTTTTCCTTTTTGCAGGAGTTTAGCATACAGCCTAAAACCACTATGCCGGCCAGTAAAAAGTATAATTTTTTATAGTTCATTTATGCTACAAAGATAGTTTAGTTAAGCAATTTCAAAAGTTGCTTTATTATAACTCATTAAAGGAATAAATATTTCGGTGCTATATAATTATACAGGTTGTACAAGCCTGTTATATTTGCCTTATGCGCATACCTTACCAACAACTTAAAACCGAATTTGAACGGATACTTACCAGCCTTGATGTAAACAGCACTGTTGCCCGTGCTATTGCTACCATTTTTGCCGATAACAGCCGCGACGGTGTGCTTAGTCACGGCTTAAACCGCTTTCCTACTTTTATTGAATATATAAAAGAGGGCCTTGTAGTGCCCGATGCCGTGCCGACAAAATTAAACGCTTTTGGCGCCATAGAACAGTGGGATGGCAACCTTGGCCCTGGTATGCTTAACGCCCGGTTTTGTATGGACAGGGCTATGTTTTTGGCAGAAGATAACGGCATAGGCTGTGTTGCTATCAAAAATACTAACCATTGGATGCGCGGCGGCACCTATGGGCAACAAGCTGCCGATGCAGGTTACATTGGCATTTGCTTTACCAATACCATAGCCAACCTGCCGCCATGGGGCGGTACCGAACCGCGACTGGGCAATAACCCGCTTATCATCGCCATTCCGCGCGAAGGGGGTAATGTAGTGTTAGATATGGCTATTTCTCAATATGCTTTTGGCAAACTTTGGCAGTACGAAGCTCAAAATAAACCGCTGCCGGTACCGGGAGGGTACGACAAAGAAGGAAAACTGACTACCAATGCGGCAGCTATTACTGAAAGCAAACGCGCCCTGCCAATAGGGTTTTGGAAAGGTTCAGGGTTATCATTGGTGTTAGACCTGCTGGCAACCATATTAAGCGGCGGCGATTCAACCGCGGTTATCACCCAATCGGGACGTAAGGAAACGGGTGTGTCGCAGGTATTTATAGCCATTAAAACAGATAAAGAAAAAAATGCCTCGCTGATAGAACAGATCATCGAATATACCAAAAGCAGCCAAAGCGATGGCGAGATCTTATTCCCTGGCGAAAGCATGTTACGCACGCGGGAAGAAAGTTTAAAAAATGGGGTTTGGGTTGATGAGGGTGCCTGGGCAAAGATAAAAAATTATAAATAATTCCCATATGGGGAACTTTTATTACCTTTATATAAATAATGCTTTGAGAATTATAGCTAAGAAAATATTACGCGAATTTTGGGAAATCCATGCTGATTGTGAACAGCAGTTAAAGGCTTGGTTCCAGGAGGCAAGTAATAGCAATTGGACTAATCCAAATGATATAAAAAAAGAATATCCGAGTGCAAGTATTTTAGCTGATAACAGGGTAGTTTTCAATATCAAAGGAAATAACTACCGGCTTATAGTAAAAATAAATTACAGTTATCAAATGGCATGGATCAGATTTGTTGGCACTCATGCCGAATATGATAAAATTGACGCTACAACTATTTAAGTTATGACTATAAAACCCATTAAAGACGAAAAGGATTATCAGCAAGCCTTAGAGCGACTTGAAATAATTTTTGATGCCCAACAGGGTTCAGAATATGGCGACGAATTAGAAATTTTGGGAATACTTATAGAGAACTACGAAAATGAACATTTCCCGATATCTTTCCCCGACCCCGTGGAAGCTATTAAGTTTCGGATGGAGCAGATGGGCTACAATCAAAATGATTTAGCAAAAGTGATTGGCTTAAAAAGCCGTGCAAGCGAAATTTTAAATAAAAAAAGAAAGCTATCATTAGAGATGATAAGGCTTCTGCATGATAATTTAAAAATACCTACTGAAGTGTTAATACAGGCTTATTAACAAACCATCAACAGCCTTTGCGTTGCTTCAATAAAATGAAGTGTGCTATTTTCGTAATCAGCGTCATCAACTACAGGCTGTTTTAAACGATAAATTTCCAAAAGTTCTAAAGACTGATTTTTGACTTCAGTCGAGATTGATTTTACAAACTTTTCAACAATCGAATAAGCCATAACCCTTGCTTCATACCCTTGTTTACAAATGATTTCAATCAAATCAATAAAGTAGGATTGAGAGTCTAAATTTTCTAACGAATAAACAAGTGTCCCGTTACGGTTATACGATTCCTCTTCATTTATCTTTTTAATGACAAATGGAATTGCCTCATTATACCTTGCATCAGAAAAAATCAATGCGATCTGGTTTGCTATTGAAGCATTTTGCGTTAGTTGAAAAACGCTAAGTAGATCTTTTTTATCGCCTTCAGTAAGATTTGCTGACTTTAGTTTTTTAATAGCTTCAATCAATTCATCGTCCGATTTATACTTGACTGGCATCTTAATAATTATCCAAATAAAAAATGCTTATCTACGCTATCAACCCCTCAAACTTTTCCCAAAATCCATCTTTTGGCAGCGGTGCTACAATTTTTATTGGCTCATTTTTTACGGGGTGAATAAATTGCAGGCGGCGGGCGTGCAGGCAAATACTTTTGCGCAGGCTACCGCGCGGGTAGCCATATTTATTATCACCAACTATAGGGCAACCCAGAGTAGATAATTGCACCCGTATCTGGTGCGGGCGGCCGGTTATGGGGTCTACTTCTATAACATAATATCCATCCATTTCTCCAACAAGTTTATAATGCAATTCGCTGCGCTGGCTGCCGGGTACTTCTTTATCGTGGGCTTTGGTAACGTTTTTTTGCGGGTTTTTAATAAGGTAATGTACCAGTGTGCCGGCCTCAGGCTGAGGGCGTTTACGAACTATGGCATAATAGGTTTTATGCATTTCGCGCGCTTTAAACATTTTGTTGATGCGCTCTAAAGCCTTGCTGGTTTTGGCGAACAGGATAACCCCGCTTACGGGCCTGTCCAACCGGTGTACAACGCCCAGGAAAGCACCATTCGGTTTATTGTACTTTTGGGCGATGTATCGCTTTACTTTGTCATCCAGCGGCTCATCGCCGGTATCATCTACCTGCACAATATCGCCCGCGCGTTTGTTTACCGCAATAAGGTGGTTATCCTCATACAGCACATCCTTATCGGTAATATCTTTACTTATATAATTAAATTCCGGTCGAGCCATTTGTTAGTTATAGTTCATAGTGTTGAGCGACTTGCTGTTCGCCAAATCCTCGTAGCGTTTAATAGTTCAGGTTAAAATTGCAGCTACTATGAACTATCAACTATTAACCATGAACCCGCATAGCGGATCAATACTCCTCTTTTTCGTTAGGGAAGCCTTTTGCTTTTACATCGCCAACATAATTGCTTATGGCATCATTCATAACATCGAATAAATTGGCGTACTGGCGTAAAAAACGAGGTTTAAAGCCTTTGTTAATGCCCAGCATATCATGTATCACCAGCACCTGCCCGTCGCAATGCTGGCCTGCACCTATGCCAATGGTAGGTATGGTAAGGCTTTCGCTCACTTCTTTAGCGAGTTTGGCGGGTATCTTTTCTAACACGATACCAAAACAACCCAATTCCTGTAACTTTAAGGCGTCTTCTTTTAGCTTTTGCGCTTCTGCTTCTTCTTTTGCACGTACAGTATAAGTGCCAAATTTATAAATGGATTGAGGGGTTAAACCCAGGTGGCCCATAACGGGTATGCCCGCGGCTAATATCCTGGTTACCGATTCTGCAATTTCTACACCGCCCTCCAACTTAACACCGTGTGCACCGGCCTCCTTCATGATACGGATGGCAGATGCCAAAGCCTCTTTAGAGTTACCCTGGTACGAACCAAAAGGAAGGTCGACCACTACTAAGGCGCGTTTTGCCGCGCGCACAACCGACGACGCATGGTAAATCATCTGATCGAGCGTGATGGGCAGCGTTGTTTCGTGCCCGGCCATAACGTTACTGGCCGAATCGCCCACCAGGATTATATCCATACCGGCATTATCTACAATGGTAGCCATCGAAAAATCGTAGGCTGTAAGCATGGCTATCTTCTCGCCACGGTTCTTCATTTCCTGCAAAATATGCGTGGTAATGCGTTTAACTTCCTTGTTTACCGACATGGTAATGTATTTAGTTTATATGCAAAGGTATTTGTTATTTCGGATTTCGGAGGTTTGATTTCGGATTTCTGCAAACCGTTGTTTATACTCAGCGTAATTATAAATTTGTATTTTAGATAAAAATGGCGCCAATAACTGATACAAACAGATTTAAAGACCAAAACCTGCGAATCTCTCATTTTGAAGATGAAATGTTTGTTGAATGTCCCAAGTGCGCAAAACGGGCAGTGGTTACAAAAAATGATCCTTCATCGTATTTTTCTGAAAAAACGCTGAAGTGTCCTAACTGCTTTTATTCCTTAAGTGGCAGGCATCAATCCTTTGATATAACACTTAATTGCAATTGCTCACATTGTGCTGCCGAGCTAAAAGTTGATATGAAAAACGTTAATGAGCAGAAAGATAGTATTGCCATTAAATGTTCAAATTGTGGTAAAACCGAAAAATATCAACCGCAAAATATTTCGCAGGAATGGTATTTTAGGGCTACCGGAAAACCGTCTGAGGATTATTTTGGATTGCCTTTATGGCTTGAAGCTGATTTCAGGGGCCACAATTTACTGGCTTATAATTACAAACATTTGGCTTATTTAAAGCAATATATTTCTGCAGACCTGAGAGAAAGAAGCAACCGCAGCCATTGGACCATGGTTGAAAAACTGCCAACCTGGATGACATCTGCCAAAAACAGGGATAAAATTATAAAGCTCATTTCGGATTTAGAGAGGAAATAACTCCCTTCAAAAAATCTAAAATCGTGCATCTAAAATCGTAAATAAATCCCTACATTTGCGCCGTGAATAAAGTAGTGTCCTACTTCAGCCTTCCGGTTTGTTTTCACGGAGCTTCGTGCCAGAAAATCCGAATCAATAACCCTTTCAAATTTTTTGCTAAATGAATCATTTCACCAAGTTACCTGCAGTTTTATTATTAGCCGACGGAACCGTTTTTTACGGTAAGGCCGCCGGAAAAATTGGTACAACCACAGGCGAAATTTGCTTTAATACCGGCATGACCGGCTACCAGGAAATTTTTACCGATCCATCTTATTTTGGGCAAATTATGGTGGCCACCAATGCGCACATTGGTAATTATGGTATCAATACAGATGAAGTTGAGTCGGGCAATATCCAGATAGCCGGTTTGGTTTGTAAAAACTACAACATTGCTTACAGCCGCAAGCAAGCTAACGAAAGCATTCAGGACTACTTCCAGGAGCAAAACATTGTGGGGATCTCTGATGTAGATACCCGCCAGATCGTTCGCCATATACGCGATAAAGGCGCTATGAACGCCATTATATCTTCAGAGATTTTAGACCTCGACGAACTGAAAGCTAAACTGGCCGAAGCACCTGATATGGATGGCCTTGAACTATCATCGCAGGTATCAACCAAAGAAACTTACACCTTTGGCAATGAGAATGCTACCCACCGCGTAGCCGTGCTGGACCTTGGTGTTAAAAAGAACATCCTGCGTAATTTTGACGACCGCGACGTTTACGCCAAAGTTTATCCGGCAAAAACCACGTTCGAAGAAATGGAGAAAGATTTTTCTCCTTCAGGATATTTCATCTCAAACGGCCCCGGCGATCCATCGGCTATGCCATACGCTATTGATACCGTTAAAAAGATATTAGAGACCGATAAGCCATTGTTTGGTATTTGCCTTGGCCACCAGTTATTGGCACTGGCTAACGACATCCCGACAAAAAAGATGTTTAATGGCCACCGCGGCTTAAACCACCCGGTTAAAAATGTTATTATCGATCATTGCGAGGTAACATCACAAAACCACGGTTTTGGTGTGATACCCGAAGCTGTGCGCGCGTCTGATAAAGTAGAAATTACCCACATAAATCTTAACGATAATTCTATTGAAGGGATCCGTGTAAAAAATAAAAATGCCTTCTCGGTACAATATCACCCCGAGTCGTCTCCCGGCCCGCACGATAGCCGCTACCTGTTTGATGATTTTATAGGCATGATGAAGAATAACCGGGATTAAGCGGATTTTTTTTGATTTATAAGATTAAAAGCCTTTCAGATTACATGGAAGGCTTTTTTGTTCCCTCACGCGTCATTGCGAAGTACGATGCAATCCCTACTTACAGAGCCGGAGACAGATCTGCCGAAGAATTGCCACGCAACGCCCGCAATAATGTACTTATTAAAGCTTAAAATAGATTTGCGATTACACCGCTAACTTCCAATTCTCTTTTCTACTTTCGCCTTAATGAAATTTAAAGGCAGCATACGCATTATAATTTTCTTGTTGGTATTGGCGGCTAACGTTATTGTGGACCAGGAAACTAAAGCCATGATGCGCAGGCATATTAATATATACGATCAGTATCATTTTTTTAACAACCATGTTACACTGCTTAGGGTAGAAAATACAGGTGCTTTTTTAAGCCTGGGCGATAAACTGGTGCAGCCGTTTAGGTTTATAGTGCTTACCCTTATACCTGTACTGGCGCTTGCGGGCGCATTGGTTTACAGTCTTGCCAAAAAAGGGCTCAGCAATTTAATGGTTACCGGTATCATTTTTTGCATTGGGGGAGGTGTGGGTAATTTATATGATAGGATAACAAAGGGATCTGTAACGGATTTTATCCATCTTAAATTTGGCCCGCTGCAAACAGGCATCTTTAACGCGGCAGATGTTTCTATTATGATAGGTGTAAGCCTGATAGTACTGGATACTTTTTTACGACGGAAAGAAAACAAGGAAGCGGAAGAACCATTTGTTGTTAAAGAGAATACGGTAGAATAATTGGTTTAAACCGCCCCGGTAATTATTATTAAACCATTCCATGCATTATTAAGCGCATCGTCACTATTCCATCACTTTATTGCCCTTAACACTACTTGCGTATAAAAAGCGTATCTTTGCGCTAATACCCGTCGATTTACGGTTTTGATTTATTAGACACTCTTCAGAATCCGCTTAATGCTTCGCGTTAGCACATATACATTACAAACATTACATGTCATTCGAAAATTTAAATTTAATTGAGCCTATTTTAAGGGCTTTAAAAGCAGAGGGTTATACTAACCCAACCCCTATACAAGAACAAGCTATACCTTATATATTACAACACCGCGACCTGCTTGGCTGCGCGCAAACAGGTACCGGTAAAACAGCAGCGTTTGCTATTCCTATTTTGCAGTTATTGTTCCTGGATAAGCAAAAACATAAGGAGCAAAAACAGATAAAGGCGCTTATACTTACCCCAACCCGCGAGCTGGCTATCCAGATAAGCGAAAGCTTTACCGCATACGGAAAGAATACAGGCCTAAAAAACCTGGTTATTTTTGGTGGAGTATCGCAAAACCCGCAGGTTGATGCCTTGCGCTGTGGTGTAGATATCCTGATAGCAACCCCTGGCCGTTTGCTGGACCTGATGAACCAGCGCTATGTACACATCGATCAGATAAAGATGCTGATACTTGATGAAGCCGACCGCATGCTGGATATGGGTTTTGTTAATGATGTTAAAAAAATAATTGCAAAAGTGCCTGTTAATAGGCAAACGCTTTTCTTTAGTGCTACGATGCCTAACGAGATCCAGCACCTTGCCGATAGCATACTTCAAAAACCGGCAAAGGTAGAGGTTGCCCCGGTATCGTCAACTGCCGATACCATCCAGCAATCGTTATATTACGTTAGCAAAAGCGATAAGCGTTTATTGCTTAACCATATTTTAAAGGATAAGAATATTAAAACAGCGCTGGTGTTTACCCGCACCAAGCATGGTGCAGATAAGGTGGTTAAAGACCTGGTACGCGCGGGCATTACCGCCGAGGCTATCCACGGTAATAAATCGCAAAACGCGCGTCAGCGTGCATTAACCAACTTTAAGAACCGTACTACACGTGTGCTTATAGCTACAGATATTGCCGCCCGCGGTATTGATATTGATGAGCTTACCCACGTAATTAACTACGAGATACCAAACATCCCCGAAACATATGTACACCGTATTGGCCGTACCGGCCGCGCGGGTGCAAGCGGCATAGCCTTTACCTTTTGCGATGGCGAGGAGGAGATAGATTACCTTAAAGATATTCATAAACTGATAGCTAAAGAGATTCCCGTTGAGTTGGGCCATCCATACCCGTTAAGCTACGAAGCTATGACGGCCAAAATGATGAGCAAAGCCAAGAACGGCACCCCCAAAAAGCCAGTTTCGGCAGGTGGCAGGCATGGCGGCGGCAATAAAAGGGCCGGCGCTGGCGGCAGGCCGGCGGGCCATCGTGGTAGCGGAGGTGCAGGCAATAGCCGTGGCGGTGCCGGCGGCATGAGCGGTGCAAGCAGGTCGTCATCAGGCCGTAGATAGTCTGTTTTAAAGATTAAAGAACAGAGGTTGGAGATTGGTTGTTGCTAATTTTCAACCTCTTTTTATTTTCCTTATTTTCAGTGCATAATCTTTAATGTCTGGCCTTTAATCTCTTTTTTGCTATCACTAAATTATATTTGCAACCTTCAAAGAAATTAAATAGCTTTAAAGTGAAATTTGAACCCAAGCAAATGAAACGCCTTTTAGACCTTATCAAGAATAAGTTTTTCCTGGTTACGGTGGCTTTTATGGTATGGATGACCTTTTTTGATAAGAACGACCTGTTCTCTCAGTACGATTATCATCAGCAACTAAACAAGTTAAAGCAGGAAGAGGCCTTTTATAAAACCGAAACAGATAAGGTAAATAAAGACCTGTCTGAACTTACATCAGATAAAGCAAAGCTGGAAAAATTTGCCCGTGAGAAATACCTTATGAAAAAAGATAACGAAGACGTATTTGTTATTGTGCACGACAGCAAAAAGTAAATATAGCTATTTCCTAAAGTTGTTATCGTAAGTAATCTATTTAGCAAACCCGCTTGCTTTCCAGCCATTATCTATCATCCGGTACAGATCTTCAAAAGAGCATTTTAAAGTTACGGCACTTATGCTAACAGGCGAGCCATACATCCTGTAATTCATACTTGCTGTTCGTCTTGCAAGGGCATTTGGTTGCCGGTGAATATAGCCTTCCACATCCTCTACTTTCACCATAATAAGTTTTTGGCGGTTAACGTGTATGATAGATAGACCTGTTATATCTGCCCAGGGTATAAATCCAACTGAGAACATACTGGAGTTGTCTACTATCCCGTTGGCATCAATAACAAATCCGGGACGAGTGTCAAACAGTTTATTTACGATGAATAACACCCCTATGCCAAAAAATACGATAGAAAGATAGCCTATAATGGTAATTAGAGTGGGGCTTCTCCGAAATATTTCGGGGTTTTTGATAAACCAGATGCCGGCAGCCACAAAAAGCACCGAGCCTATGAGTAGCATTATCATCTTTATCTTACTAAGTGGTATCTCGTTAATTCCATTTGCATCCTGGTTCATAGCATACTTTATTAAATGCTATTGTAACCGCACCGGGCAAAAACTGTTTTATTTAACCTTTACAAATTACACTTCACAACCTTCTCTACAAGCCTTTTGGCCCAGGTTTAACAATTTGCCTTGTATGGCATTTACAGTTTTGTTGAGCTGCGTTGCTGCCATTAACCAATAATCACTAATTAACCTTTTATCTAACCACTAATTAACTAAATTACTTACCTTTGCGGCTCAAAAATTCCCTGTTGTAATGAGTCATTCTGTTCAAATAAAAAACGCGCTGATTTCTGTTTATTACAAAGACAACCTCGAGCCTATAATTCATGAGTTGAACCGCCTTGGTGTGAAGATCTATTCTACCGGTGGTACCGAAACTTTTATACGTGACCTGGGTGTTGATGTTATTGCTGTTGAGGACCTTACGTCGTACCCATCAATACTTGGTGGCCGTGTAAAAACCCTGCACCCAAAGGTGTTTGGCGGTATCCTTGCCCGCAGAAGTTTTGACAGCGACGAGCAGCAACTGGCCCAATACGAAATACCCGAAATTGACCTGATAATTGTTGACCTTTATCCTTTTGAGGAAACGGTAAACTCTGGTGCAGGCCAGGAGGATATTATAGAGAAGATAGATATTGGCGGCATCTCATTAATTCGCGCAGCGGCCAAGAACTTTAAGGATGTTGTGATATTGGCTTCTAAAGACGATTACAGCGAACTGGAGGAGATCCTGAAAACGCAGGGAGGAGCAACCACTATTGACCAGCGCCGCCGCTTCGCCCAAAAAGCATTTAATATCTCATCAAACTATGATACGCACATTTTCCAGTATTTTGACCAAAGCGAGCCGATGCCGGTTTTTAAGCAGAGCATCCAAACCAGCCAGGTTTTACGTTACGGAGAAAACCCGCATCAAAAAGGAACGTTCTACGGTAACCTGGAGGCCATGTTTACTAAATTAAACGGTAAAGAGCTGTCATATAATAACCTTGTTGATGTTGACGCTGCCGTGGCCCTGATAGATGAGTTTACCGAGCCTACCATTGCTATATTAAAGCATACCAACGCCTGCGGTATTGCATCGCGCCAGCACATTAAACAAGCCTGGATTGATGCATTGGCCTGCGACCCGGTGTCGGCCTTTGGTGGTGTTATCATTGCTAACGATGAAATTGATGCCGCTACCGCGACAGAGATTGACAAGATATTTTACGAAGTGTTAATTGCCCCTGCTTTTACAGATGAAGCGGTGCAGATATTGTCGGCTAAAAAGAACCGTATTGTATTGATACGTAACCGTGTTGAGTTACCGCTTAAGCAATTTAAAACATTACTTAACGGTGTAATTGAGCAGGATAAGGATAACGTAGTTGAAGGCCCGGCGCAAATGACAGCGGTTACCGACAAAAAAGCTACCGAGCATGAACTGCGCGACCTGCACTTTGCCAATAAGGTGGTTAAGCACACCAAATCTAACACCATTGTATTTGCTAAAGACAATCAGTTAATGGCAAGCGGTGTTGGCCAAACTTCACGTGTTGATTCTTTGAGACAAGCTATTATTAAGGCAGAAAGTTTTGGTTTTGACCTGAAAGGCGCTGTGATGGCATCTGACGCTTTCTTCCCATTCCCTGATTGTGTGGAGATAGCAGCCGATGCAGGTATCACAGCCGTTTTGCAGCCGGGTGGCTCAATAAAAGACCAGGACTCTATTAACATGTGTAACCAAAAAGGTATTGCGATGGTTACTACAGGTGTCCGTCACTTTAAGCATTAATGGTAGTGATTAAAGGTTAGTTAATTAGGTGTTAGGCTTTAGTAATCTAAAAGGGACTAATCCTCAATCTTTAATTAACTAATCTTTAACAACCAATACGAATTATTAAAAATTAGAGTTATTAATTACTAATTTACACGAATACAGCGCCCGTGTTATTTGGCGCCTATTACAGTCTTATTTTAAATTCCAGCTTAATTAGAAATAACACCAAATGGGTTTATTCAATTTTTTCACGCAAGAGATAGCCATTGATCTGGGTACGGCAAATACCCTTATCATACATAATGATAAAGTTGTTGTTGATGAGCCATCTATTGTGGCTTTTGACCGTACAACAAACAAAGTAATTGCCATTGGCCGCCAGGCCATGCAAATGGAAGGTAAGACCCACGATAATATCCGTACCGTTCGCCCGCTTAAAGATGGTGTAATTGCCGATTTTAACGCTGCCGAGTTAATGATACGCGGTATGATAAAAATGATAAACCAGGGCAAAGGATGGTTTTTCCCATCATTGCGTATGGTAATTTGTATCCCATCGGGTATTACTGAGGTAGAGAAGCGCGCGGTACGCGATAGCGCCGAAATTGCCGGTGCCAAAGAAGTTTACCTGATATATGAACCAATGGCAGCTGCCGTAGGTATTGGTATTGATGTGGAAGAGCCTATGGGTAACATGATCATTGATATTGGTGGTGGTACTACTGAGATCGCGGTTATTGCCCTTTCTGGTATCGTGTGCGACCAGTCTATCCGCGTAGCTGGGGACAATTTCGATTCTGACATTGTACAGTACATCCGCCGCCAGCACAACATCATGATAGGCGACCGTACTGCCGAGAAAATAAAAATTGAAGTAGGTGCCGCTCTTCCTGAACTATCAGAACCACCTGCAGACTTCGCCGTACAAGGCCGCGATTTGATGACAGGCGTACCTAAGCAGATCACCGTATCGTACACCGAGATTGCGCATTGCCTTGACAAATCTATCTCAAAAATTGAGGAAGCGATATTAAAAGCATTGGAGATTACCCCGCCCGAGCTTTCTGCCGATATTTACCAAACTGGTATTTATTTAACCGGTGGTGGTGCATTATTACGCGGGCTTGATAAACGTGTAGCTGCAAAAACAAAATTACCAGTACACGTAGCCGAAGACCCGCTTCGTGCCGTAGTACGAGGTACTGGCACAGCCCTTAAAAATATAGGTAACTTTAAGTTTTTAATGCAATAATTGATAATTACTGAATTAGAGATTTAGTGAATTAGTGATTGAAAAGGTCTTAATTCACTAAATCACTAATTCACTAAATCACTCCTTCAAAGCATGCGTAACCTCCTGATATTTATCACCAAGTACAACGCATTCTTCCTGTTTCTTATTTTTATGATAAGTTCGCTTATCATTTATATCAAGTACAACTCTTTTCAAAAGGCATCTTTCATCAACAGCACTAATCAGGTTACAGGTAACTTATACGCCCGGGCTGATGAGCTTAAAGGTTATCTTTCTTTAAAAGAGGTTAATGATAAACTTGCGAAAGAGAACGCTGCGCTGCGTAACGAGTTGCGCTCGTCGAAATATGTCGACACGGTTTCTAAGCATCAGGTTGCCGATTCTGTTTACAAGCAGCAGTATGTTTATATCCCGGCGCAGGTTATCAGCAACTCTGTTAACAAGCGTAACAACTATTTAACCATTAGCAGGGGTAGTAAAGATGGTATTGCTAAAGGCATGGGCGTAACATCTGCCGATGGTGTTGTGGGCAAAGTTGTTTTTGTAGGTGAGCACTTATCTATCGTGCAATCGTTGCTGCATAAAGATTCGCGCTTTAGCGCTATGCTGGCTGCGAACAAAGCTATAGGGTACCTGCAATGGGGCGAAGATATGGACCCGCATAAAGGGTTGCTGGTTGACGTATCAAACAATGCCCAGCCAAAGATCGGTGAGCTGGTTGTAACATCAGAGCTATCACTGTTTCCCGCCGGCATCCCGATTGGTAAGGTAAGTAAGCTGAATGCTAAAGGCGGCGGTTTCTTCCTGAATATGGAAGTCGCCCTGGCGGTTGATTTTAGCAAACTGGAGTATGTGAATGTAGTGATCAACAAGTTTGCACTTGAGCAAGCTACTTTAGAAGCACAGGAGAAAAAAGCCGATGAGTAGGATCCTGATCATAAATTTTATCCGTTTTGTACTGCTGGTGCTGCTACAGGTTTTCCTGCTGAAAAATATTTCGCTTTATAACCTTTCCACACCATATCTATACATTCTTTTCATACTGTTATTGCCTTTTGAAACGCCAAACCTTGTGCTTTTTGTGCTGGCATTTATACTGGGTTTAACCATTGATGCTTTTTATGACACACCTGGCCTGCATGCCGCATCCTGTACGTTGCTGGCTTTGGTACGTGTGCTTTTCATCAGTATAACCGTACAAAAAGATGGCTTTGATAACGAGCCGGAGCCTACATTAAGCATAATGGGTTTCAGGTGGTTTTTTACGTACGCGCTTATCCTTACACTTTTTCACCACTTTTTCCTGTTCAACCTCGAAGTTTTTAGGTTTGATGAGATAGGATACACACTAAGCCGTTTTTTATTCAGTTCAATATTTACAGTATTTTTGATGCTGGTTTCGGGCTTATTGTTTTTCAGAAAGAAAGAGCGTAAATAAATGAATAATTTTTTTGAGCGCAGGTACGTTATAGCGGGCATTTTTATCGCATTGATATTGGTGTTGCTGGCCCGTTTGTTTTATATACAGGTGGTTGATGATAGGTATGCTTTATACGCCAGCCAAAATGTTGTACGTAAGTTTGTTAAGTATCCAGCCCGCGGCCCCATTCTTGACCGTACCGGAAAAATTATGGTACAGAACGAGCCCGTTTACGATATTACCGTTGTACCCAAACAGGTAAAAGCCTTTGATACGGTCGAGTTCTGCAAGTTGCTGGGTATAGACCGTGAAGGCTATGATAAGCGGATGACCAAGGCCCGCAAGTATTCGCCATACCGCACCTCTGTTTTCGAGAAGCAGGTAACGGTAGAACAGTACGCCGCCTTTCAGGAACGCTTGTCGGAATTTCCTGGTTTTGATACGCAGCAAAGATCATTACGAAATTACCCTGATACCGCAGCCGCGCAGTTTCTGGGTTATATTGGCGAAGCTACTGATGCCATAATCAAAAGATCGAACGGGTACTATAGTCCGGGCGATTATGTGGGGATAACCGGGGTGGAAAAATCTTATGAAACTGTTTTGCGTGGCCAGCGGGGTGTAGAGAACATCATTGTAGATTCTCGTAACGTACGCAAGGGAAAATATGCCAATGGCGCTTTCGATACCGCGGCAGTAGCCGGCGAACGCCTTATCTCGTCACTTGATATGACCATCCAAAAACTTGGCGAAAAGCTCATGCAAAATAAGGTAGGCAGTATTGTAGCTATTGAACCATCAACCGGCGAGATATTATGTTTTGTAAGCAGCCCAACGTACGATCCAAACCTGTTAGTTGGCCGCGAACGCGGTAACAACGCCGCAAAACTATACAAAGACCCATACAAGCCATTTTTTACGAGGCCGGTACAGGCATATTACCCACCGGGCTCATCTTTTAAACCTTTAAGCGCGCTCATAGCCATGCAGGAAGGTGTGATAACGCCTTCCACCGTATATCATTGCTCGGGGTATTATCAATCGGGTAACCGCCGTATAAAGTGTTTTCAGGGCGAGGTACATGGCGATGTAAACCTGGCAAGCGCTGTGGCACACTCCTGCAACGGTTACTTCGATATGGTTTTTGAAAGGTTAATTAACCGTAACGGTACACGCCAAACCGATACCTCGTATAATTACTGGCGCGGAAACGTAGCCAAATTTGGCCTGGGCGGGAAGCTTGGCCTCGATCTGCCTGCCGAAGGCAGGGGCAACCTGCCAAAAGCATCCTACTACGACAAAGTATATCATAAAGGTGGCTGGCGTTCCAGTACCGTAATATCATTAGGTATTGGGCAGGGCGAGTTGCTGGCTACGCCGCTTCAACTGGCCAACATCGAGGCTACTATAGCCAATCATGGCTATTATTATAAGCCCCATCTGATAAAAGCGATAGGCGAGAAACAGGTCATCAAAAAAGAATACACTATACGTAATTATGTGGGTGTCGACTCGCAATATTTTGAACCGGTTATTAACGGTATGCAAAGCGTGGTTGATTTTGGTACCGCGAAGGGTTCAAAGATACCGGGTATTATAATGTGTGGTAAAACAGGTACTGCCGAGGTTAAGAACCAAAAAGACAATTCGGTATTTGTGGCCTTTGCCCCGCGCGATAACCCAAAGATAGCTATTGCTGTTGTGGTAGAAAACTCGGGCCAGGGCGCTACCTGGGCCGCGCCAATTGCCAGCTTTATTGTAGAAAAATATTTGCGCGGCAGCATTAGCAAAAGGGCATCTAATATTACCCCTGACTATTATATAGGGAAAAACTTGTTGCCCGATATTGTTGTAAAGCCTGCTGATAAAGCAAAGCTAAAAGCCGACAGCATTAAAAAGGCTACTGCTGACTCCCTCAAAAAGGTAGCTGCCGATTCTTTAAAAAGACTTAAATCGGCACAAAATAAACCGGTAAAGAAAACCACGGATAACAAGCTAACCGCCATGCTGCCAAACAGGAGGGACGATGAATAATCAACGCAGCTTTTTCCTGAATGTAGATTGGTTAACGGTATTGCTTTACCTGGCGCTATGTACCATTGGCTGGTTCAATATCCATGCGGCGGTATATGATGAGAACCATCAAAGCATTTTTGATATGGATACCGAGTACGGTAAGCAGTTCATTTTCATCGTATCTGCTTTAGTTATAGGTATCGTTATACTTTTACTCGAGAGCCGGTTTCTCTCGGCCCTGGCACCGTTTATTTACATAGTTACGGTGTTGCTGTTGCTATTGGTATTGGTAGCAGGGCATAATGTAGGCGGTAACCAGGCATGGATAGATATGGGTGGCGGCTTTAGACTGCAACCATCGGAGTTTGCCAAGTTTGCTACCTGTTTGCTCCTGGCGCGATACCTGAGCGCTACCAATGTAAAGGTAACCGATCCTAAATCATTCTTAATAGCAGGGGGCATTATCCTGCTACCTATGGTGCTTATCAAACTACAACCCGATGATGGCTCTACCCTGGTATTTTGTTCGTTGATATTTGTGCTTTACCGGGAAGGTTTGTCGGCCTATTTCCTGGTAATAATCGGCCTTTTGGCCACACTGTTTATATCCTCACTGTTGTTTAACGCCTGGTACATTATTATTGTAATGATTGTTGTGCTGGCCCTGCTGTTATTTATGTTTGGCCGCAACCGCAAATTTGCGACAGGGTTAATTATAGGATTTGTAGTAGCGGTTGGCTTTGTTTTTGCCGTTAAGCCACTTTACCAGCACGTGCTAAAACCGCATCAGCGTGTGCGTATAGATGAAGTTTTAGGGCTGAGTAAAGACCTGCGTGGAGTTGGTTATAATCAAAACCAATCCAAAATTGCCATAGGCTCGGGCCGGGTATGGGGCAAGGGCTATTTGCAGGGCACCCAAACCAAATACTCCTTTGTGCCCGCTCAAAGCACCGACTTTATATTTTGTACCGTAGGCGAGGAGTGGGGGTTTGCAGGTTCGGTGGTGGTGCTGGGCTTATACCTGTTCCTGCTGCTGCGCATTATTGTAATTGCCGAACGGCAGCGCGCGCCGTTCTCGCGTATATATGGTTACGGCGTAGCATCCATTATATTTTGCCACGTGGTAATCAATATAGCCATGGCTATTGGCTACATGCCGGTAATTGGTATCCCGCTGCCATTCATCAGCTATGGCGGTTCGTCGTTGTGGAGCTTTACAACATTGTTGTTTATCCTGCTTAAATTAGATTCCAGCCGAATGGGTTTATCTACAGACAGGTATTAACAAGCAAAGGCAATGTTTACGCGTAACGCCTTTTTAGCAAAGCGTAAAACTTATCCATCGTAGCTTTTTTGCCTTCCCAGTTGTTTTTGGTAACGTAGTTGGTTTTAAGAAAACGGTCGGCTTCTTCAAAGCTGGTAAAACGGTTCACAATTTCAATGGCTTCGCTGTAGGCAAGGCTGTAACCGTTAAACAAGTCTTTTACAAAAAGTAATTTATCGTTAAGGCTAATGGCCGCTTTAATATCCTTTATAGGCGCTTCGGCGGGCTCGGCACTTGTTGATAAATAATTGTTTTTCAGCTGTGCCGACATCCTTTCGTTAAACGAGAGCGGCTTGGTTTCGTTAACAGCTTCGGGTGCAAATATCGGTGCCGGTGCTGGCTCTTCTTTAGCAACCTTTGGTGTATTATCAATAACCGGCTCGGGGTTGGTTGGCACTACGTTTGGTTCTTGCGTTTCATCCTCAGTGTTGATGATCTCTCCATCAAGGATGCTCTCCATAGTAACCGCGTTTGTTTTAGCCGTTTCTGTTTTAAGGGGCAGCTCGATTGGTGCATCATCTTCCTCGTCCCAGTCATCAGCTTCGTCAAGTATCAGGTCGTGCTTAATAATTTGGGGTTCCTCGCGTTCAAACGAGTAGCTGTCTTTATCATCACTACCTGTTAAAGTTATTTGTGGTGTGGGCTGTTCATCCTCAACAGGGGTAATTTCTATCTGAACAGGCTTTTGTTCTATCGGTTTTTCAGGTTTAAACGGTGTGCGTTCTACCATCGGCCTTGCCTGGTGCACAAGCGGCTCAAAGTATTTTGGTTCATCGTTGCCAGTTTTTATTTCAGATACCGGCGGCTTTACTGGTTCCGGCTTAACCGGCTCGGGCCTAAGCTCAGCGGGTTTGGGCAGCTCAATCCTTTTCTCTTCTACATGCTGCGGCAATGTATGCTGTTGCTGGGCTTGCTGCTGGCTAAGTTTTTTTAAAATCTCGGCATGGTTTATTAAGAAGTGCGCGTTAGATATAAACAGTTCCAGTTCCAGGTCAAAAATGGCGCCCGTGGTTGTTTTAAGTTCCTCGTAATGCTCATTAAGTTCTTTTAAAATATCGCCGGTCTTTCTAAATACTTCCTGCTGCTTCATGGCTTTAATGTTAGGAAATTGCTTACCAAAAATAGCATAAAATTCTGATATTAGCCCCTCACTAAAGTTTGAGAGATTGTACACCGAGGAAGTTTTTAAGAGGCGAAATGAAGTTGGCGGGAGTGTTGAAGTTGTCTGTGGGTCAATGTTTTCGGGCAAGACCGAGGAGCTGATAAGGCGGGTAAACCGCGCGCGGATAGCAAAAGTTAATGTAGAAATTTTTAGCCCGGTGGCCGATACGCGCTACGATAAAAGCGCCCTGGTATCACATAATCTCAATTCCATCCCTTCAAAAGCAGTTGGCAAAGCAGCCGAAATTTTGCCTTTGGCCGGCCACATACAGGTAGTTGGGATTGATGAGGCTCAGTTTTTTGACGATGGCTTGCCGGAGGTTTGCCAAACTCTTGCCAATGCCGGTATACGGGTAATTGTGGCCGGTTTAGATATGGATTTTAAGGGACGCCCTTTTGGTACCATGCCACAGATAATGGCTATGGCCGATTCGGTAACCAAGCTACATGCCGTGTGTGTGAAGTGCGGGCAGCAGGCCATGTATTCGTACCGCCTGGTACCCAACGAAAGCCAGATACTTTTGGGCGAAAAAGAAAGCTACGAGGCCCGGTGCAGGAACTGCTTTAACCTGGACGGAAGCATATAAGCCACTGCACAACTTTTGCAGGTTGGTAGAGCAATTATCTTAGCTGATAATGGATTGCGACCTCTTAACAATCAGCTCAGAATAGCATCATATAGCGCGTTGTATAAATAAAATTACATAAGCCAAATAAACAATGCGTTATTAATTAAGGTTATCTTTAAAATAACCGATATATCATGAGCATTAGCTTACTTGCCTATATGCATTGTAAAAAGGATGCTGAAGCGGCGTTTGATACCGAACTGAAAAAACTTGTTGAAGCGTCTTTGAAAGAAGAGGGCTGCCTGGCTTACGAACTTTACCAGTATAAAGATGAGCCCACTAAATATGTAATTGAGGAGGAGTGGGTAGACGAAGACGCCTTAAGCCGGCATATGGAGGCACCACATTATAAATACTTTGTACATATATCGCCGGTGCTCTTAGAAACCGCGGCTGATGTAAAAATACTTACACGCTTAATTTAACAAGTTTTTACTCTCGCAGACATAAACAATATTTATAGTTTACTGTTATAATTAAAAAGCAATGTTATATAGATTATGGCTAAAAAGATCTTATTTATTGAGGATGACAAGGATATCAGGGACACGGTAACACTCGCTTTAGAAAGCGAAGGATATAACGTGATCTCGTCTGATAACTCCAGGATACTGAAATCTTTAGATCAACACAAGCCAGACCTGATCATGATTGACAACTGGCTCACCGAATGGAAAAGTGACGCCAATGGCCAGCAATTAAGCCGGGAATTAAAATCTGACCCGAAAACAAGCAATATACCCATAATAATAGTATCGGCTGTAAGCAACATTGCCGAAATAGCTAAAGAAGGCCTATCTGACGGGTACCTCAAGAAACCATTTGATTTGGAAGAGCTATTCAGGATCGTTAAAAAACTTATCCCTTAACTCTCTGAAGGATAAACAAAAATATAACAAACTTCAATCAATAAGTTTAAAATAACGGCCGGCTATGGTAAATAGTCGGCCGTTGCTTTTTGAAGGGTTAGTGGGTTAAAGTTTTACGCCTAACCCAACATTAAATGTCATACCGTCGCCGGGCAAAATTCCCGGGCCGGGATACATGTTTATACGGCGGGTAAAGTATTTCTGATTAGTAAGATTATTGATGTTGAAGTTTACGTAATAGTTTTTTAGAAAACGGTAGTTAAATGCCATGTCTACAAGTTTGTAGGCAGGCACAATGCCCGTTGCCCCGGTTGGGTTAAACGCGGTATTGTTGGCATCGCTAAACTGTTTGCTTACGTAGCTGAACAGCAGGGTAGAGGTAATGTGCCCGGTTAAATAGGTTAAGCCGGTGCGGTTGGTCCAATCTGGCGTGCCTTCAATTTTATTGCCTTTAAGGCTAACGTTAGTTCCCGAATTGTTGATGCTGCCGCCGATATATCTTCCATGCGTATAAGCAAGTGTATTAAATAAACGCAGGTCGCTGCGGGCTTGCTTATTAAACCCGCGGATAAGCGATAGCTCGGTATAAGCTTCAATGCCTTTTGCTTCGGCATCACCTATAGTAGTTAAATACAGATGGTTTGTACCGCCGGCATCCTGTACGGTTAATGTGCCCGCGCGGTTGCCATAATGTACAAAAAAGCCGTTCACATCAAACGTAAAGGCAGTACCTAATTTACCACGGTAACCCAGGTCGGCATTGTAGCCCCGGCTGTCTTTCATGTTCGGGTCAACAATGGTAAGCTGGTCCGCAGGAGTAACTGCGGCATAGATGTAGGGACGGTAGGCCTGTGAAAAGTTTCCGTAAAGCTGGGTGGTGTTGGTAAGCTGGTATTGCAAACCGGTACCAAACAGCGGGAAGCTACGGTCGCGTTTATAGTTAACATCCGTGCTGCGATTGTTCACCACACCATCGATAGTGGTTTTTATCCCCTCGAAACGTACTCCCGGCGTAACCGAAAATTTGCTGGTAATGCTAAATAAGTTCTCCGCGAAGGCCGCATAGTTAAGAGCATTCAGGTCAAGGTCGACGCCGTAATCTTTCACAAGGCTCAAGTCGAAATTGGTACCGGTTGTACCCACGCCTTTTTGCCGGCGATGGGTAGAGCCGTTGGCATACCTAAAGCCGGTGGTTAAGGTGCTATGTACACTGCCAATATTATAGTTGTGTAAAATGCGTGCTTCGGTAGTGAAACTTTTGTAATGGTCGCGGTCTACCTGGCGTGGGTTGTAAGTACCTAAAGCAGGGTTAACTACGTCCGCGGTGTTTGACGGGGCTATAAATTGCACGCTGCTGCGTTCGCCAAACAATACGTGCGATGTAACATCTAACCGGGTATGGCTGCCAAAGTTATAATTGAAGATTACAGCAGGGATGTTAATGGCTGGTTTGAAAAAATTACGGAAGCGGTTTGATTGCCTGCTGGTGGCATTATACATGTCATCGGTTAAACCACCCGCAATTTGCTGCACATAATCCGACCGGGAGAATTGTAACGACAAACTGCCTTTTGTATTGAACTGATATTTTATGTTGGCATAGTAAGCGCGGTAATTGAACGCTGCATCGGGTCGCCAGCCATCGCCGCTGCGGGCATCAAAGTAGGCGTAATAGCTAACCTTACCTACTTTACCGCCAATGGCATTATACGAATTAAAAAAGCGGTTACTCCCGCCTGTTTGTTCACTTTCTATGCCGAAGGTTTTGGTAGTGTCCGGCTGTTTAATTTTAAAGTTTACCATCCCGCCAAACTGGCTGCCAAACTGTAACGACGACGCGCCACGCACATACTGCACTTCGCCGATAGCCTGGAACGGCATGTTGTAATGGTTCTCGGGATAGCCCACCACATCCGAGTTGGTGTTGTAGCCATTCTGGCGCATGTTGGTTTCTATTGAGCGGTGCATGTCGGTACCACGCGTGCCGATGTTAAGCTGCAGGCCTGCACCATCCATTTCCCATACGTTAATACCCGGTATCTGCGAGAATAGGGTGCGTGCATTGTTGCCGGCAAGATTAGCCTTGCCCGCTTCGGGGTAAATAATATTAGTTTTTTTACCCGAAAAGATATACAGGCCGGATACATCCGGCAGGTTTTTACTGCGCGATTCCCGGATGATGACGCTATCGAGTTTTACAGTATCTTTCTTTGCTATTTGCGCGTGGGCGTGGTGCACGCCCGTTGCTATAACCACTGCTAACAGGGTTTTATAAATTTGTTTCATGTACAGTAATGCTTAAGAATAGAAAATTATGAGATTAATAAAATAGCATCGGCACAAGGCATAGTTGTACCTTGCAGATCAATAACAGATGCTAAAAAATAGAATGATTAGCCTATAAATTCCGGAGGCTGGCCCGCTACCGGGATAAACGGCGGGGCGGCGAGAGAATATTCTTTTACAAAACCCACGGGCAGGATATTACTGAACTGAGGGAAAGTGATAACCAATTCGGGATGGTCATAACTATTATCAACCCTGCTCTTTTTAACGGAGTTATTCCTCGTGTTTTTATCAGAAGGAATATCGTTTATTTGCCTGGCGTAAATAACATTGTTATCTATCAGCTTTGTTTTTTCGCAGTTGGGTACACACATTACATATAGCGTATCCCTGGTAAATTTTAGCTTTACGTAATTATAGCAAGCATTTTTTAGCTGGATGGATCCGCTTACATTCTTGTAATCGCTCCACTCGTTTATACCGGGCAGGTTTTGTTTTACTTTAAGCTCAACCAGTGCGTTTGGGTCATACAGGTTATTGCTTATCAGCTCGTTCATGTGTCTGTCGGCGCGCTCAACCAGATAATGTTGCAGCAACATATATCCACCCCAATTGAAAAAGTAGATGGTTAACAGCAATATGGCTAAAATGCGTTTCAAGTGTATTAGGCTTACCGATGCAATTTTAGTTAAAACTTTTAAACAAAGATGTAAGCCATTTAAAAATAAAAAACCCCTGCTTCCGTAAAAACAGGGATCTAATGTTGAGCAGTTATGATTTAAAAACCATACATGCCACCTGAAACAGAAATTTGTTCTCCCGTAATCCAGGCTGCATCATCAGATGCAAGAAATACTGCAGCTTTTGCAATATCTTCGGGCCGGCCCCTGCGGCCAAGCGGCGTATTGGCAATAAACATTTTTTCATAATCGCTGCCCGGGGTAACGCCCGCGTTTGTTGCACCTTCTGTTTCAGTAGCACCCGGCAAAATAGAGTTGATACGGATGTTCTTTGCGCCCAGTTCTTTAGACAAAGCAATAGTAAAGGCATCTAAAGCCGCTTTGGTTGCAGAATACACTGAGGCATTCGGCAGCGGATATTTACTTGCGCCCGAACTGATGTTGATGATATTACCGCCTTTACCGCCGAATAATTTCAATGCCGACTGGATTGTAAGGATAGGGCCTAATACGTTAACGTTGAAACTCTGGTGAAATTCTGCTACCGAAATATGTTCGATAGGTGAGTACCCCTGTGATACCGCGTTATTCACCAAAACATCCAGCGAACCGAAGGCTTTTTGCGTTTCTGCGAACAACCTGGCCACATCGGCTTCATTTGATACGTCGGCTTGCACAGCAATAGCTGTACCTCCATTGTCTGTTATATGTTTAACTACCTTATCCGCGCCCTCTTTACTTGAGGCGTAATTGACAACTACTTTTGCACCCGCTGCCGCAAAGTGTTTCGCGATTGCTGCTCCTATCCCTTTTGAAGCGCCCGTTACTACCGCTACCTTGTTTGCTAATTTACTCATGATTTTATGTGTTAATTTTGAAAAATTCTTCAGGCATGTTTTAAGTTCTGAAGTTTAACAAAGATGCGGGTTGGTAATGGATGCAGTTTTGAGATGGATCATAAAATATCCTTGACTTAAGTCAACTCAAAGTTCTGATATAAATTAGGGCTGTTGTATAAATCCTTGGTATATAGATTGTTATGATTTTTTTTGAATGATTATGGCTTGTAAGCCAAAAAATCACAACGGCATGTGGGCTGAAGCAAAGGTTAAAGCAGCTATTTGCGGAAAAGTTACCGTAACCTATTTAAGAGAATTTTTCTTTAGCCTGCTCAAAGTTTCCGGAGATAAACCCAGGTAGGATGCTATCATGTTTTGTGGAAACCGCTGAAAAAATTGCGGGTAGTTGCTGATCAGGTCTTCGTAGCGCTCTTCGGCCGTATAGCTCATAGCGGCCTGCACTCTTTTTTGATTGGCAATGGTATAATTCTGACTGATGACGTTTGACATGGCTGCAAAAGCAGGTATCTGCTTAAGAACGCCCTCGATTTGCGCGTTGGTTGCTTGCAAAACTTCCAGTTCTTCCAGCGCTTCTATATTGAACCGGCTTGGTGTTAAAAGATAAAAGCTTTCAAAATCGGCCAGCCACCAATTTTCTAACGATAGCTTTAGGATATGTTCATGCCCTTTTTCATCTACCGTAAAAGTCCTGGAAGATCCCTTTACAATAAACCCGATGTATTTGCAAACATCGCCCTCCTGTAAAAAGTATTGCCTTTTCCGGAGTTTTTTGGGTTTGAAATGTGCCATCAGCAAATGCTTATCATCCTCTGAAAGCATTGTTCCTGAGATTTCTTCGATATAATCAAAAAAGGCTTTAAAATTAGGCATCATTCATTATTATAATAGTCGCAATTTACTTAAGCTGCGGGATAAAATTTAAAATAAAGATGTATTGAATTTGCCACAAGTTAACATGCAGCAAAAGTCCCTGCTTCCGTAAGAAACAGGGACTTAAATAAACTGAGAGTTGTTTGCGATATGCGTTATTTATCGAACTTCACCAGGTCCTGAAAGATCAGTTTACCCCAGCTGTTTCCACGGGGTTGTACAAGCAAACCACCTTCGGCAAGCTTGCCAAGCTGGATAGGCGCAAAGCCAAGTTTTGCTGCAAGGGTACCAACTTCAGTAGCAGCGTTGTCATCATCGCTTGCAAGAAATACCACCCGTTGGCCACCGTTCACAGCCGGGTTTTGCTCAAGGATAGCGGCTATTAGATGATTAAAGCCCTTCACCAGTTTTCCGCCTTCGAAAGATCGCGCAACAAAACTGGCAGAAGGTAGACCATCCGTTTTTTCGGGAGGCACGCCGTAAGCATTGGTAACATCTACAATTATCTTTGCTTCCCAATTGGGTAACGCCTTGGCCACCTCTGCGTGCGCTTCAAAACGCACCGCCAAAAATATTACATCTGCCTTAACGGCTTCAGTTAATGTTGTGGCGATTATCTCAGGACCGATAGCAGCTGCTTCGGATTCGAAGCTCTCCGGGTTGCGGGTGGTGGCAACAGATACATTGATGCCGTTGCGGGCAAACGCTTTACCCAAAGCTTTTCCTATTTTACCAAAGCCAATTATAGCGTAGCTTGTCGCTTTATTTTCCGGACTACTCATATTTTAATTATTTTAAAGGTTGATTATTTAGATAGATATGTCATGCCGCCATCCACAAGGAGTTCAGCACCGAGCATGAAGGAAGAATCGTCAGAAGCGAGGAAAACTGCTGTTTTGCCAATGTCTGATGGCTGGCCTATCCTGCCAATCGGCATCACGCTTGCAAAATGTGTTTTCACAGCTTCAATTTGTTCAGCAGGTACAAACTTGTCAAATGCCGGGGTATCGGTAGTGCCCGGGGTAATTACATTCACCCTAATTTTTCTATCCAATAGGTCGTTAGAGAACGCTTTTGCAAAAAAGATAACGGCTGCCTTTGTAGCACCGTACAGCCCGAATGACGGATAGGCCCGATGCGCTGCGTTCGACCCAATTAATATAACGGATCCACCATCATTCATGTAAGGCAGTGCTTTTTGCACAGTAAAATAAACGCTCTTTAGGTTAAGGTCTATCATTTTGTTATAATCTGCCTCGCTCGTGTCGGCTACAGTACCGGTTGTTCCGGCACCGGCGTTGGCAACTATAACATCTATCTTACCAAATTTTTCAGATGTCTCTTTAAATACCCTTTCAAGGTCGGTAAGGTTGGTTACATCGGCGTTTATACCTATGAAATTATCGCCCAGCAAAGCTATTGAGCTATCTATAGTACCTTGGTTTCTGCCCACGATCGCCCCAACCGCACCCTCGCTTTTAAGTGCTTCTGCAATACCAAAACCTATGCCGCTGTTACCACCTGTAATTACGGCTACTTTATTTTTTAACTTTTCCATTTTCTTTTTTTAATAATTGAAGGACAAAGGTATTGCCAATAGTTTATATTTGTAACCATTATGGTTTATTCTGGTTACTATTGGGTAACTACAAATTTTGAAATATGAGAGACGAAAGATTTTGCGCTTCAAATTGCCCGTTTACAAGAGCTATTGGCACTATCGGTAATAAATGGAAACCTATTATTATAAATGTGATTAGTAACCGTACCGTTCGCTTTGGTCAGTTAGATGCCATTGTGCCACACATTTCAAGAAAGGTACTAACCGAACAGTTAAAAGAGTTAGAGGAGGATGGGCTATTGGAAAGATTGGCCTACAAAGAGTTGCCACCAAGGGTGGAGTATAAATTGTCGGAAAAAGGCCTGGCTTTTTTGCCGATCTTAGAACACATCAAAGAATGGAATTCTAAATATGAAATAGTTCCAACACTTGAAGCGACAGATTATAAGTGATATAAATTATTCAAGCGTATCCTTGTTACTAAACTTTCAGACTGAGGATTTTGCACCAAAGGCGATTGTTGGCAATAAACGTATTTATAATAGTTACAGGTTGCAAGGTAACAATTGATAATAATTTAGTTATTTTACGTTTACAAACATAACAAGCATAACGGCCATCACGATACTTTAAAGCCGTATTACAATTTACTACTGATGCAGAGCAAAAAGCGAGTGCTGTTTTATTTAGTTGACGGCGCCCATAGTGAAGTTTTACCCGAACTGATAGAAAAGGGAGAACTGCCCAATATAAAACGAATAATAGACGAGGGTACATACCGCAAGGCCACCACTTGTTTCCCAAGCACCACAGGTCCTGCTTACCTGCCATTTTTAACAGGACATTTCCCCGGAACTATGGATATTACGGGCATCCGCTGGTTCGATAAAAAAGAATTTAAACGTAGCCGCCTTAATAAAATGGCTATGCGCAGCTATTGTGGCCCAGAGGCTGCGTGGTTTAATACAGATATGCCGGCAGATAAACCTACGCTGTTCGAGTTAATGGGTGAATCGTACAACCTATACAATATGATCACCCGCAGCGTACCCGATGAGTACGACCTGGGTAAAAAGGGTAAGGGCTTAATGTATATGCGCGCGCATTTTAAACTGCGCCACCACCCTGTTGATATACAGGGCCACAGCCGCATCATGGAGATGATAAACTCGGGTAAGGATTTTGATTTCTTGTTCGCGGTGTTCCCGAGTGTGGATTGGGATTCACATTACCACCACATCCGCGACCCGCGCACCGTTGAGGCGTATAAAATTGCTGACAATAGCCTGGGTGAAGTACGCGCTAAATTGGAGGAGCAGGGCAAATGGGAAGATACCCTGTTTGTGATGACCAGCGACCACGGCCTTACACCAACTACCAAACACCTTGACCTTGCCGACTGGATGACAGACCACGGGTTAAAATCTGTTTATTACCCGGTAATATGGAAAAGTAACCCTAAATGCGCGGTGATGATATCGGGCAATTCATTCGGTAGTATCCATTTCCTGAACCACGATGGCGACCATGTATTGCGCGAACAAGGAATTACAGAAGCCATGGGTGCCGAACGTTTAGCTTTACTTTTAAAGGAGCCTGCTGTAGATTTCGCCATTTACCGTGGCGATGAAGAGCAAACTTTTATAGTGCATAATAAAGAGGGAAAGGCAAAGATCACAGTTAGGGATAGCGTATTTACTTACGAGCCGCAATCTGCCGATGTATTAAAATATGGAGGTAAAATAGAGGCTACCGGCCACCGCGATATTCTTGCGAAAACCTTTGATACCGATTACCCCGATGCCGTGTTCCAAATCTACCAGTTGTTTCAAAGCCGCAGGGCGGGCGATGTTGTAATAAGTGCCGCATTGGGCTACGATCTGCGCGATTTTTGGGAATATCCGGAACACAAAGGTTCGCATGGCTCGTTACATAAGTACCACATTCATGTGCCGATGATATATAACCAAAAAGGGTGGGACGAAAAACCCATGCGTACTGCCGATCTTTTTGATAGCATTCTGAAATGGAAAGGCATCACCCCAAAAAGCTCGGAAGGCGAACCTTTATTTTAATACTACTGCCAACGCATAAATGACACAAACTACCAGGCCTACCGCCGAACCCGAAAAGCAAGACGCTAAAAGCGTATTTAACAGAAAGGTGATCATAAAAGGCGCCTTTTGGTTTGCTTTAATAACTGTGGCTACCATTGCGGTGGTGTTCTTTTACAATAACACAGGCGATACGGTTAAAGCCTTGTCGCACATATCGTATAAATACATCGCCATTTGTTTTATAATGCTTTTTGTGGATCTGATGCTGGGCAGTTGGCGCAACCATATCTACATACGCAAGCTGGCGCCGGGCGTATCGCATTGGGTAAGCTTTAGGGCAAATGTAGCTAACATGTTTATGGGCGCGGTAACACCTGCCCATGGCGGTGCGGGCCCTGCGCAAATTTTTGTATACACCAGCAACGGCGTAACATTTATAGATTCGTTTGCGATAAGCCTCATTAATATGGGCGCTACTTTAATATTTATGCCATTGGCGGGTTTTGTAGCCATTATGCTGATGGATACCACCGAAGTTGGCAGCATGGTACCTGCTATGCTTAGGTATGGTTTCAGCTTTTTCCTGCTTTTTTTGCTGGCCTTTTTGCTGGCTTTCTGGAAACCGCTTTGGATAGGCAGCATCATTAAAAAAATAGCGAATGGTTTGTCAAAGATCTTTCCTAAACGGAAAGATAAGCTGGCTAAATGGGCAGAGAGCTCATTTCAAAGCATCAGCAAATATCAGCAAACCTGCAGCGTTATCATTCGTAAAAATCCGTTTTTGTTCCCGCTAAGTTTACTCATAACAACTTTGCTATACCTTAATAAGTACTGCCTGCAGTGGGTATTATTATTAGGCCTGGGTGTAACGGCTAATTTGGTACAGGTTATATCCATCCAGATCCTTATACAATTTATGATCTATTTTGCGCCAACCCCGGGAGGTAGCGGCTTTGCCGAAGGTTTTATATCTACCTTATTCGGTAAAATAGTGCCGGCAACCTTTATACCTGTGTTTACGCTATTGCAACGGTCGTTCCTGTTGTTTTTCCCGGCGTTAATAGGTGCTTATGTGGTGCTTAACCTGCTACGTAAAGAAACCATGAAGAAGGCTTAACCTTAGGTGGTTAATTTATTTTACTGCAAGTAATATTTTTTATCAATACCAATATTTAATATATCTTTAATAACCAAATCTTATTCCCCCGATGAGAAAGTTATTATTGATGCTTTTCCTGTACGTCCCGGTTTTTGCGGTAGCTCAAAATAAAGCCGTTGACAGTTTAAGGAAAGTGCTTGCCACAGCCAAAGCCGATACCACCCGCTCCGACCTTTACTACAAATTAGCGCTCGAAACGCAGCGTATGGATCCTGATGGGGCTCAAAAAATGATTGAGCAAGCTATGACACTCGCTCAAAAATCCAATTTCCAAAAAGGCATTGCCAATGTTTACTCCTTTAAGTCAATCCAAAGTTCTTACAAGGGAGAGATGGATATGATGAAGAAATATAGCGAAAAGTGCATTGAGGTAGCCAGGAAAGCCAATTACCAATTGGGTATAGCCAAAGGCCAAAATGGATTGGGGTTATTTTACTGGCAAACGGGCAACTTTAGCGAGGCTATAAAAAATCATCTTTCTGCTTTGGCTATTCGTGAGAAATTTAAAGACACCGTAGGTATAGCAACCTCCTTAGGAAACCTTGCGCTGGTTTATTTCGATAATCAAAACTCTGATGAAGCCGAGCGGAACGCGGTACAGAGCATAGAACTTGCAAAAAAGATCAACAAAGTCAACATTGTTATCAGCAATCTGCAACTGCTGGCAAATGTTTACGGGCAGGGCGGCCGGTTTGAAAAAGCTCTCGCGTGTGATGCCGAAGCTTTAGCACTTTGCAAACAGCATAATGATATGCGCGGCTTGTCGCAGGTTTACTCTAATATGGCTAATTGTTATACCGCCATGAAACAATACGACAAAGGGCTGAAATACCAGTTGGAGGTATTGAAAATAGATGAGTTTTTTGGTGATAAAAAGAACATAAGCGATACCTACATGAACATAAGCGCTGTTTATGCCGAGCAAAAGCAGTTTAAGCCGGCGCTTGACTGGATGCAGAAAGGCCTGAAGTATGCGCAGGAGAGCAAATATAAACAAGGCGAAAAGCAGGGCTGGGGCGCGCTTAGTAGTATTTACGAACAATTGGGCGATTATAAGAACGCCCTTGCCGCCCACCGTAAATACCAATCGATGAGTGTGGATCTGATAAACGAGAAAAGCAACCAGCAAATTGCGCTGATGCAAACTACGTTTGATACCGAAAAAAAGGAGCAAAAGATAAACCTGCTCAATAAAGAGAATACCATTCAAAAATTATCGCTAATAAAGCAGGAAACCACTATTGCCATCATTATAGGTTTACTAATTGTTGCTTTAGTGGTTGCGGGGCTTGTATATAACCGCAATAAGTTAAAGCAGAAGGCCCAATTGCAAGCACAAATGTTGCAACATCAGGATATGCTGACCAAAGCGGTAATTGACGCTGAAGAACACGAGCGTAAACGTATTGGCGCCGATTTGCATGATGGTGTGGGGCAGCTGTTCTCGGCTGTGAAAATGAACCTGAACGGGTTGTTTGAAAGGATAAATTTACAGCGTGATGAGGACAGATTTTTAGCCGAAAATACACTGGCGTTGGTTGATGAAAGCTGCAAGGAAGTACGCGTAATATCGCACCAGATGATGCCAAATACCATTCTGCGGTCGGGCATAGCGTCGGACCTAAAAAAGTTTATCGAAAAAATTAACGCCGATACCCTGAAGATAAAACTGGAAACAACAGGTTTTAAAGACCAGTTGGAGAGCAATGTAGAAACAATGCTTTACCGCATCATCCAGGAAACCATTAACAATGTTATTAAACATGCTCAGGCCACACAGTTGGATATTGTTTTAAAACGTAACGTAAATGAAATTACCGCCGTAATAAAAGATAATGGTGTTGGTTTTGATACAGCTAAGGCCAACAGTTTTACCGGAATAGGCCTTAAAAATATTCAAGCACGTATCCAATATTTAAAAGGGACGATCCAATATAACTCGGCCCCGGGCAGGGGTACCACAGTTACCGTAAACGTACCTGCCTGATGGGGTGCAAACCATTACCTTAAATGCTGGTTAAATAAATATGGCAGGCAAAAAAATAAGGGCGATAATAACGGGTGCAACAGGCATGGTAGGTGAAGGGGTAATGCTTCAGTGCCTCCGGCACCCCAATGTGGAAGCGGTACTAATTATTAACCGCAAAGCATCCGGCTATAAACACCCAAAACTAACCGAGATAGTCCACGCTGATTTTTATAACCTGATGCCTGTTGAGGATCAGTTGGTAGGTTACAATGCCTGCTACTTTTGTCTCGGCATCTCATCGGTAGGGGTTAATAAGGATGATTATTATAAAAATACATATCTGCTAACGGTAGGCGTTGCACAAACACTGGCCGCGCTAAACCCCGATATGACGTTTTGCTATGTGTCCGGCGCGGGAACGGATAGTAATGCAAAAGGCACAGGCTGGGCTGCCGTAAAAGGTAAAACCGAAAACGACCTGATGAAGCTTCCTTTTAAACAGGTATTTGCCTTTAGGCCCGGGTTTATAAAACCCATAAAAGGGCAAACAAAAGCGCATTCATTTTATAAGTACATAGGCTGGTTATTCCCTGTTGGCCGTGCAGTTTATGCAGGTTGGTTTGTTACATTGGCAGAGGTTGCACAAGCTATGATAAAGGTTACGCAAGATGGTTACCACACCCCGGTTATAGAAGGTAAAGATATTATTGCGCTCGGCAAAAACAGCTTAACATCTTTTAGGTGAAAAACACCCTTACAAAAGGGGGGATACAACCTACCGTAATTATTAAAGGTGTAGTAGCTTTATATATGTTAATATAAGTCACCTAAACCTTATTATTTAATTGTAATTAAGCGCTGTATCCGGGAATTGGGGAACCATGGGGTACGGCGCTTTCTTTTTATTAGCTACAAAAATTTACACTTTATATAAATATTGTCGCCATAATAAGTTAAAACATTTATTTTGCGCGGATGGTTTATGTTGCGTAACCCCAAATAAATGAAAGTACTGCTTGTAGAAGATGAACCGGGCTTGGTATCGGTAATAGTGCGTGGCCTAACAGATGCAGGCATGGAGGTGAGCGTAGCTGCCGATGGTGACATGGGTTTGGAAATGGCGCAGGCACATCAATTTGATATAATTTTATTAGATATTATGCTGCCGGGTATGAACGGCATACAGGTTTGTAAAGAGATACGCAAGCGCGATGATAGCGTGGCCATATTGATGTTAACCGCCTTGAACAGTACTGAAAACGTTGTGACCGGTTTAAACAGCGGTGCCGATGACTATCTTGCAAAACCTTTTAAATTTGCAGAACTGGAGGCACGCATCCGTACCTTGGTTAGGCGTAGTAAAACAGGTAGCACGCCTAAAAATGTGTTAACCATTGCCGACCTGGAGGTAGACACCCTGTCAAAAACAGCTAAAAGGGCAGGTAAAGCACTATCGCTTACCGCTACTGAGTATCATTTGTTAGAATATTTTGCCAAAAACCAAAACATGGTGCTGTCGCGGATACAGATCCTGGAAAATGTTTGGGATATAGATTTTAACATGGGCACTAATGTGGTGGATGTTTATGTAAATTATTTGCGTAAAAAGGTTGATAACGGGTATGACGCCAAACTGATACATACGGTATTTGGTATGGGCTACATTTTTAAAGAGAACGGAGATGAGGCTTCAAACTAAGATCACTCTTTTGTTTGTTGTAATATCTACTATTGGCTTGGTGCTGTTAAACGCGTCTATCATTTATTTTGTATCTGAATTTAGCTTTGAGGATTTTTTTAAACGGCTCGAAGCACGGGTAAACCTTACCGCCGAAACCAATATCTACCCCGATAAGGAATCTGTGGCTTATAAAGAAGTACGCGCCCGGTATCTCGAAAAGCTTGCTAACGAACGGGAGTATGTAATTAAGCTAGATACCACAAGATTACCCTCATACAAAAAGGTGGTTGACCTGCCCGATCAATTTTACCAAAACATACTGAAGGGGAGTAAAACACGGTACACTGATCAAAACCATTTTTACGCCGGCAAGCTATTTAATACCCATGGCGAAAAGTATATTGTGATCGTTAGCGCTACCGACCCTTACGGCTTTAAGGAGTTGGAGCAGTTAAAACGGGTGCTGCTTATTATCTTCGTTATTTCTATTATCCTCACATACATAGCGGGTAAGATCTTTTCGTACTATACGGTGCAGCCTGTGCGTGGTATTATTAAACGTGTAAAAAATATAACTGCAAATAACCTCCACATGCGGCTGGATGATGTAGAAGGACAGGATGAGATAGCCGAATTGGTGCTCACCTTTAACAATATGCTTACCCGTTTAGAAACCGCTTTTGAAACTCAGAATAATTTTGTAAGCAATGCCTCGCATGAGTTGCGTACCCCGCTCACCATTATTAGCGGCGAAACGCAATTGTTGTTAAAAGGTAATAAGGTGACCGAAGAGGGCCGCGAATCAGTTAAAACCATCCTGGCTGAGGCCGAAAAGCTGGGGCATATTTTGGCGAGTTTACTTGGCCTGGCCCAAACTGGTTTTGATGGCAAAAAGCAAAACTGGACCAGGATTAGGGTGGATGAACTGGTGATGGGTGTTGCCGATTCTGTTAAAAAGATTGACCGTAATAGCATTATCGACCTGGATTTTTCTGCACTACCCGCCAACGAAAATTTGCTGTATACCGAAGGTAACATAAACCTTTTACAACTGGCCATAAGTAATATTGTACGCAACGCCTGTAAATACTCTAACAACCGCCCGGTATATATCCAGATAACTGCGCAGGATGGGCGTATTATTATTAAAGTGACTGATAAAGGCATAGGCATACCCGAGCAAGAACAACAGCACATTTTTGAACCATTTTTCCGTGCATCAAACACTACCGATTTTGAGGGGCATGGTATAGGCTTGCCGCTTACCTTAAATATCATTCGCCTGCACAAGGGCACCATCGGCATCCGGTCGGAAGAGCAGGTAGGTACAGAGATCCAGATTCTGCTGCCGGTGGCAGATTAAGAAAATTCCCCTTTTGAGAGTGGTTAGGGGGTGCCTGTGCGCCCAAATTTTCGGATTTTTTCCTGCAATATGTCTCATTTAGTACTATTTCAGAACAAGATCTAAACTACAAACTCATTCATCCCGCGAAAGCTTTCTAATAACTTTCTAATAAGTAAATACGGTATCTTAAAAACATGTACTCAAATTGGTTTTAATAATTGAATATCAGCTATTTATATCATTATAAAAAACTTTATATTTTAATAAACTTCTAATAAGACTCTTAATTCATTTTAATATGTGCAAGGTACTATTGTAATAAGCAAACAACTAAAAGTTAAACTTATAACATCTACCTATGAAAACAGTATTAATCCCAACCGACTATCAGGCGTCATCATTAGATAGTGTACACGCCGTTTGCAGGCAATTTAAAAGTGAGGAACTGAGCTTTGTATTTGTGCATGTGTTTAAGCTATCAGACTCGTATGCCGAGTTACTGATGCTTAGCCGCCGCAGCCGTGAGTATGAGAAGGTGAGCGACGAATTTTACAGATATTGTAATGTTTTGCGCGCGCAGTATCCGCAAATAAAAAACATCAGGATCGAATTTCTTTACGGCAGCACGCTTAGTATGTTTAAAGATTTTATTGAGCATAACGAGATTGACGTAGTGTTAAAAAGCGACGATTATGCTTTTGCATCTATCCATCAATCCAGCGTTGACCCGGAATTGCTCATCAAGCGTTCGGGCCTGCCCGTTATCACAGTGCCCAAAGGCGATTATGCCAGTATGATGAAGGGGCAAAAAGCAACTGCACCCGTTTATCAGCACGAAGAATTATTAGAAGTATAAACCCCTTAAACATCTGCCATTATGTTATTAAAAGAAAATATCCCCGTAACCTACATTTTCGGGAAGATCAAAAAAGAGGTGCTGTTGGTAACAGTATACTCGGTACTTATTGCCGTAATGTACAATACGTTTCACTTTACACGTATCTCTATACCCATTGCGGTACCTACTATTCTGGGTACGGTTATATCACTGCTGCTGGCTTTTAAATCTAACCAGGCCTACGACAGGTGGTGGGAAGCGCGCACCCTTTGGGGGGCCATTGTAAATGATACCCGCAGCCTTACCCGCCAGTTGCTAACGTTTGTTGATACACCATACGCCGAAGGAGAAAAGAAAGCCTTTTGCGAAAAAATGGCCAAACGCCAGATAGCCTGGTGCTACAGCCTTAGCCATCATCTGCGCAAAGAAAACCCGCTGCAAGGCCTTGAACGTTTGCTGAGCGAGGAAGACATAGAACATTTAAAGCGGTATGATAATGTGCCGGTGGGCCTGTTAGAATTACAAGCCGCCGACCTGCGCAGCGCTTATAAACTGGGATGGATAAACGAGTTTCAACAGGTAGCAATGGACGAAACTTTAACCCGTTTTAGTAACGAGATGGGTGGTTGCGAACGCATCAAGAACACGGTGTTCCCGGCAACCTATAGCGTGTACATCCACCTATCGGTACTGTTGTTTGTGTTGCTGTTGCCATTTGGCTTGATAGAATTTTTTGGTGTGGTAGAAGTTCCGCTGGTTATAGCGATAGCCTCATCTTTCTTTTTGATAGAGAACATGGCCATTCACCTGCAGGATCCGTTTGAGAATAAACCTACAGATACGCCAACCACCACCATATCGCGCACCATTGAGCGTGATATTAAGCAAATGCTGAAAGAGAGTTACAAGCAGGAAGAACCCGCAGGCGGTGCAGCCCAGGGTAAATCAAAAGTGTTTTATATCCTATAATTAGTTTCGTTGATTTGTTTTAATGACAAGGCCGGTTAGCATCATGCTACCGGCCTTTGTTATTGTAAACTCCAAAAGGAGTTATTATTAATAGCCTGCTATTTAGGTCAGGCATAAGATTTATTATTGCCAAAATTTAGTATTTGGCTATCTCCGCATCTATCCAGGCAATGCGTGTTTTAAGAAAACTTTTTGCATATGCCACTTCCATATCATAATTACCTAATACCACAGCGTTCGGCCATACGTATTTGTCCAGTATAGGCCAGGTAGTGAAGTTTTGTTTTTGAGATAATTTTAGATACTCGGCATTATCGTCAATATCTTTGAAGATAGCCTCGACAGCCGTATTACGGATCTGGTTCCAACGTACTTTGATCTTGCTCCTGAATTTAACATCCTTAAACAGGTTTATCATCCAGGTGGCGTCTCTGTTATACCAATTATTCGGGTCTTTAGCTACCGAGTAATCTATGTTTCCGCTGCTGAGGTCAAAATCCCAAACGGGGCCCATACCCAATTTTCCGTTCCGGTCTTTATAGTAAAAGATGCTGCTAAAATCGCGGGCGTCCTGGTTCTTTAATACTTCCTCTACAAAGAACCAGTTCATAAACGACTCTACGTTGATGTACTTTGCGTATCCGTTAACAGGGTCATTTGCATCGGGAGAGAACAATGCATCTTCCGTATCCTGCATATATTTTGAGATGTAGGCAATTTGTGCAGGTGTTGCATTTTCAGGAGATTTTATTGTGAACGGTAAATTCTTTTTTGTGCGGAACCAATGTGCCTCATCAAGCCTTTGGTCAAGCTCTAAGAGGTATCCTCCGGTAAGGGCATCTCCGGCGTTATCGCTGGTGCTCATTTCAGTAATGTTTACCCTGTTTTCGTTTACCTCTACCTGGCTGGTTAATAAATAATTGCCAAGTGTTACGCCATTCATTACTACCTCTACAAAACGGCTTTCTGACGCAAAATCAGACCCTATCCTGCGGGCAAATTCTAAGGCTATACGGTTGCGCAGCAGGGTTTTATCGTCATAATTAGCCAACAGCACCCAGTTTTTGGCGGCCGGCATACCCAGCATAGCGGCTTTGTTATCAAACTTTAAGCGGTATGGCTTTTTAGGGAAGTTTGACCAGGTAGAGTTGCCACGGCCTTTTATTTTTAACGGGATAGTGGTTTTTTCCTGCTCAAAACGGTTGTTGGCATCAACCGTAACGCTGCCGGTAACATAATTATCTTTAGATACTACCGGGGCGGCGGTTGTTAAATATAAAATGGGGATGCCTGTAAAGGTGCTTACCAAAAACTTATAATTGCGCTTAGTGCCTTTTGCCGATGTGAGTGTGTAGGTGACAGGCTTGCGCAGGTCAACAGCGGTTTTGCCGCTTACCTGTAAAGTATCGTTTTTGTAAACTGTTGAGTTTTGGGTACTAAAAGTTACGACCAACTTTTTGGTAAGCTTGGCAGCCTGGGGGATGGTTGCTGCTATCTCGTCGCCTTTAATAGTACAATCAATATCGGTAGCAATAATGCCGGGGTTCTTATCAGCCTCCAGCTTTACCGATACAAACGAAACATTGTCTTCCTCTACCACCGGCGGTGTAACTACCGGTGGATTTTTAAGCGTTATTTCTTTTTTACAACCAATAAAAGCCGCCAAAAGCAGCAGAAATAGTAAATTTTTTTTAACCATAGTAAACTAAAAAGGTCACGAAGATACTAATTAGCAGCTACTTATAGTTAAAAAAATTTCAAAATAACGGTTGTTTACACCTCGTTCAAATACTTATGTACAAAACTTATGGCCATAGAGCCTTCGCCTACGGCGGATGCTACACGGTTCATGGCACCGGCGCGTACATCGCCTGCCGCAAATATGCCGGGGCAACTTGTTTCTAACAGGTACGGGTCTCGTTTGCCTTTCCAGATCTTTTCAAAGTCCGAACACAAGTTCAGGTCGCGGCCGGTCTCTATAAAGCCCTTACCGTTGGTAATGATGTCCTTACAAAGCCAGTCGGTGTAAGGTTTAGCACCTATAAAGATGTAAAGCGCATCGGACTCAACGGTTTTAACCTCCTTTGTTTTTAAGTCCTGAATCTTTAATTGCTGCAGGTTGGTATCGCCCAATGCTTGGGTAATTTCGCTGAAGGGCATTAACGTGATATTACTCTGGTTACCCAACTGGTCGATAAGGTATGACGACATGGTTTCCGCCAAACTTTCTTTACGGATCAGTATAAACACCTCTTTGGCAAATTTAGACAGGTACATGGCCGCCTGGCCCGCAGAGTTGCCGCCGCCTACCACATACACATGCTTATCCTTGCAGGATGCAGCCTCCGTCATGGCGGCGCCATAATAGATGCCCGCGCCGGTAAATTTATCGATGCCGGGCGTGTTTAACTGGCGGTAATCTACACCGGTGGTAATAACCACAGCTTTGCTGCTTATCTCTTTACCGTCATCCATCACCAGGGTTTTATAATTGTCTTTAAGTTTTATTTCTTTTACCGCCTGCGGCGACAGGAAATCGGTGCCAAAACGGGTAGATTGTGTAATAGCCCTGCGCGTTAAATCTGCGCCGCTAAGCCCTGCCGGGAAACCAAGGTAATTCTCTATACGCGAACTTGTGCCTGCCTGGCCGCCGGGTGCTTTTTTCTCTATCAGCAAGGTTTTTAACCCTTCGGATGAGCCGTAAACCGAGGCTGCCAGCCCTGCCGGGCCTGCGCCGATTATCACCACATCGTACATTTCGTTTTTGGCTTCCTGCGTTAAGCCGATTTTCGCGGCTATATCTTTAACCGGCGGATTTTTTAACAAAGTGCCATCAGCAAAAATTATAGCCGGCAGTTCTTTAGTATCCAGCTTATTAAGGGCGATAACCTTCTGTGCGTCCTCAGTATTGGCATCCATCCAAAGGTAAGGTACCAGGTATCCCGACAGGAACTCCTTAATATCATGCGATTTTGGCGAATACTGGTATCCTATCACCTTTATCCCTCTAAAATCCGGCCTGTAATGTCCCTGCCAGTCTTCCAGCAGGTCGGTTAGGATAGGGTACAGCTTTTCCTCAGGCGGGTCCCAGGGTTTAGTAAGGTAGTAATCAAGCTTTACCTCGTTTATAGCTTTAATAGCGGCATCGGTATCGGCATAAGCGGTTAGCAGCACGCGCTTGGCATTGGGGAACACGTTTGTAGTGCGGCATAAAAAATCAACGCCCTCCATTTCGGGCATGCGCTGGTCGCTCAGGAACAGGGCTACTACCTCGCCCTTGTTCTTTAACTCGGTAAGGCTATCCAAAGCCTCCTTTACCGATGATGTGCTCAGGATGCGGTACTCTTCGCGGTAATGGTTCTTCAAGTCGCGGCTTATGGCACGCAGCACCTGCTGGTCGTCGTCAATTACAAATATGATAGGGAGTTGGTCCATTGCTTAGTTATCATTTAGGGGGAAACAAACTGTAAATTCGGTATTGCCGGGTACCGAGGCCACCTTCACCGTGCCATTATGCTGGCGGATGATGCGGGTAACCACATCCAGCCCGAGGCCGGTGCCTTTACCCATATCCTTGGTGGTGAAGAACGGGTCGAACACTTGCGACTGTACATCTTCAGGAATGCCGACGCCATCGTCTTTAATGTAAACACATACAAAATCGCGGTCGAGCTTGGTGCTTATGGTGAGCACACCTTTGCCATTTTCTTCCATAGCGTCAATGGCGTTATCGATCATGTTGGTCCAAACCTGGTTAAGTTCGCCGGCTAAGGCTTTTACAAGGGGCAGTTTCAGATCAAAGTTTTCTACTACTTCTATATTGCCTTTGCGCAGCTTGTAGTTGAGCATGGTAAGCGTATTGCGGATGCCCGCGTGGATATCGAGCGGCTGCTTATCGGTATCCCTATCCATATGGGTAAAGGTTTTTACCGAGCTCACCAGCTCGGAGATACGTGCGGACGATTCCTTGATGTCCGACACCATTTTTTCCTGCAGCAGGTAATTGCTCATCCAATCCAGCACTACGCCTAACTGGGGCTGCGGTGTGCAGTTGTTCATATGGTCGAGGTCGTCGGGGGTAAAGCCAAACTCGGTAAGGTTTTCGGCAATGTCAAAATCTTTTATGCCGTGGCCGTTCAGCCAGTCGCTAAGTTCATCCTCCAGATCGGCGCGCTGCATTATACTTAGGGTGGGGCGGTCGGTTTGGTGTGTTTTGCTGATGAGGATCTGGTTGATGGTATCCAGTTTATCGGGCGCTATATCTAACGCGGCTACTTCCTTAAAAATATCGGGCAGGCGTTTGATCTGGTTTTGGAGCGACGAAGCGCCCCTGCTGATGGCCGATGCCGGGTTGTTAAGCTCATGCGCCAAACCTGCCGATAGCTTACCCAGCGCGAACATCTTTTCGTTTTGCTGTTGCAGCGAGGTGAAATCGCGCACACGGGTGGTCATGGTGTGTACCAGTGCGGCTGTAAGTTCGTAATGGAGTTTTATAGCCTCCTGCACCTTATCTTTTTTTACATATAGTCCACGGCATTTATCTATGCACTCGCCGTAGCCCGCTACAACAGTGCCCCGGCTGTAAGGCAGGTAACCCGTAATAATTGGCGCTTTAAGTAATGCTACTTCCCTAACCTTACCATTTTGCTCTGCGCAAAAGCGCAGGCGGCCTTCAATTATGATCAGGGTGCGGTCTAAGGGGTCGCCTTTTTCAAAAATGTGCTCGCCTTCTTCAGCTCCAAGACTTTCGCCATTGGCCAGCAGCCATTCCAATTGCTCATCGGGCACTTGCTCAAAGGCGGGGATAGCCTTTAAATCGGCTAAAGTTACGTTATTCATGTAGCAGTAATATGTTATACAAGTATAACGGTATTTTTTGAGTTGTTAAAGGTGTAGTATTAACACCCCGCCGGGCAATTAATTTTATTGATTATTACCGGGTGTCCCACTATTTATGACACTACTTGCTGAAAATTATAATCAGTTGATAATTAGCTACTTGAAAATTACACAAACTTTATTTGAGTTCAACTTATTCTTTACTTAAAATACAGAATATTCTGTATTTTAAACGTTTGATGTTTTTAGCATGGGTGTCCCACTTTTAAAAAAACGGGACGGAATGGGACACCCTCAAAAATGACCCGTCCTGAAAAAAGTTTACACTATTGGTTGTTAATACTGGGGTTGATTTACACTTTAAAGTTAAGTACTAAAATAGGTTTACACAAATT
>NZ_JBHTIA010000009.1:0-447914 GCF_042676625.1 Mucilaginibacter lutimaris
ACTAGCCACAAGATGAGACTTCCATTGAGGATCGTAGCAGACTACTACGTTGATAGGTTACAGATATAAAGGTGGTGACATCAAAGTCGAGTAATACTAATAATCCGAAGCTTTCTCATAGCAGGTAATTAAAGTGATCAGAGATCAGATGAACAGAGATTAGGCAACTAATCACCGATCTCCAACCTCTGATCACCCAACACAAAGCTGTTGTTTTCTCTAAAACTTACTTCTTTCAATAATTGTCTTAGATATGAGAAGTGAGATATGAGATGCGAGATAACTCTCCATCGCAAATATCCTCTTCTTAATATCAAATAAAATATCGGTTTGTTGTGTAACGGATCATGGGTCTCAAATCTCATATCTAACATCTCAAATCTAAAAACTTCAGGTGCCTATATCGGCGGTGTCCACCTCTTCCCATTCCGAACAGAGAAGTTAAGCCCGCCAGAGCCGATGGTACTGCAGTAAAATGTGGGAGAGTAGGTCGGTGCCAAATCTTAAAGTTAAACCCGTTATCCATCCAGATAACGGGTTTCTTTGTTTATATAACTTTTCTGCCTGTCCGTCCGTCCGCAGGTGCTGGTGTTGGCGGACACAAACGGACACCTCATATAAACTCCACATCACCCAAATCAATCCCCTTTCTCCTGTCGGTTGCTGTGGCCATCAGTTCCAGGTCTTTTGATACCCTGAATATTGTACCCGGTAACCCGCGCTGTAATTCCATAGCCTTTTGCTGCCATTTGCTGTACGCGTTAACATCGGGGAACAGCAGCACTTTGCGGCCATGCAGTACTTTACACTTGGTTACGTTTAAACCTACTAAACTACCACAGGCCAGCCATACAAAGGCAGGCATTAAAGCGGCGGCTATGATGGCCGTCTTCTCGCTTTCGGTAATGGCTACAGGCTTGTATGGTGCTGATATTAACAGGTGTTCGCCGAACAGGCATTGGTTAAGAATAAAGTTTGCACTTGCAGGTTTGCAGTTTGCAAGCCCCTGCTGCCCACTGCTAACTGATGACTGCCCACTTTTTGCATTCATCGCTTTCAATATCTGCGTATGTGCCCAAGTAATGTGGTTGTAGGGCTGCTTAACCCGCTTGCCTGTTCGCTTATTGTACAGCATTATTTTGCCTGTACGTACATAACCCTCTGCATCTAATTGCCAAAACACCGTTGCGCCATGCCAATGGCTGCTTGTGCCTAAGCGGTACTGCTGCGCCAGATGTGCCGCAACATCTATCCCGAACCTGCTAATTAAATACTGATAAAAGTTATTCTTATCGTAATCTAAAAAGCTGTCGTTCACATAACCGGGGCTGATGTAATAATCTGCATGAGGTTTGGCTGTGCGCTGCTTTTTAACCGCAGGGCTGCTAATTGCTAAACGGTAATTACCCACAGCCGCAAAATACTGCCTTGGCGTAAAGTGGTAGCCGCATTTGTCCAGCCTGTCGCACAAGCCAACGTGCGGGGCAATGGCTTCGCCTGTTTCGGTATCTATATATAAGGTAAGGGTTTTGGTGCGGTGGTTGCAGTTGGGGCAACGATAGCGCGATTGCATACCGCTGTACGGCTGTAATTGGTATTTGTGATGTGGCATGAGGGGATGTTCTGATAGTTCCCCTCCCTGGAGGGGGTGTGATGGGTATTGTGTAGTGGCAGGGGTGGGTGTCGCCTAATGCATGGCGGCGAACCCCTCCCTTACCCTCCCGGGGGAGGGAATTATTTGCCTGTCCGTCCGTCCGCAAGGTACGGCACCTGCGGACGGACGGACACTTTGCAGCCGGTTAAACTTTTAGCAACCTATCTACCTTTTGGTGGTTGATGCTTAACTCCTTGCCAATATCGCGCAGGCTGTAACCCTGGGCTTTAAGGTCTAAGGCTTTTATGCGCAGGTCTTCGTCCTTGTCGGCCTTTTTACGCGTTAGCTGCTGCCACTCTTCGCCAAAGGCCACAAACTCGTAGTGCAAAAAGTTGTCGGGCTTGCTGATGCGGCAAAGGCAAATGTTGCTGTCGCCATATACCTGCTCGGTATTGCGCTGTTTAATTTGTTTAAGGTAGCGCAGGCTGTTATCGGCATTGCTTTCGCCTATTGTAAAGGCGCTGTCGCAAAAGTTCATGAGCATTTTACTGCCCTGCAAATCGTTACGGGTAATGGGCTGGGTAAGGTCGCGCTTTGGGGTGTGGGCTAATACCAGGATGCTAAGGTCGTACTTGTTTTTGAGGTTCTTTAACTCTTTCATTAAAGGCAATGCGCCTGCTGCCTGCTCGGTTTCGTTACGCAGGTAAGTAAGGTTGTCAATAATAAGCACCTTGGCATTGGTAGCCACCACGCAGCGTTCCAGATCATGTATCAGGTACTCATCAAAATCGTTAAAGCCGTTTGGCAGTTCAATGTCTGAATTGATCTTGCCCCGTAAAAAGTTTTGGTTAAACTGGTAGTGGTTGGTGTACTCGTTACTGTAGCGAGCCTCAAACTGCTTATCGGTCAATTCAAAATCGCAGTACACAACGGGTTGCGCTGGTGCTTCTACGGTAAAGGGCGCGTAGCCTGTGCCACGGGTAATGGCATCGGCAATTTGTACGGCAAGGATGCTTTTGCCAAGGTTGCTATCAGCAAACAGGATGCATACTTCGCCCTGGTGCCAAAACTTATCAAAAAGCATCAGCGGGATAGCCGTGTTACTGGCCTCCTGCATCCAGTAATTGGCATCACGCACCATCAGTACGCTATCGGTACCGGTATTGGGTTGGTTAAGGAGGTTTAAACTGCGGGCTTGCAGGTCTGCAGCGTTAAGTTGTAAGCTGCCGGTAGGTTGGGTCATATAATTGAAGATTAGTTAAGTGGTTGATTAGTTGATTGGGTTAAGTGGTTAAGAGAACCATTCACCACGCACCATGCAACTATGTACTAAAATCCTAACAGGATTTTTAGAAAATACCCCTCCTTTAACCCATTTTAACAATAGGCTTTCATCTGTGGGCCTTAAGCAGGCAGGTGCAGAGCTGTAGTACGATATTTGGTTGGGTGTCCGTCCGTCCGCGGGTGCGATAGGCTTCGGACAAAAACGGACAGGCTAAAAGCCCGGGAGGATTATATTCACTACAAATATACAGAAATATCTTTAATTTATAAAGAAGTATTTAGAATTTGTCCGAAAGTGTCCAAAGGGATGGGGATGAGTGGACGGACGGACGGGGGTAATAATGGGAACTTATAAAAATCTATCGGCATCGTCAGGTTTATTTAGCAAGTTGTACAAATCAAATTGCTCTTGAACTTCTGATGCGAATTTAACCGGCTTATCGTCAATGTAAAATTCTCCGATTGCTCGCTCAATAATTAATAACCCATTTCTATTTTGATATTCTTTAGGCCAGGCACCTTGTGGTGTTACCTCAGTAAAGCCTAACGCAGATAGACTTGATGGTAGATTGAGTTCGTCTATATCGCCGTTGTCGATTGAGATATAATTTTCTCCGTTGAAAAAGATACTGTGATTATCATCTTGCTTGTCAATAAATTGTCCCCACTCAGATCGGGAAATATTTACTATTATACTACCATGCTTCATAGAATTTCATTTAAATTGGTGGTATTCAATAACCTTGAAGTTAACATGAAAAGTTAAAGTATAAGTTTATCACCATGTTCAAAAAGATACTTTACTCCTTGAGTTAAAAACTGCTTTCCTACTTCCTTAAATATACCTTTCAAAATTTCTGGGCCCTCCTTAGTTATCTTGGCAAGTATGGTAGAAAACTTTTTGGCAATCCACTCTTTTGTTTGATTACCCAAATCTGACCTTAAGTTTGCTGCATCCTCTATTATTTCTGCAATCTGCTCACTGTTTTCCTCGGTTTCATAATTTCTTATTTCATTAATTATTTGAGATAAGTTTTCTTCTAACAGAAAAATTTGCTTAACTGAAAGTGGCTCGTTTTTATTTTCGTCATTAAGGTTTAAGCCATCAAGAAATTGATCTTCAAGATTTTTTAAAAAAGGGTCTTTATCTTCTTCTTCAAATTTTGCATATTCCTCTAAGCAGTTATACCATACTTTAAAAAAGTTGTCAAGAGATTCAGCCTTTAAATAAAAGCTACGAGATTCCACGTCATTAACACTTCCAGGTTTCATTGTAACATGATATCCATGTTTTTCAGAATAGTTGCTAATACGGAAGTAAAAATCAGATGTCTTTTCTTGATCGACAGCTTTAAACAAGTGGTCACCCGAATCATCTAAATAAAAAAGATTATTAGGTGCTTTTTTCGTTTTTTCAAAGTCTCTCAATTCATGTAAAACAGCAATTGGAAACTGTTTATTTATCCTTTTCATTCTAACAAATATAATAAATTCCGTTTGTTTTGTTATTCCTCCACATCCGCCTCAAACAGTATATAAGCCCATTTGTCCTGGTTGTTTTCGTTTTCGGCTACTATGTTAAAGGCTTTTACTATCCAGCCTTCATGAGCGTATTCGTTAATCAGGTTTTGCACTTGTTCTAAGGCAATGCAGTTTAAAAATCGGTAGTATTTCATATTTATATGGGGTTTTAAGGTGTCCGGCTTTGTCCACATCATCGCATACCTGCGGACGGACGGACGGGCTTAGAGATTAGTTGATTGGTGAGTAGAGATTAGTTTTTATTTTGGCTAATCTGGTGGTCTGCCGTGTTCATTACTTCGGTTTGGCGGGTATGCAGGGTTACCCGTTTCCTCAATTTGCAATAATGCTGGTTGCGGAACATGGCCATGTGGGGGCGCAGGTCTGCTAACATTTCCATGGCTTCTAAAAGCATTTCGAGGCGTTGCTCACTAATTTTCTTCAGGTCGTCCATGTGAATTTCTTTTTTTCAAAATTATAAAAAGGGCATTGTGATTGCTAATATTTTTAGCATAAATTTGTATGCAAACAATTTCGACAATATGAAAAGCACGGCAGTAGCAGCAGATGAGCAGGCAGGTTTAACAGGTATTAGCGTACCTTTTCAATTGAGGGTAACAAAGGGTAAAGCACCCGTGCAAGGGCAAAATACAGCCCTGATGGAGGCTACCATTTATACCGAAAACGGATCGTTCATACCCCAATACAGCTACCTGTTTGAAGCTGTGGATACCAACGGCCATCCGCTTGCTTACGTAAATGTAAACGAGTTTAAAACGGCTGTAGATGATTATTGTACCAAAGTGCTTGGTACCGAATATTATATAAAAAGCGTCCCCAGGGCATCTACCCTTTGCAGTAAAGCAATGCAGTCATTTAATTTTTAGCCTGTCCGTTTGCTGTCCGCCAACACCCGCTCCTGCGGACGGACGGACGCTTTTATAGCGTGTAGTGATTGGTTAGTAGAGATTGGTGCTTGTCAGTCTGAGCTTGTCGAAGAACTATGCGCCCGGCTATGTGGTTCGACAGGCTCACCATCACAGGGAGTACAATAAACCCGATAGGCGGAAAAGCCTTTGCAGCGTCGGCATGTGGCGCGGAAGCAAAGCTTGTACAGATAGCGGGGCTGTGGCATCCGTAAGCAGCACTGCTGTTGCTTTACTTATTAATTAGAATGAGCGGTTGCCGCTTTCGCCGGTTATTACGCGGTACACTACCCAGTCGTCGGTTTGGAACACTTTCCTAAAGTTTACATCGGGTATGGTTTGGCGGATGCTGAGGATGTATTTGTTGTTGAGCTGCGTATAGCCCGATACCGGGTTTTTCGCGGTGGCTACCACTACGTAATCTACATACTTATCGGGCGTTTCCAGCGCGCTTAGGTAGTTGCCGCGGTAGGGCATTATAAGCGGCTTAATATCGTGCGTAAAGGCTACCACGCCGTAGGCAATGGCATCGTCGAGCAGTACGTGCGCGTCGCTGGGGAGGCTGTTGAGGTAGTTGGCTATCTCTTCGTTATCCATCTGCAGGTCGGCCTTTTTGTCTTTTATAAAAACCTTTACAAAGTTGCGCTCTTCGGTAATAGCCGAGTTGCGTAAGAAGTACCAGCCGGTGTATAGCTGTATAAGCACGGTTACCAGCAGCAGCAGCTTAAACGCGCCGTGGTTTTTTACTACGTGGGCCTTAAATATTACGCAGAGGTAGGCCAGTATTAAAAATATGAGGTAGTACTGGTAGGCCAGAAAAACCTTGTCGTACTTAATGTGCAAAAACTCGATGAAGGCGAAGGGGATAAGGATGGTTAGTACCTGGTAGGTGCTTTCGCGAAACAGGTATACGGCTATGAGTATCATGGGGGCAAACAGCACCACGCGGAATGAGAGCAGGATGGATGTTTCGGGGATCTGGTAGGCGGTGTTGGTAGTTAGCTGGTCGAAACTTAGCTTATCTATCAGCACGTTCCAGGTGGCGTAGGGGCTTTCGGCAAAGTAGTTAAGGTCGTTAGCGTGGGTTAGGTTCAGCAGCTTATAGCAAAGCACGGCCGCCAGCGGCAGGCTAAACAGTATAATGTACAGCGCGAATGTTTTGTTAACCAGCTTACGCCTTAACGACGGGCTGTTGAAGCTTAAGAACAGGCGGAAGATGCTCTCCTGCTCGCCCAGGTTTAAGCTGTGTATGGTGATGGATAGCACCAGCGGCAGAAAGAACAGCGTAAGCCAGATGAAACGGTAATCGCAAAAGATCAATATAACCAAACACAAGCTGGCTATTGATACGTGGAACGTGGTGTTTGAGCGATAAAACTTAAACAGGTTTAAAAAGAACAGGAAGAAGAAGGTAAGTATCAAATAGATGCTTTTGCCCGATGCCGCCGTGTAAATAATACCGGGGTGAAAAAGGAACAGGATAAGCAGCAGCCAGATGTAACCATCGTCGTTAAGTCGCCTGGCTACGGTTGATGCTATTACGTAGAACAGTATGGCCGTGCCCACTGCCGATGCCAGTACCGGCGCCAGCGTTTGGCTAAATATAGTGAACAAAAACGTGGCGTAAAAGGGGATGATGGGCGATGTTAGCCCCATTACCTTTAAACGGTTCCCCAAGCCCTCGAACACTATTTTAGATTTTTCGATATAAAACAACGACTCGTGGTTGTAATAGCCCAGATTATTGAGGTACACACCGCACACCAGGTAGTAAACCACCAGTATAAAGGTTAGTATAAATAGGTATATGGTGCCCGTTAGCTTCATATTATTTTACAACGTTTGTTGGGCTGTTCACTTTACTTAAACCGTGGTTGGTTTTTTCCCAGTAGAATGGTTTCACCACCAGCTGGTACAGGCCTTTATAAGCCGATATGGAGTGCATGAGCCAATAAATGGGGTTGGCTATGGCGAACAGTATCAGCTCGTAATATCGGCGTTTAAATACGGCTATCATGTTAACGTAGATCATGAGGATATTGCCCACCATAAGGTTAAAGATAGACATGAACAGCACCCAATCCGGAAACAGGCTACGGATGGTAGACAGATCGAAAACCACGTAGCAGATAAAGATGGCCAGCAGCAGCGGATATACCAAAAAGGTAATTGGCGTAGCGCCGATGAAGAAGTTAAAGCCCAGGAAACCCTTCCAGCCAATCTCTTTCCACAAGGCAACCGGGTCGCGCATGTGCACCAGGTAGGTTTGCATGTAGCCTTTTATCCAGCGGCTGCGCTGGCGTATCCAGTTAAAGGGCTCGTTATTGGCCTCCTCGTAGGTGGTGGAGTTAATGATGGCTATCTTATAGCCTTTAGCATAGGCGCGTACGCCAAGGTCGGCATCTTCGGTTACGTTAAAGGGATCCCAGGCGCCAAGCTCTACCAGTTCGTTCAGCTTAAAGTGGTTACTTGTACCACCCAGGGGTATGGGGATATCCAGTGTATCCAGCCCGGGCAACATATAATCGAACCAGTATGAATATTCGAGGGTGAACATACGGGTAAGGAAGTTCTCGTTACGGTTAAAGTAATTTAAGGCGCTTTGTACGCAGATGTACTCTGATGGCAGCTTGTCGAACAGCGACACCACTTTTTTCAGCTGGTCGGTATCAGGGATGTCCTCGGCATCGTAAATGGTAAGGAACTTACCACGCGCAAAGTGCAGGCCATAGTTACAGGCCTTTGGCTTTGTTTTGGGCATGTGGAACGGCACCACAATAACCTCGAACACGGCTGGGAAATCAAGATTTTTTACGGCGTTGAATGTTTTATCGTCTTCCTCCTCGATCAGCAGTTTAATATCCAGCTTATGGCGTGGGTAATCTATAGATTGCAGGTTCCAGATGAGTTTTTTGATCAGCTTATCTTCTTTAAACACCGGGAGCAGGATGGTATAGATGGGCAGATCGTCGTCGCTCATCTGTTTCAGGTCATCTTTTGTAACGGCCTGGTGCAGTTCAAACCTCGAGCCTACAAGCGCCAGAAACAGCTTAAATATAATAGCCACCAAAAAGAACGAACTGATGATAACGTTGATGATAATGGAGGTGTTCTTGAAGCTCAGCACCAACCCAATAGCCACCAAAGCGATGATAACGAATATCACAATGAGTTGGGCGGTAGAAAAGGTTACGATGGCAGAGCTATCCGGGTCGCGCTTCATCAGCTCGAACACGGCCGATTTGGTGTACTTTTCGCCCAGCAGTTTATTGCTTAACCAGGTAATATCCAGGTCTGATGCAAGGACGATCTCGGGCTCCATGTCATATGTAAAGCGGACGAAGTCTATAAAAAGGCTGTCATCCGGCGCGGCCATCAGGCACACCACCTTGCCGTTTTCTATACGGAGGGGCATGGCCAGGCGGTCGTGCGCAAAGTTGAGGTCTATTTTGCTGAGTACCTCTTCGTCGTACGCTTCATCGCGGGGGCGTTCGTTAATGGTAAACCCGGCGTTAAGGATGGAGCGGTCATAATTTTTACGTGAGATATATCCCGAAGTGAGCGCTATCTTGATGAAGGACAACCCCGATTCATTTGAATGTACTTCAATTGCCTCGCGATCCCCTGCCGTGATGAACCCATCATTAGTCAACAATTCGGGAATTGATATACTCATGAACAAATTAATATATAATTAAACCTTGCGCTTTTTGCTCTCCGGAACATTAATCGTTAAACAGCTCCTGTGATTTTTGAACCTTTGAACGGATGTACAGGAACGACAGCAGGATAAGCACCAATATACCTAACAGGATATACAGGTTGTAGTTATCCCAGAAGCGGGTTAAGGCGCTCTTGGTGTCGATATACTCCAGGTTATCGCTCGATTTATTTATATTGAACAGGTACTTGTTGTTGTTAACATCAGATATACAAACGTTACTGCTCAGTGTCGACAGCTGTTCGGTAATTGATTTTGAAGCCGCAAGGAAGGCATCGGCCAGGTGTTTACCGGTGGCGGTTAGTACCAGTGTGGCGTTATTGCTGCGGCCATAAAAGATCTGTGCTAAACCGTTAGATGTAGTATCGGCAAGTGAGTAAACAATCGTGTTATTATCGGTATTGTACAGCCTGAAGTTACGGTTAAACTTAATAGGTGCATCCGGAAACTCATTCATCAATGGGTCATCCTTTGCTAAAAGGGCTATAATATTGTTCTTTTTAAGTTCGGATGGCGTTTTAGCAATATCATCAGAGTAAATAAATTCGGGGAAGTTATTAGCGTTGATGTTGTTGTTTAACTCGTATATAATTTCGCCCATGGCACCGGCAGCATATTTAGCATATGGTTTTGATACCACAATGCGGGTTGTACCGCTGTTAAATGCCTCGGGATACTGGTAGAAGCTCAGGTCGCTGGTGATGAAAGGGTTTTTAGATTCCAGGTATGATTTATCAACGTCTACCTCGGCAAAGAAATTGGTAAAGCTGTTTTTACAGTTACCATTGTTAGGGTAAAACCTAAACTCGGCTTCCAGCGTGTTGTATTTGTGATGCTGGTAACGGTTAATGGTAACAGATGTATTTAACTTGCCCGATGCGTCAAGCTTTTCGCTGCTTAATAGCAAACCATTAAGGTATATGTTAAAGAAACCACGGTCGCCGGGGTTTAGGGAGCTGTAATTAGCTACTATGCGAATCTCCACCTCTTTAGGTGTAAAGCTAAAATCTGAGTTTTTAAAGTTAAAGGCGCTTTTTAACGAACCAATACCCGATAAGAAATCGCTTACGCCGCCAATTTGCTTCAACGATAGTTTAGAGCGGTTCTCGTCGATAGTTTTGAAGAAGGTGTTTTGTGCTTTGTTTACCAGCAGGTAATCGCCAAAGGTTGAGTTAAGCACATTCATATTACCTAAAGCGGTGATGGTTTTTTCGTAACCGGCATCATCTCCGCCGGTAACAAACAATATCTCGGTAGGTACAGACTCAAGCGACACCGATTTTACTGGAGTAAGCCTGCCGCGTACATCCACCATGCGGGTTACTGTATCGGTAACTGTAGTTACCGCTTTATGCAGGTATAATAAGCCCTGGTTAGATTGTGGTGTAACTTTAACTAACGATTTTTTATCCTGGGGCAAAGTGGCCATGGTACCAACCATAATGTAGTTGCGTACGCTATCGGGCAATTTATCTACCTCATAAACGCCAATGTTTTTGGTTTGGGTTTTCTTTAACCTCGAGTATGCCCAGGCAACGGCCTTAAGATCGTGCAGGGTGGGGTTACTGCCATAAACCACTGCTGTTTTAGAATCGAAACAATTACTGATGTTGATATTGTTGAAGAAGTTTTTACTGCTTTTTACTAACGACAGGTACGAATAGTTTTTGATCTTTAACCACATGGCCGGGTTGTCAAGGTCGCGGCATTGGTCATCCGTTATGGTTAGCAGGGTTTTAACAGTTATTTTAAGGTAATTATCTGCTGAGATATCCGCCTTAGATAACGGGAATATGATCTTCTGGATGGAGTCTTTTGTTAAACGGCCGCTATATACCGGTTTGGTACCAACAAATAAGTTGATGTATGACCTGTCTCGTATCAAAGCCTGCGATGGCTCAAAATATATAACCAGCTTACTGCCGTTTATTTCGTACTGAGGGGTTATTTTGAAATAAAAGGAGGTAGCCCCGCTCATACCAAATATAGGTTCATCATCATTATGCCCCATTGCTTTAAATGACATGATGGTTTGAGAATACGTAGCTGTAGTAAATAGTATAAAAGCCAGTAAGGTCAGGAATCTTTTCATCAGATTATAATTCGTTAGTTTATTACGTAAAATTCTACTCTAAAATAATTGCCGTTATCGTCGCTGCGGTAAACAAGGTCGCCGCCAAGCTCTTTGGTCATTAGTTTGGCAATAGAAAGGCCAAGGCCAAGCCTGCTCTCAATATTACCCGATGCATCATTAAGCGTTTTTAGCTTATTAAACATCATATCCAGCTCTTCCTGGCCAATGGCAATACCTTCATCTATAATCTCAAACACAAACTTCTGGCGCTGTAAACTTGTAACAACCTTAATGTCGTTGTTGGTTTGCGAGAACTTTATAGCATTTGAAAGTAAATTTTGAAACACCTGGCCTACAAATACTTTATCAAGCTTAACGTGTAGCGGTAGTTTTAAAATGTTATCTGTTAAATGGATGTTTTTCATTTGCGCGGTTTCCTGCAAACCCCTAAACACATGGCTAACCTCAGCGTTAATGTCAAATATCTCCATGTTAAATTTCATCTCCGGAGATTCTATTTCCTTAACATCCATTAGCTTGTTAAGCATATACTGCATCTTTTCGGCACTCTCGCCAATGTAATTGGTATATTCTTTTTGGTCGGCGCTAAGGCGGTAATCCTCTTCCTTAAGCATGTTATTACTCATAACTATTGAACCAATAAGGTTCTTAAGATCATGACCGGCAATATTTATAAAGCTGTTTTTTTGATCATCCAGTTTGCGTAGTTGCTCATACTGGCGGTCAATAATGTTATTCTTTTCGTTAATGTTCTGGTTTTGCTCTTTCAACTGCTCGTTGCTCTTCTCGATCAGTATCTGCGAGCGTACTTCGCGGGCAATAACCTTATAGCGCGCGTTTGGTATTAAGCAGGAGATAAAAGCGATAATAAAGAACATTTGCCCGCCGTTGCTTATAACAAGGTCTAAAGTATATTCGCTAAAGAGGTTGTAAAACACGGCAAGCAGCAATAAAGCTACCAGGGTTTGAATGATAGAATTTACAGGCTCCCAAAATACCTGCAGGTTAAAGAATAATATGATGGTTGCATATATTAAATAGTATGTTGTTTGCTGCTGTATGTTAACTACGTTACATAGAATTGCGTAGGTAACAGATAGCAGGAAGAAACTGATATGCAGCAGCGTTCGGTAATTGTATTTACGTGCCTGAAAAAAACTGTACAAACCATATATAATAAGTATGGTTATAATACGTACAATTAAAAATTGCAGCCAAATATTATTGGCGTATATAAAATCAACAATGCTAAATATGGGGTAAAGGAATATAATTGTCCAGATTATATTGTTAGTTTGATACCAGGCTTTTTTTGATATCTCTTTTATATACTCCTCTTTTGAAATTTGAACAAACATTTTCTATCCTTAAATTATAATATAAATAAGTTTAGCTTTTTAAAAGCAATAAGACATTGAAAAATCCAGTTCTTAAAAATACATTTCCCAAACTGTTTATAAACCGGCTTATTATAATATTAATTATAATTATGCAGAGCATTATGGCAAAAAGCAATCCAATGCCATTAACCGAAAGGCAAACTGCATTTAACAGGGCCAAAAGCCTGGGAAATGGTATAAGCATATCATGGCTGGAGCAAACGTGGAATAAGGATGTTTTAAGTATAAAACCCATTAAAAGCGCTGATTTTAGTTTAATAAAGCAACTTGGTTTTACAAGTATAAGGTTGCCGGTAGCGTTTGAATACTTCCAGGATCAACACATTCCTGATGAGAAAGTATTTACTCATATTGATGAAGTTTTGAAACAATGCAATATATACGGGTTAAAACTAATTATAGATTATCACTACGGGAACCTATCTGATACCAACTATTTAACCGAGACGCCGAAGATCATCAACCAATGGCTTAAACTGGTTAAGAGATTTATACGGGAAAGCCCAGATAAGGTTTTCTTTGAATTGTATAACGAACCGCCCCACATGAACCCCAAAGTGTGGAAGGATGCGCTTTACAACATAGTAACCGCCATTCGTAAGGTGGATAGAAAACGCACCCTTATAGTAGGGGCGTCAAACTTTAACAGCATTTACGAGCTAAGCCGCATGAAGCGCCTGGCCGATGAAAATATTATCTACACCTTTCATTTTTATGAGCCATTCTTTTTTACCCACCAGGGCGCCGATTGGGTGGGCGACCAAATGGCTACAACCGGGGTGCCTTTTCCTTACAACGTAAAAACATACCCGCCGCTAAACCCAAAAGCAGTTGGTACCTGGGGCGAGAACAACTATTACCAGTACCGTACAGATGGTAACGAGCAATCGGTACACGATAAATTGCAAATTGTTAAAAACTGGAGCACCAAATATGGTGTTCCTATATTATGCGGCGAATATGGGGCTTATAATAAATATGCCGATGCAGATAGCCGATGCAGATATATAAAAGCGGTACGGAAAAATTTGAAGGCCCTGGGCATCCCCGGGATAATGTGGGATTATAACTCCAACTTTTCGATATTTAACGGGCAGCCGGCAGTTAGTAACCTAAGCGATTGCATGAAGCAAGCGATTGATTATAACGGAGCAAAATAATATTATAGTTTTAAATGATTAACTTTGCCCACCTAAGATAGTACTATGAAATTTTTTGAGGAGAAACGTAAAGAAGTAATGGCGCATATAGAAAAGTTCATGCTTGAAAAAATGAACGAGTACCTTAAGCCTATTGACACCATTTGGCAACCTTCTGATTTTTTGCCTGATGCGTCGAGAGATACGTTTTTTAGCGAAATAAAAGAAATGCAGGAAAGCGCGCGTGGTTTATCTTACGACCTCGTTGCTGTACTTATAGGTGATACCATTACTGAAGAAGCCCTGCCTACCTACGAATCGTGGTTAACCATGGTTGAAGGTGTAAGCGATAACGAAGAAGGTGGCTGGATGAAATGGACCCGCCACTGGACTGCCGAAGAGAACCGCCACGGCGATCTTTTAAACAAATACCTTTATTTAAGCGGCCGCGTTAACATGCGCATGATGGAGGTAAGCACCCAATACCTTATTGCCGATGGTTTTGATATAGGTACCGGCCACGACCCATACCGTAACTTTATTTATACATCGTTTCAGGAGCTGGCAACCAACGTATCTCACCGCCGTGTAGCATCACAGGCTAAAAAAGATGGCGATACCTTGCTTTCAAAGATGTGTGGTGTAATTGCAGGCGACGAAGCCCGCCATGCTAAAGCTTACAAATACTTTATCGAAAAAATTTTTGAGGTTGACCCCAACGAGGCTATGCTTGCTTTTGAGGATATGATGCGCAAAAAAATTGTGATGCCTGCACACTTCCTGCGCGAGATTGGTTTAAAAATAGGCCAAACCTTCGGCCACTTTACCGATGCTGCCGAGCGCCTGGGTATTTACACGGCGATTGATTATGTAGACATCTTAAAAGAACTCATAGAAGACTGGCATATAGAAAGCGTTGTTGACCTTAAAGAAGACGGCGAAAAAGCCCGCGACTATATCATGAACCTGCCAAACCGCCTGATAAGGGTTGCCGAGCGCATGAAAAACCCAATGCTGGAGTACAAGTTCAGCTGGATATACGGATAAGAAAATATCTATAGCGTAGTAGACTAACCCGGCCATCGCTACGCTCAACCACCCTCTTTCCGCTTACGGAAAGAGGGTTTTGTTTTTTGATATTTTCCACCCTATTTGCGAAGCAGAGAGTGTCGACCAGCGGAGCGTAGTCGGGGTGAGTAAAATAATGATGTAGGGATATTCGGCAAGGCTCATCATAACATTTTAGATTCTCTGTGAAAATCTTTATAACCTCTGTGATTAAGATATGCAGGACCTTTTTGGTCGCAAAGCCTGAGCGTGTAAATATAATGAGTTCGATATGCTTCGTTAGGAGCAATCGCTTTGTAGCGGGAAGATTAAAATATCATTTGCTCCGTAGGAGCAATCCAATATCGGAGAAGGATAGTCTCTAACGAGGCAAAATAAAAAGGATATATAGCTTTACAAAGCGATAGTCCCTACGGGGCTTGAAGATTGATATTCGCCATGTTAGGTAACAACACTACGTGTGTAATCTCTGATCTCCGGTCACCAATATCTATACCCTACCCTTCCTGCACCAGGTCTGTCCCCCTCCCGTTCGATACATCATCAAATAAATTGTTCAGTATAGATTCTACCGTTATAGAATTGATATCATCTACATAATGTTCGTTTCGGGTTATCCATAATTCATCATCCTGCACGGCAATGCTGAAAAGTACGCCGTCGTATAATTCGGGTTGTGAAATCTCTATACCTGCAGGAGTATTGGTAACGGTAAAGTTGATGTCGCTTTGTTTTTGCTTATGGAAAAGAGGGTTTAGCTTTTCATTGATATGATTATAAAGCTCGTTGATATTAACAGGTTTATGCAGGGTAATGCGTTTCATAGCTTTTGATATTTGTAATATTACAATTGATATGCAGCGATTGTTTATCCACTCTTTTATTTGCGTTTTTAAAACACCAGTTTTGCTTAACCGTTACATCTAAAAACTACCACTATGAAATATAAATTACTGGGCCGCTCGGGCCTTAAAGTATCCGAACTTTGTTTAGGCACTATGGGCTTCGGTACCGAAGGCGGCTGGGGTGCAGATGCTGCCACCAGCTTTGAGATAATGGACCAATATGCCAATGCCGGCGGCAACTTTTTAGATACTGCCAACATTTATAAACTGGGCACCAGCGAAAAGATCATAGGCGATTACCTGTCAACACAAGACCGCGATTACTTTGTGCTCGCTACTAAATATACCTTAAAAGATAATACCACCAATCCAAATGCCAGCGGCAACAGCCGTAAAAACATGATGCGTAGCGTGGAGCAAAGCCTTAAACGTTTAAAGACAGATTTTATAGACGTGCTGTACCTGCACATTTGGGACGATATTACCCCGATTGATGAAGTGCTGCGCGGCTTGGATGACCTGATAAAGCAAGGTAAGGTTACCTATGCCGCCATAAGCGATACCCCTGCCTGGATAGTTGCCAAAGGCAACACCCTTGCCGAGCTAATGGGCTGGAGCCAGTTTATCGCTCTGCAAGTAGAATATAGCCTGCTGGCCCGCACCGCCGAGCGCGAGCTGATACCGATGGCCAAGCATTTCGGGATGACGGTTACCCCATGGGCGCCACTTGCCGGGGGCGCGCTTACCGGCAAATACTTAAAAGGCGACAAAGGCCGCATCAAAGCCGATAGCAAACGTTTGGATGCCCGTGCCGAAAGCATCACCAAAGTGGTGATGGAAATAGCGCAGGAACTTGGCGTATCTGAAAGCCATGTAGCTTTGCAATGGACCATGAGCAAAGGTTTTAGCTGCATCCCAATTGTTGGCGCAACCAAGGTTGATCAGTTAAAAGACAACCTTAAAACTGTAGACGTAGTACTAAGCCTTGAGCACATTTCCAGACTGGATGATGCCAGCAAAATAGAGTTAGGCTTCCCCGGCGATTTCTTTAATGAAGAAGCAGTGAAGGTTAACAGCTTTGGCGGGTTTTATGATAGGGTGGAGAAGAGGTAGGATACACACCCAATAATTCCTCAAAAACCATTTGTTAATTAAACAATTAAGCCTATCTTTGCAGTCCCGTAATTACGGGGTAAAGTATACGTTTAATAAATTTAATTAAAAGCAAGTGAATACGTTAAGTTACAAAACTGTCTCAGCCAACAAGAAAACCGTTAATAAAGAATGGGTTGTTGTTGATGCAAACAATGAGATTTTGGGGCGCTTGTGTACTAAGATCGCGATGATGATCAGAGGTAAACACAAGCCAGGGTTCACCCCACACGTAGACTGCGGAGATAATGTAATTGTTATCAATGCAGACAAGGTTAAACTGACCGGAAACAAATTCAGCGAAAAGCAATATGTTTCTTACACCGGTTACCCGGGTGGTCAGCGTTTCATTTCTCCAAAAGAGTTAATGGCAAAGCATCCTGAGCGTGTGATTGAAAAAGCCGTACGTGGTATGTTACCTAAAAACCGTTTAGGCCGTGCTATTTATGGTAACCTGCATGTTTACGCAGGTGCAGAGCATCCTCATGCAGCTCAAAATCCAACAACCATTTAATTTTTAATCACAAGGAGAAAAGAAAATGCCAACAACTAACACTTCAGGCAGAAGAAAAACCGCTGTGGCCCGTATCTATTTGAACGACGGCACCGGCACTATTACCGTTAACGGTAAAGATTACAAAGAGTACTTCCCTACCTTACCATTACAATACATCGTTATGCAATCAACAGAAGTTTCTGGCTCTGCCGGTAAATTTGATGTTAAAGTAAACGTTGCAGGCGGTGGTGTTAAAGGCCAGGCAGAAGCCGTTCGTTTAGCCATCGCGAAAGCTATTGTTGAACTGGATCCGGAGAAAAAACCAGCATTACGCGCTAAAGGTTTAATGACACGTGATGACCGTATGGTTGAGCGTAAGAAACCAGGACGTAGAAAAGCACGTAAGAAATTCCAATTCAGTAAACGATAATTTAAGGAGGACACAAACAATGGCAAGAACAACATATCAGGATTTACTGGATGCAGGTGTACACTTTGGTCACCTTACCCGCAAATGGGACCCGAAAATGTCACAGTACATTTTCATGGAGCGCAATGGTATCCACATTATAGATTTAAATAAAACCTTATCTAAGGTTGAAGAGGCTGCTGCTGCAATTAAACAAATTGTAAAATCGGGCCGTAAAGTATTATTCGTAGCAACAAAGAAACAAGCGAAAGATATTGTAGCTGAATATGCAAAAGGCGTAAACATGCCTTACATCACCGAGCGTTGGTTGGGTGGTATGTTAACCAACTTTGCTACCGTACGTAAGTCGATCAAAAAGATGTCGAACATCGATAAATTGACTAAAGACGGTACTTACAGCAACTTATCTAAAAAAGAGCGTTTGATGATACAGCGCGAGCGTATCAAATTAGAAACATTGTTAGGTGGTATCGCGGACCTTAACCGTTTACCGGCTGCATTGTTCCTGATCGACGTTAAGAAAGAACACATCGCGGTTTCTGAGGCTTTGAAATTAAACATCCCGACCTTCGCGATGGTTGATACAAACTCTGACCCATCTAACATTGATTTCCCTATCCCGGCGAATGACGATGCTACCAAATCGATCTCTTTGATCACCGGTATCATCATCAAAGCTATTGAAGAAGGTTTAGATGAGCGCAAACGCGAGAAAGAAGACGAAACTGAAAAAGAAGCAGCTGCTGCTAAAGCAAAAGCCGATGCTCCTGAAGTAGCAGACCGCTCTGAAGGTGGCAAACGTAAAAGGACTGCAGAAGTAACCGCTGAGGCTACCGAAACTGAAGCTCCTGCTGCTGATTCAACAGAAGAATAATAACATCTTGATGTTGAAAGGTTGTAAGGTTGGAATGTTTTAACATTTTAACCTTACAACCTTTCAACTTTACAACATTTAAATAAACAAACATGTCTACAGTACAAATATCTGCATCAGATGTAAACAAACTGCGCCAGCAAACAGGTGCGGGCATGATGGATTGCAAAAAAGCTTTAACCGAAACTAACGGTGATTTTGAAGCGGCTATTGATTTTTTAAGAAAAAAAGGTGCTAAGGTTGCTGCAAGCCGCCAGGACCGCGAATCTAACGAAGGTGCTGTTATTGCACGTACTTCAGAAGATTTTAAAACAGGTGTTATCATCGAGCTTAACTGCGAAACAGATTTCGTAGCTAAAAACGCTGAGTTCATCGCTTTCGCTAACGAAATTGCAAACGCGGCGGTTCAAAACAAACCGGCTTCTATCGAAGCGCTTTACGATCTTACCATTGATGTTGAAAACGCACGCGTGAAAATTGGCGATGCTATCATCGACAAAACTGGTAAAATTGGCGAGAAGATCGGCGTATCTAAATACGAAGTTATTGAAGGCGATAAAGTTGTTGCTTACATCCACGGTAACTACCGCTTAGGTGTATTGGTAGGCTTAAGCAAAGCTGTTGACGGTGCCGATGAAGCAGGTAAAGACGTTGCAATGCAAATTGCTGCCATGAACCCTGTAGCTATTGATAAAGATGGTGTTGATGCAACTACTATCGAGCGTGAAATGGAAATCGCTAAAGACCAGATCCGCGCGGAAGGTAAACCTGAGGCAATGGTTGAAAAGATTGCTGCAGGTAAACTGAACAAATTCTATAAAGATTCTACCTTATTAAACCAGGAGTTTGTTAAAGACTCTTCTAAAACTGTTGCACAGTTCTTAGATACGGTTGATAAAGGCCTAACAGTTACCGCTTTCAAGCGAGTTGCTTTAGGAGCTTAATTATATTATCCCCCTCGTATAACGAGGGGGATTTTTTTTGCCCTTTATTTTGTCATCCTTAGCCTGTATACGGATGACACGTGTGAAATACTAAACATCATATACTCGGCACTATGATAACAGCACTTCATAATCTTAAACTCATCTCCGGCGGTACCATCGCCACGGGCAAAGCCATTTTAATCGAAGGCAGACGGATAAAAGCTGTAGTAAACGATACCGATATTCCTGCGGATGCAGATAAGAAAGACCTGAATGGCGCTTATGTCGCACCGGGTTTTATCGACCTGCAGATTTATGGCAGTGGCGGTAAACTGTTTGCCGGCAAGCCGGAAACAGCTGCGCTAAAGCGTATGGAAGATGACCTGCTGAACCAGGGTACCACCGGCTTCTTCGCCACCATCGGCACCAACACAAACGAAATTGTTGAACAAGGCATCGCGGCAGCAAAACAATACCGTGAAAATGCAAGGGGCAACTTTTGGGGATTACACCTGGAAGGGCCGTATTTGAATGCCGCAAAAAAGGGAGCTCACCCGGCCAATTTAATAAAAAAAGCTACCCTTGCCGAGGTTAAGGGCTGGTTAGAACAGGCAGATGGCGTTATCAGCATGATCACGATTGCCCCCGAGCTGCAAGACCAGGAGGTGATTGATTATCTGCACGCGGAGGGCATTATTATATCATCGGGACATAGCAATGCTACTTATGAACAGGGAAAACAGTTTTTAAATAAACCGATCCCGGCGGTAACACACCTGTTTAATGCCATGCCGCAAATGCATCACCGCGAGCCGGGTTATATCCCTGCTATATTTGAAGAAAAGCCTTACACCAGTATTGTTGCCGATGGCAACCATGTGGATTGGCCGATGATCCGCCTGGCAAAGCGCGAACTGGGAGATAAACTGTTCCTGATCACTGACGCGGTTACCGCAGCTACCGAAGGTGTATACCAACACAGGTTACAAGGCGATAAATACGTAATGCCCGACGGCACGTTATCCGGCTCAAGCCTTACGATGTTGAAAGCGGTACAAAACTGTGTTGAGCATGTTGGCATTGAATTAGCCGAGGCCGTAAATATGGCGACACTTTACCCGGCAGAACTTGCCGGCAAAACATCAAAGGGTAGAATAGAGGCTGGTTTTGATGCCGATCTGATCATATTTAATGAGGAATACCAAACACTGGCAACCATATTGCAGGGTGTTTATTTAACAGCCACAACATAAAATTTTAACAATACTATTTATTATCTATTTTTGATAAATCTTCCTTATAAATGAAATACAAAAGAGTATTACTTAAGCTTAGCGGCGAATCTTTAATGGGCGAACGCCAGTATGGCATTGATAACAACCAGGTTTTACAATACGCTCATGATATAAAAGCGGTTAAAGACCAGGGCATCGAAATAGCTATTGTTGTTGGGGGCGGTAACATTTTTAGGGGGCTCAGTGCCGAAAAGAGTGGTATGGAACGCGCTCAGGCCGATTATATGGGTATGTTGGCCACCGTTATTAACTGTATGGCACTTCAAAATGCCCTTGAAAGCATTGGTGTGGAAACCCGTTTACAATCGGCCATCAAAATGGAGCAGATCTGCGAACCATACATCCGCCGCAGGGCCATGCACCACTTAGAGGTAGGTAAAATTGTAATTTTTGGCGCCGGGACCGGTAACCCATATTTTACTACAGATACCGCTGCATCCTTACGCGCTATTGAAATAAAAGCAGACGTTGTACTGAAAGGTACCCGTGTAGATGGTATATACACCGCCGACCCGGAGAAAGACCCGTCTGCAACACGTTATGACGAGATAACCTTCCAGGAGGTTTACGACAAAGGCTTAAACGTAATGGATATGACCGCCATTACCCTTTGCCAGGAAAACAAGCTGCCTATCATCGTATTTGATATGAACAAAGAAGGAAACTTCATGAAGATTGCCAAAGGCGAACCAATTGGTACGCTGGTTAAGTAATTAAAGACTATAATTCAACATAAAGCCCCGCTGATTTCAGCGGGGCTTTATCATTTCATCTTCCTGCGTCATCCTATGCAAACATAGGATGACGCATAGTAACATATGCGTTAGGATTGAAGCGGATACCGGCCTTGTGGCCAAGGCCAGCACAGTATGAGCGAAAAGCCCGGGCCGCAGGCAACGCCATCGTAGAAAGTTGGCTAACCCTCCCTGCCACCGCGCCATCCCATCACACCCCTCCCGTGAGGAATGAATTGTTTACACGGCGTATATTTAAACAAAAAAAGCGATGAGTCACCCCATCGCTTTTCATCTTCGGACTTCCGACTACGGACTTCCGGCTTATATCATCATCCTTACCGGTTCTTCCAGTAATGATTTTAATGTTTGCAGGAATGCGGCAGCTGTAGCACCATCCACCACGCGGTGATCGGAGCTTAGCGTTACCTTCATTACGTTGCCCGGTACTACCACGCCATTCTTAACAACCGGGATCTGCTGGATACCGCTTACAGCAAGTATACAAGCATTTGGTGTGTTAATGATAGCGGTAAATTCGTCTACACCAAACATACCCAGGTTTGATATGGTGAAGGTTGAGCCTTCCATTTCGGCAGGTTGTAATTTTTTACCTTTTGCTTTACCGGCAAACTCTTTTACCTCTTGCGAGATATGGCTTAACGATTTGCCATCGGCAAATTTTATAACCGGTACCAACAGGCCTTCGTCAACCGCTACAGCAACACCAATATGCACGTGTTCGTTTGTACGGATGGTATCGCCCTGGAACGATGAGTTAATGGCAGGGTGTTGTTTTAGAGAAACAGCAACGGCTTTGACTACAAAATCGTTAAAGGAGATCTTAACCGGCGCAACTTCATTCATTTTGTTACGGGCAGCAATAGCCTGGTCCATATCTATCGACATGGTAACGTAGAAATGAGGCGCGGTAAATAAGCTTTCGGATAACCTGCGGCTGATGGCTTTACGCATTTGCGTAACGTTCCGTTCCGTAAATTTCTCTTCGCCTGTGTAAGTTGGCAATACAACCGGTGCTTTTGCAGCAGGGGCGCCAGCTGATGCAGCGGCTTCCTGTGGCTTGGCGGTTTCTGCAGCTTTTGCAGATGGTGTAAAGTTCTCTATATCCTTTTTGATGATACGGCCGCCTTCTGCGCTGCCTTTAACATCATTTAAATTAATGCCTTTGTCTTTAGCAATTTTGCGTGCCAGAGGTGATGCCTTAACGCGGCTGTCATCTTCGGTAGAACCGGTTGATGTAGCAGTTGGAGCAGCATCAGATGTTGCACCTCGGGGAGCTTCGCTACCGCCACCATTTTCTTCGGCAGCGGGGGCAGCATCAGCAGTACCATCGCCACCATCAGCATTATCTAATAATGGTTGAATGTCTGTACCCTCTTTACCTACAATAGCGATAATTCCGTTAACTTGTGCGGCTTCGCCTTCTTTAACGCCAATATATAATAATGTTCCTTCTTCGTAACCAACAACCTCCATGGTGGCTTTGTCGGTTGCTACGTCAGCAAGTGAATCATCCGCTTTTACTTTGTCGCCAACCTTAAAGTTCCATTTTTCGATGGTACCTTCGGTCATGGTATCGCTTAATAAAGGCATACGTATTACTGTTGCCGGGATGCTTGAGGTATCAACCTTTGGTTTTGCAGATGCAGATTTCTCTGCAGTGGCTGCGGCAGGTTTTTCATCTGCAGCCGGCTTTTCTTCTTTTTTCTCTTCGGCATTTGCAGGTGCAGCACCGCCTTCTAAAAGGGCTTTGTAATCTTCGCCTTCTTTACCTAAAACGGCAATAATGGCGTCAACAGGTACAGCGTTACCTTCCTCAACACCTATATAAAGCAAGGTGCCGTCCTGGTACGATTCAAAATCCATAGTGGCCTTATCGGTTTCTATCTCGGCCAAAACATCGCCCGATTTTACCTTGTCGCCAACTTTCTTATGCCATTTCGCCAATACCCCTTCGGTCATGGTATCGCTCATTTTGGGCATTTTAACTACTTCAGCCATATACTGTGATGAATATTGTTAATATTTATAAATATAAGATATTAGTCGCGGATGTAAGGATAATCCTGTTGTACATATACATCAGTATAAAGCTCTGATGCTTCCGGCCATGGAGAATCTTCAGAGAACTGAACCGCCTCATCAACCTGTGCTTTAATTTTCGCTTCTATCTCTTCAAACCATTTATCATCAGCATAGCCATTTTTTTGAATAGCAAGTTTTACTGTTTCAATGGGGTCTTTTGATTTGTAGCTTTCCAATTCCTCTTTAGTACGGTACTTCTGCGGATCACTCATAGAGTGGCCTTTGTAGCGGTAAGTACGCATCTCCAGGAAAGTTGGGCCTTCGCCGCGGCGTGCGCGCTGTACAGCCTCGTCCATAGCGTTGTGTACCGCTACAGGGTCCATACCATCAACAGGAGATGACGGGATGCCGTAAGGCAAGCCTAATTTGTATATATCTGTTTGTATGGTTGTACGCTCTACAGATGTACCCATGGCGTAACCGTTGTTCTCGCAAACAAAAATTACAGGCAGTTTCCATAAAGCGGCCATATTAAATGTTTCGGTTAAAGCACCCTGGCGCACGGCACCATCACCCATATAAGTGATGTTCACGTTATCGGTACCTTTATATTTCTCGGCAAAGGCTATACCCGCACCCATTGGCACCTGGCCGCCAACAATACCGTGGCCGCCATAGAAATGGTTTTCTTTGTCGAACATGTGCATCGAACCGCCTTTACCCTTAGAGCAGCCTGTTACTTTGCCATACATCTCGGCCATAACGGCTTTTGGTGATGTACCTTTAGCTAAGGCATGCGCGTGATCGCGATAAGCCGTTATTAAACTGTCTTCGTGGCGTATAACAGACATAGCGCCTGCCAATACAGCTTCCTGACCTATGTACAGGTGGCAAAATCCGCGTATTTTTTGCTGACCGTATAACTGACCGGTTTTTTCTTCAAACTTACGCATCAGGAGCATAGACTCATACCACATCAGGTAGGTGTCTTTAGTTATTTCGATTGAACTCATTTATTAAATAAAGTTTCTTTGAGAAGTGCAAATCTAATTATATCCTGCAAATAACCGAAACTGCAACGAATTTGTTAGCATCATTTAAGTAATTTTTTGCCTGGCCCTTACAATGCACGCATAGTATTTTCAAAAAACTCAAAATAACATTTTGGGTAAGGTGTAAAATGTACGCTTATAAGAGGGTTAAACTGGGCTTTACCGCAATTATCTTTTCAAAAAAAATCTTTGTTATAACACATAACATGGATCAATCCGTGCCACAAAGAGAGCTGTTTTAGACCGGATTAATCCTTGCTTAAAGTTCTTAATTTACTACTAATTTGAAATTGTAAAAACTACATTTAATTAAATAAGTGGCTGCGTCATGAGCGAAAATAAATTTCACAAATTGAAATTACCGCCCCGATATTTTACTTTATCAACATTATAATTAACAATGGTTAAAAATATTATCCGAAACATTATGAAAAAAAATCTCTGATTTAATTTGGTAGTTTAAAAATATTGGATAGTTTTGTATCCAACAATAGACACAGCGTCCAATTTAATATACATTTGCTGCCCTAATTCAGCAATTAAAGAGATTAAATGAAGAAAATTACAATTGCTATTGCACTATTTCTGAGCGTTTTAGCTGCTCAGGCTCAAACAAAAACTATTCCAACTCCGGCAGCGGAAAGCGCCGAACAGGAAAGTTTAGCAAAAGATTACCTTTCTCAAATTATGGGTGTTGCAGTTTCGGCAACCTCAAACATGAAACTTTTCAACTTTGTTTACAACTGGATAGGCACCCCTTACCGTTTTGGTGGTTCATCAAGAAAAGGTATTGATTGCTCTGCATTCACAAAACAATTATACAGCGACGTGTTTAACTTACCTATCCGCCGTAGCTCACGCGATATTTTCAGCATGGTTAGCCCGGTTGGTAAAGACGACCTTAAAGAAGGCGACCTTGTTTTCTTTAAAATACACAGCCGCAGCATTTCGCACATCGGCATTTATCTTGGTAACAACAGGTTTGCACACGCGTCATCGCGTGGGGTAGCCATAAGCAATTTAGACGAGGCGTATTACAGCCGTTATTTTTATAAAGGCGGCCGTTTATTAGAATCATTTAAAAGCGAACTATCTGCATCGGCTAACGATGACAAACCAGCTAACTAAGTAAACCTAAATTAAATATCCTTGATCCTTTCACTAATAGTGAGAGGATTTTTTTTGCCCAATAATGAATACCCGGTTTATATTATTTATAGCTGCCTTAATACTGGCAAATGCCTGCAGCAGGCCCGGGGCAAAAAAGCAGGCAGCTAATGTCAAGGCAAATGCAGAAACCCCCGCTGCTAATACAGCAACATTGCCATCTACCGATACGGCTATAACTATTGCTGCCGTTGGCGACATTATGCTGGGATCATCTTACCCGGATAGCACCTTTTTGCCTTCCGATAGCGCGAAAGCAAGTTTCAAGTTTGCCTTAAAACATTTAAAAAAGGCTGATATTACTTTTGGCAACCTGGAGGGAGTATTGTTAGATACCGGCGCACCTGTAGGTTATAAGCTGAGGTTTAAGCATAAGGGGTATTTGTTTAGGATGCCGGTTAAATATGGCGGCATTTTTAAAGATGCAGGTTTTAATGTATTGAGTGTAGGCAATAACCACTCAAATGATTTTGACCGTGCCGGCCGCCGCAGCACTATTAAAACCTTAGATAGCCTGGGTATACATACCGCGGGCTTTAAGAGCCACCCCACAAAATCGTTTACAAAAAATGGTGTTAAGTATGGCTTTTGCGCGTTTTCGCCAAACGGGCAAACGGTTTCGTTATTGCAAATTGCCCATGCAAAAAGTATCATCAGCAGTTTAAAAGCGAATAACGATATTGTCATCGTATCCTTTCATGGAGGTGGCGAAGGCGCAGATTATGAGCATGTGCCCGATTCGGCCGAGATATTTAAGGGTGAGAACCGCGGTAACTTACGCGCTTTTACCCACGCGGCCGTTGATGCCGGGGCAGATGTACTATTAGGCAATGGCCCACATGTTTCCCGTGGCATAGAGTTATATAAAAACAGGGTCATAGCCTATAGCCTTGGCAATTTTGTAACCTACAAGGGCGTAAGTGTAAGCGGCGTGTGCGGTTTGGCGCCGTTGCTTAAGATCCGTATAAATAAAAAGGGAGAGTTTTTGAACGGGCAAATAGCCTCATACAGGCAAAACCACCAAACGGGCTTATTACCAGATTCACTTAACCGTGCGGCACAGCGTATCAAAGCTTTAACCGAGGCCGATTTTATTCAGCCCGGTTTAAGTATTTCTGCTACAGGGGCAATAACGCCCACGGCTAAAAATTAAGCTTCGTCTTTAGTATTACGCACCAAACTGATGCCGGTAAAGAAAAAGATGATAGCGATAATACCCACCACTATTAAGGTAGTTGCCGCGCCCGATTTTTGAATGATTTGTACGCCTGTATAAATTAAGCCTATAATGCCTAAAACAGTAAGTATTGCTCCGAAAGTACGTTTTAAATTCATGATGAATAATTAGTTGAGGTTAAACAATCTACTCATTAACCACTTTACTTACAGTTTGTTTGCTAAGCCTCAACTACTGTAGAGCATATTGGAATATCATTTATGTGTAATTTCCTGTAAGGTGTTGTATCAATTCCATACTAATTACGTTTACATACCTGTAAGTGCCTCGCATTTACATTGTGATAAGGTTTAGGTTGAAAGTCCCCGGGCAGCAAGTGCCTGGGGCTTTTATTTTTATAGCCTTTAGCAATTTCATCCTTTTTATACATCTTCGTTTTTTTACGATTCTATAATGACTGATCTGAAATCCAAACTACACTCTCTATGTGTAAACTACGTGCAAACCCGAATGCAGGCCGCCGAGCAGGCCATTGCCGAGGCGCAGCAAGCCCAAAATGATGATACAAAAAGCAGCGCAGGAGACAAATACGAAACCGGCCGCGAAATGGCCCAACAGGAAACCAACCGCAACCTCGCCCAGCTAAACGAGGCTAATAAATTGATGGTGGCCCTAAACCAGATTCCGGTTAACGGAACATCAGCAAAAGCCGAAAACGGCAGTGTCATTATCACTAACAACGGAAACTTTTATCTGGCCATAAGCGCCGGCATGTTAGAGCTGGATGGCAAAACTTACATAGCGGTTTCAGCGGCATCGCCAATTGGCTATCAATTAAAGGATAAAAAAGCGGGCGAAGCGTTTATTTTGAACGGCAAAACGTACCAAATACTACAGGTTTTATAAATTTTTAGACTAATTTTTTAAGCTAAACAGAAAAATAAAAAATTTAGTTTACCAAATATTTGTACAAGTGATTGGTTTCTATTCTATATTTGGAGAAAACAAAACTAAATGCCGGCAACAATCCGGTATGCTAAACTAATTTTTGATGAACATATTCGTTGGAAGCCTTCCTTATTCATTACAGGAAGCAGATTTACAAGAGCTTTTTGAAGCTTATGGTGAAGTAAGCACCGTTAAAATTATTATTGACAGAGAATCAGGCAGAAGCAAAGGCTTTGGGTTTGTTGAAATGTCTGATGACGAAGCTGCACAAAAAGCAATTTCGGGCTTAAATGGTTCGGAAGTTGCCGGCCGTTCAATTGCTGTTAGTCAGGCTGAAGACAAAAAACCAGGCGACCGCCGTGGCGGTGGTGGCTTTGGTGGCGGCAACCGCGGTGGCGGTGGCGGCGGCTACTCAAGAGATAATAACAGAGGTGGCGGCGGTGGCGGCTACTCTAAAGATAACAGAGGCGGCGGCGGTAGCCGTTGGTAATAACCAGCCTTTAAAGTAAGGTTAAGCGCCATATTAAGCTTGGTGCTTAACTTTATTTATTTTTAAACACGCTCTCAAATTTTGTTAGCGTGCTTTTTTATTGCCTTTTTTTAGCGATTTGGTATTGTTCCATATAACGCCGGTGTATAGTTATATACCTTATACATAGGGGTTAAAACCACCTTCTTACTATCTTGTTATAAACCCATAAATTCTTTGTCTGTTAAAGCAGCTAATTTTAAGGGGCTTTAATACTTTTTATTATTTTTGTCAAAAATTATAAACAATGAGCGAACTCATTAAGAAACAAGTAAATGATGCTAAAGCTTTAATGGATAAAGCGATTGAGCATGCAGATAACGAATTAAACAAAATACGCGCGGGCAAGGCAAACCCATCTATGCTGGATGACGTTAGTGTTGATTACTACGGCACACCAACCCCTTTAAACCAGATAGGAAGTGTAAATACGCCGGATGCACGTACTATCGTTATACAGCCATGGGAAAAATCGTTGTTGCCTGCTATAGAAAAAGCTATTAAAGAAGCTAACCTTGGTGTTAACCCGCAAAACGATGGTGTTATTATCCGTATTAATGTACCGCCGCTGACAGAAGAGCGTCGCCGCGACCTGGTTAAGAAAGCTAAAGGAGAAGCAGAAACCGGTAAGATCGCTATTCGTAACATCCGTAAAGATGCCAATGAAAAGATCAAAAAATTAAAAACCGAAGGCGTATCTGAAGATGAAATTAAAGTTGGTGAAGCCGATGTTCAGAAATTGACAGACTCTTACATCGTTAAAGTTGACCAGCTTTCAGAAGCTAAAGAAAAAGACATCATGACGGTTTAACTAATAACCGACAACTATATAAAAGGGATGGCCGAAAGGTTCATCCCTTTTTTGCTTGACAAATTTTGAAAGGAATAAATTAAATTGTAAATTTGCGTAATTGATTACGTAATTAATATCTGTTATGGAATTTTATAATAAGGTAGGCAAAATGGCTTTAGGAAGCAGGCTGCGCAGGTTGAGCGAAAAACTTACAGAACAGGCAGCAGAAGTATATGGCATGTATGGAATTGATATGAACCCGAAGTGGTTCCCCGTTTTTTATGCTTTAGCTGAAGGTGAGGATAAATCGATAATGCAAATAGCGCAAGAGATAAGCCACTCGCATCCGTCGGTTAGTACTATTGTAAAAGAGATGGTAAAACATGGCATAGCACAAGAAGTACCTAATAAGGCAGATGCACGTAAAAATTATATCCGGCTAACTGATAAAGGCCGCGAGATAAACAGCCGTATACAGGTACAATATGCCGATGTTAACGCGGCAGTTGAAACAGCGCTAAACGAAACTCAGTACAACATATGGAAGGCTATCGAAGAATGGGAGTTCTTGTTAGAACAGAAAAGCCTTTTTAACCGCGTAAAAGATGAAAAAAAGGCCCGCGAAAGCGCAGATGTACGGGTTGTAGATTATACGCCTAAATACCAACCCGCCTTTAAACGCTTAAACGAAGAATGGATAACCAAACATTTTAAAATGGAAGAGACGGATTATAAATCGCTTGACCATCCGGATGATTATATACTAAGCAAAGGCGGCCATATTTTTATTGCTCTGTACAATGGCGAACCTGTTGGTACTTGCGCGCTTATCAAAATGGATAATAACATGTACGAGTTGGCCAAAATGGCCGTTTCACCCACGGCAAAAGGAAAGGGCATTGGTTTTATATTAGGGCAGGCTTGTATTGCAAAAGCGAAAGAATTGGGCGCCGATAAACTTTATCTGGAGAGTAATACTATATTAAAACCAGCTATCAATCTTTACCATAAGTTGGGTTTTAAAAAGATTACGGGAGCTCCTTCGCCATATGAGCGATGCAATATCCAGATGACGTTAGATATATAACCTTGTCAGTCTGAGCGTGTCGAACACTTAACCATCTTGCTAATGGTTCGATAAGCTCACCCCGACAGATCCTTTATTAACCCCATTGTCAAATTAAAGGGAATGAGCTTCTTAGCCATTCCCTTTTTTTATTTTTGTGTTGCAACATGAAAATATTACTTTCTTATTTGTCAAAACACCGTTGGACGGTTGTTCTTGCCCTGTTCCTTGCCGGGTTAAATATTGGCTTTTCGCTGGTAGACCCCATGATCACCGGTACTATAATGGATAAATATATAGTACCTAAAGACAATATAAACCATACGTTTGAGTACCGCCTTTACGGTGCCCTTAGCCTTGTTGGCCTGGCTATTGGTGCGGCAATGGTATCGCGTATAGCAAAAAACTTTCAGGACTATTTCACCAATATCATTGTACAAAAAACCGGTGCCGAAATGTATGCCGATGGACTAAAGCACTCGCTTGAATTACCGTACCAGGTATTTGAAGACCAGCGCAGCGGCGAAACATTAGGCATCCTGCAAAAGGTAAGGCAGGATAGTGAAAAGTTTATTACCGCCTTCATCAGTGTACTATTTGTGAGCCTGGTGGGGATGATCTTCGTGATTGTTTATTCGTTAAAGGTAAACTATCAGGTAACACTGGTTTACTTCTGTGCTATCCCTATTATTACATTCGTGAGCATGGCGCTTAGTAAGCGTATTAAAAATATCCAGCGCAAAATTGTGGCTGAAACTACCGCGCTGGCAGGTTCCACTACGGAATCATTACGTAACATCGAACTGGTAAAAAGCCTTGGTTTAGCTAAACAGGAAATAGCCAGGCTTAACAAAACCACTTATAAGATACTCGATCTGGAGCTGAGAAAAGTGAAGTATGTACGCAGCATGAGCTTTATACAGGGTACTGTAGTAAACCTTGTGCGCAGTGCAATGGTGCTGGTGCTATTGATACTTATCTTTAAAAACGAATTAACTCCCGGCGATTATCTGAAATTTTTGTTCTATTCGTTCTTCCTGTTTAACCCACTGCAGGAACTTGGCAACGTGATCCAATCTTGGCGCGAATCGCAGATCTCGCTGGCTAATTTCGAGAACATATTAAATACCCCTATCGATAAAAAGCCGGAGAAACCCGTGTTGTTAGACAAAGTACAGACCCTCGCCTTTGATAATGTAAGCTTTAAACACTTAACCGCAAACCGTAACGCGTTAAATCACATCAGCTTTAAAACCCACACCGGCGAAACCATAGCCTTCGTTGGGCCATCGGGTTCCGGAAAAACCACACTCGTAAAATTGCTGGTGGGTTTGTACCAGCCGCTTGAGGGCGACATCCTTTATAACGATATCCTGAGCAAAGAAATAGATCTGGACCAATTACGCGAGCGGATAGGCTTTGTTACGCAGGATACGCAGCTATTCTCGGGCACTATTCGTGAGAACCTGCTGTTTGTGAACCCAACCGCAACCGACGAGGAATGTATGAACGTACTACAGCGCGCTGCCTGCCAAACCCTGCTTGCCCGTGCCGAAAACGGATTAGATACAGTTATTGGCGAAGGTGGGGTAAAAGTGTCTGGTGGCGAAAAGCAGCGCCTTTCTATAGCACGCGCGTTGCTGCGTAAGCCGGATATTTTGGTGTTTGACGAGGCTACATCGTCGCTGGATTCCATCACCGAGGAAGAGATAACAGATACTATTCGAGATGTATCTGTGTTGAATGATCATATTACCATCCTGATCGCACACCGCCTCTCTACCATTATGCATGCCGATTGCATTTACGTGCTGGAGAAAGGACAGATCATCGAATCGGGCAAACACCATGATCTGATAGACCAGAAAGGGTTGTATTACGCCATGTGGAGGCAGCAAATTGGCGAAAAGTTTACGGTAGATGCGTAAGTTTTAACCATATTGTTATTGTGAGAAGCGAAGCAATCTCTACATGTAGAGCGACCTAAAGTAAAGTTCGTTTTTATATACAATCTTCGCAACCGGACAAAGTTATACGTAATAAAAAGAATCCTGTATAGCAGGCGATTTTGGAATAGTTTATAGCTGTTAATAATTTTTATTTCAGGTTTTTAATGAGTTGAATATTTTTGTCGTAGTTCTTTGACGGCACTTGTTCATTATCGGTCACCACAAAAATTAAGTGCATTAATGCACTTACTCGCAGCCTTGCGGCGCGGCTGCGAAGTCTCTATCGAATAACACTCTTAACACACCGGGTCGAAGTTATTGAAATGCTCATGGTGATCGACATGGTTTATTGCGGCCAGGAATTTTCCTGGAGATTAAAATCAATGACCATGAGAAAGCGTAAAAAACTGCGCCGAAAAATGGGAAAGTGGTTTGCTAAGAACGGCAAGCACCTTTCAAAAACAGAACGATGGATGTGTAAGCTATTTATTTTAAAGCTTAAATATCCGCAAGTTAGATGGATGAGACTACTCATCAAATTTGCGTTGCGGATTATTCCTCCAGATTCCAGACCCGGTTTATTAATCTATTATATATATGGAAATAAATGAAGCATTCTTCCTAACTTATTCTGAATCTTTATTTAAAGCCATAAGCAATAACTCGGGCGGGCTTTACAAACCAAAAACTCAAGCCAAAATGAAGTTCGGCAAGCCCCAATTGGATGAAAATGGAGCTGAGCGTAAACGTGATATGTTTAGCCCAGATTATCAATTAAAAAGGAAACAACGAGAAGTAAATCATCTTTTAAAACCCATTGGGCTTCCATTCTCGATGTATGGCGGTATCTCAAAACGAAGTAATATTGAGAATGCACAAATGCATGTTGACAGTAAGTTTTTCTTAACTATAGACTTGAAAAACTATTTCAATAATATTTCTAATGATCAGGTTTATCAAACATTGATTGGTTACGGAATTAACAAACGTATCTCGCGAGCAATAACGAGGATAAGTACAGTTAACTATGCTTTACCACAAGGAGCACCAACGTCTACCATGCTTGCCAACTTGGTTTTCGCATCAACTGCAATTGAGTTAGAAGCGCTTTGCGCGAAGAGGAAAATAATATTTACAAATTTTGTGGATGATCTTACCTTTTCATCAAAGAAGGATTTTAAACAATTAATACCGCAGATATTAGCGCTACTAAAGAAAAATGGCTTTGTCGTAAATCAAAAAAAATCCATTATAGAAGATGGAGATGTGAGATAACCGGATTGTTTATAAGAAATGGAAAGATGTATCCAGAAAAAAACATGCTTCAGATTGCGAATAACCCTGGTATTGGGGCCTACTTAAAACTAGTGGAAAAATATAATGCTATGCGAATGGCGTAGAAGTTTAAGAATAAAATTCCGTCGTAGATACGATTTTCCTAATAACGTTATTTTCCTATCTTGCTTCTACCATGATGTATTTCGCCATTATTATCGCCGTAATTATCTGCTTAACATTATTTCAACGAAAGAAAAACCGTACCCTTACCCAACACATACTAACCGATTCCCAAAAGCAATTACTTACTCAGCATATCGATTATTACAACAAACTATCAGATACCGATAAGCTTTACTTTGAAGATAGGATAGAACAGTTCCTTGATGCCGTTCGTATTGAGGGCGTTGGCCTTGAGTTAACCGATACCGACCGCTTGATGGTTGCATCGAGCGCAATAATTCCCATTTTCGCGTTTAAGGACTGGACGTACCGCAACGTTACTAACGTGCTTTTATATCCAGATACCTTCGATAAGGAATTTCAGTATGAAGGCAACGAGGGCGAGGGACGTAACATTATGGGCATGGTAGGCAGCGGCTACATGAACGGGCAAATGATCCTTTCGCGCAACGCGTTGGTAAAAGGCTTCTCTAACAACAATGGCAAGGAGAACACCGGTATCCACGAGTTTGTACACCTGCTTGACAAGGCAGATGGCGCTACAGACGGCATTCCCGAAGGTTTTTTGCCGCATGAATATGTTGAACCATGGGTACGTATGATGCACCGGGAGATCCGCAGGATGGAAGCCGGGCATTCTGATATAGACGCGTACGCTACTACTAACGAGGCTGAATTTTTCGCGGTAGTTTCCGAATACTTTTTTGAGAAACCGGAACAGTTCCAAACCAAACACCCGGAACTTTACGATATGCTGAGTAAAACCTTTGGCCAGCACCCGGCAGAATAATATACCTCCGCTGATAAGATTTCCATAAGCCGCTAAAAAAAATTATTTTGCAGGCTCTCTTGAATGAAATTTTTTAACCGACCAGTTAAACCAGAAGATACCGCCGACAATAAGCTGTTGCAAAGCTACCGGGAAAGCCGCGACCTGAAAGTTTTAGGCCGACTGTATGAGCGGTATATGCCGCTGGTTTATGGGGTAGGTTTAAAGTATTTGAAAGATGAGGAACAGGCGCAGGATGCCGTAATGGCCATATTTGAGGAACTGGCCCAAAAGGTACACCAGCACGAAATAAAGCAGTTTAGGGCCTGGTTATATGTGCTTAGCCGCAACTATTGCCTGATGCAATTGCGAAGCGGTAAAAAATTAGAGACCATAGCTTTAGACGAGTTTATGGAATTTACCCCGGTTTTGCATCCTGATACTAATAACCGAGAAGAAGCTATGCAGGCTTTGGAACGTTGTTTGGAGAAGTTAACGCCGGCGCAGCAACAAAGCGTTAAATTATTCTACCTCGACGAGAAGTGTTATAAAGAAGTAGCCGATGCAACAGGCTTTACCATGAACGAGGTAAAAAGCTATATACAAAACGGAAAGCGCAACCTTAAAATTTGCCTTGAAAAGAACAGTGGAGAATAAACTATCCGACATACAGCAAATACAGAAGTACCTTAACGGGGAGCTTGATGCACGCGCTATGCATAAACTGGAGCGCCGGGCACAGGACGATCCGTTTTTAATGGATGCGCTGGAAGGATATGGTGCTGCCAGGGCAGACCAGAAGGATAGCCTTTCTGCCTTACAAGATCGGTTAGAGGCCCGTACCGCAACTAAAGTACGCCGGATGACACCCTGGATGGTTACGGCAATTGCTGCAAGTGTAATAGGTTTTGCTGTAGTAATAGGTTTGTTGAACAATAATAACGGTAACAATAAGCAAGCTTCGCAGGTAGCGGCTAGCCAACCTGTAAAGCAAGCAGCACCTGTAGATACGCTGCCAGTAACTATAGATGATAAAGCAAAGCAGCTAATTACCCCTTCGAAGAAACAAGCCATCGCTTTCAATAAGATACATATACCTGCTAAACCATTTGCCCGTGCAAATGCGGATAAGAATGTACCGGCCGCGCCATTGCAGGAAGTTACTATTGCTAATGCAAGTGCCCCAAATGCAGAACCTTCGGTTAGTACGTTAGAAGAAATGGTTGCATCAGATATGTTGGCCAATAAAAAGCAAGACACCATTTTAGGCGGAGAATTTGTAGCTATCAATAAAACCCCATCGGCGCTTAAAGCCCTAAAAAGTAAGGCTGAAGGTGCTAATATGACAACTCGTGCCGGAAAACCTACTGATAACAACCCTACAGCCTTGGCTAACGCCGGATTGCCACCCAACCTTATGGCGGGCGCGGTAATTGATCGTAAGGATGCCCTGCCGTTGCCGGATGCCTTGGGCAAAGCCCCTGCTAAAACCGGCGGCTCGGAACAGTCAAACGCTTACGGATACGCTATGCCTGCCATAAAAAAGGATGGTGAAAGTACATCCAATATTAATGCATTTGGTACAAAATCCCTTAAAAATAACGATAGCAGCCTGCAGGATAAAGACGCGCAGGTTTTAAGAGAGGTAGCGATTGCCGATGCTCAGGCAAAAAAAGTATCAGGCACACGCCCCGTAGTTGGCTGGGATAATTATAAAAAATATCTGCATCAGAACGCGGTTAGTGCAGATGCCAAAGTGGGTACTGTTGAATTAAGGGCGACCATCAGCCCAGGCGGCGCAATCACTGCTGTTACCGTAACAAAAAGCCTAAGTACCGCGGCAGACCTAAAAGCTATAAGCCTGGTTCAAAATGGCCCGGCATGGGTAGGCAAAGCCGGGGATGTTATCATTAAGGTAGAATTTCATAAGTAAATTTTCTTTTCCCTAAGTGTTATTGAACACAAACGCAAAACGGCGATATGTTTTAATACATATCGCCGTTTTCATTATAAGATCGTTATTGGCTATTTCTTGTTCTTATCATAATAACCAAATACCTTTTGCAGCAACGGCGTAGTACGTGCGCCAAGGTTTTGGCGAATATTAAGCTCTTCCTGTGCAATTTCTACAAACAGGCCCTCTATGGCGCGTTGGGTAACGTAATCGCTGATGTCCGGGTTTACTTTGCTTACAAGCGGCACTTTATTGTAGGCGTTTGCAGCCTCAGTATAATATTTTGTGGCCCCTACCTTGTTTAGGCTGGTTTCTATAACAGGCTTAAAGCTGGCGGCAAGCGCCATAGTGGTAGTGCGTTTAAAGTATTGTGTGGCGGCATCTTTGTTGCCGAATAAAATATTGGTTACATCTGTTAAGGTCATTTGTTTAATGGCATTAACAAATATGGGCTTTGCCTTGCCGGCAGCATCCTCTGCAGCCCGGTTAAGCGACAGGATGACATTATCTGCTAATTTACCAAGGCCTATACTACGCAGGGTCTTCTCAACCTTTTGCGCCTCGGGTGGGAATAATATTTTAACTGCCGCGTTCCCAAAGAACCCATTTACTGCAGATAGCTGGTCCGAGCTTTTGCCTGTGCCTATTTCAAGGGCCTGTTTAAGGCCGTTGCTAATTTCGACATTAGTTGGGTTGCCAAGCTGGTTAACCGTGGTTTGTGCAACCTGGTTAAGCGTATCGCAACCGGTAAATATTAATAGCAGAAAAGGAATAAGTAAAAGTGTTTTTTTCATGCTTTAGCGTAAGCAAAATTACTGCCAAGTAATGCGTAATTAGATATGCCTAACCAACACAAACATTAACCCCGCAATAAGCGCCGAAATAGGGATGGTAATGATCCACGCCCACACCAGGTTTACCGTAACACCCCAGCGCACAGCAGATACACGTTTTGTTAAACCAACGCCGATGATGGAACCGGTAATGGTGTGTGTAGTAGAAACCGGGATAGCGAAATGCTCGGTAATAAACAAGGTAACGGCACCCGCTGTTTCTGCGGCCACACCCTCTAAAGGGGTTATCTTAGTAATTTTAGAACCCATGGTCTTAACGATCTTCCAACCGCCAGACATGGTGCCTAAAGCTATTGCGGTATAACACGCAAGCGGGATCCACTCGGGCATTGCAGCGCCACTGCCAATAACCTTTGCGGCTACTAAGCTTACATATAATATACCCATTACTTTTTGGGCATCGTTTGTGCCGTGTGCAAAGCTAAGTGCCGCGGCAGATACCAACTGCAATCTTTTAAACCAGCGCTCTGCCGTAATTGGCTTTGCTCTTTTACATATGTGCAGGATAAGGATGGTAATAAAATAAGCTATAAATAAACCTATAAACGGCGCAAGCACGATGTAGGCAATAATTTTTATAATGTAGAATGAGTTTATTGCGGCCATACCCGGCTGCCCCATAAATAAGGCGTTGGTTATACCGGCACCCGCAAAACCACCAATAAGCGTATGCGACGAACTTGACGGAATACCGAACCACCAGGTAGTCAGGTTCCAGGTAATGGCGGCAATAAGGCCGGCCAATACCACGTGCAGGGTAATAAATTCTTCGTGTACGGTTTTAGCAACTGTGTTAGCTACTTTATGGTCTTTAATAAAAAAGTAAGCGGCAAAATTAAACACCGCGGCAAGCAGTACCGCCTGAAAAGGCGTTAAAACCTTGGTTGATACAATGGTAGCTATAGAGTTGGCTGCATCATGAAAACCATTGGTGTAATCAAAAATAAGCGCCAGGGCAATTACAGCAACAAGTAGGGTAGTAACCATTTAAAATGATATAAATTATGCTTAGGCGTTTTTAATAAGTATCGATTCCATCACATTAGCAGCGTCCTCGCACATATCTGTGGCGGTTTCAAGCGCGGCTAAGATCTCCTTGTATTTAATAAGGCGTATAGCATCGGTTTCGTATAAGAACAGGTCGGCAACGGCACGGTCAAATACGTAATCGGCCTGATTTTCAACACTGTTTATACGGATGCATGAATCTGCAATAGCACGTACGTTACGCAGGTCTTTAAGTTCGCGCACTGCTTTTTCAAGATCGGTACCGGCTTGTAATATCAGTTCAGATAGCTTGCGGATGTGCTCGTTAAAATCATCAATTTTATAAAGCAGCATGCGGTTGGCAGCGCCGTGTATATAATCGGCAATATCGTCAATTGCGGTAGCCAAAGAGTGGATGTCCTCACGATCGAACGGTGTTATAAAGTTTTTTCCCAGTTCAAGGTATATCTGGTGGGTAAGTTCGTCGCCTTTGTTCTCAAGCTTGTCAATCTGCCTGAAAAGTTCTTCGCGGGTAGCAGGGTTTACCGAGTTAACGGCTTCAACCAAAATGGTTGACATACTTACAACGTTACTTGCTGCCTGCTCAAATAGCGGGAAGAACGTTTTTTTATCTTTTGGTACAAAATACTGGAATATACTGTTAAGTGACATCTTGTTTCGTAAAATTTTGATAAAGGTACGGTTGCAATGTTAAGTTAATGTTAACTTTTTAACACAGGAATATTGGGGAATGGCAGGCTTTGTTTAGCGATTTGTAACGTGAAACCAAATGTTGAGCCCAAGCCTTCGGTACTGCGTACGTTTATGGTTTGCTGATGGGCCTCAACAATATGTTTAACAATGGCCAGCCCAAGGCCCGAGCCGCCAATTTGCCTCGAGCGGCTGGTATCTGTACGGTAAAACCTTTCAAATAAGCGTGGTAAGAACTTTTCTTCTATCCCGATGCCATCATCAGTAACCTCTACCAAAACCTGCTCATGCAGTGTAAAGGTACTTACCGAGGTGTTGCCACCCTCTTTGCCATATTTAAAAGAATTATCTATTAGGTTAACTAAAACCTGGCGTATTTTTTCACGGTCGGCATTAACAAAAATGCCGTCATCGTATTTTTGTTTAAACGTTAATTTAATATTGTGCTGCTTGGCCTTTAATTCTAACGATTCAAATACCTCTTTTATAAGATCGTTAATTTTGAATTTGCTGTAATTTATTGGGATCTCACCTGATTCGAGTTTTGATATCTCATCAAGGTCGTTAATAAGGTAACTTAAACGGTCCACATTCTTTGACGCCTTTTCAAGAAATTGCAGCGCTAATTCTTTATCCTCCAATTCATCGTCCTGCAAGGCCTCAATGTAACCTTGTATTGCAAAAAGCGGTGTTTTAAATTCGTGCGATATATTCGATAAAAAATCCCTGCGGAATTTTTCCTGTTTTTTCAGGTCGTCTATCTCACTCTTTTTTTGCTTGGCCCACTCTTTTACTTCCTGTTCCACATCGTTAATTGGGTCGGCGGTTACATGTTCGCCAAGGGCATCGCGCAGGTCGCGGCCAAGCTTAAGGTTGTGTATAAGCTTGTAAATAAGCTTAATTTTTGAGTAGATATATTTCTCTATGAGGTAATAAAATACAATATAGCTGGTAATAAAAGTAACCAGAAAGGTTACCATAACATCGTACCACTTGTGCTGAAAGTAGTAGTTTACTGCCGATAGGGTAATGGCAACAGCGGCAGCGTTTATTAAAATGAGAACGCGCAATTTCATAGTATAAAGTTACTATAAAACCGCGCGTTGCAATGTTATTATATCATTATTATTTGGCCTCGGCCTCAAAATTAACGGTAACGTCGTCGCTCATGGTCATGCTGTTGCCGCCAATTTTAAAATCTTTACGGTTTATTTTAAAGCTGCCTTTAAATACGTTACCGGCAGATGTTGCAGCGTAAACAAAAGGTACTTCAACAGCTTTGGTAATGCCTTTTATAGTAAGGTTAAATACCCCGGTAAAGCTATTGGCCTTGGTTTTTTTGAACGATACCGAAGACAAACTCATCTTTGGATATTTTTCCGCGTCAAAGTAGTCGTCCCTTTTAAGGTGCTCGTCGCGCATGTCGTTATCGGTATTAATGGTGTTCACATCGGCCGTAGCTTCAATTTTGCTTGTTGCAAGTTTATTAGGGTCAAAGGCCACATTGCCCTGTACGCCGCCAATTATCCCACCGGTTTTTATACCCAGGTTTTTTAGCTCAAAAGATATTTTTGCTTTGGTGATATTATTTTGAGCGAATGCGCCTGTACTAACAATAAGTAGTGCTATGGCTGCTATAATATTTTTCATGTTGCAATATGACGTTTTTGCGCCTTAGGGGTTTAATGCTGATGTAATTTATTGATAAGGCTTAAAACTCTACATGCGCCCTAACCGATAACACATTTACCGGCCCGCGATCATGATTATATGCAGGGTTAGCTATAAACTGGTAATCTGGCGATACCCATAATTTATGCTGATAGGCGTTTATTTTGTAATAAACCTCTGCTATTAACTCGGGCGAGTAGTTTAGCCGGCCGTCGCCAATAATAAAGCCATAGCCACCGGCTGCTAAATAATCTTTATGGTCTTTTGAGATGCCGTTGCCTACAAATGCAAGGCCCAGTTCATCATCCTTACGGTCCCACCGGTTACCTTTTAATACAGCGCCAAGGCTAAGTGAGCGGTCTATCTCAGTAAAGGCCCAGGTCTCGGTTTTGCCGTCGTTATAGCTGGCTTTTGCGAATACGCCAAAGTCATCGCTAAGGTATTGGTCGGCGTTTATGCCAAAGCCGTATTTATGATGGCCGTAAGCTTGTGTCGCATCCACGTCCGGCGCGGCGGGGTTTTGTTTAATGGCATCGCGGTAAGTACCCATCATGCCGTTGTTACGAAAGCCTAACAATCTTAATGTACCCTTATGCCCATTTAGCGCGTAGCGCCTTTCGTATTCTAAAGTTTGGGTGTTGGCATGGCTTAAGTGTTCATCCCAGGTTGCTCCGTTGGCAGTAGTAGTGGTCATGGTAAAGCCAAAACGCAGGTTCCAGTTAGGCTGGCCAAAGTCGGCCACGGCGCCAATTACGTAACCACGGGTGTTGGCGGGGTAATCCCATGCAGCGTTATCCATTAAGCTCCAGTTCATGAATTGCGAACGGGCATCATGGCTAAACTCATTACCGTCAAAAAAATCGGCCATTCCAAATTTACCTGCAGTAATTTTAAGGTAACGTTTGCTGCGCATGCCTGCCAACTGGTTCACATCATCTTCAATATATTCTTTTTCGTCGCCAAAGTTAAAATACTGGGTAAGGTAAAGGCGCGCCAGGTATATTTTAGGCTCGGCGGCACCTACACGAAAAGTTTCGCCATTCGGGAAGCCGGCAATACCCAGCGTTTTGCTCAAGCCCGATCCGCCGCTTAACTCGGGGTTTAAATAGGCCTCGGCACCTTTCCATAAGCGTGCGCCGCCAAACAGGGTGCTGGTTAATGAAGTTTGCGTTTCGGCATTTGGTATTAAGCTGTTTTGCCCGGTATACGGCGCGGTGATAGATGGCTTATACTGCATAATAACCGTTTGCTGAAAATGCAGGTTAAAACGCTGATTTTTTGTAGTATCCTGCGCAGCGGCGAGTTTGGCTGTGCCCAATAATACGGTTAATGAAAGTAAAGTTTTTTTCATGCTGATGAAATCGGTTAGGGGTATTTGATTTATTGTACTTCCGAATAAAACTGCTTTAAAAAGCTTTCCATAAAATTATGACGTTGCAGGGCCAATTGTTTACCCGTGGCGGTATTCATTTTATCCTTTAGCAGCAGTAGTTTTTCGTAAAAGTGGTTAATGGTAGGGGCTTTGGTGTTCTTATAATCATCCTTACTCATGTTGAGGTTGGGCTTAATATTGGGGTTAAAAATTTCCCTGTCTTTAAAGCCGCCATAGGTGAATGCCCGGGCAATACCAATGGCACCTATAGCATCAAGCCGGTCGGCATCCTGCACAACGGCCAATTCTTTTGAGTTAAAAGTGGTTTTATCGAAACTTGCTTTGAACGACATGTGCCTGATGATCTGCTGTACATGGGTAATTATAGCTTCATCAACATTAACAGTGTTTAGAAATTTACCGGCTGTAGCGGGGCCAATCTCTTCATCGCCGTTATGAAATTTGCTGTCGGCAATATCATGTAAAAGGGCGGCAAGCTCGACCGTAAGCAGATCGCATTGCTCGGTTTGGGCAATATGTTTGGCGTTGGTCCAAACCCTGTGAATGTGCCACCAATCGTGCCCGCCTTCCGCGTTCTTTAAGGTATCCTGAACAAAACTTACTGTTTTTTCGATAATATCGGCCTGGCTCATACTTGCAGATTGGAATGCAAATATAACAGGATACTAAATTATTAGTTAGTCTTTTTTACCGGTCAGGCAGCTTCTGTTTCTGACGTATTTATCAGTTCGATCAGGTCCGTATCTAAAATCTCTGCGATCTGGAAAAGGCGTTCAACGGTAATTTTTGTATAGCCTAATTCTATCTTGCTATAAGCATTTTGCGATATGCTTAGTTTGGCGGCTAAATATTCTTGTGTGTAATTTAACTCTTCGCGTTTGTTGCGGATATTTGTTGCTACTGCTTTTACCTTATAATTCGGCATCTTTATATGTATTTAATCAGGATACTGTATATAAACGAAATTGGTGTGGCAACGGATTTTTAGAAATTAACGTTTAAAGAAATTTATTTTCAATTTAGCACCGGGTTCAATAAAACAAGAAAAGCGGCCATTGGCCGCTTTTCTTGTTTTATTGTGTGCATGTTTTAATTTATATTGTAATTAACCACTACGGTAGGCAGCAATGTAGCCGAGTTAAGCGGTATCTGATCGTTAGCTACAATGGGGCGGCGGTTTTTGTAAAAATCGAACGCTGCCTTTTGTACATCGGCAGCTGCAGTTGTTGGGTTATTAAAGTTAAAAGAGAAGGGGATGATAAAATCGTGGAATTTCTCTTTGTTAGGGATAACCCATTTTTTGGTTGATTTTTTTAGCGCGGCAATTGCAGGCAGGGTTAACAGGTAATCATCAGCATAATAAATAACCAGTTTTTGGATGTTGCCATTAACATCAGCGGTAAATTTTATAACAGCTACCCCTGCCGCCTTTTTTGAAATTATTTCGGGGCTAACGGTTAAGCTGTCTTTAAAAAACTTGTTCATCACAGGTGCCCCTCCCTGAAACGGAAATGCAAGGTCCTCTTGCGCGTGCGCGTAAAACGATGTTAATACAAGTGCTATAATGATCAGTTTTTTCATTCTATTTCTTTTGGTTGGCGCTTGCTGCCTTCGTAAAGCTCATATTCAAATAAGCGGCAGTCTAATTTTCCGTTATAAAATTCGATCCTGCGGGCAGCCTTCAAGCCAATTTTTTTTGCAAGATCGGGGTTGCCTGTAAAAACGTACCCGCGGTAGCCAAGTGCTTTCTTTTTCAGAAAATCGCCAATGCGTTTATAAGTTATTTCCAGTTTGGTGTGTACGCCTAAGCGTTCGCCATACTCGGGGTTAAACATAATAACGCCGCCGCCTTCGGGTACTTCGGTATCTTCAAAGTCACAAACGTAAAATTCTATCAAATGTTCTACACCGGCGGTATTTGCGTTTTTGCGGGCAATATCAACAGCATCGTCAGAAATATCTGTAGCGATGATCTTAAAGTCCACAGCCTTTTTGGCTTTATCCTTCAATTTACGGCGCTCCACAAAAAACACCTGTTCATCGTATCCCATAATATGCATAAACCCATAATTCATGCGGAACAGGCCCGGATGCTTATCGGTAGCCAATAAAGCCGCCTCTATGGCTAAAGTACCCGAGCCACACATTGGGTTGATGAACGTGCTTGCCCTATCCCAATTAGTAGCCATAATGGTTGATGTAGCCAAAGCCTCAAGCATTGGTGCTTTACCGGGTATTTTGCGGTAACTGTGTTTGGCAAGCGTTTCGCCCGAAGTATCCAGGTAAATATCGGCCTTATCGTCTTGCCAGTAAAGGCTTACAACGGTTTTATTGGCGTCGGCGCCGGAATTGGGGCGGATACCTTTCTTATCTTTTATCCTGTCTACAATGGCATCTTTAACCTTTACATTTGCAAATAATGGTGTAAGAATGTGCTCGTTGTTAACGTTTGATGTTACCGAGAAATAGCCCGAAAAATCTATCAGTTCTTCCCATTCAACCTGCATAAGCTCGTCGTAAAGTTGTTTTGGATCGGCAGCTGTAAAACTTTTTAACAGGTATAAAACCTGGCTTGCGCAACGCAGGTTAAGGTTTAGCGCAATGGTATCTGTTACGGTGCCAACCAGCTCAACGCCGGTTTGCCATACGCGTGTTGGTTTAAAGCCTAATGCTTCAACTTCTTGCTGCAGGTAAGGCGAAAGCCTTTTGTTGCAGGTGATAATGATCTTACTCTCGGTGTGGAAAACTTGCATAATTATTTTGCGAATTTATGAATTAAATACGCCGCTATTTAATTTCATACTATTAACTTTACATTTTAAATATTTTCTGATTTATGGAAGTTAAAGGTAAGGTATATGAAGTGTCGGCAACCCAACAGGTTACCGAGTCGTTAAAAAAGAGAGAATTGATACTTGAGTACGTTGAGAACCCACAATATCCCGAGTACTTAAAGTTTGAAGCTATACAAGATCGTTGTAATTTATTAGACAATGTTAAGGTTGGCGACGATGTGGAAGTATTTTTTAACCTTAAAGGCCGCCCATGGACTGACAAGACAGGTAAAAAAACATACTTTAACTCGTTACAGCTATGGAAAGTTAATGCTTTAAGCTCTGCCGGATCAGCCTCAGCCCCTGAATATGCAGCTCCTGCTGATATCAGCTCGGCACCTGATGACGACGATCTGCCGTTCTAATTAGTTTGCAGCACGCGGTTTGCTATAAGCAGACTCTTAAAAATATAAAAGCCCTTCTAAGTTTTTAGAAGGGCTTTTTTGTGGTTTATAAATCGCCAACTATTTAACTATTCTTTTACGATCTTTTTAACAGCTATGGCTGTGCCTTGCTTAACTTGTAAATAATAAACGCCATTTAACGGGAGGCTTATCTTCTTACTAAAGCTGCCGGCAACTGCTTTATCTGCCCATAAAGTTTTACCCTCGGTATCTGTAAGTTTAGCATCGGCAACCGTTTTTGCCGGCAGATTAAACCTAAGGTTTGTTTTACCGGTAGAAAACTCCGGTGATATATTCAAATTGCTTAATGCCAGGTCGGCTTTTTCTATACCTGCAACACGTTTTAATTTATCTTTAGATGGCTCGGTTACGGTAAAACTGATATTAGTACTGATGCCATCGTTATCTACGTTAGCATAATTAAACGTTTGCGAATTGCGGCTGGTAAATGCAAAACCTTGCTTGCGTTTTGGCATATCAAAACTAAAGGTTTTCATCTCCATCGGCGGCAGGTCGTTATCAAAGCGATAGGTAAATGCCTGTATGCTATCGGCGCCTTTAAGCTTTTTAAGGCGCATCCTAACTATATTGCGGGCACTGTCTTTACCGTTAAGTTCTGCTATCTGGGGCTCATTGCCGGTAATACTTCGCTCTATTACAATATCGTTGGTATTACCGCCATTAGTTCTTTTCCTGATAACCACTTTTGAATTTGACCTGCCCGGATTGCCCGGAGTAGCAGGCGTTGGCGGTAGGTCGTTTATAGCATCAAGCGCATCTTTGCGTTCGGCGGCAGATAGCTTTTTTATGTTTTTGCCATTAACAGTAGTGTCACCATTAACAATATGTATCTCGAAGTTTTTTTGCGATTGTGCCAGTACCAAAGGTGGCAAGCCAAGTATGGCTATTAAGGCAACAGAGAATATAAACTCAAAGCCGGGTTTAATAAACTTTTTCATATTGTGCTGATTTAAGTATTAGACCCGCAAATTTAGGAAACTGTTACAAATCAAGAGATTAAAACTTAAAAGGTAAATTGTTAAAAATTGTTAAAAGCAACCGTTCTGATTTAATTTAAAATATTTTTGTGATTGCATGAAAAGAAGAAGCATAGGGCTTATCATTGGTTTAATGGGTTTTGCACTTTTAGGTGTGGTGGTAATGCAATTGTATTTTTTGCGCCAATCGTACCAAATGCAGTCCGAGCTTTTTAACCGATCGGTGAATGAAGCCTTAAACAACGTGGTGGCAAAAGTTACCAAGCAGGATGCCCTTAACTTTTTGAATGCTAAAACTGAGACCAAGCACATTACCCTAAAGCGCACCGAAACCCTCAACAGAAAAAGCGAGATAAGTATCAACGGCAGCAAAAGCATTATTGGCGACGCGCTGGTTTTAAAAAAGAAACAAACTAAGCGCGAGCGTAAACTGGCCATGCTGCGCGATAGTTTAAAAAGGATGATCCTCCACAAAAAAATGGACGATGATATTGCCGGGCTTATGCAGCAGGGTACACTAAACCTGCGCATCCGCATAGAGCAGTATACCGATGAGTTTGGCGAGGTACATGGCCGCTTTATCCCCGAAATTGTAAAGAGCGCGCCAAGGCCCTTTAAACAAAAGCTTCATAAATATGATACGCTTAGGTACACTTATGTGGATCCGCAATTTGGCCCGCAGATCATATCGGTACCTAACCTTAACCCCGAGTGGCTTAGGGAGCAGGAACGCCTGCAAAAAGAAAGGCAGTTTAAACAGGTGAAGAAAATGCTGGAGACAGATTCGTTAGAGAATGCCGCGCCCAACACTAAAAAACCAAACGTTATTGAGAACCTGGCCGAGGAATACCGCAAAAGCAACGAACCACTTGATAAACGCTTAAATAATTTCTGGATAGATTCTTTATTAAGGTTCGAGCTGCATAACCGCGGCATCTTCCTTCCGTTTAGTTATGAGGTAAGCACCGCAAACAGCGATTCGCTTATTTTTAGCAGCGCTATGGATACAAAGGGCAACAAGCCTGAGTTTATACCAGCCAACACTTTCCAGAAGGCTATTTTTAGTAACGAACTGATAAACGACCCGGGCAAGATCAAGATCTCGTTTCCGCAAAAAAGTTCTTTTATATTAGGTAACATGACGGCCACCATGAGTACCACGGCCGCGCTGCTATTTGTGCTGATATTTTGTTTTGGTTATACCATCTTCTCGATACTGAAACAAAAGAAGATCTCGGAGATGAAGATAGACTTCATAAATAACATGACGCACGAGTTTAAAACCCCGGTATCAACCATTATGATAGCCAGCGAGGCTTTAAAGGATAATGAGATAGCGGAGGATAAAACCCGTGTGGCCCGCCTTGCCAATGTAATTTACGAAGAAAATGTTCGTTTAGGCAGCCACATAGAACGTGTGCTGAATATTGCCCGCATAGAGCGTAACGACTTTAAACTGGACAAAAAACCGCTTGATGTAAACGAAATGATCACCATTGTGCTGGATAGCATGGCGCTTAAGATGCAAAAATGCAACGCTAACGTTACACTGAACCTTGATGCCGAACGCCCCGTTATTATTGCCGATGAACTGCACTTTAGCAACATAATGTTCAATCTGGTAGATAACGCTATAAAATACAGTACCGGCGCACCCGAAATAACCATTAATACCTTAAATAAGAACGGGCACGTTATTGTACGGGTTGCCGATAAAGGCATAGGCATGAACCGCGACCAGCAGGCCAAAATATTTGAACAGTTTTACCGTATACCAACTGGTAACCTGCACGATGTTAAGGGCTTTGGCCTTGGCTTAAGCTATGTTAATACTATTGTTAAACGCCTTGATGGTACCATTGGCGTAAGATCTGAAAAAGATAAAGGTTCGGAGTTCGAATTAAAGTTTCCTGTTGCATAACCACTTATCATGAAAAAAATATTACTTGTTGAAGACGACCCGAACCTTGGCTTGCTATTGCAGGATTATCTTGCTTTAAAAGGCAAATTTGACGTGGTGCTATGTAAGGACGGAGAAGAAGGACTTCGGGCTTTCACCAAACAAAACTTCGACCTGCTGATATTGGATGTAATGATGCCTAAAAAGGATGGTTTTACATTAGGGAAGGAAATCCGCAAAATAAACGCCGGTGTACCTATTATTTTTGCCACGGCAAAGGCCATGATAGAAGATAAAACCCAGGCGTTTAACCTTGGCGGCGACGATTATATTACCAAACCCTTCCGCATAGAGGAGCTTTTACTGCGTATAAACGCCTTGCTTAAGCGCACTGATATCCAAGAGAAAAAAGGCGACGCAAATCCATCGCAGTTTAAACTGGGCAGTTATAATTTTGACTATACTTCCCAAATCATAACCCGGGATAACCAACTGCAAAAATTATCTACCAAAGAGGCCGAACTGCTGCGTTTGCTGTGCATCAAAAAAAATGAAGTACTAACCCGCGAAGAAGCCCTGCTGAACATCTGGCATGATGACAATTATTTTAATGGCCGCAGTATGGACGTTTTCCTGAGTAAAATTCGCAAATATTTAAAGGATGATCCATCGGTAGAGATCATTAATGTGCATGGCCGGGGTTATAAGTTGCTCATCAATTAATCCTCGTCCTCCCGCGAGATATCTTCGCCAAAGTGAATAATGTTGCCATCATTATCTAATATGCTAAACTGCCGCATGCCCCAAGGCATCTCCTGTAGTTGGCCATTTGGGTGTATGATGCCTTGCGCTTTATATTCAGCGTATAGTTTATCTACTTCGGTCACATTTACATAACAACCTGTCATTTTTGGATATTCGGGATTGGTGGTCGGCCACATGTGAATGTTTACGCCATCGCGGCTAAAAATGAGGTAGCCATCCCAACTGTTATGGAAGGTAAATCCCAGCTTTTCGGTATAAAATTTAATACTTGCTTCCTCGTTTAAAGAGGCTAAAATGGGCACGGCTGAATTGAACATGGTTATGGATTTAAAAATCCAATTTAAAACTTATTAGCGCTTGTAACAACTTTGTTAAATCTATCCGTAAGAAATTACAGGCCAAATAGATAAGTTTGCCTTAAACTTAACTGATTCTCATTATGAAATTAAAATTACTTTACACATGTATGGCTATTACAGGTTTAGCAGGTTCTGCCATTGCGCAGGAAACTGTTGACCAGGCAGCTGTTCAAAAAATTCGTGAAGAAGGCTTAAACCATTCAAAGGTAATGGAAACCGCTTTCTACTTAACAGATGTTGCGGGCCCGCGTTTGTCTAATTCGCCGGGTTTAAAACGTGCGCAGGATTGGGCTGTTAACCAGCTTAAAACCTGGGGCATGGCAAACTCTAAGTTAGAGCCCTGGGGCAAATTTGGTAAAGGCTGGGAAGTTCAAAAGAATTACGCCGCTATTACGGTGCCTTACTATCACGCAATTATCGCCATCCCTAAAGCATGGACGCCCGGCACAAACGGCCTCATAAAGGGTGATGTAGTTTTGGTGAAAGCTGATACTACTACCGATCTTGATAAATACAAAGGCAAGCTTGCCGGCAAGATCGTAATTTTTGATACCCAGGCTAAATTAGCATCAGGTACAAAGGCCGATCTTTCGCGCTATACCGATGAGGAGCTTGATAAAATGGCAGCTGCTACTATGGCCCCTGCAGGTGGCCCGCGTCGCCAGTTTGATATGAACAGCCCGCAAATGGTTGCTCGCCGCAAAATGATCGCGATGCGTGCCGCTATCGGCAAATTTTTGTTAGACGAGAAAGTAGGCCTGATATTAGCACAGGGCCGTGGTAACTACGGTACTACATTTACTACTAACGGCGCGTCATACGCCGATACTGCCAAAGCGGTTGCCCCTGAGTTAGAAACCAGCGGCGAAGATTACCTGCGTATTTTGCGTTTGGTTAAAGCCGGCCAAAAGGTAACCATGGAAGCCGATATTAAAACAGAGTTTTTTACTAACGATATGCAAGGCTACAATGTAGTTGCCGAAATACCGGGCACTGATAAAAAACTGAAAGACCAGGTTATTATGATTGGTGGTCACCTCGACTCATGGCACGGTGCAACCGGCGCCACAGATAATGCTGCGGGCAGCGCGGTAATGATGGAGGCAATGCGCATCCTGAAAGCCATTAACTTTAAACCGAAACGTACTATCCGTATCGCTTTATGGAGCAGTGAAGAACAGGGCTTATTTGGCTCACGTGGTTATGTTGCCGCACACTTTGGCGACCCAAGAACTATGCAGTTAAAACCTGAGCAGGCTAAATTGGATGCATATTATAACCTTGATAATGGTACAGGTAAAATCCGTGGTATTTATCTGCAAGGTGATAGCGCGGCAGGCCCGATATTCAAAGCCTGGTTGGCACCTTTCAAAGACCTTGGCGCTACAACAGTAACTGTAGGTAACACTGGCGGTACCGATCACCAGTCATTTGACGCGGTTGGATTACCAGGCTTCCAGTTCATTCAGGATGGTATGGATTACAACACCCGTACCCACCACAGTAACCAGGATACCTACGACCGCTTAAGCGAAGATGATTTGAAGCAAGCATCAACTATCATCGCATCATTTGTTTACAACACGTCCGAAAGGAAAGATATGATCCCGCGTAAAGCATTGCCAACCCCTCCACCTGCTGCACCGGCCAGGTAAGGTTAGGCTATTATAAGGAAAGCCGCTTGAGTATCAAGCGGCTTTCCTTTTACCCTCTTTGCGCAGCAGAAAGGGTGGTCGAGCGTAGCGATGACCGGGGTGAGTCAGCTACGACGCTATGGTATGTGTATTATCTCTTTTTATCGCATATTTCTTAACCTGGCCGGCAATGCCTGCTGCATCATAACCGCATTCGGCCCAAAGTTCGGGTTGTTCGCCGTGCTCAACTACCACGTCAGGAATACCTAAGCGGGTTACCTGGGCTTTGTAATTGTTATCGGCCATAAATTCCAGTATAGCGGTGCCCATGCCACCCTCTATACAACCATCCTCAACAGTAACAATGTGGTTGAATTTTTTAAAGACCTCGTGCAGTAAGGCCTCGTCTAAAGGTTTAACAAAGCGCAGGTCGTAATGGGCGGGGTAATAACCTTCTGCATTCAGCATGGTGGTTGCCTTCACGGCTTCGTTACCTATAGCGCCAAAGCTTATTATGGCAACTTCTTCACCCTCGCATATCATACGGCCTTTACCAATTGGGATAGCCTTTAATGGGCGCTGCCAGTCTACCATTACACCATTACCACGCGGGTAACGTATTACAAACGGGCCCATATCGTCCAGTTGCGCGGTGTACATCAGGTTACGCAATTCTTCCTCGTTCATGGGCGCAGATACCGTCATATTAGGGATGCAGCGCATGTAGGCAATATCATAAGCGCCGTGGTGCGTGCCGCCATCGGCACCGGCAAAACCGGCGCGGTCAAGGCAAAACACCACGTTTAACTTTTGTAACGCAACATCATGTATCACCTGGTCGTAAGCGCGTTGCATAAAGCTGGAGTATATGTTACAAAAAGGCACAAGACCCTGTGTAGCTAACCCGGCGCTAAAGGTTACGGCATGCTGCTCGGCAATACCAACGTCAAAAGCGCGGTTCGGCATAGCTTTCATCATCAGGTTTAACGAACAGCCTGATGGCATAGCCGGGGTTATACCCATAATTTTAGGGTTGGCCTCGGCAAGTTCAATAATAGTATGGCCAAACACATCCTGGTATTTAGGCGGCTGTGGCTTATCGTATTTTGTTTTCTTTATTTCGCCGGTTATCTTATCAAATAAGCCTGGGGCGTGCCATTTGGTCTGGTCCTTTTCGGCCAGTGCATAGCCTTTGCCTTTCACGGTAACACAATGCAGCAGCTTAGGGCCGGGAATATTGCGCAGGTCCTGTAATAATTTTACCAGATGTTTTACATCGTGGCCGTCAACCGGGCCAAAATAGCGGAATTTAAGCGCCTCGAAAAAGTTGCTGCGTTTAAGCAATGTACCTTTTATGCTTTTCTCTATTTTCTTGGCTATCTTGAACGCGTCCGGGCCCATTGATGATATTTTGGTAAGCACGGTGGCTATATCATCGCGGAAACGGTTATATGGCTTCGATGTGGTAATATCGGTAAGGTATTCTTTAAGCGCGCCAACATTCGGGTCTATAGACATGTTGTTGTCATTTAGGATCACCAGTATGTTAGAGTTTTCTATACCTGCATGGTTAAGGGCTTCAAAAGCAAGGCCGGCTGTCATGGCGCCATCGCCAATAACGGCTACATGCTGTCGGTCGGTTTCGCCCTTATACTGTGATGCAACAGCCATACCCAACGCCGCGGATATGGATGTGGAAGAGTGCCCTACGCCAAAAGTGTCGAACACACTCTCGCTGCGTTTCGGGAAACCGCTGATGCCTTTATAGATACGGTTGGTATGAAAGTTTTCGCGGCGGCCTGTTAATATCTTATGGCCATATGCCTGGTGGCCTACATCCCACACCAATTGGTCGTAAGGGGTGTTTAATACGTACTGAAGCGCTACAGTAAGCTCTACAGTACCAAGGCTGGCGGCAAAATGGCCACCGTTTACCGATACTACATCAATAATGTATTGGCGTAGCTCGTTACACACCTGCTCCAGTTCGTCCTCTTTAAATTCCTTTAAATCAGATGGATAATTGATGCGTTTTAAAAATTCACCGGCGGGTACCTGCATGTATGATATTCACTCTATAATAACTTACAAAGTAAGCTAATTTAATTTGTAATAATTGGAATATATTAAAGGTAATTATTGTTTTGAATTTTAAATTTATAATCCCTTTAATTGTAAATAGCTGTATTTTTGGCACATGACCGAAGATGGGTTCTCCATAAAGTTATCGCAGTTTGAAGGCCCCTTTGATCTTTTACTGTTTTTTATAGAGCGCGACGAGCTTGATATTCACGATATCCCCATCGCCAGGATCACTGATGATTTCCTCAACTATATTCACCAGATGACGGTGCTGAACATGGAGCTGGCCAGCGAGTTTATTTTTGTTGCTGCCACCCTCATGCGCATAAAAGCCAAAATGCTGTTGCCAAGGCACACTACCGGAGAGGAAGAGAACGAGATGGATACCAAAGAAGGGCTGATCCGTAAACTCATCGAGTACAAAAAGTTTAAGGTACTTTGCGATGAGCTCCGCCCTTTTGAGGATGAACGTTTTAAACAGGAGAAACGTGGCAATATTAAACTGGACCTGGAACAGGTAGAAAAAGTAACCGTGCCCGGCGAGGAACTATCCGAACTTAACCTGTACAAGCTGATGATGGTTTATAACCGCATGATGCGCCAGTATATGACCCGTACCGAGGAAGTGCACCACACCGTTGTACAGTACCCATACACCATCGAGAAGCAAAAGGAAGCCATAAACAACCTGCTGCGCATCAACAAAAGAATGGATTTTAAAAACATTGCCGGCAGCAGCGAGAACAAAGTACACTTTGTATATAATTTTTTAGCCGTACTGGAGATGCTTCAGCAGGAAATGATAGATATAACTATTGGTTTGGGGTATAATAATTTTTGGATAGAGCCTAAAGCTGAAAGTTAAAACACTAATGCCCGAAAGCTTTTTGTTTTAAGCCTTCAGCTTTTAGCTACCTAATAACTAACTTAGCGCCGTTTTACACACAACAATGAAAAGAGACAAATTAATATTCAAGCTGTTAGACGAAGAGCAGCAACGCCAGGAAGAAGGAATTGAGCTTATTGCATCAGAAAACTTTGTAAGCAAGCAGGTAATGGAAGCAGCAGGCTCTGTAGCTACCAATAAATATGCCGAAGGCTTACCGGGCAAACGCTATTATGGCGGCTGCGAGGTGGTTGATGAAATTGAGACCATTGCTATTGAGCGTGCCAAACAATTGTTTAACGCCGAGTGGGCAAATGTGCAGCCGCACAGCGGCGCGCAGGCAAACGCGGCAGTAATGCTTGCGGTGCTAAACCCCGGCGATAAAATATTAGGATTTGATCTTTCACATGGCGGGCACTTAACCCACGGTTCGCCTGTAAACTTTTCCGGTAAACTTTACGAACCGCACTTTTACGGTGTTGTAAAAGAGACCGGCCTTATTGATTACAAACAGCTTGAAAAAGTTGCCTTGGAGCAAAAACCAAAACTGATCATTTGCGGTGCATCTGCCTACTCGCGCGATTGGGATTATGCCTTCATCCGCAAGGTCGCCGATAAAGTTGGCGCCTTGGTACTGGCAGATATTAGCCACCCGGCAGGCTTAATTGCCCGTGGTTTGCTAAGCGATCCGCTTCCGCACGTGCATATTGTAACTACTACAACGCATAAAACCCTGCGCGGCCCGCGTGGTGGCATGATATTGATGGGTAAGGATTTTGAAAACCCATGGGGTTTAAAAACGCCAAAAGGCGAGGTTAAAATGATGTCGGCACTGTTAGATATGGCCGTGTTCCCGGGCACCCAGGGCGGGCCGTTAGAGCATATCATCGCCGCTAAAGCTATCGCTTTCGGCGAGGCATTGTCTGACAGTTATATGAAATATATTACCCAGGTTAAGCTAAACGGCGCCGCCATGGCAAAAGCGTTGGTTGCCAAAGGGTATGATATCATCTCCGGTGGTACGGACAACCACCTGATCCTTATCGACCTTCGTAATAAAAACATCACCGGTAAAGCTGCAGAGAACGCGCTTGTAAAGGCTGATATTACAGCGAATAAAAACATGGTGCCTTATGACGATAAGTCGCCGTTTGTTACTTCAGGGATACGCGTAGGTACTGCTGCCATTACTACACGTGGCCTAAAAGAGAAGCACATGGAAACTATTGTAGACCTTATTGACGCGGTTTTAATTGATGCTGAAAATGAAACATCTATCAAGAAAATTCGTAAAAAGGTACACAAGCTAATGGAAGACTTTCCGTTGTATAAGGATTAAGGTTAACAATAATAGATGGGAATAGCGCCGGAAAACTCTTTGGATATTGAAAGTAAGCGTTTAAAAGCGCTTAATTCATATGGCGTACTTGATACGCTTCCCGAGAAGGAATATGACGCTATAACCCGCCTGGCATCCTATATATGTCAGGCACCATTGGCTTTTATATCTTTTATTGATGATAAAAGGCAATGGTTTAAATCAAAGGTAGGGCTGGATATCGAGTCTATCCCTATCTCTGATTCTTTTTGCAGGCACACCATCCTAGCAGACCATCTTGTAGAAGTGCCAGACGCTACAAAAAACGAGCTTTTTTGTGAGACCGAACTGGTCACCGGAGATTTCGGAATACGCTTTTATGTGAGCGCGCCATTGATAGACCCTGATGGATATCGCATCGGTACGCTATGTGTATTCGACCAGCAAGTAAAACACCTTTCAGAACAACAGCGCGACGCCCTGCGTACCCTGGCTGATGAGGTAATGTCGCACCTTACGCTTCGCAAACAAAAAAAAGAGCTCGAAAAAAGTCTTGCGCTGCATAAGGAATTTTCAAACTTATTCAACAGCTCGTCCGAAATTCATTTCATTGCCGGGGCCGATTCTAATATCGAAACCATTAACGATGCGGTTCTAACCATTTTGGGTTACACACCAGAGCAGGCTATCGGAAAATCGATTTGGGATTTTGTGGCCGGTAACAACCGCGATTTACATTTGCCGGTGATAGAGAGGGCCATTGCGTCGCAAAAACCTTTTGAGCTGGAAACTAAAACCGTTACGCGTAGTGGCGAGGTTAAGCACATGAGCTGGACAGCCGTTAACAAAGGCGGAAAATGGTTTGCCAGCGGCAGGGATACTACATTTCAGCAAAAACTTATAGACGATACAAAGCAGTTATCATTAGTTGCAAGCAAGATACGTAACGGTGTGGTAATTAGTAACGCCGCTGATGAAGTAGTTTGGATAAACGGCGCGTTTGAGACCATAACAGGTTACACCTTGCAGGATGTTCAGGGCAAGTTTTTAGGCGAGGTTTTAAAAGGCCGCCCTAAAGACGCCGAAGCCGAAGCCTTGCTGATAGAAGCCCGCAAAAACAACCAGCCTTATGAAGTAGAGCTATCTATGGTAAGTAAAGATGGCAGCCCGTTATGGATACTGGTAACCAACTCTGTAATTTATGCGGAGGATGGCACAATCGAAAAATACATCCGTATCATCGCCGATATTACAGCCCGCAAACAGGCCGAACATGACGTAGAGATATTATCGTTTGCGGCCCGTAAATCGCCGAGTGGTATTATGATAAGGGATGGCAAAGGCGAGATCATATGGATGAATGAGGCCATGGAGCGCATCATTGGATATACCACCGATGAGCTGAAAGGCCAAACGGTAGGTACCAAGCTTGTTGGCCCCGAAACTAATATGGAGGTTTTTGACGCGGCGGTGCAGGCCGTTAAACAAAACAAATCGTATGAGATAGAGATCAAGATATATAAAAAGGATGGTTCGGACGCGTGGGTGTTTATATCAAACAGCCCGTTGTTTAACGAAACAGGTTACCTTGAGCGCCAGATAGGTGTAATGGTTGATATTACCGAACGCAAAAAAGCCGAAGAAGAGTTAACCATGCTATCGCTTGTGGCCAGCAAAACTACCAGCGGTGTTGTTATAAATAATAGCCAGGGTAAAGTAGAATGGGTAAACAACGCGTTTGAAGTTATTACCGGCTATACGCTTGATGATGTAAAAGATAAACACCTCGGCGACTCGTTGAAAGGTGAATTAACAGATGTAAGCATTATAACCAAAGCCCGCGAGTTATCAGAGAAGAAGCAATCGTTTGAGGTTGACCTTTTGATATATCGTAAAGATGGCCAGCCGCTTTGGATCTCGGTTATCAATTCGGTTATTATGGGCGAGGATGGTAAAGTAGATAAATACATCGAAACCATTATTGACATTACGGCCAAGAAAAAAGCTGAGATGGAGCTGATAGCCGCCAAGGAAGAAGCGTTGCAGCTAAGCCGTGCCAAGGACATGTTTATTGGGGTGATGAGCCACGAGATCCGCACGCCGCTTAACGCGGTTATTGGCATGTCGCATTTATTACTTAACGATAACCCACGCGAATCTCAAACAGAAAACCTCAACGTCCTTAAGTTTTCTGCCGAGAACCTGATGACGCTGATAAATGATGTGCTTGATTTTACCAAGATAGAGACAGGAAATATTGAACTGGAGAAAGCCAATGTGAATATGCGCGATATGGTGCAAAGCATCATAGGCTCTATGAAATATAAAGCCGAAGAAAAGGGTATATACCTTACTCAAACCATTGACGAAAATGTACCCGATATTGTTTTGGGCGATAGGGCGCGCCTTGTACAAATACTGCTAAATTTAGTAAGCAATGCTGTTAAATTTACCAATAAGGGCGGCACTAACATTGACTTAAAAGTAATTGAGCAAACAAAAGACACGGTAAGGATCCGCTTTGGGGTATCAGATACCGGTATTGGTATTGCCAAGAACAAATTAAACACCATATTTGAATCTTTTAAGCAAGCCGAGGCCGATACAACCCGCAATTACGGTGGGACAGGTTTAGGCCTTGCAATAAGCAAGCGTTTAATAGAGCTGCACGATTCCCGCATAAATGTGGATAGCGTACCGGGAGAGGGCTCAACTTTTTGGTTTACAATAACTTTTAACAAATTTGTAAATCATCAAACTAATACATCTAACAACGTGAATACAGGATTAAACATTAATGTACTTGTAGTTGATGATAACCAGATAAACCGGTTATTAATTAATAAGGTATTAAAAAAATGGGGCGCGAGTGCCGATTTTGCCGAAAACGGGCAGGAAGCCATTGATAAGCTTGAACAGCATAAAAACTTTGATGTTGTTTTGATGGATATTCATATGCCTGTTATGGGGGGCTTAGAGGCCACGGGCGTTATCCGTTCAAAGCCCGAGCCATATTTTCAAAATTTACCAATTATAGCCCTAACCGCATCTATGCTGAGCAACCAGATGGGCCAAATAGAAACCGCCGGTATGAATGATTATATCCTGAAACCATTCGACCCAGCAACGTTATTCGAAAAGCTAAGCAGGTATCAGAAGCAATAGTTAGAGAGATTGGTTAACCAGAGATTAGATTAGTTTAAGCTGATCAGGCCTGATCCTTAATCAACTAATCACTTATTCAGCATACGCTATTGTAGCGATGCTTAACTTTAACCCCGGCACCTTTAACAGTTCAATCCCGCAAGCTTCTAAAGTTGAGCCGGTGGTAACAATATCATCAACCAACAACACATGCTTGCCCGCTAATTTATCGGGATTGGCCACCGCGAAAACTTCCTGCATATTCTGGAACCTGGCAAACCGCGATTTATGGGTCTGCGTTTGGGTAGCTACTATTCTTATTAAATTATCTGTCTCAATAATCGCGTTCAGTTTATCGGCCAGCCCATCGGCAAAGCAGGCGCTTTGGTTATAGCCGCGTGTTTTTAACCGCTTTTTATGTAACGGTACAGGTATGATATAGTCAACGGTGCCAAATACCGGGTTTTGTATCAATTGCTTGCCGGCAATATTGCCCAATTTGTTACCAATGCGGTGCATGCCATTGTATTTAAACTCGTGTACCATGTTTTGCACCTTGCCTCCTTTGTTAAAATAGTAAAGCGCATAGGCGGCTTCAATGGCCAGCTTACCCGAAAACTGCCTCGCCACTATATTATCCGGTTGTTGATGGAAATTGGTAAAGGGGAGGTTATACAGGCAATCGGTGCATAAAGTATCTTCATTGGCCATCAAACTGGCGTGGCAGGCCGGGCATAGTTCCGGGAATATCAGCGAAACAAAATCACTCAGGTAAGTACGAAGGGCTAGCATGGGTTTAAGGTAGGCATCTTAAGGCAAAATGTAAAATAAGAGGCGGTTATTTACTAACCCGGTCGTTGCTTCGCTCGACCAACCTATCTTTGTTGGGCGGAAAGAGGATAAGGAAGTTTCATTGCCGTTGGCTTCAGCCGACGGTTATATTTTAATCGAAATAATATATTGCATTTGGCTAAAGCCATATTGTTTGTTTGTTATTCCGTCCCTTGAAAGGGACGGTAATGAATTATATAGACGTTTCTTATTTATCGCGACGCTTCCCCGACAAAAAAAGAACCCCCTCTTTGCGCAGCAGAGAGGGGGCAAGGGAGTGAGTTAACTCATCGATATAATTTAAAAAGGCTCTACGCCTTAGCTACTTCCTTATCATTTTCATTAATGGCCAGTTGCCCGCATGCGGCATCAATATCTTTACCACGGCTGCGTCGAAGGTTAGTGTTAATGCCCTGGCTGCGTAGGTAATCGGCAAAGGCCTCAACCTTATCCTCTCCGGCGTTTATGAATGCTGCCATAGATATAGGGTTATACTCAATAATATTAACCTTACAGGGCAGGTGCTTGCAAAAACGTGCAAGTTCCATAGCGTCTTGCAGGTTATCGTTTACACCGTCGAAAATAATGTATTCGTAGGTTACCGGGTTCTTGGTTTTGGCGAAGTAATATTTAAGGGCATCAGCCAATGCTTTAAGCGAGTTTTGCTCGTTTATGGGCATTATAGTGTTGCGCTTTTCGTCGTTAGCGGCATGTAAGGAAAGGGCAAGGTTAAACTTTACCTGGTCATCTCCAAGTTTGCGGATCATTTTGGCGATGCCTGCCGTTGAAACCGTAATGCGCTTTGGCGACATGTTCAAGCCATCTTCTGCTGTAATGCGCTCTATCGATTTCATTACATTGGCATAGTTAAGCAGGGGCTCGCCCATACCCATGTATACAATGTTTGATAATGGGATTCCGTAGTTTTCGCGCGCTTGTTTATCAATTAAAACCACCTGGTCGTAAATCTCGTCGGGGTTTAGGTTGCGTTTACGCTCCATATACCCCGTAGCGCAAAATTTACAGGTAAGGCTGCATCCTACCTGAGATGACACACAGGCCGTCATGCGGTCGGTTGTTGGAATTAAAACACCCTCAATAAGATGAGTATCGTGTAATATAAAAGAATTTTTTATAGTTTTATCAGCACTTACTTGCGAAGTATGTATTTTAACATTGTTAATTACAAACTTTTCATCAAGTTTGGCACGGAGTTCTTTTGAAATATTGCTCATGGCATCAAAAGATAGGCATGATTTTTCCCAAAGCCATTCATAAACCTGTTTAGCCCTAAAAGCCTTTTCATCCATACTGATGAATTGCTGCTGTAAGGCTTCGAGGCTTAGGCTGCGGATATCTATTTTATCTTTTTTGCTGTTCACAATGCAAAAGTACTTAAATTTAAAAATTCTGTTCTTTTTTTAAAGTCATTCTTTTCTAACATTAAAAACAATAACTAAAAGTTAATTGTATTTACTATAGGGATTGGGTTTTAAAAAAAACATTGCTGATGCTAAGTTATATTTAATGAAAAGTTTTAAAGCCGATTACGTTTATACTGTTTGTGCCGATCCGATAAAGAATGGAATTGTTACTGTGGATGATAACGGAAAGATCATTTCTGTTACCAACGACAACCACCCCCAAGCATCAGACACCCCTCTCGAAGAAGTTAGCGGCATTATTGTGCCGGGATTTATAAATACCCATTGCCATACCGAGCTTTCGCACATGAAAGATCGCATTGCGGCAGGCGGCGGTTTAATTGATTTCATAAAAGACATTTTATCTTTCAGAACTGCGGATGAAGCAGAAGTAATTGCCGCTGCCGAGGCTGCAGACCGGGAAATGTATGACAATGGTATAGTGGCAGTTGGCGATATTTCTAACAACATTCTTACTGCACCCCTTAAGGCTAAAAGCAAACTTTACTACCATACTTTTATTGAGATACTGGGCTTTTTGCCCGATAAGGCCGACGAACTTTTTGAAAAAGCGCTTGAAATTGCAGAAGGGTTTAAACCCCAATCAACATCAATAACCGCGCACGCACCTTACTCGGTATCTAAAGAGCTTTTTAAACTGATAAAAAAGCACAGTGATGCAGGTACAAACCTGTTAAGCATTCATAACCAGGAGTGCGAGGACGAAAACAAGTTTTACCGCTATAAACTGGGTGGGTTTATTGATCTGTATAAACATCTTGGGGTCGATATTGGCTACTTTCGCCCGCAGGCACGTAATTCGCTGCAATCTATCATACCGTTATTAACTAACAGGCAAAAGATATTACTGGTACACAATACATGCACCAACCTGAAAGATATTTACTTTATTAAACGGTTCGATCGTAAGATAAACTGGTGTTTTTGCCCTAATGCAAACCTGTATATAGAAAAGCGGCTGCCTAAGGTAGACCTTTTTGTAAACCAGGGGCTAAACATAACGTTGGGTACCGATAGTCTTGCATCAAACGATAAGCTTTGCATTTTAAGCGAAATGCGTACGCTTCAGCAAAATTTCCCAAGCTTAAGTATTGATACCCTGCTGGAATGGGGAACTATAAACGGGGCGAAATTTTTAGGCATAGATAATGAAAAGGGAACTATTGAAGTGGGCAAAACCCCCGGGCTTAACTTACTTACCGGCATGGATGGGGTTAAACTTACACCCGATACCAGGGTTAAAAAATTGGTTTGATGTTACATTAGTTTAGGTTGATTACATTGGATTGAGTTAATTTGCATCCAACAAATAGTAAATGAGTGCGTTTACGTTAAATCATTCATTAATTACAGATCAATCATCCACCAATAATGAAACATTTGGATATTACGGTTAAGGGGAAAGTGCAGGGCGTATCTTTTAGAGCGGGTGCCAAAGCCGTTGCCAACCAGCTTGGCGTACGCGGTTTTGTAAGTAACGAACCCAATGGCGATGTATTTATAGCTGCCGAAGCCGATGATACAATGATGGAGATGTTTTTAGAGTGGTGCCACGAAGGCGCCGAACACGCCATTGTAGACAGCGTTGAGGCGCATGAAGGCGAATTAAAAAACTATCGTAATTTTGAGATAGTTAAAAAGCGTTTATAAATCATTTATCCTTTCTTAATTGTCAACAGCTAAAAAGTTTGCCGGGCAAACGGCACTGTATGGTGTTACCACAATAGCACAACGGTTGCTTGCCTCGTTATTAACACCAATTTATACCTCGGCGTACAAACCTTCGGTTTACGGTATTTTTACAACCATGTTTAGTTATGCCGCATTGTTAAATGCGGTACTTTCTTTTGGTATGGAAACTACTTTTTTCCGTTACCTTAATAAGGAAGGGGCTAATAAAAGACAGGTTTACAACAACGGCTTTTGGGTAGTTTTTGTATTATCCGTAGTTTTCCTGCTGTTCAGTGTTCCTTTTACCCATGTAATAGCGGGCTTTATAAAAATAGGGAAGGATACCCCGCAGGCCGAGTTTCAAACCTTTATCAAATACTTTATAGCCATATTGGTGCTGGATGCCTGGTGTACTATTCCGTTTGCCAAGTTGCGTGCAGATGGACGGCCCATTAAATACGGCAGCATCAAAATAGTGAATATAGTGGTGATGCTGGGCCTTAACCTGGTATTTATTTGGGGACTGCCATTTTGGTTAAAGCACGAATTGGCGGGCAGCGACTGGATAAGGCAATGGTTTGTGCCCGGATGGATAGGTTACGTATTCCTTTCAAATGTTGTGGCAAGTTTGGTTACCCTTGTGCTTTTATTGCCACAATTGCTGCAACTGCAAATTAAGTTTGACAAAGCCATGTTTGCCGAAATGCTTCTTTATAGTTGGCCTATTCTTGTCGCCAACCTGTCATACATTATTAATGAGAACCTCGATAAGCTTTTGCTGGGTAAACTGCTCCCTGCAAATATAAGCGAGCATGATGTTGGTGTCTATTCGGGTTGTGCTAAGATCTCTATTTTCTTAAGCATTTTTGTACAGGCGTTCCGTTTAGGGGCCGAGCCTTTCTTCTTTAGTCATGCAAAAAACAAGAACTCCGGCCAAACCTATGCGCGTATCATGGATTATTTTGTGATAACGGTTTGCATTATATTTTTAGGCGTAATAGCCAATATCGAGATCTTGAAATACTACGTACGTAACCGTACTTACTGGGTTGGGCTTGATGTTGTACCACCGCTACTGTTCGGCTATATAAGCCTTGGAGTATACATGAATTTATCTGTGTGGTATAAACTATCCGATCAAACTAAATATGGCTTATACATATCCGGCATAGGTGCCTTATTAACCATTGTGCTAAACGTTATCTTCATTCCTAAGTATAGTTATATGGCATCGGCGTGGGTTTCGTTCGCGGCTTACACGGGTATGATGATTATGTCTTACATCTGGGGCCAAAAAAATTATCCAATCCCATACAATCTAAAAAAGAACCTGGTTTATATTTTAACTTCAGCATTGCTCGTTTACTTATCTTTCTACGTATTTCAACGTAATATATTTATAGGCAATGGTTTGCTTATTTTGTTCGGTTTGGGCGCATTATACAATGAACGCAACGAACTAAAAGCTATATTTAACAGGTAATAGCATCGGCATGAAAAAAGCGGCGGCATTTATTTTATTAACAGGGATAGCTATTGGCGGTTTCGCGCAAAGCAAACCTGCCAAAGGTAATTCTGCTATTATTATTGCCGGGCGCCCCATGACCAATGCCGATAGTGGCATGGTTAAACAACTGTTCTTTTCGGCCCTGCGCGAAAAAACGGTGGATAACCCAAAACTGGCTGCCGAACTTTTTAACCGCATCCTGCAAATAGATCCGGCTAACGACGCTACCATGTTTGAGCTTGCTAACCTGGAGAAAGCCCAAAATAATGTAGCCGCCCAGCAAAACTTTTTAGAGCGCGCTGTTACGGTTAACCCCAATAACGAATGGTACTGGATAGCGCTTGCCGGTACATACGAAAAGAATAACGACATTAACAAGCTGGAAAATGTTTTTAATGAACTTATCCGCCTTAACCCCGATAAATCCGATTATTACTATGATAAGGCTAACGCCATGTTTTTGCAAAAGAGGTATGATGAGGCCTTAAAACTTTATGATAAGATTGAACAACTGGATGGCCCAAACGAGGAATTACTGCTTAACCGCCAAAAGGTGTACCTGCGGCAGGGTGATGTAAAAAAGGCTGCGTCCGCGTTAGATGAATTGATAGCGGCTAACCCTAACCAGGTGAAATATCATCTGATGCAGGCCGAAATATACAACTCTAACGGCTTAAATGATAAAGCGCTGGCTATACTGCAAAAAGCTAAAGCAATTGACCCGCAGAATGGTGTGATCCATTTGGCCCTGGCCGATATTTACCGCGAGCAAAATAAACCCGAAGCCAGTTACGATGAGCTGGAGATCGCCTTCGCTGTCCCGGATCTGGACATTGAACAGAAAATACGGATCATTTTAGGCTATGTACCAAAATTTCCGGAGCCTAACGCCAGGGCCAGCGCGTTAGAGCTAAGCCGTATCTTAACAGTAGCACACCCCGCCAATAGCAAGGCCTATGCCATGTACGGCGACATGCTATTGCAAAGTGAGAAAGTTGCGGAGGCCAAAACTGCTTATAAAAAAGCGGTTAGTTTAGATAACCAGGCTTATAATGTGCAGGAGCAATTAGTGAGGATTGACCTTGGCGAGAATGATATTGATGCTGCAATTAAAGATGGTGAAAACTCGCTGTCGTTATTCCCCAATCAATCCTGGATGAATTATATGGTGGGTGTAGCATGGCAGCAAAAACGCGAGTATAACAAGGCCATCAGTTACCTTAAAAATGCCGTGTCGTTAGAAACGCAGGATAAAGACCTGCTTAGTCAGGGATATTCGGCACTTGGCGATTGTTATCATTCTGTAAATGATCATAAAGCATCAGACAACGCTTATGAAAAAGCGATAGCCATAAACCCCGATAATGCTTTTACGCTGAACAATTACGCCTACTATTTGTCGTTAAGGAATGAGCGTTTAGAAAGCGCTGGGCTAATGTCCAAACATAGTAACGATTTGCAGCCCAATACAGCATCGTTTGAAGACACTTATGCCTGGATACTATTTAAACAGAAAAAATACGCAGAAGCTAAACTTTGGATAGAAAAATCGCTCATACATGATAAAGGCGATAGCGCCGTTAAAACAGAACATTATGGCGATATCCTGTTTTTGCTGGGTGATACCAATGCCGCGGTACAAAACTGGGCCAAAGCAAAAATGCAGGGTGCAAAATCGCCGGTATTAGACCGTAAGATAAATGAGAAAAAATATTTTGAATAAAATAGCTGTTGTTTTTTGCCTTGTAGCGCTTGTTGCCTGTAAATCTAAAAAACTGGTTGTTGTTAACCGCCCCACCACCACGGTAGATTATGCCGCTCTTAGTAAAGAAAACAGCATAAAAGCCAGGCTGGCTGCTATCAGATCGAAGCAGGTATCGTTCAACACATTTTCCGGCAAGGCAAAAACCAAGCTGGATATTAACGGTAACAGTAACGATGTTACGCTGAACATCCGCATAGCGAGAGATCAAAAGATCTGGATCTCGGTAACCGCCATTATAGGCATTGAGGTAGCCCGCGCGCATATCACACCCGATAGTATCATTGTAGTTAACCGCCTGCAAAGTGTGTACCTTAAAAAGCCCTTTAGTTATGTTTATACCTATGCCAGCAGGCAAATAAATTTCAAAACCATACAATCGCTGCTGGTAGGTAATGCCATGCCCGAGTTATTGAACACTACGGCAGATTTCCAGACCGAGGGTAGTAATACCATACTTAGCGGCACGCTTGAAGATTTGCTTTATAAATTGCTGCTTGGGCCGGATATGAAGGTTACGCAAACCAATTTAAATAATAATAAGTTTGGCGGGCCTTCGTTACAAGTTGCAAACAAAGTGTTTATACAGGCCGATAACAGGGTAATACCTTCACAAATAGATATTTCATCTACCGCGGGCGACAAAAAGATCCAGGTGAACCTGCGGTACACACAGGCCGAGTTTGATAAGGCGCTCGAATATCCTTTTAGTATCCCAAAAAGTTACGAACCTGCTAATTAAATTATATTTTTGGTGGATGAAATTTTTTAGAGCCGCATTATTTTTTGTTTTGATGCTTGCAGCCTCGGGCGTTTTTGCACAAAGCAGTGCCGAACTAAAACGCAGGCGCGATAAATTGACCGATGAACTGGAGCAGTTAAACCGCGAGTATGATGAAACAAAAAATAATAAAAAGGTATCTTTAAAACAGCTAAACATACTTAAGGCGCAAATAAACCTGCGCGAAGAGAAGATAACCAACATTAATGCCGAGGTAAGAAATTTAGATAATCAAATCTCTGAGAGCAATAATACCGTACGTAGTTTACAAAGCCAGTTAGACCAGTTAAAAAAAGAATATGCGGGCATGGTGCTGTTTGCCTACCGCAACCAAAGCGCCTACAATAAGCTGATGTTTATTTTTGCAGCAAAAGACTTTAACCAGGCCTACAGGCGTTTAAAGTATTTACAGCAGTTTGGCACCTACCGCGAACGTCAGGCTGGTTATATACAGGGCACCCAGAAAGATCTGCATGTAAAAATTGTTGAACTGGATAAAAACAAAAAAGAAAAAAATAACCTGCTGCAAAGCCAGGAAAAAGAGAAAGAAGAGTTAGGGAAAGCCAAAAATAACCAGGTAAAAGTAATTACCGACCTGAGTAAACATCAGGGCGAGCTAAAACAACAGCAGCGCGATGTGCAGAAGAGGCTGGCCCGTAATAAACAGGAGATATTAAACGCCATTAGGCGCGAGGTAGAGGAAGCTAAGCGCAGGGCCGAGGCCGAAGCAAGGGAAGCTGCCAGGATAGCAGCAGCAAAAGCCAAAGCCGAAAACCGCGAGGTGGCCGCACCGGTTAAAAAACCGATAACCAAAGCCTCAACAAACAGCGAGATCCTAAACTCTACCCCTGAAGCAGCTAAATTGAGTAACGACTTTTTAGGGAACAGGGGCCGCCTGCCGTGGCCGGTTGCCGCGGGGCAGTTAGTGCATGGTTTTGGTACATACACCGATGATGGCATCCGTAATGAAAGTAACGGTTACGAAATACGGACAAACACAGGTGCAGCCGTGAGGGCGGTGTTTGAAGGGGAAGTGGTTACCATAATGGATATAAGCGGCACATATTTAGTGGTAATAAAACATGGCGAGTACTTTACAGCCTACCAAAACTTACGTACAGTTAACGTAAGCAGGGGCCAAAAGGTAAGCACCAAGCAAAATATAGGTACAGTAGCGCTCGATCCGTCAACAGGAGACGCCACTACTATATTTACACTTTCAAAAGGTAAGGTTTTTAACGACCCCCGGCAGTGGCTCGCTCCTAATTGATTTTTAATCTCGTGCAATACGTAATTGTGTATATTTGTAATCTTAAATTAATGCGATGTTAAATACAGTTCTATTATTCTTAAATATAGGTAGCGGGGAAATGGTGGTGATCGTTTTTGCCGCGTTATTGCTTTTTGGTGGTAAAAAATTACCTGAAATAGCACGAGGGTTAGGAAAAGGCATTCGCGATTTTAAGGATGCATCAGAAGATGTTAAACGCGAGATAAATAACCAGATAAACAATTACGAAGAAAAAAGGCCCGAAAAAGTTGCTGAAGTGCAGGCTGCTGTTGAGGAGGTGAAAACTGAGGACGAAACCGCTACAGAGGAAGTGCCGGAGTATGGTTATGAGCCGGTAGCGGGTACTATCCCGGCGTTTAGGGGCCACGGCGCGCCATCAAGCGCGGGGCCTGCAGATGATGCCATAACAACAAAAGAAATTGCAGAAGATGCTACATTTGAGCACGACGCGATAGCTAAGCCCGGACCAGATGCAGAACAGGCTACTACGATCAACTTAACCAAAGCTGAAGAAGAACATAAATAACAACAAAAATATTAACATTACATAAAACTTAAAAATCATGGGTGGATTAGGCGCACCAGAGATCATTTTGATCATCGTTGCAATATTAATTATGTTCGGAGGGAAAAAAATTCCCGAACTAATGAAAGGTTTAGGCCGTGGCGTTAAAGAATTTAAAGACGCGCAAAATGGCGAAACCACTGCAAACACAAACACTACAACAGAAGATAAGCCAAAGGTTTAATTTTCTGCTAACTACCGAGTCTGAATATACAGGATATTGGAATTTCAATATCCTGATGAATTAGATTAGGTATCATTTCGGGAATTATTTAATCCGGTTAACCCGGGTCCAGACAAACTTATCTGTTGAAATTTCTATGCTTCAACAGATAAGTTTTATATTTTAGGCCCATGGCTAAAAACTATACCGCTTACACCCAAATCAAGAGCGGGTTGCAAAGTGGGGAGATCTCAACTGAAAGCCTTGTAAAAGGCTACCTTCAGCAAATAAAGCAAAACGCGCATCTAAACGTTTTTAACGAGGTTTTTGATACCGAAGCGCTTACTGCAGCAAAAGAAATTGATGCGAAAATAGCTAACGGTACCGCCGGTAAACTGGCAGGTATGGTTATAGCTATTAAAGATAATATTTGCTATAAGGGGCATAAAGTAACCGCCTCATCTAAAATTTTAGAGAATTTTACTTCTATATATTCATCAACCGTAGTTGAGCGCCTGCTGGCCGAGGACGCCGTTATTATAGGCCGTGCCAACTGCGATGAATTTGCCATGGGCGCCGCTAACGAAAATTCGTTTTTTGGCCCGGTAAAAAACTATGCGGATGCAACGCGTGTATCTGGTGGTTCGTCAGGTGGCTCGGCAGTAGCGGTACAGGCCGGTATGTGCCATGCCGCTATTGGTACAGATACAGGTGGCTCTGTTAGGCAGCCTGCTGCATTTTGCGGGGTAATTGGTTTAAAGCCAACTTATGGCCGTATTTCGCGCCACGGTGTTATTAGCTATGCTTCGTCTTTTGACCAGGTTGGCCCAATCACAAAGTCGGTTGCAGATGCTGCGCTATTATTGGAGGTTTTAGCAGGCGCCGATGAGTTTGACGGTACATTATCTCAGCAACCGGTGCCCGAGGCAAAAAACCTTAAAAAGGAAAACGATAAAAAGAAGATAGCTTACATGCAGGAGGCTTTATCAAGCCCCGGCGTGGATGCTGATGTTAAAGCCACACTTACACAATATATCGATAAACTACGTGCCGATGGGCATACGGTTAAGCCCATCTCCTTTGAACTGTTAGATTACCTGGTGCCAACCTACTACATACTGGCTATGGCGGAGGCCTCATCAAACCTTGCACGTTACGATGGTGTGCATTACGGCTATCGTAGCCCCAATGCTACAGACCTGGAATCGACTTATAAATTGAGCCGTTCCGAAGGGTTTGGTAAAGAGGTTAAGCGCCGTATTATGCTGGGCACATTCGTGCTGAGCGCCGGGTACTACGATGCCTATTATGCTAAAGCGCAAAAAGTACGCAGGTTGATACAGGATAAAACCAACGAAATACTAAAAGAGTTCGACTTTATACTAACCCCAACCGCGCCCGAGCCTGCGTTTGCACTTGGCCTGAAAGAAAAAGACCCCGTTGTAACTTATCTCCATGATATTTTTACGGTGCAGGCTTCGCTTTCTGGAATGCCGGCCATATCATTACCGGCGGGCAATAACGGAAAAGGTTTGCCGTTAGGGTTACAATTATTAACCAAAAGTTTTGGTGAGCAGGAGTTGTTAAATTTCTCGGAATATTTCCTGCAACTATAGAAATTTTATATATTAGTAAATAATTCTAAGGCTATCCGTACGGATAGCCACCCGAAAATATGAAGAAACTGTTTACTTTTATTATTTGTGCATTATTTATACAAGTAGTTAAAGCAAATACCAAAGCCGCATTTTACAATGAGGCAGAGATGGTTCAGCAGGATACCAATGTATTGCTCCCGGTGATACAGGCCCCGGTATCTATCTACCAAAACAATATTATAAAACGCCGCCTTGATACCATTCAAAAGGAAGTGCAGTTAGATTATAACGGCTACGTACAGGCATACATTGATAACTACGTTAGGCGTAAAGATGAGATGGGGCGCATGATGGGTCTGTCTAAATATTACTTCCCTATTTACGAAAAAGCTTTTATGGAAGCGGGTATTCCGGATGAGATCAAATACCTGTCTATAGTGGAGTCGGCGCTAAATCCAAACGCTATTTCGAGGGTTGGCGCCGCCGGCCCATGGCAGTTCATGTCCGAAACGGCTAAGATCTACGGCCTTGCCATGACCGATTATGTTGATGAACGCCGCGACCCTGTACGAGCCAGTAACGCGGCGGCCGAATACCTGAAAGATGCCTACCAGCAATTTGGCGACTGGCTTTTAGCCATAGCGTCATATAATTGCGGCAAAAGCAATGTACAGCATGCGCTGGAGAAAACCGGTACACATGATTATTGGTCCATAAGAGAATTGCTGCCTGCCGAAACACGTGGCTATGTGCCTGCATTCATCGCCATAAATTATGTGATGAAGTATCACAAGTACCATTATATTGTACCACAAACCAGCGACCTGGCAATTGTTACCGATACCATAATGGTAAATAAATTTGTATCGCTAAGCCGTGTAGCCCAGGCCCTGGGGATGACCCTGAAAGATATTTGTACGTTAAACCCTTCGTATCGCCAGCAGTTGGTTAATGGTACGGCGGCTGTTCCGCGCAAAATTGTAATACCAGTAGTAAACGAGGAAAGGCAATCTATTTTACGTGATGCCATCGCCGATCTGTCGGCGCCCATCCGTACACCTAAACCTATACAGTACGTTGCTATAGCAACACCTGTTCAGCCATCGGCTGCAACTACGTCTGCTGCAAGTGGCGTTGTGCCGGCTGTCCATATTACAAAAAAGGGGGATACCCTTGCAAATATAGCGGCTAAATACAATGTTAAAATTGGCGACCTGCTGCAATGGAATAAAAATTTAGGTACCAATACAACACTGCCGCTATTACCGGGATTAATCGTTAATATAGGCAGGGGATAAACAGATCTTTAATGAAGCCCGGTTTTGATGCATTTCGAGGCCGGGCTTTTTTTATTAGATAGTTCAGGAAAAGTAATCGTAATTTTGAGCGCTTGAATTTTTGAGAAGACCATGAATAAACCAAATCGTAAACAGGACGCCTTAAACTATCACTCAAAAGGCCGTCCCGGCAAAATACAGGTAGTGCCCACAAAGCCTACCAACTCTCAGCGCGACTTAACATTAGCATACTCCCCGGGTGTAGCCGAACCTTGCCTGCGCATAGCCGATAATGTGGAGGATGTATATAAATATACTGCAAAAGGTAACCTTGTGGCCGTTATAAGTAACGGTACCGCGGTGCTTGGCCTGGGTAATATTGGCCCCGAAGCGAGCAAACCGGTTATGGAAGGTAAGGGCCTGTTATTTAAGATCTACGCGGATATAGATGTATTCGATCTGGAGATAAATGCTAAAACGGTTGATGAATTTGTAAATATAGTAAAAGCGTTGGAGCCAACTTTTGGGGGTGTAAACCTCGAGGATATATCGGCCCCAACCTGTTTTGAGATCGAGAGCAGGCTTAAAGCCGAAATGAAGATCCCGGTGATGCACGATGACCAGCATGGTACGGCTATTATATCGGGCGCGGCGCTAATGAACGCCTGCGAGATACAGGGCAAAAAGCTTGATAAAATAAAAATGGTGGTGAACGGCGCCGGTGCGGCGGCGGTATCATGTACCAAAATGTACCTTTCGCTTGGTGTTAAAAAAGAGAACCTGGTGATGTTTGACATCAACGGGTTGCTAACACCCGAGCGTACCGATCTTGACGAAATGCGCCTGCAATTTGCCACCAACCGTAAGGATATTACCAACCTTGCCGATGCCATGAAAAACGCGGATGTGTTTGTTGGCCTTTCGGCGGGTAATGTGGTTACCCCTGCTATGCTGGTGAGCATGGCTAAAAACCCAATCGTTTTCGCGATGGCCAATCCCGAGCCCGAAATAAGTTATGACCTGGCAATTGCCGCCCGTAAGGATATTATTATGGCAACAGGCCGGTCCGACTTCCCTAACCAGGTGAACAACGTATTAGGCTTCCCATACATCTTCCGCGGTGCGCTGGATGTGAGGGCTACCGCCATAAACGAAGAAATGAAAATTGCCGCGGTAAAGGCCATTGCCGAAATGGCTAAAAAACCGGTACCCGAAGCTGTAAACTTAGCATATAATATTACTAACCTTAAGTTTGGGCGCGATTACATCATCCCCAAACCAATGGATCAGCGCTTAATCACCGAGGTTTCTTCGGCGGTCGCGAGGGCGGCTATCGAGTCGGGTGTGGCGCGTAAAACCATTACCGACTGGGACGCGTATAACGAAGAACTATTATCGCGCCTGGGTACAAACAACAAGTTGCTGCGCGATCTGACGAATAAAGCCAAGCAAGCGCCAAAACGAGTAGTATTTGCCGAGGCCGATACCTATAAAATATTACGCGCAGCCCAAATTGTAAAAGACGAAGGCATTGCTACTCCAATACTTTTGGGTAATGCCGAGCGTATTCGCGAGATCATGAGCGAGAATGAGCTTGACCTTGAGGATGTACAGATCATAGACCCTAAAGTAGAAACCGAGCGCTCACTGGAGTTTGCCCAGTTCCTGTTTAAAAAACGCCAGCGCAAGGGGGTAACTTTGTTCGAAGCTAAAAAGCTGATGGTAGACCGCAACTACTTTGGCGCGTGTATGGTACACTTTGGCGAGGCCGACGCTTTGATCTCGGGCCTAACTAAAGATTATGCCACTACCATTAAACCCGCCCTGCAAATTATTGGTACCGAGGCAAGCGTAAACCGTGTTGCAGGTATGTACCTGATGATCACCGAAAAGGGGCCGGTATTTTTTGGGGATACAACCGTAAATATCAACCCAACCGCGCAGGAACTGGTGGATATTACCGTGTTGATGGACCGCTCTATCAAACAACTTAATATTAAGCCGCGCATCGCCGTATTATCCTATTCAAACTTTGGTTCTAACGGCGGCGAAATACCAGAAAAAACAAGGGAAACAGTACGTATCCTGCATGAGAAATATCCGGAGATAGTTGTAGATGGCGAGATGCAGGCCAACTTTGCGCTTAATTCCGAACTACTTGCCGATAACTTCGGCTTCTCGGTATTGAATGGCAAGCCTGCAAATACGCTGATCTTCCCGGGTTTAGCGTCAGGTAACATCGCCTATAAACTGTTACAGGAAATAGGTGGTGCCGAAGCGGTGGGCCCAATATTACTTGGTATGAAAAAGCCGGTTCATGTGCTACAGCTGGGTAGCTCGGTTCGCGAAATTGTGAACATGGTAACCATTGCCGTTATTGATGCGCAGGTTAAATGCGCCGAAGCAAAACCATCAAAAGCTAAAAAGTAATAACCCATGTACGATTATATTGATGGCAGATTAGTTTTTAGGGGTGGCGCACATGTGGTAATTGATGCCGGAGGGGTAGGCTATCACGTCAATATATCATTAAATACCTACGGCCAGCTACCCGAAGGCGAACGGTGTAAGCTTTATATATGGATGCATGTTAAAGAAGATGCGCATACACTCTACGGCTTTGCTACCGAGGGCGAACGCAGGCTTTTTATGCACCTGATATCTATATCGGGCATCGGGCCAAATACCGGGCGCATGATGCTATCGTCTATCACCCCGGCCGAGATCCAGGCGGCTATTGTGCAGGGTAATGTAGCGGCTATCCAAAGGATAAAAGGCATTGGCCCTAAATCGGCCCAACGCGTAATATTAGAGCTGCAGGACAAGCTTAAAAAAGAAGGCCCGGATACATTAACGGTAATGCCAGGGTTAAAAACGGCAAAAGATGAAGCCCTTTCTGCCCTTGTAATGCTTGGATTTGTTCGTAATGTTGCAGAAAAAGTTTTAGACCAGGAAATAAGTAAAAATACAGGTGTGTTAACTGTGGAACAACTCATTAAATCTGCGCTAAAAAGCTTATAATTACCTTGCAATAAATTACACCACTTGATTAAAAAATTTACCTTTAAACTTTTTGTAGTTATACTATTTGTATCTGCTTTAAGTGGAATGGGGAGGGTGTTTGCCCAGCAAACACCAATATCAAGGCCGGTAATGCCACAAAACCAGGGCAACCAGCAGGGCACGCAGATCCCCGGTCAAAATATCCCTGGCCAGCAGCAACAACCCACCGCGCAACAGCCACAGCGGGCCGGGCAGCAAGTACCTAAAACCACGGCCACCACTACCCCTGCTTTAAGGGTAGATACAGGCATACGCCCGGGCCCTATAAACCTTGCCGAACCACATAGCAAAAGGGAACGCTCGGGTATATTTTTTGTTGACCCGCCAAACCTTGTACGCACAGTAGAATATGATGCTGCCACCAATAAATACATTTTATATGAGCGGGTGGGTAACCTGCTTTACCGCGCCCCGCAGTATTTAACCTTTGGCGAGTATTTGTTATTACAGCAGCGCGGTGTAAAACGCGAGTACTTTAAGCAGCTATCAGACAATTATAACATCGAGTCTGAAAAGCCCGGCTTTATCCCGCAAATGAAGGTGCGGAGCAAAACTTTCGAACAGATATTTGGCAGCTCAAACATCAATATCCGCCCGCAAGGGTCGGCAGAGGTGATACTGGCAGGGCAGGTCAACAAGAACGAGAACCCTTTGTTCAATACCCGCCAGCGTAACCAGTTCAATTTTAATTTCGACCAAAGGATACAGCTGAATGTTACCGGTGAGATAGGTGATAAGCTAAAGATCACCACTAATTATAATACCGAAGCGCAGTTCCAATTCGAGAACCAGATAAAACTGGACTATACCGGCCACCCCGACGAGATCATTCAAAAAATTGAGGCAGGTACAGTTAGCATGCCTTTAAATACTACATTAATATCGGGCAGCCAGGCATTATTTGGTGTTAAAACAAAGCTAAAGTTTGGTAAGCTTGATGTAACCAGCATTTTCTCGCAACAGCGCTCGCAATCAAAAAATATTACTATCACCAATGGTACCCAGCAGCAAAACATAAATATTACGGCTGCCGATTACGAAGGCAATAAACACTTCTTCCTTTCGCAGTATTTTCGTAACAACTATAACAAGGCGTTGGCCAATATTCCTATTATCAGTTCCAATGTAAATATTACTAAAATAGAAGTTTGGACAACAAACCGTACCAACGTAACTACCGACTCGCGCGATATACTGGCCTTTTTGGACCTGGGTGAGAACAGGCCCTATAACACTACCTTAATACAGGGTGGCCCGGGCTTTAGCGGTTTACCGGCCGGCTTTAAAGGCCCGGGCTTTACGCAACAATCCAACTCATTATTAAATAACCTGCCGCCGGGCGCGCGCACAACCAACTCTAATGATGTAGCATCATACTTTAGGGGTACCGGCGCTACGGATAACTATGCCAAACTTACTTACGCGCGTAAACTAACCGACAGGGAATTTACCTTGCACCCGCAATTGGGTTACATCTCTTTAAATTACCCTTTAAACAACGACGAGGTGTTGGCAGTGGCTTACCAATATTCGGTAAATGGTGTGCAGTACCAGGTGGGTGAGTTTAGCAGCGACAGGGCCGTTGACCCCAACACCCCAACAGTTTTATATACCAAGTTATTAAAGAACGAGCTGCTGAAACCTAACCTGCCAACCTGGGACCTGATGATGAAAAACATCTATTCGCTTGGTGCAGGCCAAATAAGTTCTACAAACTTCAGGCTTAATATTTCGCGTTTGGATGATAAATCGGGCATCGAAAAAACTATTATGGATGAGGGGGCAAACACCAAAGGCAAACGGTGGATGCAAATTACGAGTGTAGATAATTTAGACCAGCAAAATGATAAACGCCCGGATGGGTATTTCGACTTTTTAGAAGGGATAACTATTGATTCGCAACAGGGGCGTATTATGTTCCCGGTGGTTGAGCCATTTGGCAGCGATCTGGCCCGGCAATTTACCGCCAGCGAACCCGACCTTGCTGCACGGTATGTTTACCAACCGTTGTATGACTCTACCAAAACCATAGCGCAGCAATTTTTCCCTAAACTGAACAGGTATTTAATAAAAGGAACTTATACCGCCCAAAGCGGGTCGGAGTATCAACTGAATGCTGTGAATGTTCCGCAAGGGTCCGTTGTAGTAACTGCCGGGTCGGTTAAATTACAGGAAGGTGCCGATTACACTATTGATTACAGCGCGGGCCGCATCCGTATACTTAACCAGGCCCTGCTTGCATCGGGCCAAAGCATTAACGTTAAATTAGAGAATAACGAGCTTTTTGGCGTACAACAAAAATCATTGTTCGGGTCGAGGTTTGATTACCACGCCAGTGATAAGTTATTGCTGGGAGGTACCATTATGCACCTTAGCGAGCAGCCCATAACCCAAAATGAAATTGTTGGCGAAGAATCTATCTCTAACACTATTTGGGGGCTTGATGCCAATTACAGCACACAATCGCGCTTTTTAACCCGCCTGGTTGATAAGATCCCGTTCATCAATACCAAGGCGCCGTCAACCATTAACTTTAGCGGGGAGTTTGCCAAGCTAATGCCCGGCAGCCCGGGAGCTTTAAACTTCGCAGGGTCTAAAAATGGAACGTCCTACCTGGACGATTTTGAGAACAGCCGCTCGGTAATTGATATTAAAAGTTCTATAAACTGGCAAATTTCGGGCACACCGCAGATGTTTGCCGAGAGCGATGCCTTTAACGACTTAAGCTACGGTTTTAACCGCGCCCGCCTTTCTTTCTTTAACATCGACCCCATATTTTATACCAGTTCGGGCACCATCCCGGTATCGCGCAGCGAATTGTCTAACCACTACGTAAGGCAGGTAATTGAGCAGGAGGTGTTCCCGTACAAGCAATCAACCACGGGTCAGCCGTTAAGCCTTTCTACGCTTAACATGGTATTTTACCCCAATGTACGTGGGCCTTATAACTACACTACCACAGGTATAAATAACGATGGCACCCTACAAAACCCTAAAGTACGCTGGGGCGGTATGTTCCGTAAGCTGGAGACAAACGATTTTGAATCGCTGAACGTGGGTTACATAGAATTTTGGATGTTAGACCCGTTCATTTATAAACCCAGCTCTGCAGGTGGCGACCTTTATTTCAACCTGGGCAGCGTATCTGAAGATATTTTGAAGGACGGCCGTAAAAGCTTAGAAAACAGCCTGCCTGTTGACGCGGCCAGCGCCGCCAATGTTGACGAAACCGTTTGGGGAAGGGTATCAAAATTACAACCGGTTGTTAACGCTTTTGATAACAACCCTGATTCGCGCAGGTTGCAGGATGTGGGTTTAGATGGGTTGAACGATAACGACGAGAAAGCCAAATTTGCCCCGATAGTACAACAGGCACAGGGCGTATTAAGTCCGCAGGCCGCAACCGTTTTATCAAACGACCCATCATCAGATAATTACCAGTATTACCAGGGCGCTGCGCTTGACCAGGCCAATGCCGGTATTTTAGAGCGTTATAGCCGTTATAACGGTACCGATGGTAATTCAAAAACAGCAGAGCAATCTCAAGCCGAACTTGGCATCCAAACCTCGGCCTCAACATCTTTGCCGGATGGTGAGGATATTAACCGCGATAACAATATGAGCCAAACAGACGAGTATTTCCAGTACCGTGTGTCTATCCGCCCGCAAGACATGGTTGTTGGCCAAAACTTTATTAATGATAAAATTACATCTAACATAAAACTGCCAAATGGCACAACACAGGCTGTTACCTGGTACCAGTTTAGGGTGCCAATAACCGAGTATCAAAGCAAGGTTGGTAACATTCAGGATTTTAAGGCTATCCGTTTTATGCGGATGTTCATGACAAACTTTGCCGATACCTCCATACTGCGTTTTGCTACCCTGCAACTGGTAAGGGGCGAATGGCGTACCTTTAACGCCGAAAATAACCCGCAAAACGTAATTGCCGACCCCGCCATTATCAGCCCCGTTATTGATGGCTCTACATTAGACGTGCAGGCCGTAAACATCGAGGAAAATGGTAACCGTACGCCAATACCTTATGTGGTGCCGCCGGGCATTAACCGCCAGCGTAACTATAACAACCTGCAAACCGATACCAAGCTTAACGAGCAATCGCTATCGTTAAACGTTAATAACCTGCGCGATGGTTACTCGAGGGCGGCGTTCCGCACCTTCTTTAATGACCTGCGGTCGTATAAGCGTATCCAGATGTTTATTCACGCCGAGGGCGAGCAGCTGAGAGATAACGACCTGAATGGTTTTGTACGTTTAGGTGTGGACTACCAGGACAATTATTACGAATACGAAGTGCCGTTGGCTGTAACCCAGCCCGGCACCCGCGACCCGGGAAGTATTTGGCCGGCGGTAAACGAGTTGGACCTGCAGCTTTCTGTTTTGATAGATGCAAAACTTGCCCGCAATAACGCCAAGTTAAACGGGCAGCCCTGGCCGTTTACGGTGCCATTTGTGTACACCGATGGCAGAAATAAAGTAACTATTAAAGGCCAGCCCGACCTGAGCCGCCTGCGTACCATTATGCTTGGTGTGCGCAACCCCTACAAACCCGGCGGGCTGCCCGGCGATGATGGCTTAAATAAAACGGGCACCGTTTGGTTTGATGAATTGCGCCTTACCGATTTTGACCAGCGTGGTGGCTGGGCCGCTACGGCAAGAGTTGATGCCGCACTGGCCGACTTTGCGAACATTACCGTATCGGGTACAAAAAGTACTATTGGTTTTGGTACGCTGGATTCGAGGGTGAGCGACCGTAACCGGAGCGATAACCAGGCCATAGATGCATCTGCAAGTATAGAGCTGGGTAAGTTTTTCCCGGAGAAGAGCGGGATCCGCATACCTGCTTATGTAAATATCTCTACCCAGGTAAGTACCCCGCAATATGACCCGGGATCGCCCGACGTAGAACTGAAAAAATCGCTTGCCGCGGCACCGGATAATAAAGCGCGCGACTCGATAAAGAATGTTACCCAAGATTTTACTACCCGTAAAAGCATCAACTTCACCAATGTACATAAAGAGCGCACCGATCCTTCGGCGCCTGTGCATGTATGGGATATTGAAAACTTCGCGGCTACCTATGCTTACACCGAATATCAGCACCACGATTTTAATGTTGAGAATGATTTTTCAAAAACCTACAGGGTAGCACTTAATTATAATTACAATAAAGATCCTAAGTACTACACGCCGTTTGCCAAGATCATTAAGAGCAACCTGTTGGCCCTGGCGCGCGACTTTAATTTCAGCATCCTGCCGTCGAGGCTAAATTTCAGCATTAATTTCGACCGGTTTTACTCAGAGAATACGCTACGTAACAACGATCCTAACAACTTTATACCCATCCCAACATCTTTCAACAAAAACTTTAATATTACCCGTGTTTATGGTATAGGGTGGAACCTTTCCAAATCTTTAACGCTGGATATTGATGCCACAAACCTGTCTGTTGTGGATGAACCCGCCGGACGCATTAACGGCTTAAAGCGGGATACCCTTTGGGAAAACCTTTGGAAACTGGGCCGCACCACCAATTATAACCACACCATTAATTTAAACTGGACAGCGCCGGTAAATAAGCTGCCCGGTTTAGACTGGACGGCTTTAACCGTGCGCTATAGTACCAACTTTAACTGGCAAAGCCAACCCGAGTTTGCTATAAATAACCCAAGCTATGATGTGGGGAACAGCATCCAGAACGCGCGTACCATACAATTCAACCCCAACCTTAACTTTTCTAACTTTTACAATAAGTTTAGCGGTTTGCGCAAAGGAAGGAACGAAAAAACAGGGGCGGCCAAGTTCTTTATGGGGTTGTTAACCGGTATTAAAAGTGTAAGCGGCACCTATACCCGTACCGAAGGTACTTTCCTGCCCGGGTATTTGCCTAAATCGAATTTCTTTGGGCAGGACTTTACTTACGATGCCCCGGGCTTAGGCTTTTTAATAGGCAGCCAGGCCGATCTGCGCCCTCGTGCTATAGCCAACGGCTGGATAACTACCGATACCTTGCAGAACCAACTGTATGTAAAATCGTTTAACGAGGACATCCGCCTGCGGAGCATTATTGAGCCTGTATCTGATCTTCGGATAGAGTTGATAGCGTTTAAAACACAAGATAAAAACTACCAAAGCAATTTTAAATACCTGGCGTCAACCAATAGTATCGAGAACCTGAGCCCGGTAACAACCGGCACTTATAGTATCTCTTTCTTTTCGCTTGGTACGGCGTTCGCCAAATCGGGAGGCGTTACCGGCAGATCGCCCACTTACCAGAAGTTTTTGGATAACCGGGCTGTAATATCGCAGCGGCTTGGTGTTACCAATCCAAATTCAGGTGGGGCAGCAAATGGCTATGCCGATGGTTACGGGCCTAACGCCCAAAATGTTTTGGTACCGGCGTTTTTGGCGGCATACTCGGGTAAGGATGCCGGATCATCAAGCACCAGCCAGTTCCCCAGGATCCCGATTCCTAACTGGCAAATTTCTTACGCGGGCCTGGGTAAAATGCCATTCTTTGCCGACCTGTTCGATTCGTTTGACCTTAAGCATGGTTACCGCTCATCATATAACGTAAGTAGCTTTACCACCTTGCTGCAATACCAGGAAAATAACAATGCCGTTAGCTCGCGCGATTTTAATAACGATTTCCTGCCCTTTTATCAGTTTTCGCAGGTGGCTATATTTGAGCAGTTTGTGCCTCTGTTAGGGGCCGATGTGAGGTTCAAGAACAGCATGACAGCTAATTTTGAGTACCGCAAAACCCGCTCGTTAAACTTAAGCTTGCTAAACAGCCAGCTTGCCCAGCAGGACGAAAATATATTAGTGTTTGGCTTTGGTTACCGCCCTAAAAATTTCAGGATGCCGTGGGGCTTATTTGGTACCGGCAACCGCGATAACAATGACATTAACTTTAAGCTTGACGTTGCCGTGCGCGATAACAAAACCCTTATTTACCGTGCCGATGTAGCCGCTGCCGAAGTATCGTCGGGCGCTAAAAATATTACGCTTCGGCCGGCTATAGATTATGTGATAAACCAGCGCTTTAACCTCAATTTGTTTTACGATAGCAACATTACTAAGCCCTACACGTCACAATCGTTTAATACCTCGTTCACTAATTTTGGTATTAATTTGAAGTTGCTGTTGCAATAATTACGAGGTATTATTAACTTTTCTTTCCCTTAGTCTTGCGCTCGTCTTTGACGAGTGCTTAACATGGTTTAGCGATTATATCGCGACAATTATTATTTTTATTCCTATGTCGCATCAATATAAAGTTAGGGATCTTGAAGAAGTATTTTGTGACGTTTACAATTGTTGATTGGATTGATGTTTTTACAAGGGCGGCTTATTGGATATGATATATTAAATACGGGGTTTTACGTTGCAAACGTAAAACCATATTAAGCACTTGTCACAGACGAGCGCAAGATTTTTATTCCTCTTGCAATCGTTTTAACAAGAGCCATAACATGGTCCAGCGATTATATGATAGTCATTTAATTCTTCTTACCCTTCATCTTCTCTTTAAACTTTTTATCCTCGTCCTCTTTCTTCTCCTTGGCTTTTTTTAAGCGTTTCTCCTGGTCTTCTTTCAATTTTTCGGCGTCTTCTTTTTTGCCTTTTTCTTTTGCCTCGCCAACACCGGCGCAGGCTTTGATACCGTTTAATACAGAAAGCCAAACGGTTTTGAAGAAAGGGAAATTTGCCGGGCGTATAAATACTACTTTGGCGGTGCGTGGTGCGGTCTTACCATCGTCGGGGTTATCGTGTTTAATAATTATAGAATTTGCCAGTACCGATATAATGGACTTTTTGCTGTATCCTTTATCATCATCCTTCCTAAGTACATCAACTTTCAAATCGCTATATAAAAAGTTTACCGTGCCTGTAGATGTTTTTTGTGTGCTGCCGAAATTAAAGTCGAGGCTTTTCACCCTGCCAGATGTGATCTTAACCATAGCTAAGGGCATGGTTGCAGGGTTGGCTGCTGCAATATCCATTGGCCCAAGGTGCCCTTTATAATTATACTTATAATTGGCATCGTTAAGGTTAAAATTAAAAGATAGATTTAGTTTACCCTTGCCCATAAAATAACTGGTGACGCTAGCAGTTGCAATGTTGTTTTTGGCAAGTGCCGCTTTGTTATTAGTGAGGTTGCGTAAACGGGCCGAGATATTGTTGAATATCACCACACCCGTTTTCATAGGTTTTTTATTGAGCTGCTTGTAATTCACCTCGAAATGTTTCAGGTCGAGCGTATCAACATTTACAGCAGCTTTTATGGCATGGCGTATGGCCCAATGCGGAAAGGTCACCAGCCTGTCGGTGGTTTGCAGTTTGCCGTTATAATTACTATAAACTTCAAAAAAGCCATTAGCCATCACCACACGTTTAACATCCAGCGATTGCTCTTTCTGGTAAGTTATGTAATCGAAATTATTAAACTGTACCGAATCTATGCGCACAGTAAAACGGTCCGCTTTGCTTTTCTGAAAAAATACGTTGTGATCTACCGGCTGTAAGTTTACCCCCCTTACAGTAAGTTTTTTGGTTTGCGTTGATAGTTTAACCGTTTTTACTTTAAACGTATACAACCCATCGGCCGATTTGCTGCTGTAGTTTTTTAGCTGGGTGGTCACATCCTTACAATATAAAAAACGCGTGGTATCTTTTTGCGTGGCCGAATCTATCAGCAGGTCAGTAGCTTTTACATCCATCTCCCTTAACTGCGATAGGGCAGCTTTTGGCCCGGTATAGTCGCGCTGCTTGTAATTAATATCTGTAAGCAATATTTCGCCAACATGTATCAGCTTAAGGCTTTTAGATAGCTTCTGATAAATTGTGCGTTTATCTTTCTTAGCAGTATCGGGTTTCTGCAGATATTTATTAATAGCTATTTCGGGCGAATTGAGTGTAACGCGGCCAATGTTAAGTTTCTTTTTAAAGTAAAGTTCAAATGCATGGGCTCCGGATATCGCCAGTCGCTTTACATGTAGTTCGTAAAGTTGGCCCGGGGCAGTGCCGCGTTTTTTCATTTGATGGTAAACGGCGGTATCGGCTTTAAAAGTTAAATCATATAACACGGCCCTGCCTTGTAATACGTTCAGGTCAAGGTCGCTGTAATTGATGGTATAGAGGCTATCTGTTCCTTTTAAAACAGCTTCTTTAAGCTTGGCGGATAGCTTGGGTGCAAGTATGCTGTTAATGCATAAAGCCAATACAACAGTAATAATTGCTAATGAGCCTATTACTATAAGTAATATTTTTAGCCAGCGGTATTTTAATATGTTAGTTGCCATTATTGGTTTGCTTATTATTTATGTAAGCAACCGATCGGTGGCTTCTGTATCTTACAACAACAAAAAATCAAAATTGTTAAACGCTGACAAACTGTCATTTCATTATATAAAAAATTGTATTTTTGCGGTTCAATTTTTTAGATGACAATGGATTTGCTTATACCGGATAAAGTGCATGATGAGAGCAGGCAGGGCGAGGCTTTAGTATTAGAGCCTGTTGGTAAACATAATGGCCGTAAGCTTTATATAGAAAGCTATGGCTGTGCCATGAATTTCTCTGACAGCGAGATAGTAGCATCGATATTAGCCGAGAAGGGATTCGAAACTACATCAGATTTTAAAAATGCCGATGTGGTTTTTATTAACACCTGCTCTATACGCGAGAACGCCGAGACCCGCGTTCGTAACCGTCTCAAAGAATTTGCCTGGGCAAAGGCTAAAAACCCCGGTATGGTGGTAGGCGTATTGGGTTGTATGGCCGAGCGCTTAAAAGCCAAATTTTTAGAAGAAGAAAAACTGGTTGATGTTGTAGTTGGCCCTGATGCTTACCGCGATCTGCCGAACCTGATAGAACAGGTTGATGGCGGCCAAAAAGCGGTTAATGTTTTGCTTAGCCGCGAAGAAACTTATGCCGACATTAACCCGGTACGCTTAAACAGCAACGGCATAAATGCATTTGTATCTATTATGCGTGGCTGCGATAATATGTGCAGCTTTTGCGTGGTGCCATTTACCCGCGGACGCGAACGCAGCCGCGATGCGTATTCTGTTGTAGCCGAGTGCCGGGCTTTGTTTGACCAGGGCTACCGAGAAGTAACGCTTTTGGGCCAAAATGTGGATTCTTACAAATGGAAGCCTCTCCCTGCCCTCTCCGAAGGAGAGGGTTCTGACAACGCGGTTCAAAAAGTCTCCCCTATCGGGGGAGATTTAGAGGAGGCTGTAAACTTTGCCAATCTTTTGGAAATGGTGGCATTGGTAAGCCCCGATCTGCGTGTACGTTTCTCCACATCGCATCCAAAAGATATTACTGATGAGGTTTTGGAAACCATTGCCAAATACGATAATATCTGTAACTATATACACCTACCGGTACAAAGCGGGAACAGCCGCATACTGGACATGATGAACCGTACTTACGACCGCGAGTGGTACATGAACCGTGTGGATGCCATCCGCAGGATAATTGGTGATTGCGCCATTTCTACAGATATCATAACAGGTTTTTGTAGTGAAACAGACAAAGAACATGATGATACCGTAACCATGATGGATTACGTAAAATATGATTATGCCTACATGTTTAAATACAGCGAAAGGCCGGGTACGTTAGCGGCCAAACGCTATGCGGATGACGTTCCTGAAGATGTAAAACAACGCCGCCTAACGCAAATTGTAGATAAGCAACGCGAGTATTCGTTCTACCGTTTGCAGGCACGTATAGGCAAGGTAGAAAAAGTGCTGATCGAAGGCCTATCCAAAAAATCGGATAAGGACTACTGTGGCCGCAGCGATCAAAACGCGATGGTTATTTTCCCGGTTAACGAAAATTATAAACCGGGCCAGTATGTAAACGTGCTGATAGAACGCAGTACATCAGCAACGTTAATGGGAAAGATAATTGATTAATTTGATGATTTGAAAATTTGAAGATGAATCATTTCCAAATTTTCAAATTGCCAAATCCTCAAATTGGATAAATGGACATTCAAGAAATCAAACAACGTTTTGGCATCATCGGCAACTCGCCGTTGTTGAACAGGGCAATAAACATAGCCAACCAGGTTGCGCCTACTGATATTTCGGTATTAATTACCGGGGAGAGTGGTAGTGGTAAGGAGGTTTTTTCGCACATCATTCACCAGATGAGCCCACGTAAGCATGGGCCGTTCATAGCGGTAAACTGCGGGGCGATACCCGAAGGCACCATTGATTCGGAATTATTCGGGCACGAAAAAGGCGCGTACACCGGTGCCGTTGGCGAGCGTAAAGGTTATTTTGAAACCGTTAACGGTGGTACCATCTTTTTAGATGAGATTGCCGAAATGCCTTTAGGTACACAGGCGCGTTTACTTAGGGTGTTAGAATCGGGCCAATACATCAGGGTGGGTTCATCTAAGGTAGAGAAAACCAACGTACGGGTTATTGCCGCGACCAATGTTGATGTTTACGATGCGGTAAAGGCCGGTAAGTTCCGCGAGGATCTTTATTACAGGTTAAATACCGTTCCGTTACGCATCCCCCCACTGCGCGACAGGAAAGAAGATATATTTTTGCTATTCCGTAAGTTTACCTCAGATTTTACCGATAAATACCGTACCCCGCCCATTCAGTTGGATGATGAAGCGCAGCAGGTACTTATTAATTATTCGTGGCCGGGCAATGTAAGGCAGTTAAAAAACATGGCTGAGCAGTTAGCCGTGTTAGAGCGCGACCGTGTAATAACCGCGCCAACGCTGCTAACCTACATTCCGCACGAAGCCAGCCGCAGTAATTTGCCTATGCGCCTGGATAACCAGCCAAAGGAGGATTTTTCTGAACGAGACATCCTGTACAAAGTGCTGTTTGATATGAAGCGCGATATGGTGGAGCTTAAAAAACTGGTAGCCGATATTATTGAGCATGGTGGCGTAAGTACAAATTATGTAAACAACTCGCCGGCTATAACACAGCTTTACCGCGATATTGAATTGCCAACCAATAGCCACGAGCCACAATTTACCCTGCAGCAACCCGTTAACAATAACGTTAACAGCAATAGCAATAACGATTATAATATAACACACGATGCCGAAGAGGTGGAGGAGTCGTTATCGCTGATAGAAAAGGAATCTGACCTGATCCGTAAAGCGCTTAAAAAGCATAAGGGCAAGCGTAAGCTTGCAGCCAATGAGCTGGGGATATCAGAAAGAACTTTATATCGCAAAATAAAAGAATTAGATTTATAGGGTAACAAATGAAAAGAAGGTTATTTTTAAGTATTGTAACATTAGGGGCGGTGGTTATGCTTTTTAACTCGTGTGCCTACAAGCTATCGCTTAGCGGCGCATCTATCCCGCTCGACTTAAAAACAATCGACGTGCAGTTTTTTGAGAATAACGCCCAACTTGTGGTGCCTACTTTAAGCCAAACTTTTACCGAGGCTTTAAAAAACCGCATCCGTTCGCAAACAAGTATCAGCATAACCCGTGGCGAGGCCAATGCTACCATGAGCGGCTCTATCACTAACTACAGTATTGCACCAGTTTCTATACAGGCTACCAATAGTAATACCGCGCCAATTGCCGGTGCCAGCCGTTTAACCATTACGGTTAACGTAAAATATGTATATGAAGCCGATAAAAAGCTTAATTTTGAAGAGTCGTTTACAAAATATAAAGAATTTACGGGCGAAAGTTCATCGCAGGAACAGGCTTTGATACAAGATATTGTAAAGCAGTTAACCGACGATATTTTTAACAGGGCCTTTGCCAACTGGTAGGCATTATAGTTCAAATACAAACGTGGATCAATACGTAGATAGCAGGCAGAAAGAAATTTTATGGGACTTGTTGGCCAATCCGGCCGATAACGGATCATTGTATACCCAAAGCCTGGAGCGTTTGGTCCGGGATAACCCGCAGAGCGGCTTATTGCAGGTATTACTTGCCCGTACCGGCGATAAAAAACAGGTGAGCAGGGCCGCGGTTTATTACAACCCACGCACCTTGCACAAAGTGGTTTACCACCCCGAAGATCTGGCTGTGGTGAATGATGCAAGTGTTATACATACTACAGAAGATGTTTATACCAGTACTCAAAGATATTTTAACGTAGGTGTACCCGCCCCCGAATCTGTTGATGCCGATGCATTTGACAATAATGGGTACGATATACCTGCCGGGCAGGAAAGTGTTATTGCCGATGAACCTGTAAACCAACCTATACAGGTTATTGATGAGCAAATAGAAGAGCCCATACAAATTATTGAACTGCCCGAAGCTACTGAGGAAGCATCTGAAGGGATTGCTGAGGAAATTACCGAAGCCCCTGTTGTTAACAACGGGTTTGACCAAACCCAACAATCGTTTGGCGGGCCTGAAAACGTTGAAGAGCAGCCTGCGGCAGAAACAATTATTGAAGATTCATACCAGTCCCATCAACCCGAAGCATCCAACGAACAAACACCCGTTGAAACACAGGCAGATGAAGATACACCTCCTCCTATTCCTCAATACGAGGGGCCAAGGTTTGGGTCGCGTTTCCCTAAGCCGGTAGTGCAAAACATACCCGCGCAGGAACCGGAGCAGCCGCAGGAAGATATTGAAGATGATGTTTATGACGAGATCGTAAGCATTGAGGATATTGGCTTTGAGCAGAATACGACCGAAACCCCGGCCGAGCCTATTGCCGAAGCAAGGTTTAGCGAGCCATATGTAGAAAGCGGCCCCGAGGAAGAAGAAGCATCAGAAGTGTTGTTTCATCAGCCGCAGCCGGTTGCAGAGCATTTGGATGATGAGAATAAACACATCCAGGAGCAGGAAGAGCGCCTGATAATGGACAGCGCTATTGGTGCCGATTACCTGTCGTTCGATAAAAAACTGGATGAATTACGCGGCGTAAATAATAATGCAAACGTTGAGGAAACCGTCGCTCCGAAAAATGAGCCGTCAGAAGGCGGGCCTGCGGCGCAGCTTAACGAAAGTACCGAACACCAGGTATCGCGTTACGATGATGATAAGATGCCGTATACCTTTATGTGGTGGCTAAGTAAAACCCGTAAAGAGCACGCTGGTACATACCAGCCTTATGTTAACTCCCGGGAGCAGGTAAATAATGCTAAACAGGCACCGCAAGAAACAGCAGGCCCGGCAAGGCGTGGTGGTGGTGGCAGCGAACTGCAGCAGCAGTATTACGAAAACATCTTTAGCCTTACATCGGTAAGCGGAGTAGAGCGCGATACCAACGATGGCAAGATAGCGTTTGATCCCGCTAAGAAAGAAGATGTAATAATAGAGCGCTTTATTCACGCCGAGCCGCAAATAAAACCCTTGTCGGCAGATAAGCTGGATAATGAGAACAAGGCGAAAAGAAGCTCGGAAGACCAGAACGATTTTGTGACAGAAACACTGGCACGTATCTATTGCGACCAGATGCTATATCATAAAGCGATAGCTACTTATAAAAAATTGATATTGAAATATCCGGAAAAAAAGCTTTACTTTGCAGCCCAGATTGAACAGTTAGAAAAGAAAACCAATTGATATAATAAGAAATGTATTTAGTTTTAATCATCATCACGATCATTTTATGTGTCCTTTTAGGCCTGATCGTATTAATCCAAAACCCTAAAGGCGGCGGTTTAGCTTCAAATTTTTCGGGCACGTCACAACTGATGGGTGTGCAAAAAACCGGCGATTTTTTAGAAAAAGGTACCTGGGTATTGGCTATCACTATTATGGTTCTGTCTCTTATGATCAATGTATCGGTTAAGGATGGTTCTCAAAAAGGCAGCGACCCTGCTTTATTAGAACAGATCAGGAAAGACTCTAAACCAAAAGGCACAACCGCGCCTGTAACTGCACCGTTAAGTACGCCTGCAACTACACCTGCACCTGCTGCCCAACCTAAAAAGTAATAGGGTTATATAAAAATATATTAAAGGCTTTGGACTATACTCCAAAGCCTTTTTTGTTGGTATGGAAGCTGACTGACACGTTGACACTTGGGCGGTAACAAGCTTATATCAAATGGTTGTAACCCGGGTTTAAAAGGTGACAATTGAACAGAAAATATGCCAATGCAATAAATAATTGCTGCTTGGCATAATTGATGTGAAAAGCATAAACGAAAACTTAAAATTATAAAATCAAAATAGTACTACTATGTCATTAAACATTAAACCCCTTGCGGATAGAGTGGTTGTAGAAGCTGCTGCAGCCGAAACCAAAACCGCTTCTGGTATTTACATTCCTGAAACAGCCCAGGAAAAACCTCAAAAAGGCACTATAGTATCTGTAGGCCCAGGTAAGTATGCTGATGTTTCTGGCACACTTATCCCTGTTACAGTTAAAGTTGGCGATTCTGTTTTATACGGAAAATATGCCGGTACCGAGATCAATATTGACGGTAAAGAATACCTGATCATGCGCGAATCTGACATTTACGCGGTATTATAATTAGTGATTTGGTGAATGACTGAATTATTGATTTGGTCATAGCTATAGTAAAATTAAAACTTAAAAAACGATGAATGGCGGTTTAGGAAAGTCACTAAATCACTAATTCAATAAATCAAAAATTAAATCATGGCAAAACAAGTTAAATATAATGTTGAGGCACGTGACGCTTTAAAGCGTGGTGTTGATATTTTAGCTAATGCGGTTAAAGTTACATTAGGCCCAAAAGGTCGTCACGTAATTATCGATAAAAAATTTGGTTCTCCTGCGGTTACCAAAGATGGTGTAACTGTAGCTAAAGAAATTGAACTGAAAGACCCTATCGAAAACATGGGTGCGCAAATGGTTAAAGAAGTTGCATCAAAAACTGCTGATATTGCAGGTGATGGTACTACAACTGCTACTGTTTTAGCACAGGCTATTGTTACTGCAGGTATTAAAAACGTTGCAGCAGGTGCAAACCCAATGGACCTTAAACGCGGTATTGACAAAGCGGTTTCGGCTGTTGTAGCCAACTTAAAAACCCAATCACAAACCGTAGGCGAGGATAACAACAAAATTAAACAGGTAGCATCTATTTCGGCTAATAACGATGAGGTTATTGGTTCGTTAATAGCTGAGGCTATGGGTAAAGTTGGTACATCAGGCGTTATTACGGTTGAAGAAGCAAAAGGTACCGAAACTGAAGTGAAAACAGTAGAAGGTATGCAGTTTGACCGTGGTTATCTATCACCTTACTTTGTTACCAATTCAGACAAAATGGAAGTGGAATTAGAAAGCCCTTACATTTTGATTTACGATAAAAAGATCTCTTCAATGAAGGAATTACTTCCTATCCTGGAGAAACAAGTACAAACAGGTAAACCACTTTTAATTATTGCTGAGGACTTAGATGGCGAAGCATTAGCTACATTGGTAGTTAACAAAATTCGTGGTTCGTTAAAAGTTGCTGCTGTTAAAGCACCTGGCTTTGGCGATCGCCGTAAAGCAATGTTAGAAGATATCGCCGTGTTAACCGGTGGTACCGTTATTTCTGAAGAGCGTGGTTACAAATTAGAAAGCGCAGACCTTTCTATGTTAGGCCAGGCAGAAAAGATCACTATCGACAAAGACAATACAATTGTAGTTAATGGTGCCGGTGATGCAGACATGATCAAAGGCCGTGTTGGCGAGATCCGTGCACAGATCGAAACTACCACATCTGATTACGATAAAGAAAAATTACAAGAGCGCTTAGCTAAATTATCGGGCGGTGTTGCTGTATTGTACATTGGTGCAGCATCAGAAGTTGAGATGAAAGAGAAAAAAGACCGTGTAGACGATGCTTTACATGCAACCCGTGCGGCTGTAGAAGAAGGTATTGTTGCAGGTGGTGGCGTTGCCTTCATCCGTGCGGTTGCTTCAATAGCTGATCTTAAAGGCGCTAACGAAGATGAGAATACCGGTATCCAGATCATTCGCCGTGCTATCGAAGAGCCTCTTCGTCAAATTTGCGACAACGCGGGTATCGAAGGTTCAATCATTGTACAAAAGGTTAAAGAAGGCACTGCCGACTTTGGTTACAATGCACGTACCGATGTTTACGAAAACTTAATTGGCGCCGGTGTTATCGACCCAACTAAAGTAAGCCGTGTAGCATTAGAGAATGCAGCTTCTATCGCATCTATGTTGTTAACCACCGAGTGTGTGTTGGCAGATGAGCCTGAAGATGATAAAGGCGCAGGCGGCCCTCCAATGGGTGGCGGCATGGGCGGCATGATGTAATATCACCTAAGTCGGAAGTCCGATGTCTGAAGTCTGAAGTCGACTTAAGGCTTAGTACTTTAGACTATATACTTAATGAAAACCCTTGTCTGATAAAACAGACAGGGGTTTTTTTGTTTGTGCACTTTTTAAGAACGTTTTAAAGGCTGTTGTTGGCTATATGAGGTGATTTACAGGAGAATATCCCACCATTTTGTGCACCAATATTAATGTTTTGTAACATTACAAGTGTTTTGGCATTTAGGCACAGCATTTGAATATGTGCCGGTATGAAACAAATAGTTAAAAAAAGGAAGCACATACACAGCCGCATTGTAGAGTGGGTTTTGTTTAAAGGCCCCGAGCTGTTTGTAACCCTGTACAGTTAAAATAAAAATCTTAATTTTGGCTCTGTCTATGGAGCTTAAAGAATTCTATCATAAATTTCATGTTTGGTTAGTCGATAGGGGGCCGAGTTACGCCGCCGGGATAATACTATTTTTAGTAGGACTTTGGGCTATAGCGTTCATTAAATCGCGGCTTACCCAACGGATGAGTAAACGCGAAATTCATTCGTCCTTACAACCGTTTTTTTTAAGTCTTTCAATCACCGCGTTATATGCGGTACTCATCATTACGGTATTCAACATTATTGGTTTCCAGCTTACGTTTATCAGCACTGTTATTGGTGCCTTAGGTGTTGCGGCTGGTTTAGCATTATCGGGCACGTTACAAAACTTTGCGGGCGGGGTTTTAATATTATTGCTAAAACCATTCGAGATTGAAGACCATATTATAGCCCAGGGGCAGGATGGACGTGTACAAACCATACAGCTTTTTTATACCGAGATACTTACTGCCGATAATAAAACGGTTATTATACCCAACGGAAAACTTTTTAATGAGGTAATAACCAATATAGGCCGCCAGGGTAAGCGCCGTTTAGATATTGATTTTAAATTGAGTTATGGGGTTGATATTGAACAGGTAAAGGGTATTTTAACTACGGCAATTAAAAATGTACCCAATATAATGGGCGAACCCGCCGTTAAGGTTGGTGTGCTTCTGTTAGAAGGTGATGGGATGCGTTTTACTGTACGTGTATGGGTAGACCCTGCTCACTTCCTGGGTACCAAAATGGCGCTGCAGGAAAAGATAATCAACGATATAAAAGCTGCAGGTATCAAATTCCCCGGGATGGCTTAGGTAGCGATTAAAGATTGATGTTGCTAAACTAATCCGTGTACGCTAACCATTAATCACCAAATGTTACTTATTTTTACTTCTTAATTATTGTTTGATGCAACAACGCGAACAAATCTCGGTATTTGATATGTTTAAGATAGGCATAGGCCCGTCCAGCTCGCATACGCTTGGGCCGTGGCGTGCCGCGCAACAGTTTGTTGAGCTGCTTAAACAGAAGAGTGCCCTGCCGCTTGTTGTACAAATAAAAATTTTACTATACGGCTCATTGGCTAAAACAGGCAGGGGCCACGGTACCGATATTGCCATACTACTTGGCCTTAGCGGTGATGATCCGGTAACTTTTGAGGTTGACAAGATAGATGCCAAAATTGCCGACATCAACCAAACCCATAAACTGCAACTGGGCGGCGAAAAAGAGATCAGTTTTTTTACTGATGATGACCTGTTGTTCCTGTTTGCCGAGAGCCTGCCGTTTCACCCTAACGCGGTAACCTTCCAGGCATTTTTAAGTAACGAAACGGCTGTATCTGCCACATACTATTCTATTGGCGGTGGCTTTGTGGTAAAAGAGGGCGAGCAAACCGGCCAAAAAACGGAGGTTGATCTGCCTTTCCCTATTGATACTGCAGGCGACCTGCTGCACTGGTGCCGTAAAACAGGGCTTAAAATATCGGAAGTGGTATTAGAGAACGAGCTGGCCTGGCGCAGCGAAAAGGAAACGCGCGATGGCGTGCTGAATATTTTTAAGGTGATGCAGGAGTGTATGTACCGAGGTTGCCATACCTCCGGCAACCTGCCGGGCGGCCTGAATGTTGCCCGCCGTGCATCGGCGTTAAATAAACGTTTGCTAAAAGGCCATACCTACAGCAATTACGCCGAGTGGGTACAGGCCATGCGCCAAACCGGCAACGGCTTTCAGAATATTTTAGATTGGGTAAGCTGTTTCGCGCTTGCCGTTAATGAAGAGAACGCTTCCTTTGGCCGGGTAGTTACCGCACCAACTAATGGTGCCGCAGGGGTAATACCTGCTGTGTTGCAGTATTATATTAGTTTTTGTGACGGTTTTGATGAGGAAAAAATAATCCGGTTCCTTTTTACCGCATCTGAGGTGGGCAGTATCTTTAAAAAAGGTGCCACCATATCTGCTGCTATGGGCGGTTGCCAGGCCGAGATAGGCGTATCGTCTGCCATGGCGGCAGCGGCCCTTACCGAGTGCCTGGGCGGTAGCCAGCGGCAGGTTTTAATGGCTGCAGAGATCGCTATGGAACACCACCTTGGCCTCACCTGCGACCCGATAGGTGGCCTTGTACAGGTGCCTTGCATAGAGCGCAACACCATGGGGGCCATAAAAGCTATTACCGCCACCCAACTCGCCCTGCAAAGCAACCCTGATAAAGCCAAGGTAAGCCTCGACGCAGTAGTACGCACTATGTGGCAAACCGCCCTGGACATGAACTCCAAATACAAAGAAACCTCAGACGGAGGTCTGGCTATTAATATCCCGATTAGCTTGCCGGAGTGTTAGGTGGTGATGAATAAGCTTGAAAATTACTTCTTAAATTCTTTCGCGACTACTTTCGCAATTTTTTGTACCCACCAACTGTACATCCTGGCAGATGGGTGAAGGTGATCGGTGGTAACGAGGTCTGTGTTTATGCTGTCTGTACGCGACAGTCCAGTTATATTAATGTAGTGTACCTTGGCAGCATCAGCTACTACTTTATTTATGAAGTTATATTCGTCAATTTCTGCGCTAATTTTATCCAGATTACGGCCGTTGGCAAATGGCGTAGAACCCCAGTCAGGTATCGATAATACAAACACATGTTTTGGGTTCCCTTTGGCCATAATTATGGCTGCGTTAAGTATTTGGGTAAACTCTGTTTTGTAGATGTCGGGATTTTTATTTTGATATTGATTGTTAACACCTATTAGGAGGGTTACAAAATCAAAAGTTCCGGTCCTGGGATATCCGGCAATCCCTTTTAATAACTCATCTGTACGCCAGCCATTTTGCGCAAGCACAATAGGTAGCGCCACATTTATACCCTTGTTTTTTAAGCTTGCTGCAAGCTGATAAGGAAAACTTTTAGCAGTTGGCACAAAGCGGCCCACGGTATAAGAATCGCCCATAGCCAGATATCTGACCGAATCTATAATGGTGCGGTTTGCTTGACCATAGCCCGCCTGAGATATTATAATAGCCAATAAAAAGCAAAGCTTAATTTTCATGCTTAATTGTGACAGAAGCTTACTTCACCTGCGCATTTACAACCGGCAATATTTGTGATACCCAAAGGCTATACATTATGGCTGATGGGTGCAGGCCATCATTAGCTATCAGGTCGGGTGTGTAGCTTGCCCGGCGGGACGCAGGCGTGATGTCTACATAAGTAACACCTGTTCTTTCGGTTTCCTGTTTATTGATGGCGTTAAACTGGTCTATCTCGGCGCCTACCTTCTGGACATCATATCCTCCGTTTTTGGCGAACGGCGTAACGCCCCAGTCGGGGATAGAAAGTACAAATACATGCTGTTTGTTGCCTCCCGCGTAGTTGATAGCGGTATTTAGTAGTTCAATAAATTCTTTCCGGTAATCATCTTTACTATACCCGCGAAACTGGTTGTTGACGCCGATAAGCAGGGTTACTATGTTGTAATCGTGCTTAGTGATGCCACGTTGGGTAATGCCATGTTTCAATTCTCCGGTGGTCCAGCCGGTAACGGCAATAATATCTGGGTTTGTTACCACATGGTTGCTTGCCTTAAGCCTTGCCGCCAGCTGGTAAGGGAAGGAGTGTTCTTGCGGCACAGCTTCGCCAATGGTGTACGAATCGCCAAGGGCAAGATATGTTAATGTGTCGGTGGCAGGCATGTTGACATTGGTTTTTTGTACGGCGGCTTGTGTAGGTACAGTAGCTTTGGTACAAGCCGCAAAAGTTCCAATCAAAAATAATAGTGTTAGTATCCGCATTATATCATCTCCATACCAAAAAGTACGGAAATATGATGCTTTAGGATTTCTTTTACTTCGTTCATGTCAACCGAACGGCCAAGCTCGGCTTGCATAGAGGTTACCGCTTTGTCGTCGATACCGCAGGGTACAATGTTCTTAAAATAATCAAGATCGGGGTTTACGTTAAAGGCCAGCCCATGCATGGTAACCCAACGGCTGCAGCGCACACCCATAGCACAAATTTTGCGCGCGCGTTCGTTGTCGGCATCAAACCAAACGCCGGTATAGCCGGGGTATCGGCCTGCGGTTAACCCGTAATGGGCAAGCGTTAGAATAACCGCCTCTTCCAGTGTGCGCAGGTACAGGTGTATATCGGTAAAAAAGTTGTCGAGGTCCAAAATGGGGTAGCTAACCAACTGCCCTGGGCCATGGTAAGTAATATCGCCACCGCGGTTAATGGGGTAGTAAACGGCGTTCTTCTCTTTAAGGCCCTGTTCATCTAACAGTAAATGCTCCGCCTTGCCGCTTTTGCCAAGGGTGTAAACATGCGGGTGTTCGCAAAAAACAAGGTAGTTGGGCGTAATGGCATCCTCTATAATTTCATCGCTACCGGCAAGTGCAAGTGCGCGGTTGCGGATGTCGGTCTTAAGTTTAACGGTCTCGCCAAACAACTGCTCCTGGCGGTCCCAGGCAATCTGGTAATCGGTTAACCCCCAATCCTGAAAAATTACTTTTTTGTTCTGCATTTATTTAATCTGAACCTCAAATTATCAAATGTAAAGCATCTGTACATCTAAAATCTGCATATCCGCACATCCGGCTTATCCCTTCACATAACCTATCATATAATCTTCGTACTGCATGTAACCAACTTCGTAATCAATATCCACGTTGCCTTTATGCAGTTTAGCCTGCAGCACATCATGGTGCTGAAAATTGAATGACTGCAAAGATATATTATCTGCAAACGACACTTCCTTTTGTCCGTAGCATTTGTACACCGCCTCTTTAGCGCACCAGCAAACGTAAAGCCGCTGTATCTTGTGATCGTCTGCAATAAAATCAAGTTCGCGCTGGGATAAAAACTTATGGGCAATGCGCTCTACCTTTTCCTTTATCTGCTCTATATCTATTCCCACAGGCCGGGTTTTACTGATCATAACGGCCGCGTAATCAAACGAGTGGCTTAACGATATATGGTATGGCTGGTTCACCAGGTAAGGCTTACCGTGGCTATCAACTTTAGCGTCTATATAATCGTCGGTACCCAGCATTTTACGAAGCAACACACGGGTGCCAAGCCAATGCAGGTAACGTTTACTTTTGCTTAATTTTTTGGTGTAGGCTTTCTCGGTGTCGTCAAGCTGAAGTTGTTTGTACAGGTCTTCGGCGGTTTCTTCTATCCGCCACAGCGCAAACTCTGTATCATCATCAATCTGTTGTCGGTACGCTATAGCCATGAATGGTAAAATTGCAAAAAAGCTTGCCAATTTGTATCAGCTAAATATAATAATTAGCGTTATTTTTTTTGGCCTGTAACTAATGGCCATAAACCTACGTCATACAAGTACTAAACACTTTAATCATCACAGTTAACACAATATGAAGAGGATATACATATCGGCCGCTGTATTGATGGCCGTTGCCATTACAGAAGGTTGCATTAAACAACGCGTTGATCAAACGGCTGCGGCAAAAAAAACAAGCATACAAAAAGGGCTTTAAATTTAAAGTAGGGTAGTGTGAGTAAGCACCGCCGGTTGGTGGTGCAATTTAGCCGCATGTGCAATAGTACAGGCGGCTTTTTAGTTTTATATACTGTAGGGTGCACATTACCTGTTGGGAGTTAGGCCAATTAATTATAATTTTAAGCCCAGTAATTTTTATAATGATTTTATCAGACAAGCGCATCCTCGAGGAGATTGAAAAAGGGACTATTATAATTGAGCCGTTTAAACCGGAATGCCTGGGCACAAACTCATACGATGTGCATTTAGGCAAGCATTTGGCCACTTATAAAGACCGTGTACTGGATGCCAGGCTGCATAACGAAATTATTGGTTTTGAGATACCCAAGGAGGGTTTTATACTGCAACCCAATACACTTTATCTGGGTGTAACAGTAGAATATACCGAAACGCATAAACATGTGCCTTTTTTGGAGGGAAAATCGAGCACGGGCCGTTTGGGGATAGATATACATGCCACTGCCGGTAAAGGCGATGTAGGCTTTTGTAACACCTGGACGCTGGAGATATCGTGCGCGCAGCCTGTAAAGATATATGCGGGGATGCCTATAGGCCAGCTCATTTACTTTGTAGTGGAGGGAGAAATAGGAACCATGTACAACACTAAAAGCAACGCCAAATATAACAACCCTACTACCCGCCCTGTAGAGAGCATGATGTGGAAGAATAAATTTTAGCGTTACAGGTAAGCACAATTATTGCGCAGCATTGTTTATATTGTGATTTACCTGTAAATGTATGGCTTACAAACGTTTTATAGCGGGCCTTTTGCTGGCCATTGGTGTTGTTGGCGCTTATAGTTTTAGCGCCGATGAGGATATTGCTGCCATCGTACAACGCCAGTTAGATAAGTGGACGGGGGCGCATCCTATCGAAAAAGTACACCTGCAATTTGATAAGCCATATTATGCAGCCGGCGATGATATATGGTTTAAAGCCTATGTAATTACCGGCCCCGAACACCGTTTGCAGTCCGACAGCGGCATACTTAATGTGGAACTGATAGATGAGCAGGATGCCGTTAAACAAAACATAAAGCTACAACTACACAACGGCCTTGCCTACGGCGATTTCGCCCTGCCCGATACCCTGCATGAGGGCAACTACCGCATACGCGCGTACACCCAATATATGCTGAACGCTGGTAACGACTTTGTCTTTGATAAAGCCATTAGCATAACCAACATTATTACTAACAAAGTATTTACTAAAACTACGTTTAGTACGGCCGGCCAAAACGGCCGCAGCACAGTTAGCGCTGATATTAATTATACTGATGCTAACGGCGCTGCTTATTCCGGTAACGCGGTGAGTTACTCACTTATGTTAAATAATAATGTTATAGCAAAAGGCAAAGGCGTAACAGATGCAAATGGCAACCTGCATATAGAGTTGCCGGGTGATAATACCGCTTTACTAAAAACAGGCAGAATAGTTACGGGCATTACCGGCACAGGGCAGGGAGGAGCGGTTTATAAAAGTATCCTTGTAAGGGTAATGGCAGGCCATGCCGATGTACAGTTTTTCCCCGAAGGGGGTGTGATGGTAAACGGCATAGAAACCAGGTTAGCGTTTAAAGCTATTGGCACCGATGGATTAGGTGTAGATGTAAAAGGTACGGTAACCGATAGCAAGGGCAAGCAGGTAGCGATAATAACTACAGCTCATTTAGGTATGGGTGTAATTAATTTTACCCCGCAGGCAGGAAATACCTATAAAGCAAATTTAACTTATACCGATGGTTCAAAGGGAACGGTTAATTTACCTGTAGCCACCGATGATGGTTTTGTACTGAACGTTGCTGATGCCGGGCCACAAAATTTAAGGGTAGTAGTAAGTGCCACAAAGCAAAACAGCAATAGGTTTAGCCTCATAGGGCAAAGCGGAGTTAAGGTTTATTACGCGGCAAGCAGTGTGCCGGGCAATAAGGTATTTTCGGCTACGATACCTAAAAGTAAATTCCCATCGGGGATAGCGCAGTTCACATTGTTCTCCTCATCGGGTACACCTTTAAATGAGCGCTTGGTATTTATCAATAACCCCGACGACATCCTTAGTTTATCGGTTATTGCCGATAAGCAAAGTTATTCGGCAAGGCAAAAGATAGGTTTAAGCATCAATGCTAAAAATAACGAAGGCAAACCTGCTGTAGGCAGTTTCTCTATAGCTGTAACAAATGAAACTAAAGTGCCGGTTGATGAGAACTCCGAAAACAATATACTGGCCAACCTGCTGTTAACTTCAGACATTAAGGGGTATATAGAACAGCCTGCATATTACTTTAACAACGTAAACGATAAAACCCGCGCCGACCTGGATGTATTGATGCTAACCCAGGGATACCATAGATACGAGTGGAAGGATGTGCTGAGCGCGAATCAGCCTGTAAACAGGTATGCCAATCAAAAGAATTTTACCATATCAGGCAGGGTAACAACACCATCGGGCAGCCCGGTAGCCGGTGGTAAGGTTGAGCTGATAAACTTTGGCGACGGCGTATTACAAATAGACACCATTACAGACCAGGCAGGTCGTTTTGCCTTTAACGACGTGATATTTGCAGATAGTATCAAGTTTTTGATCCAGGCGCGTACGGCAAAGAATAAACGCGACGTAATTATAACCATGGATAGCATCCCGCCACCTGCGGCAAATAATTATAAAAATATTGCCGATTTTAAATTGACTACAAGTAGCTTTCTTGCTACTTACGCCCAAAACAGTAAAGCGTTATACTACGAACAAATGAAGTATGGACAGGGTAACCATGTTATCAGTCTGCGCGAGGTACAGATACGCGAGAAGCGGAATGCCCTTAAACATTCATCAAACTTAAACGGGCCGGGCAATGCCGACCAGGTTTTTTTGGCTAAAGATTTTTACAACATGGGTTGCCCGCAACTGGCTGATTGCCTGCAGGGGCGTTTATTGGGCGTTATATTTAGGAATGGGGTTCCTTACACTACACGGGGCTTTGGCCGTATGCTGGTGGTTATAGACGGGCTTCGCTCTCAAAGTAATGCTATTAATACACTTAATGTAAATGATGTCCAATCTATAGAAGTGCTGCGCAACCCCGGCACCTATGCTATTTATGGAATGGATGCCGGTAGTGGCGTAATTGTTATAACCACCAAGCGCGGCGACGAACCTGTAGAGTACCCGCAAACATTTGGCCGCGGCATAAAACCATACGCGCCAAAGGGTATTTATCGCTCACGTACTTTTTATTCACCAAAATATGATGTAAAGAACCGCCAGACACTGGCTGACCTGCGGACTACCATTTACTGGAAACCGAATATTGTAACCGTTGGCGGTATATCAACGGTTGAATATTACAACGCGGATGCAGGGAATTACCGTGTAGTGATTGAAGGCGTAGACAGCGAAGGCAATATAGGCAGGCAGGTAATACGCTACAAAGTAGAGTAATATGTATTGATTTTTTAAATAAAGGTTTTAGTATATTTACAATACACCTGCCTTGCTGAATTATGAATATTAAACGTACCACTACCCGGCTGTTAGCAGCATTTTGTGTTGTTTGTATTTACAGTTTTGTTATTGATGATGACATCCTTAATAAGGTAAATCAGCAACTGGAAAAATGGTCTGAAGTGCATCCTGTAGAGAAAGTGCACCTTCACCTTGATAAGCCTTACTACGCGGCCGGCGAAAATATTTGGTTTAAGGCCTACGTTACCCTTGGTAGTTTACATAAATTATCTGACTATAGCGGGGTATTGAATGTAGAGTTGATAAACGATCAGGATTCTATCACACAAACCTTAAAGCTGCAATTGAATGAAGGCACTGCCTTTGGTGATATAGCCCTGCCCGATACACTGCATGCGGGTAACTACCGCATACGTGCATATACACAATACATGCTAAATGATGGTAAAGACTATATTTTTGATAAAGCTATCAGCATTGGGAACGCTATTACCAACAAAGTATTTGCGCGGGCAACATTTAATTACAGCAATAAACCTGGCGCGGATAATTTAACGGCGGTTATTAATTATACGGATATTAACAGTAATACATACACGGGCAACACGGTTAATTATACGGTGATGCTTGATGATAAAGTAATAACCAAAGGAAAAGGTATAACCGATAGCGCAGGGAATTTTCAACTTAACCTGGCAGGCAATACACCGGCGCTTTTAAATAATGGTACTATTATTACCAGGGTAAATGTATCAAAAGGCTATGTGGTAACTAATACCATACCTATTAGGGCCTTATCTGCAAAAGGAGATGTTCAGTTCTTCCCCGAAGGCGGCAATATTATTAATGGCATTCCGGCAAAGCTTGCCTTTAAGGCTGTTGGTACCGATGGCTTGGGGATTGATATAAAAGGCATTGTTGAAAACACCGCGGGTAACCGGGTTGCTAAATTAACTACCTCGCACTTAGGTATGGGAGTTTTAAACTATACCCCCAAAGCAGGCGAAGACTACTTTGTAAATATAGAGTTTCCCGATGGCTCTAAGCGCACCTTTGCTTTGCCCAGGGCTATTAACGAGGGTTATGTATTAAAAGTATTTGAATCGGGCCCAGATAACCTGCGTATAACCGTGGCTACTGCCAAGGGTGCTTCTGATGCGTTTAATCTGGTTGGGCAAAGCGGCGGGAAGGTTTTTTATACGGCTAAAAGCAACCCGGGTAATACAGTATTCTCTGCCTTGGTGCCAAAAAATAAATTCCCTACGGGCATAGCGCAATTCACCTTGTTCTCATCAACCGGCGAACCGCTGAATGAGCGGTTGGTGTTTTTGCAGAATCCTGACGATAGGCTTGACGTGGCCATATCTGCCGAAAGGCAAACATATGCGCCAAGGCAAAAAGTTGTGCTAAACATAGCTACAAAAGATGGCGAAGGCCTGCCCGCTCCGGGCAATTTATCGGTAGCGGTAATAGATGAAACCCGTGTGCCTGTTAACGAGAATAACGAGAGTAGCATAATGGCGAATCTGCTGCTTACCTCAGATTTAAAGGGCTATATAGAACAGCCTGCCTACTATTTTAATAATGCTACCGATAAAACCCGCGACGATCTGGATGCACTGATGCTTACCCAGGGATACCGCAGGTTTGAGTGGAAAAAAGTATTAGGTGGTGCTGCCTCCCCCAACAAATTTGGGCGCGAAACAACTTTTACCATATCCGGCAGGGTAACAACACCCAAAGGCCTGCCTGTAACCAGGGGAAAAGTGCAGCTAATAAATTATGAAGGGGGCGTAATTAAATTGGATGCGCTTACGGATGCAAACGGCCGCTTTACATTTAAAGATCTGATATACATCGATAGTATTCGTTTCTTGCTTTATGCACGTACCGCCAAAAACAGTAAAGACGTTATTATAACTATGGATACTACCCGGGCACCATCCGCTGCAAACTATAAGAACGCGGCAGATTTTTATAGCGGAGTAGCAAGTATTGTAAACACTTATGCCGAAAATAATAAAGCGCTGTATTATGAGCAGCTTAAGTTAGGCTTGGGCAACCATGTGCGAATGTTAAAAGAAGTACGCATAAACGATAAATTTAATCCTACAAAGCATTCCTCAAATATTGTGAGTAAGGAGTTTGTAGACCAAACCCTTAGTGGCAGGCAAATAGGGCAGGGATGCCGCAATTTAGTTGAATGTCTTGAGGGGCGTATTGTGGGGGTCACCTTCAAAGGCGGCCTGCCATATTCTACCCGTATAGACAGGCCAATGACCGTTTTAATTGATGGCGTAGTTGCGCATCCAAATGATCTGAAAACTTTAAATAGTAATGATGTTGAAGCAATAGAGGTAATACGTGGCGGTGCGGCCAGTGTTTACGGGGGATACGGCGCGGTATTGGTTACTACACGGCGTGGCGACGAGCCTTTAGCCTTTTACGATACCAAGCGGTTTGAACAAGGGGTTATACGTTACCAGCCAAAAGGAATTTACCTGAGCCGCGAATTTTATTCGCCCAAATATGATGCGAAAACCAATCAGAAACTGGCCGACCTGCGTACCACCATCTACTGGCAACCCAACCTGTTAACGGATGCCGACGGCAAAGGCGCCATTGAGTATTTTAATGCAGGCAGCCTCGGTACCTACCGTGTTGTGGTTGAAGGGATAGATGATGAAGGCAATATTGGCAGGCAGGTATTTAGGTATAAGGTGGAGTAGCGTCAAAAGTCAAAAGTCAAAAATTCCCCCAGGAATTCCCGCACCCATTCCAATTAAGTGTTAGTAGCGGGGATGCTACGTTTCATTTATGATTTATTCAGGATAAGTGCGTTGCGTGTAATTTTATAGGATGATAAACATTATTTTAACGCGTTTTTGAGTAAATTTGCTGGTACATATGCCAACTGAAGTACAGGAAGAGACCCTCACCTTAGAGGAAATATTAGCCGGGCTTAAGGAAATGCACCGCCTTATTTTATGGAACGATGATCATAACACGTTTGAGCACGTTATACATTGCATGATGAAATACCTGGATTATACCGAAAGCCAGGGCGAAAAAATTGCCTGGAAAGTACATAACGAGGGTAAGTGCGCGGTATTGGAAGGCTCATTCACCGAGATGGAGATCTACCGTAAAATATTACAACAAGAAGGCTTAACAGTTAGCGTTGATTAACGCATGATTATGAAAAAGCAAAATAACTTTATTCTGTATCTGATTTTAGGAATAGCATTTGGGATCATATTTCATAAGCTTGCCCTGGGGATGATATTCGGTATGGCTATCGGAATTATGCTTGACGCACGCGCTGCTAAGCAAAGTAATCAAAACCCGAATGATGATAACGACAAGCAGGACCTGAATAAGCCTGAATAAATACTTATATGTAATAAAGGCCTCTCTGTTATGCAGGGAGGCCTTTATAGTATAGTTACATTTTTAAACCAATCTCGCGCAGGCGCTCATCAAGGTAATCGCCCGCGGTAATATCAGTATATAGTTTGGGGTGCTCCTTATCAATAGTTGATGGCAGGCTAGTGAGGTCCATATTGGTTTTGGGGTGCAGAAAGAACGGTACCGAAAAGCGCGAATTCTTCATCTGCTCGCGGGGCGGGTTAACCACCCTGTGCGTTGTTGATTTTAGTTTGTTGTTGGTTAAACGCTGCAGCATATCGCCTACGTTCACTACAAGGTCCTCACCAAATGCTGTAACCGGGAACCATTGGTTATCGCGTGTTAGCAACTCAAGTCCATCGGCGCTGGCACCTATTAAAAGGGTTATCAGGTTAATGTCTTCATGTGCACCGGCGCGCACGGCATCGTCAGGCAAAGCATCCGGGTTTTCAATAGGGAAGTAGTGCAGCGTGCGTAATATGGAGTTACCGTTGTGTACTTTATCATCAAAGTAATTCTCATCCAAACCCAAATAAACGGCAATAGCCCTTAGCAGGTGTGTGCCTGCTGCCTCAAGTTTTTTGTAAACTTCTAAAGTGGTGCTGTTAAATTCGGGCTGCTCGGCCACCTGTATGTTTTCGGGGTAGGTTTCCTTTATAGGGTCGTTATCTGTTACGGTTTGCCCTATTTGCCAAAACTCCTTCAGATCGGGTACTTTAAAGCCTTTGGCAGTCTCTTTATTTTTACCGGTGTAACCGCGCTGGCCTGCAAGGCCGGGAATCTCATATTTTTGTTTTACATCCTCGGGCAGGGCAAAAAGGGCTTTAACCTGGGTATAAAGCTTATCTATCAGCTCCTTGCTAAGGCCATGGTTGGTTATGGTTACAAAGCCGGTTTCGTTAAAGGCTTTACCAATACTGTCCGAAAAAGCTTTGCGCTCTTCGGCGGTACCATTTATGTAAGTATTAAGATCAAGGCGTGGAATGTTTACTGTACTCATATTTTGAATATTATAAGGCAAAATTATCCATTTTTTTATGGACATATAAGCTTATTGAATAAAATACCTGTTATGAGGCATTTGTTTTATATCATTGGCTCTTAAAACAATTGTGCGGTTAAACGTTTCAATCAATAATCAGTCGAATACAATATACCAGTTATATTAAATACCAGAGTATGAAAATCTTAAATAAAATACTGAGCATAGCGTTATTAGCGTTCTTGTTCACATCCTGCGCCGAAAGCAGAATTATGGCCCAGCAGGAGGGCGAATATATATCCGAACAGGAATTTTATGACGAGTTACAGCCCTACGGTACCTGGATCTACGACCAGCAGTATGGTAATGTTTGGATCCCGGATGTTGAGGAAGATTTTAAACCTTACGCTACCAGGGGTTATTGGGCCATGACAGATGCCGGCAATACCTGGGTGTCTGATTACCCATGGGGTTGGGCGGCTTTCCATTACGGCAGGTGGCATTACGATAATTATTACGGTTGGGAATGGTCTCCGGGCAGCGAATGGGCACCTGCATGGGTAACCTGGAGAGATGGAGGTGGCTACTACGGCTGGGCTCCTATGGAACCTAATATAAACTACGATACTTATTATAATGATAATAATTACGCTATCAATGATAACTATTGGGTGTTTGCACCATACGCGTATATAAATAGCCCTAATGTGTACAATTACTATGTGCCTTATAACAGGGTAAGTGTAATAATACGTAATACCAACTGGGTACGAAACCGCTATACTTATAATAACCGCAGTTATTACAGCCCGAGGCGCGAGGATATACAGCGTTATAGCTCAAGACCGGTAAGGGTATATAATATTAATAATGTAAGCAGGCCATCGCGTGTTACGGTTAATAACAATAACATTAATATTTACAGGCCCGGTGTCAGGACAAATACAGGCGCACGCCCTGCAAGGGTAGTAGACGCTACAGCATACAGGCAGCAAAACCCAGCGCAGCGTATTGGTGGTATAGACAGGAGCCGTGGTACTCGTTATAATCCGGCTAATGCATCTAAACTGGCCGAGGCGGCAAGAACCAATAACCCTGATGGGAGAATAGTTAGGGTGAATAATAACAACGCTAGTGTTGATGGCAGGCCTAATAATGGAAGGCCGGTTTCAAACCAGCCAACTGTTACGCCAGATAATAATAACAGGCCGGGCCGCGGTACACGCCCTTTAACAGGTGATGCGCAGCAACAGCGTAATATAGACAGGCAGCAAGGCGATGTGCAACAACAGCAAATGCGCAGGCAACAGCAACAAATACGTGAGCAACAAAGGCAGCAACAAGCCACACAGCAATCGCAAGCCGATCAGCAATCGCAAATGGTTATACAGCAACGCCAGCAACAACAGCAAGCCCGTGAACAGCAAAGGCAGCAGCGCGAGCAACAGCGCCAGGACCAATTAAGCCGCGGCACTCGCGCTATAACAGATGATGCCCGGGCACAGCAAGAGCAAGCCCGCCAGCAACAGTTGCAACAACAGCAACAACAGGTGCGTCAGCAGCAGGAACAACAAAGGCAGCAGCAAGAGCAAACCCGCCAGCAACAGTTATTGCAACAGCAACAACAGGTGCGTCAACAACAGGAACAACAAAGGCAGCAGCAAGAGCAACAACGCCAGCAACAGTTATTGCAACAACAGCAACAGGTGCGTCAACAACAGGAGCAGCAACGCCAGCAACAGGAACTGCAACGCCAACAAGTACAGCAGCAACAGAGGCAGCAACAGCAGGAGCAGATGCGCCAGCAGCAGGAACAGCAACGCCAACAGGCGCAACAGCAACAGAGGCAGCAACAGCAGGCCCGCGAGCAGCAAAGGCAACAGCAAGAACAGCAACGTCAGCAACAGCAAGAACAGCAGCGCCAGCAACAGCAGGAACAGCAGCGCCAAATGCGCCAGCAACAAGAGCAGCAAAGGCAGCAGCAACAGCCTCGGGAAACTGGAGGCGGCCGACCTGTACGCAACTAATTATAGCAATAAAAAAACGACCGGTTGAATGCCGGTCGTTTTTCATTATAAGATCAGTATTAAAATTTAAAGTTAATTAGTTACTATAAACGACCCTACTACCAATGCAACAACATCTTCTTTAGATAGTGGTTCATCAAATGCTGCCGTAGCTACGGCTGTAGACACCTTTAATGCGGTAACCAAATTAACACCACCCTGAGATACGTTTTCTTCGCCTTTATAATTATTATTTGCGGCGGTAACACCTGTATCATTACCTAGGGTAGCTGTACTAACAATATACGGCTTTATATTAGGCGCCTGGCCTAAATCGTGGCGTAATTTACGTATAGCCGATGCATGGCGTGCTTCTACCGCGTGGATAGATAAAGCAGGAGTAAGAATATCCTTGTTACCAATGAGGTTTGGTGCCTGCCCTTTGTATGCGCGTACCCCGGTATCTTCAAGTACCTGCGCAACGGCTAAAAATGTGGCATAGTTTGTAAGTACATCAGGAAAAGGGCCGTTGCCTTTGTTATTACCACCGGTAACATCATAAGTGGCAGGCGGAACCGGTGTGCCACCAAGGGAGGTAATAACACCCTGTAAAAATTTAACGTGAGCATTCTCATCTCTCCTGATCAGGTTAAGATAAGCGCTGTCTGCAGCCGGTATTAAACCAGATTTTGCAGCACCGGCATTATAAAATGCAGCTTCGAGGTGTTCTAATGTTAAGGCAAAGTTTAAAACATCAACAACAGCGTTTGATGTTTGGCCATATGCGCGTTTAAACATAGTGCCAATTGCAAATGGCATAGCAGCTACAGCCACTTTTGAACCAAAGCTGGTTATGTTTTTGATAGCTGCACGGCGGGGGTTTAACCTGTCGTTTATCTCGGGATCAACCTTTTCTATTTCTTCTATTATATTAAATAAATTCATGGCTATAATTTTTAAACTTGATAATTGTAATTAACCGCGCTCACTTTGGTTTTTAAGAAACCGTTGGCTGCGCCCAATACTTCGGCAATGGTGTTTGATTTGTTTAAGCCATTTGCATCCACCTGGTCATCGCTTACAAAGCTGCCCGGTGTAATCAGGTTAGCTATCAAGGCGGCGTGCCTTGCCTCTACCGATACAATTTTACCGGCAATGGTTAAATATCCCGGGTCTTTAATTAAATAGCCGGCACCATCATAGGCGCGTACGCCGGTATCTTCTAATAATTTAGCTGCTGCAAGTACCGAAGCACGGCTGCTAAAATCAATCGAAGAAAAATCGGTTGTTAGCGTTGTAATTGCCTTAGTACCAATAGCTGCCTTAAAAAAGTCGCGGTGCAAAACTTCATGGTCGCGAATGTCTGTAAGGTAAGCGGTTTCAATAGAACTTATGCCGCTGTAAGGCGTAGCTGCTACCTGTAAGTAAAATGCGGCTTCTAATTGTTCAAGCGCGTAGGCATAATTTAATATACCAATATCGCCGCTGCCAATATCAATACCGTTTGTTGGTACAATTTTGTCTTTTTTACAGGAGGCCGCAGAGCCAATAAGGGCTATGCCCGCCGCGCTTGCCCCGGCGTAGCGCAAAAACGACCTTCGGGCCATATTTGCCCCGTCTGTTGTTGGGTTGAGTTCTGATTTCATAGTTTGATTTTTAGTAGTGTTTTTGTAACTTATAGTACAGTCACTTACGCTCAAAGTTTTAACTCAGATTTTAAATTTTGTCGTTTATAGCAAATTGGAGTAGGTATAGCAAATTGGAGTATAAAAAAATACAAGCATAAAAAAGGCCGAAACACTCTCGCAGTATTTCGGCCCTACATCTACCTATGAAAAACTCCCTTTGAGAAGGGTTGCTAATGTATATACAAACCTAATGCCCAACTAAAAAAGGCTTTAATTCCCCTTAAAAACGCATCTTTTAATGTTATGCTACATTTTATATGTGGAAACGGCTTCCCACAGTGTAGAAAATTATATTCCCCTTAGCTTTCGTTGCACGAATTAGCGTGCTATAATAAATTATTAGAAACTTATTATAACTATCAATGTTACAAGTAGTATGGATTACAATGTGTATTTATTGGCTACCGACCCTAACAACCCTTGCCGGGATGTAATACACTCACGCGATACTGGTTTAAAGATCCGTGTGTATTGCCTTACCGAAGATCAGTTTACCCCAAACGAAGGCGAAATACAGCTTTATGGGTATGCTAACAATAAACTCTACGCTTTTGAAACCATTAACATTACTGCCGACGATGCACTGGATGTAGTAGGAGCGATACAATGGTATGCCGACTATATTGAGTTCCCGGAGATGGAGATTCTGCCCGAAGACCCCCGGGGAAGCCAGGACATAGCTATGTAGTAAAATACAATAGGCTGTATATCTATTAATTATAAATTATTTGAAATATTTTTTTGACGGAGTGTAGGTAATTTCTATATTTGCAAACCCAAAACGAAGGGAGTTTAGCTCAGCTGGTTCAGAGCATCTGCCTTACAAGCAGAGGGTCACTGGTTCGAACCCAGTAACTCCCACTTAAAAAAAGCCTCTTAGATTACTTCTAAGGGGTTTTTTGTTGCCCCTAACTTTCCCATCTTACCAATGTGTTTGCAAATTGCTTGCAAATGCTTGCAAATTCTGCAAGCAACCAAACCGGTTAATGATTTGATTAATTACCTACAATATACGAAAATTAAGGGGATTACCAATTTATTAGGTAAATTATTTGTCTCTAATATACTGCTCCCGGTAGGTTAAATTATTGACAAATTTGTTGATGAAATTAACAAGGTGTAGGTCTGACACTTTATTTTCGAAGCATCTATTATAACGTATTTCATCCACGGTAATAAACACGTTTACATACCCATCGCCTCTAAGAGGGTTTAAGTACTCTGTAAAGACCTTAATTAAGGTGTCATTCTTATATTATGTACGCCATGTTACTTTGCTGTAACTCTTTCAATGTTGCATTAAATAGTGTTTTTTTCATGATATATGTTTTAAGGCATGGGGGAGCCCTCCCCACCGTATCCCCTACTCCCCCCCCTGTATCCGGGCCGGTTGTGGGGGTAGAGGGATGGTGTCAAAATTTTTTTTGGAATTTTTTTTGGGATTTTTGAAGCCCCTTTAATCGATGGCTATAGATTTATAGAAACTGGCAATATTAAGATGCTATTTTATACTTCTCGTCTCCTTCAATTTTAAAGCTTGGATTTAATCCATGTTTTAAAAGTGCTCTTCTTAGGAGCTCTTCTGCAAGATACAAGTCCTCAACATTTGTGATGACTATTGAATCGTGAATAGAGAGCGCAGTTATCTTGCGTTTATAAAGTTCTGCTAATACTTCGTCAATGAAAATTTGAGCCTCAAACTTTTGTAAGTTGATGGCAAATAATCTGTAGTCCTCCCGTTTTAGACTATTAATTGCATCCCACACATTGGGGAAGTCATCTACGAAGCTCGTTTTAAGCTTAGAGTTCCAAGACCTCTTTTTTGAGTACCATATTTGTTTAAAGAATTGCTCTTTAAAAGCTTCACGTTTTACAGACCCAAGAACGTCTATGCCTGCGTTAAATGCGACGTGTTCATAGAAACAACCTGTTTCTGCCAATTCTTTAAACATTAATATATCATCAGGAATAATGCAGAGCTCCCCGTATTTCCTTTGATACTCTTTAATGATAAGTGGTACGCTCAGTAATATTTGAGCATTTTTTAAATCAATTTGCATCAACGGCATACCATCTAACAAAAGATACTTTCTTAAATGACTTGGCATACTGGTAATAGTTGAATAAATGCGTCTGGTGCTTTCAGCTCTGCGGCAATATCTGTCACCCATATATAACGATGCTAAATAGAAGTCTTTAGGATTAATAGTAGAGTAGTTTACCTCTCGTATTATAGGAAGGTCAGGGTATTTGCCTGCTAAGTACTTTCTGCCTTTTCTACTAACCGTAAGCTTGTCGAATACTATACCTTCTTGAATTATGGTGGTTCCACACTTAGCGTTTCGTCTTTTATGAAATAGGTTTATTTTCTTAACCAGTCTTGACTCATTATCAGTAATGCGATTGAAGTCAATCTGCTTAACTTCCATATCAGGATGAAGCTTATAAAGTGAACTACTACGGCCATTGGAGTAATTCTTTACTTTAACTATAACTTGGTTGGTTACAAACCATCTTAATATTCGACTCACTTTTGAAGGTTTTAACATCAAAATTTCTTCAAGCACAGGGTAGTACATAGGTACACCTAAGTCATATTCGTCAGTATCAAAAAGCCTACAGCGATTGATGTAATGTAACACATAGAAGTACTTTTGGTACAGCGGTTCAGAGATGCGTCCGGTTGGTGTGCGGACTTCGTTGAGGATTTTAAAATAAACCTCGTTTTGCAGTATAAAATTCATTTTCACTTTTCTTGCCCCACGACTACATTATTCGTGAGGTAGAATCATGGGCTATCTACAACCGAATTTTAATTTAACCTGATTTTTCATTACTCTGCGCATAGTCGAAAATTCATTGTTTTGTGGTTGTTCATATAAGTAAACCACTTGTGTAAACATAATATAGGTTCTAAAGAATGCAAGTTTTATTTTAAGATTACCGTCACTGTAATCAATATTTTATACTTGCGATTGCTGTTATTCTACACTCATTTTACTACTAAGCAAACATAGTCGAGTCTGTCCAAAATGCAAGTGCTAACGTTAAATAAATCCGGTATTTTGCAATTATTCTGTACTTTTAAAAGAACTTAGCCTTTTCAACGAACTACATGAAGAATTTTAGAGAAACAGCGAACTTTATCTGGTCGATTGCTGACCTTTTAAGGGGAGACTATAAGCAGAGCGACTACGGTAAGGTTATACTACCGTTAACCGTGCTGAGGCGTTTAGATTGCGTTTTGGATACCACCAAAACCGAAGTACTAAAGAAGTACGAGCAGGCGAAAACCATGAACATCCAGAATATTGACCCTATCCTAAACAAGGTAGCCGGGTACAATTTTCATAACCGCAGCCAATTTACATTTGATAAACTAATTGCTGACCCTAATAACATTGCCGCTAACCTGATAGAGTACATCAACGGCTTTTCTGCTGATGCACGGGAGATTATAGAGCAGTTTGAGTTTGAGAACCAAATTACCCGCATGGATAACAATAACCTGTTGTTTATGGTGGTTAAGCGGTTCCAAGAAATCGACCTGCATCCTAACAAGGTAAGTAGCATGGAAATGGGTTACCTGTTTGAAGAGCTGATACGAAAGTTTGCGGAAATCTCTAACGAGACTGCCGGGGAGCATTTTACGCCCCGTGAGGTTATCCGGTTAATGATAAACCTATTGTTCCTAAACGACCGGGATATATTAACTCAAAAAGGCATTGTAAAAACAATATACGATTGTTGCGCCGGTACCGGTGGTATGCTTAGCGTTGCCGAAGAATACCTGCACGAACTTAACCCGGATGCCCGGTTAGAAGTGTTTGGTCAGGAGCTTAACCCTGAATCGTATGCTATATGTAAATCAGATATGTTGATTAAAGGCCAGAACCCGGTTAACATTAAAAAAGGTAATAGCATATCGGAAGACCATTTGCCGAACGAGAAATTTGATTACCTGATTACCAATCCCCCATTTGGTGTGAAATGGGAAAAGATAGGCAAGAAAGTTAAAGCCGAACATGATGAAAAAGGATTTGGTGGCAGGTTTGGTGCTGGTTTGCCTTCAACTGGTGATGGCTCTTTCCTGTTCCTCATGTCTCTTATATCGAAAATGAAGCCCGAAGGGTCACGGCTGGCTATCGTATTCAACGGGTCACCATTGTTTTCAGGTAGTCCAAGCGCAACCAAAAATGAATCAAGCATACGTCAGTGGATAATTGAAAACGACCTGTTAGAAGCCATTATAGCCTTGCCAAACCAATTGTTTTACAATACTGGTATAAGTACCTATATATGGATACTGTCCAACCACAAGTCCGCTAATCGCCGGGGGAAAGTACAACTTATCAACGCCGTGGACTTTTCTAAAAAAATGAGTAAATCCCTTGGCGATAAGCGTAACGAATTAAGCCCTAATCATATTAACGAAATTACTAAAGTGTACGGTGAATTTGTGCCAAATGAAATAAGTAAAATTTTTGATAACCGGGATTTTGGGTATTCAAAAATTACCGTTGAGCGTCCCGAAAGAGACTCTAAAGGCAATATAAAGACCGACAAGAATGGAAAACCAAAACCTGATAGTAGTTTAAGAGATACGGAAAGCATCCCATTGAAAGAGGATATAAAAGCCTATATTCAAAAAGAGGTGTTGCCTCATGTGCCGGATGCGTGGGTTGATGAAACTAAAACTAAAATTGGTTACGAAATTAACTTTACAAAATATTTCTACCAGTATAAACCGCTGCGTTCCTTGGAAGAAATAAAAAAGGATATTTTGGCATTGGAGCAAGAAACCTTAGGATTAATTAATGATGTTATTGCTTAGAACATGAAAAGCTATAACCAATATAAAAGTTCAGGTGATTCTTTTGTTAAGTCTATTCCCTCTCATTGGAGAATAGATAAGTTAAAAAGACATTGTTATTTAAAGGGTCGGATAGGCTGGCAAGGCTTAAAGCATTCTGAATTTAGTGAGGATAAAAATTTACCTTATTTAATCACCGGCATGAATTTTAAAAATGGAATAATTCAGTGGGACGAAGTTTATCATATCAGCGAGGAGAGATATAATGAAGCCCCTGAAATCCAATTGAAAATTGGTGATATTTTAATGACCAAGGACGGCACCATTGGAAAGCTTCTATTTGTTGACACTTTACCGGGTAAGGCTTCATTGAATAGTCACTTACTCGTTTTACGTCCTCTTAATAACGCTTATTTTCCAAGATTTTTGTATTATCAGCTTTTATCCGAACATTTTAACAACCACATAGAACTATATAAGTCTGGCACAACATTTTACGGGTTATCACAAGAAGACACAGGGAAATTCAAAGTTTTGTTACCCCCGCTTGAAGAACAATTCCGAATAAGTCAATACCTTGATTTTAAAACAAAGCAACTTGACAAGTTAATCTACGAAAAAGAAAAACTTATTGAGCTATTAAAGGAGGAGCGTATTGCAACTATCCATAGTGCGATGACTAAAGGACTTAATCCTCATGCTCCATTGGTTGATAGCGGCATTGAATGGTCGGGTAAAATCCCTGATTCATGGCAAATTTGGAAACTAAGTCACGCATTTAAAAAAATCGGAAGCGGGACAACTCCTGAATCAGGAAATCCATTGTACCATGAAAATGGCACAGTCAATTGGTTAAATACTGGCGACTTAAATGATGGCATTTTGACTGAAACATCCAAGAAAGTTACAGAACGTGCCTTAAAGGATTACGCTGCTTTGAAGATATTCCCTGCTCGTACTGTAGTTATCGCAATGTACGGTGCCACAATCGGAAAGGTAAGTGTGGTTAACTGTGAAATTACTACAAATCAAGCATGTTGCGTATTTTATGATTCAGATGTTATTATAAATGAATTTCTATTTTATTGGTTTATTATCAACAAACCTCAAATAATAAATTTATCCAAGGGAGGGGGGCAACCCAATATTAGTTCCGAAGCATTAAAGTCCTTAAAAGTCCCTTGTCCGAATAAAGATGAACAACAACAGATTATAGATTTTATTAAAGTTGAAGAGGAAAGGATTTTAAATATCGCTAACAAAGTCCGAAATGAAATAGATTATTTAAAAGAGTATAAAACTGCTTTAATTTCAGAAGTGGTAACCGGGAAAGTGGATATACGAGATGAGGCAATCACAGAATTATTAGCAACCGCATAATATGGCAAACGGCATTCACAATGAGAAAACTTTTGAAGCAGCTATTGCTGATTCACTGACTACCAACGGTGGTTACGTCTCTGGCAATTCTATTGACTTTGATGTAAACTTAGGATTGTTCCCGGTTTACGTTACAGATTTTTTAAAAGACTCTCAGCGGAAAGAATGGCTTAAAATCGAATCTATCCATAAAACTGATGTCGAAAGAAAGGTTATACAACGCCTGATAAAAGAACTGGATTTGCGTGGTACGCTGGATGTTGTACGTAATGGGTTTACTGATTATGGTGTTAAATTCAAGATGGGGTATTTTAAGCCTGAGTCATCTTTAAATCCTACAGCTGACACGCTTTACAATACCAATCATTTATCTGTTACCCGACAGCTTTTTTATGAACGTAAAGGCAATAACTCTATTGATATGGTATTATCCCTCAACGGTCTACCTATTGCTACTATAGAGCTTAAAAATCAGTTTACCGGTCAAAATATTAACCACGCTAAAAAGCAGTACGTTTACGACAGAGAGCCAACCGAGCCAATATTTCAATTTAAAAAAAGGTCATTAGTCCACTTCGCAGTTGATACCGATGAATGCTATATGACTACTAAGTTAGATGGTAAGCATACCCGCTATTTGCCGTTCAATTTAGGGGATAACAACGGTGCCGGTAATCCGCAAAATAAGCATGGTTACCGTACATCATACCTTTGGGAGTATGTTTGGGCTAAGGATAGTTTTTTAGATATTATCGGTAAATTCCTACACCTGAGTTCGGAGGAGTTTGAGTTTAACGGCATTACTAAAATAAAAGAAACAATCGTATTCCCCCGCTATCACCAAATGGATGTGGTACGAGCGGTAAGCAAAAACGCTAAAGCTCTTGGTGCCGGTCATAATTACCTTATACAACATAGTGCAGGTTCGGGCAAATCCAATTCTATCGCTTGGTTAGCCTACCGATTATCCAGTTTACACGATTATAATAACAACCGCATTTTTGATTCAGTAATCGTGATTACGGACAGGACGGTATTGGATAATCAACTGCAAAATACCATATACCAGTTTGAACACAAGCAGGGTGTAGTACAGAAGATAGATAAGGATTCGCAGCAATTGGCGGATGCTATCAAAACAGGTTCCAACATTATCATCACTACCCTGCAAAAGTTCCCATTCATATTAGATAAGGTTGGTGAACTGGCAAATAAAAAATATGCTGTAATAATTGACGAGGCTCACTCCTCTCAGGGCGGTGAAGCAACTAAGAAGATGAAGGAGGTTTTGGCGGCAAAATCATTAGAAGAAGCTGAGCAAGATGAAAATTTTTCAGGTTTGGATGAAGAGGCCGAGGATGAAATCAGGAAGTCGATGCAAGCCCGTGGTAAGCAAACTAACCTTAGCTTTTTTGCCTTTACTGCTACACCTAAAGCCAAAACAGTAGAGGTTTTCGGCACACCCGATGCCAGCGGTAAACCAAAGCCTTTTCACCTATATTCAATGCGGCAAGCTATTGAAGAGGGCTTTATTTTAGATGTGTTACGTAATTACACTACTTATAAAACCTTCTTTAAACTATCTAAAGAGATTGAAGACGACCCCGATGTAAACAAAAAACAAGCGGCAACTGCTATAGCACGTTTTCTATCGTTACACCCTCATAACCTTGCGCAAAAGACCGAAGTAATGGTAGAGCATTTCAGGCAGGTGGTATCAAAAAAAATTGGTGGGAAGGCAAAGGCTATGGTAGTTACCAGTTCCCGCTTACATGCAGTTCGGTACAAAGAAGAATTTGATAAGTACATTACCAAGCAAGGTTACAACGATATAAAGACCATTGTGGCATTTTCGGGTAAAGTGATTTACGACTTGTACCCGGATGGTGTAACTGAGGTTGAACTAAACGGGTTTAAGGAAAAAGAATTACCTAAGAAGTTTAACACGGACGAGTATCAATTATTACTGGTGGCTGACAAGTACCAAACCGGGTTTGACCAACCGCTATTACATACCATGTACGTAGACAAAAAGCTATACGGGGTTAAAGCGGTGCAGACATTATCCCGGCTAAACAGGATGTGCGCCGGTAAAGATGACACGTTTGTATTGGATTTTGCAAACGAAACCGAAGACATCTTAGATTCGTTCCAGCCATATTATGAACTGACCACGGTAGAGACCACAACTGACCCTAATCACCTCTACGATTTAGAGACCGAAATCAGGAAAGCCCGGATAATATGGGATACCGAGATAGATAACTTCTGTAACGTGTATTTTAAGTCCGCTAAGACATTATCTGTGGCTGAGCAAGGAAAGCTTAACGCATACATTGACCCCGCTGTAGACCGCTTTGAACAGCTCCCAATTGAGAACATTAAAGATGATGTAATCAACACAGAATCAACTCAGGAGGGATTCAAAAACTCTTTACAATCGTTTGTCCGGCTGTATTCCTTCCTAACCCAAATTATGCCGTTTACGGATGTAAATTTAGAAAAGCTTTACACGTATGGTAAATTCTTATTAAGGAAGCTACCACGTAACCCTAATGACCGTTTCCAATTAGGCGATGAGGTATCCTTAGAGTACTACCGATTACAGAAAGTAGCCGAAACTAACATCCTGATGGAGCCGCAAGGTGAGTACGGTTTAGATGGACAGAATGAGGCCGGTATTCGAATGAATAAGGAAGAACGGGCGGCACTATCGGAAATCATAGAGGTACTTAATAAACGGTTCTCAACCGAATTCAATGATGCTGACAAACTCTTTTTTGACCAGATTGAAGCTGAGTTAGTCGCCGATGCAAAACTCAGCCAGCAGGCTAAAAGCAACACTATTGAGAACTTTAAATTCGGCTTTGATGACATCTTTATGGATAAGCTAATCTCCCGTATGGAGCAGAACCAAGATATATTCTCTAAGATGATGGATGATAAAGATTTCGGGGGGCTGGTAAAGAATTATATGTTAAAGAAGGTTTATAATAGCTTAAATCAAAATGCTTAATGGAAGAAATCATTGTTAACTTTTGGATTTACGTCGATATAGGCACAGATACAGCATACAATTGGTGTGGTAAAATGTATTGTGTTAACGGTACAGATGATGAAAAATTGAAGCTTTTAGTTTCATTGTCTGAGAACGATTTTAAGACCGTGAAACGCAGAAATCTTTCCGATAAATTGTCCGTCATCGTTAACGGTGAAACCATGACAGGCAAACTTCCAGCCTCTTGCGTTGATGATTATTTTGACAGTAATGCCGATTGGTTTTGTGTAGAATTAGAAAATGAGTTACCTGATATTTTTATATTTGGAAACGGAGCTAAAACAAATCATCTTATTAAGCAGAAGCTTCCTACTACACCGTTATATGTATTGACTATTTTAATGGAAAACGAAAATGGCGAAGTTAGACCAGTGACAACAAATGCTAATAAGGAATGGATTAAGTCTGAAAGACTGAGATTAAGAGGCCTACATTAGAGCGAATTTATAACAACCAATTAATAGCTACAGTGATTGTTTTTACTTTTTGACCCGTGATAAATAGTAGATTAGGTTTTGTCTTATCTTATCACGGGACAAAACACAATAAATAAATACAGATGAAGATTAGTTATCCCTTTAAGATTGAAGATGTAAAAATAACCTTACTAAAAAAACTTCAATATAATAAACTACCCTATTTTACAATTACGATTTCGGGCGACGGATATGTTATATATAGGGGAGAATACGAAAAGGTTACCATTCAGAAAAGCAATATACCAGTATTAGATGTATTTAAACTTATAAAACATGCTGTGTATATAGGCTTTTTCGAAATGGAGGAAAACCCTAACACTGCTACAAGATTGGAATTTGAAAACGGTAATGTATGTAATATAGCTCATCGTTTTGAACAGGCTTCGATACCGTATTCAATGATTGAAATTACCATTGGTAATCAAGTGAAAAGATGTTTGTACTTAAATATGCCAACATACAACAGGTTAACAACATTTGCAAACCGAATAATTAAATACACGGACTTAAAAAAAATTATTGATAGCGAAGATGAACACTTTGAAATAAAAAAAGCGTTTGCCGAAGTGTTAAAATTTTAGATTATTAAATAATAATTCCAAATCGATTCCTAAACCATTGGCTACCTCATTCAGGTAAAATATAGAGGGATTAATCTTACCTGTCTCTAAACGTTGTATAGACTGCTGGTCTTTATCAATTGAATGGGCAAGTTGTTTTTGAGTGATACCTTTTTTCTCCCGGATTTCACGTATACGCTCGCCAAGGTTTTTAAGTAGTATCTCTTTTTCCATCAATGTATAATGGTAGCGTTACCGTCAAATTAATCGCACAACGGATGCGTTGTATGTCGATTTTTTTTCGTACCTTAGATTTCGAGTTTAACCTTCATTTTTATCCATGAAATCATTTTTAGTTCGCTTTTACATCGTCCCAAGCGGTGCAATAGAGGTAGTCATACAAGCCAAGAATGGCGGCGAAGCCGAACGAATCGTAAAGCTGCAATACGGTAGTAAATTCAAATCTATAGCCTCAACCAGAGAGATTTAAACTAATCCATTATTGATGACGGTAATCATTATGCTTTCAGTAGCAGTGCTCATTGTAGTCTATACGTTACTCAGAAACAAACCTAAATCCGAATGGACAGAATGGGAGCATCACCGTGATACCACCCCGTTAGTAACCCGCTCTACTACAGGTGAAGGATTGTTTCAGAATCAAGCCCATTGGGTGCGCTACAATAGCAAGACCCAAAGTTGGGAAACAAAAATCGTTACCGACCCAATTAAACGGCCTTTCAATGAGGCTACTTCCCTTAGCGACGTTTACAATCTTCAATTTAGATAATTACCATTTTATCACATGGCAAACATATCCGATTATGGAGGCATCCAGCCCTCTATTACAACTGTTGAAGCGTATCAACAGACTATTGAAACTATTAGCGGCTTGCTACTCCTTTATTCGATAATTGAGGAAGAGTATATCCGGGACGGCATAATTTACCATTTCTTTAAGAAAGGTTTTTGGGGTAAAAAACAGTTAGGCTACCTAAAATTAGAATATCTGCCGGGCAAACACACTGATACATCCCTATCCGTTGATGACAGCGGAAACCCCTTGCCACCATACACCGATATAGTAATTGGTATTGAATATGGCTCTGAATACAACTCTGTAAACTGGTCAGGGCAAGCCCGGATTTTCAATCTTGTATCGCCTAATAAACAAGTGCTGAGTTACGAGTTTTTGATTAACAACATCACTATTCAAAGAGATGCTGTCGGTCAACTGGAACTGGAAGAGATGCGCTCGGCAGGAAACATGTTAATGATGGACATGGGGCGTATGGGATATTTCCGTGAGAATATAAAACTATTGGATAGGGTTAAAAGCACCTTAAATGTTTTTGGCAAGTTTTTATCTAAATCAGATTACCAACCAGTAACCAATGAGTAACAACAGCTATAACGATTTCAAAAACGGCATTAAAAGCGACATTAAAGAAACCGGGGCAAGCTTGTTACTTGTTGGAGGGTTGATGCTGTTAGCGTGTATATTACTGGTAGTTTTTTTATTTGCAGTTAAGAGTACAACAATTGATGTATCAACCCGATTGATGCTCGGCGGGGGAGCGGGAATCATTGGTTTACTGTTGATATTCAGCCCTACAGCAAGGGTTAGGATTGCTCAAATATGGCTATTCGGCCTAATTGCTATACCACTGTTGTTTGTACTGTTTTTAGTCGGGTACATGTTTTACACAGCATTTTCATCAATTAAATAATGGCAAGAAACTACTACCGCATTACTTTGTATAACACTCAATTCTTTACTGAATTGGTAACTTATAAATTCCCTATTCTACCGTCTGCTGGTGATATGATAGAGGTAATTAATCAGCGTACTATGTTCGTAGTGCAAGGTAGGTCTTTCCTACCTTATTATGAAGCTGGCCTAATTGAGGTAATGTTACATGGGGTGTTTGAAAATGGTGAAGACATGGGGAAGCACACCTTTGATAAAATTAGGGTTGCTATACGTGACGAGCAGGATAGGCTAAGAACAATGGACTGTACAACAAATTTCAATGGGTTTCCAAGTAGTTTGGATTAGTAATTGGCAGTACCGAAACCCCATTTAACGGGGGTGATAACTCTTAAAAACCCTCCCTTTTTGTACCCACTGGTCCAAAAGAGCTGCCCGCCCAGGGCAAGCAAAAGCCGATTTTGTTATAAATTCACGAATAACAGGGTCGTCTTGTATAGAGTTACTACAATAAAAGCGGGTTGAAGCGAGAATTAAGCCGTTAAAAAATTTAGAAAAATTCAGTTTGTCAGATGGTATCAAATTTAATTCTACACATCCCCCATGCAAGCGATAACATACCGGACAGAGCGGGGTATGTTGTTACCGATGATAGATTAAAACAGGAAATGTCACTACTTACAGATTGGTACACTGAGGAATTGTTTGCCTTTGAGGGGTGTATTAGGTGTGTTGCGGATTTTAACCGGGTATTTTGCGATGTTGAGCGGTTCGCTGATGACAACCGGGAATCAATGTCAACTGTGGGCATGGGGGTTGCCTACACCAAATGTGACGACGGCAGCGAACTACGTAATGTGTCGCCTGAATTAAAAGCCAGTATCTTAAACGATTACTATTATCCACATCATCAAAAGCTTAGTAACGCAGTGGCTGAGCAGTTAGAAAGGGATGGCCGGGCATTGATTATTGATTGTCATTCATTCGCTAATGAACCATTTAACCGAGATTTAGACAAGAAAACACCCCGCCCTGCTATCTGCATCGGTACTGATGGTTTTCATACACCCGAAGGTTTAATAACGTTTACCTATAATTATTTCAAGTTTGCTGGCTATAAGGTGCAAATAAATACACCGTACTCAGGTTCAATGGTGCCATTAGAGTATTACCAACAAGATAACAGAGTACATTCAATGATGATTGAAGTCAACAGAGATGTGTATATGGTTCCCGGCACTAATACTAAAGGCCGGAATTATGTTAAAATTAAACGTGCTATTAATAAATATCTCTATAAAGTCAGGGAGTTAATGTATTGCGATTACCCTCATCTAAGTAATGAAGCCAGTGCTATTCCACTACCGCCTGCGAGAGAGATTTGAGAGCTACAAAAGCGTTTACCATCATAACTGTTTTGGTTGACACCTTGTCTACTTTACTGATTTCACATACTGTCAAAACCTTTCTTAGTCCTTTAATGATGGCCTGCAAGGAGGGTTTTTCCGAAAAATCGCTTACGCTCTAACTTTCCCAATCCGTCTACCGAGCCGTCCGCAGTTTTGTAAATTAACTAACCGACCTACACTGGCACGCTCCTTCTGTATTAAACTCCATTTGGTAAAGGAAGAAATTGTCGAATTCATTATGTTCCAATTCGATTACGTTCATCCGTTTGTACGGAACTATAAATTTATATATATTTTTATTGAGCAATAATCATCTCATATAATTTATATGCATCATTATTTGCATGTAATTATGGTACTAATGTTAGTAACTTAACAATATTGAGCTTATTTATTAACTTTTTGTGGATAACTAAATTGTTATAGTCGATATGATTTTTATATATCTTTGTACATCAGGCGATGCAAGAAGCGATGGAATTAAAATTTATAGAAATAGATACCAATCCATTAAAACCAAAAGCAACAGTACATGCTTCGGGAAGGCTTGGCTTTAATGCTGAGGCGATTGCTTTTATGGAGTTAAGTAACAAGAAGAACTTTAGAGTAGCCGTAGCAGGAGAAACAGGCGAAACTTTAAAAAACATTTACTTAATCGAGCAGGATAATGCTTCTGGTGCGGCAAAAGTTGCGAAAACAGGCGACTACTATTATTTAAATGTAGGTAACCTTTTTGAAGACTTAGAGGTAGACTATAAAAATTACAGTATTATCTATGATATAAAAAAACAATTATACGATGATAAAGACATGTACGTATTGAAGATGCGAAAACCAAAACAGAAAAAGAATCAAGAAGATGAATAGGCTAAAGTTACTTTAAAAAAAATGCTTCACGAAGCTACCAACTTCGGAAGCATTTATAGGAATGCTGATTTGTATGTTTTTTACGGCTTTTTACCGTAGCATTCCGGGTGTTAATTGTGATTAACTTGTACAAAAATAGATATTAGATTGAGATATCCTAATGTTTGTACTTATTACACCTCAAATAAAATGTACCGGCAATAAGCTCCTAATCCGTGATAATGTCGGAGTCGGTAACAATTATTATAAAAAACATCATGTCGAAAAAGAATGTACATGTAGTACCCCACCAAGGAGATTGGGGTGTTAAAGTTGAGGGTAACTCAAAACTGAGTAAAGTATTTGACACACAAGCCGAGGCGTCGTCCTATGCTCGTCAAAGAGCAATTGATAATTCTTCGGAATTATTGATTCATGGTAAAGATGGTCAAATCCGTGATAAAAACAGTTACGGTAACGATTCACATCCACCCAAAGGTTAAATCTAAGCCCTCTGTAAAAGGAGGGCTTTTTTATTGAAAAATCATGGATAATTTTAACAGTAGGTCGGAACTTATATTTTCTCGATTCGATAAGTATTTAGAAACTGTAAATACTAAAGGTACTTTGTATTTAGCAATAAACACCTTTTTTATTAGTGCAGTAATCGCTAACATAGATAAGTTGAATACCTCATTTGTCTTAACCGAAGAAGTAATCACATTCATAGGATTATTTCTATGTGTCTGTTTGATATCTACTGCTTTAGTTCTTTTAGCCATCAATCCATTTTTAAATACTGGAACAAAAAATGGAGTTGCATCAAGTATATTCTTTTATGGTAGTGTAGCAGCTTACGAGAAAGATGTATTCATTAAACGATTAAATGACATCTCTACTGAGGAACTAAAAGATGATGTCGGTGGTCAACTGTACTGCTTAGCAGAAGGTTTGAAGTCCAAGTACAATAAACTAAAATGGGCTGGGTGGCTTGTTTTGGGTGAATTTATCCTTTTAATACCCCTAACAGTTTTACTAACAAGTCATTTAAAAAAGTAAATCAAATGGAAAAGAAAATAATTTTCGGAAAGTACATACAAGATTTAAATAATATAGTCAGAAATAAGGATATCCTACAAACTCGCTCTTTTTCAACCTTTAGTGGTAGTAACAAAATCAACTTGTCAGAAAGTTTATCTCATGGTAATCCCCTTGGTCACATAGAGCCGTTAAGAGCATTATTAAATCTGCCGCAACCTCATATTTCATCTGGAACCCATAAAGACTTTAATCAAATTGGTGTAACTGAAAGTTCAGAAAATCATTATATCGTTTCAGTATTTATGGATGTAAAGAACTCGACTATTTTTTTCAATAAGTATAACAACAATCAAATCGCCCTAATTATTCAAACAATACAGGCTGCGGCAATTGCTATATGTTCTTTGTTTGAAGGGCATGTTCAGAGACTTCAATATGATGGATTATTCGTTTACTTTGGCGGCAAAAACATTACGAAAGAAAAGGCAATTAAAAGTGCACTGCATGCAACGTCATTCTTCTCTTATTTTGTGAAATATGAGTTGAATGAATTACTAAAGCAGTATGAATTTGATAAAATATCAACACGCTCAGGAATTGATTTTGGTGACGACAATGATGTTACTTGGTACAGGTTTGGTATTGGTGAAGCCTCAGAAGTTACCACAGTTAGTTTACACACCAGTGTAGTGCCGAAAATGCAGTCAAATGCGGAGGCAAACGGTATTGTTATCGGTAATAATGTGAAAGAAAGGTTGAGATTAGATGAGTATTCTTCAAGTGTCACTTATCAGAAAGATGGTAAGATAATTATTGATGATTTTATTATTAATCAATATCGGCAACATAAGTTTAATTGGCAATCTTGGCTTGCAAACCATTTTCCATTTGTTAAAAGAGAAAGCAATAAGATATATATTGATTACGATTCTAATAAAAATGCACAAATAAAACAATTCAACAATAATGATAACGAGTTGCTAAGAATTTTAGGTTATTCAACAGGTGAAACGTTTATTTCTCCTACCGGTATTCCGAATGTAACTCATTATGGTACACCTGCTCCTAATAATAGTAATTATGGGATAATTGAGTAGATAATGATAGATTTAGAAGGCATAGACTGGTTTGTTCAGAAAGCACTTATCGAAAGGGATTTACCACTAATGAAGGTTAAATATCATGAAGCTAAGATAAAAAGTATAGCTTTTTCAGTATCTCTACCGGGTCAATCATATATTTTCGTTTTTTTGATAGTGTATTTTGCAGAGTTTCGACACGGAGTTCAAATCAATCAACCGTATTTATATTGTCGAAACGATGATATTATTCGCCACATAGACAACCATATCAATTCAAAGGGGCAAATTTGTTATTTCTTTCCGGGAGACTTGTCTTATAAATCTGGTTTAAGCTGTTTGTATGCCATTCAAGCAGCAATAAAATGGGCAGACTGTTACAATTATTGGTTTAAAAATCAGATGGGAGGCTGGCCTTGTAAAGAAATGCCACATGGCAGCTATGCACCTGCTTACTTCAATATACAGAGGCCAATGTTATGAGGATATAGTCATAAAGGTAATAGGTAAAATATACTGGTTACCTTTATTCTTGTCCTTCTTCTCTAAACCCAGCATCACTGCTTTCAAAAATATTGATTGATAAAATTGGCGTTGAAATTTTTAATTTGAATTCACCAATAGTTTTGGTTTTGTCCTCATTTAGATGTTCATATATCCAAAAACCTAAATACGCTGGCGAACCGGCAGATTCAAATTCAGATATATGTTGAATTGCCAAATCATCAATTATTATTACTTCGTCAGAATCTGAACGAAGCTCTAATGTGTATTTTTCTTTATTCTTTTCTAAAGTTGCATAAAAGTTCGCATACTCTCTGGAATTAATCAAATCAGAAAAAGCTTTTACGGCTCCTCTTTTATCCGATTTATAACTCAAATAAAAAGTATCGTTAGACATAAATGCTTGCGAGTCGTCAAGCTGAATTGTTATTTGCAGTAATCCCATAGTTTCAAAAAGTAAATAGGTTTAAAAGTCAAATATAGTGTGAAAATCTGTCAATTTTTCTTATCTTATACCTATGCATTATCCTGTTGCTAACCGAAATGCTTTTTTACTACATTTATAACAACTTAATATATAAAAATGAATATAAAGATTCAACGGATTTACAATCAAAGTGGTATAGAAACCGGAGCAATTTTAAGTGGTGTAGTTGCAGTAGCAACAACTATTCAACAAAAAAATTCAATCGAAAATTCACTCGTTCAATATGCATTCGACAAGCTTTATCCGGGTCAAGGATTATCCATTTATCGAGAAGTGTATATTGATACCCCTGCGATTGTGGTGGTAAAGGAGGTAAATAATCTACCACAAGAGAGCGTAGTAATTTAAATGATACAGCACTAAATCAATGTTAGTGCTGTATTTATTATAATCTTCGGAATTTATGAGTAGACCGATTTCTGCAAATTCAAGTTAAGGCCATCTACTATATCCTTTTCAAAGTCATCCAAGTAAATTGCAGTTGTTCGGTTACCGTATTGGTGCCCCATTGCTTCGGCAATCAACTCGTTTGAGTACCCCATCCGTTTAGCCAACGTAGCCCAAGTGTGCCGGGCAACATAAGTCGTAACTTCACCAATTTCGAGGTTACCAGATATTCTTTTTAAGTATTTATTAGTGGTCTTAATCCATTGCAGAATGATGTTTTTTGCCTCTACACCGTCTTCTTTAATAGCGTTAGGCATGATGGGTAAAAGATATGTTCCGCTCTCATTACAATAGTTTTTGAAGATTGCCAAAGCTTCGGTAGTCAATCTAATATCGTAACGCTTACCGGTTTTGCGCCGTTTATACTGTAAGCGACCAGACTTAATATTTGAGGGCTTTAAATATGCGAGGTCGGTAAACGATATACCTATAAGGCTAAAGCTTAGCATAAAATAGTTTTTTGCATCCCACTCAGGCTTATTGAGTACAGCATCGTAGGTTGCAAACTTTATTATTTCTTCCTTTGTGATTGCACGTTTGGCAGTTCGTTCGGGCTTAAAGGCAATATCGGTAAAGTAGTACGCATCTTTGCTTACCAACTTCTCTTTAATGGCCTTATTAAAAATCGCCCGAATAGTCCTAAAGTAGTTGCTTATAGTATTCGGCTTTACGCCGTCACTAACCAACTTACTTTTAAAGTTTTCAAGAAAGCGGTAATTTATTTGCTCAAACATAAGTTCGGCAAAGTTTGCAAACGATATAAGGCGGTTAACCGAAGTCTGATAAACAATAGCATTTCCAACCTTATTATTTTGGTACAGGTCATTTATTAACCGGTTCGAGTATTCGTTAAAGGTAAGTGGTTTGGTTGCTTCAACTTCAATTACCGGCTGCACCCTTATTTTCTCCTTTAAGGCCTTCAAAGTAAACTGTTGATTGTCCAATAACCCCTCAGTAGACTTCTGCACCTTGTGGTAAGCGTTGGTAATAGCAGAATGAAGGCTTTTAAAGTTAGGGTGAGATTTGAGTAGTGTGGAGTTGTGCTCGTCCCAATGTTCTTTCTTAATTGATACACCTACGGGAAATGCAGCGGTTCTACGATTGTGGGTTACCCGGATAATTACAGGATAAGTACCATTTGCTTTGGCTCTGCGGTCGTCTAAAACTAAATGTGGGAAAACCATAAAAAGTTGATTTTATGGCTCGGCGGCGTGCTCTCGCTTGCAAATGCTTGCAAATTTCATAACAACACATCGACAGGACGGCAGCGAGTAAGTAAATTTTTTTCACAATTACCTATAAACCAATCCCTTTAAGCCAAAGGGAGTTTAGCTCAGCTGGTTCAGAGCATCTGCCTTACAAGCAGAGGGTCACTGGTTCGAACCCAGTAACTCCCACCAAAGGGATACTTTAATTCCCAAACCCTGTAAATTTATAATTTACGGGGTTTTTTGTTTTTAGCACTTCTTACTCCGGATTCCGAACATTGAGATAAAAAACAACTGTTCTGTAAATTGAGTGTATGGCAAGCGGTTGCCGCTAAACCGCAACTTAAATAAGTGATTCGTTTATATTTTTTTCGGCAAGAAATACAGGAGGGATCAAGGCTTAACCGGCTTAATGCCGGCTTTCATAATTTTTTCTATAATGCCCCTGCCAATCTTCCGGCCCTGTACGTTACCATTCTCTACACTTTCTTTATAATGGATGCCCCCATAAAAACGCGACATTGACGCTTCGGCCGCGGCGCTTAAAAAAGATTTAAAATCGCGCTCACCGCTGCCAAATGGTACTTCGGTATTATCTGTATAGGCAAAGTTATCGCCAAGTAAATAAGTCAATATCTCTGCCGATGCGTATGATATAACCGCGTGCCCGCTGGTATATTCGGGGAACGGTGGCGTTTGTAAAACGGGTTGCCACTTTTGGTCTATATAACGGTTTATGTAGGTTTCGGGCCGTATCCGGTTGCTGGCATATTTTTCTTCCCAGCAGCTTATAAAGGCATCCATTAATGTAAAGCCCTCAATGGTTGCAATTAATACAGACTCATCAAAGTTTAAACCTGCCTTGCGGGCGGCTAACCCGGCTATGTGCATCCAATGCCCGCCGGGGCTTATTTTTTTATAACCTATGGCCATATGGCCCGACGAGGTAATGGCAAAGGGGTTACAATCCCAAAAAAGCGCCTGGTTAAGTTCATCTGTTGTAAGTGTTTTAGAGGCCTCATAAACGGCCATTACCCCTTTATAAAATGCGGATGTCGAATCTTTTGAAAATGGTGTAAGTGGCGATGGTTTGTACTGCCCTGCGGAATCTATCACCAATGTGCGGATGGTTTTCCAGTTTGGCTCTACCGCTTCAAAGTAGCCGGGCGGCGTTGGGTACCACTTGCCCTCGTCTTTTAGCGGTGTGTAGCGTTTAAGCGCGCTAAGTTCGCCATAGTGGTCGGTTTTAGAGAAAGCAATAACATCTGCCGTTGCCAGCTTTGCTGCTTTTACAGATGCATCTATAATGGCATTATTTATTTTTAATTTTCGTAAAAGTTGTAAAAAAGCGTCCTGGTCATCTTTAAGCATAAACCCCGATGGCAATAATAGCTTTGCAGTTTCTAATATGCTGTAATAGGCGGCGATACGTGTATCATATTTTCCCTTTAAGGTATCAATACTGCCCGATGGTTTAAAGGCCTTTACAAACTTTTGCACTGTAGGTATAGCCGCATTATTTTTTGATATAATGTTATAAGCAGGCAACATACAATATGCGTAATAACGTGCCGCAACAGGCGGGGAGGTAACGTCATGTACCATAACCATTGTTACCGCATTAATGGCGTGATCTGGTTGCAAATAATCTGGGTAGTTATTTTTTTTACTTTGTGCCAGGCAAGCTGATGCCATAAGGCAGCAAAGCATATAAGTGCTTAATAATTTCATTTCTCTTTATAAAATTGCAATGGGCCATCGGCTAAACCAAGTAGCAGGTAAGGTAGTCCGTTTATCTTGGTTTCAACTACCGATTTTACGTCACCCTTTACAGACAACCCTGAAATTCCCTGTTCAACATAGTTAAAGCCGCCTTTACCGTCACCCTTTAGCAAGCAGCCGTAGTTTGCATCTATACTCCCTATTTTAAGGCGATTATCAGAGCGGTTGCCAAATAGTAAAATATCTATATTACCATCATCGTCAAAATCTCCGGTTTTTATTTGCGTTGCAGGTGCAAACTGTGCTTGTGCAGGTAATGGTATAGCTTTGAAACCGTTGCCTGTATTGATGTAAACACGTGTATTAATTTCGTTAACTGTTAGCTTATCAGCTTTGCTTAATTCATCCGCAGTAAAAACTTCGTTAATGGTGGCATCTGCATACATTTTGTACGAATTAAACCTGCGGCGCATAGGGTAAATCTGCTCATTAAGTTCATCCCTGCTTACAAACGGATAGCTTTTGCCATCGATATAAAAATTAAGGAAAGGGTCTATTGAACCGTTCCCGTCAAAATCGGCGTAGTAAAGTTCGGCAGGTTCTTTTTCAGAAGCCCGTATCTGCGTGTTCATTCCTAAATTACCGGCTATGAGGTCAGGCTTACCATCGGCGTTAACGTCTGCAAAAGCAAGCTTAAACCAAAAGCCACTTTGCGGAGTAGCAAAATATTGGGCAGTTTCGTTTTTAAAGCCCGATGCCGTGTTTGTCAATATTGTTATTGGCATCATTTCTCCGCATAATACCAGATCGGGGCGTTTGTCGCCATTTAGATCTATCCATTGCGCATCAGTAACCATTCCTGTTTTATCAAACTGCACGCTTTGTGAAGCGAATTTGCCTTTTCCATCATTTACCAGAAGAAAACTTTGAGGTGAAACAGGGTATTTGCCGGGTATTATGCGCCCACCTACAAAAAGGTCTAAATCTCCATCCCCATCAAAATCACATGCTGTAACAACACTTTTGCTGCTCGCATTCAGTATAGGTAACGCATCGGTAGAAATATTGTAATCTCCTTTGCCATTGTTTATATACAATTCATCCTGTAATTCGGGGGTATTGGAAGTGTAAAGGTCATATCCACCTTTGGCAATATAAAGGTCGGGCTTACCATCTCCGTTGGCGTCAAAAAACAAAGCGGCAGACGTGGTGCCCGTACTTTGCCCTTTACCAATCTCACTTATTATATATTTACCCCCGGCTTGCTGTATATATAATTTGCCCGCCATGCCGCGGTCGCCGCTTATAAACAGGTCTTCCAGTCCGTCGCCATTAACATCTGCCTTGCATATAACAGGTGAAACTTTCGAGTACATGAAAAGCATCAGCAATTGCCGCTTAAAGTCGTTGATTGTAATTTCTTCGGGTTTAAAGTTTATAACCGGTTCAGCTGCTGTAAAAACTGTTTTGTTATTTGCCTTTGCAGGAGAAATTTTATTGCCGGCTTTATAATTTACAGTTAATAACTGTTTTGGGGCTATGTTGGTTAAAAGCTGAACCGTCAGATCAGGCCAAACTATTTTAACCGAGTCGATATTTGTGTTGTTGCCAAGGCCAAAGTTAAGCGTTGTAGAAACACATGACAAATAGCCCCGGTTGGGTTGTACTTCCTGATATTGCTGATTGCCTTGCGCGTAAACATATACTTTTGAACCCACAGCATTGGTGTTTTTAGGATAGCCGGTTAATTTAACTGCCAGATATGCTATATGATTGTTTTCGGTGGCTGTATTTTGATATATGATGGCGGGTTGATTTATGGCATTTATAACCAGGTCAAGGTCACCATCATTATCAAGGTCGGCGTATACAGCGCCGCTGGATACATCACCCTGGTTTAAGCCCCATTCCACTTGTTTGTTGGTAAACGTAAGGTTTTGATTGTTTTTAAAAATGTAATCGGGCACGGCGGTTGATGGCATTGCTGTAACCAGGTCCATTAGTTGGAAAGGTTCGCGGGCCATGGCCTTTTTTATTTTATAGTCGCCCCAGTAGCGTAAAAAGTCTTTATTAGTGTAATCGCGCAGGTAACCGTTTGATATAAAAATATCCTTGTATCCATCGTTATCAAAATCGGCTATTAATGGCGTCCAGCTCCAGTCGGTATTTGATATTCCTGCAAGCTGGGCAATTTCACTGAACGTGCCGTCGCCATTATTTAGCTGCAGCATATTACGCATATATTGTTTGTAAAGGCCCTGGCTTTGCATTAAAGCGAAGGTCTCGTAATTTTCTTCGAGTTGTAGTGATTTTTGGCGGTGATTGTCGGCTGGCATCATATCCAGTGTCAGGATATCCGCGTTGCCATCGTTATTAAAATCGGCAATATCCACACCCATCGAAAAATGCGACATATGCCTTACCATTTCCCTGGCCTTATCTGTAAAAGTGCCGTTGTGGTTATTGATATAGATGTAGTCGGGTTCGTTATAATCGTTGGTTACGTATATATCCTGCCAGCCATCTTTATTAATATCGGCAATGGCAATACCTAACCCAAAAGTAAGCGGGTTTTGTATTATGCCCGCAGTTTTAGAAACATCGGTAAAATGCCCGTTATTGTTTTGGTATAGTTTGTTGCTTGCAAGTTCGTCGGTTAGGTTCTTATAGCTTGCAATTTCCATATTATCAATTTTTTTGATGTTATGGTTCAGTAAAAACATATCCAGGTCGCCATCATTATCGTAATCAAAAAACGCGGCCTGGGTGCTATAACCGGGTTCGGCTAAGCCGTAAGTTTTAGCTTCTTCTTTGAATTTATTCTTTCCGTAGTTAATAAATAACTGATTGCTGCGGGTATCGTTATCTGTTTTACCCGAATAGCATACATAAATATCGAGCAAGCCGTCGCCGTTTATATCGGCCATTGTTACGCCGGTTTTCCAACCGCCTTTACGGCCTTCCATACCGGGGCAGGCTTCTTTGGTGATGTCCTTAAATTTTAAGCCACCCAGGTTTAGGTAAAGCTTATTGGGTTTTATGTTGCCTGTGAAGAACAGGTCGGGCAGGCCATCGTTATTTATATCGCCAACCGCTACGCCTCCTCCATTGTAAAAGTACTCGTATGAAAGTACATTTAGCGATTCTTCTTCTATGATGTCGTTACTAAATTTTACACCTGTTTGGTTTGGTGGTAATAGCTTAAATAAAGGTTGCTGGGCACATAATGTACTTGCAGTACCTAAAGTTGCGGCTATTAATGCCGTTACGTTACGGATGAATTTAAAAAGAAACATATCAATAGATATATAAGTTAGGGTGCTTATATGGAAACAAGTTACTAAAAATATAAAAAGGGAGACGTTAGTCTCCCTTTTTATATTAACATGCGGGTGATTATTTATCCCACCACACGCGTGTAGCAAAATTATCAGCCCCCTGGCTTTGAACGGCAGCATTATAATTGGCGCCGTTTTGTGAAATAAGCGTAGTAGGGTAAGGCATTCTGCGTGGTAGCTGCCCTGTAATGTACTGACCAGGGAAAGTAACCGGCGTTAATACCGGGAACCCAGACCTTCTCCAGTTAGAGAATGTTTCATTAAAATTAAACAGGGTTGAAGTAGCCACCCAGTACTCAGTGTTAATTTGTGCTAACGCCGTAGCCGGGTTTAGCGGATGAGTACTTACAAAGGTATTAATGTCGGCATCGCTAACCACTGCTATAGGGGTTGTATTATAGTTAATTAACGACCTCATGTCAGCTGCTAAAGCGTTGTTCCAGTGTGTAGCTGCAACGCCTGTATTCCAACCTCTTGTAGATGCTTCGGCCAGCAACAGTTCAGACTCACCATAAGTGTAAATATAGTTTGCGCTGCCCTTGTCTGCATATACATCGAAACGTGGGCGCGAATATTTACCTAAAGGAGCCGGTGAATCATCTTTTACTGCAGGGTCTGCAGGGGTTGCACCCGGGTAGCCCGGCGCGTTTACAACAGAGCTTATGGTATAACCATTTGGCAAGCCCATTTGTACATTTGCAGCATTATTGCCTGCAGTTTGGTTTTGGTTTGCTGCAAGGCCGTTACCCGCGGCAATTTCTGCAATGGCAGATATACGTGGGTCGTTAGTAGATTTCATATAATCTATTAACGTTTTACCCCAGCGTAACTCGCGGAAATCATCAGGTGTACGTATCACATCAGAGTTGCTGCTGGCAGCATTGTTTCTGTCAGCATATACTTTGGCATCGTCGGCTACACTGCTCATAGTGCCGCCGGCATAAGCTTTTTCTGCATATTGCTTTGCAAGATCGGGAGCTACCTTAGTTAAACGCATACCTACTTTAAGCATAAGCGAATAGCCAAGCTTTTTCCATTGAGATATGTCGCCTTTGTAAAACAGGTCGGCAGTTAATTTATCTTTTGCCGGGTCAAGCGCCGCTGTAGCTGCGTCAAGCTGTTTCAACATGTCGGTATAAATATCCTGCTGTTTGTCAAACTTCGGAGTAAAGTTTCCGGTTTTTGCCTGTCCTGCCTCTGTATAAGGAACATCGCCGTAAAGGTCGGTAAGGCGTTGAATGATCATAACCCTCATGATCTTTCCTGCGGCATCAAGATTTGTATTGGCAGGTTTATCTTTAACAAGCTGGCCCATTTCATACATAAGCGTATAAGCCTGGTAGGCGCGGTTCCATGTATAGGTATAATAACCTGTACCGGCGCTTGCAAGCACGTACTTATCGCCATTGTTATAGTAATTGAAGGTTGATGCTAAAGACTGCATCCAGCCTGCCTGGAAAAGCAACTGATCGTACCCGGTTTGAGAGAATGTGATCTGTGCCTGTGGTATGAACAAATATGGGTCAATAAACTCTCCCGTTGTTTTATCGGGGTTTGTGTTTATTTCTTCAAAGTTTTTTGTACAACTGGTTATGGACATAGCGGCCGCTAAGAGGCAGCTAAGGATATATCGTTTTTTCATCTGTTTAGTTTTTAAATTTGAAGTTTACGTTTAAACCATAAGTTCTGGCGAAAGGTAAGCTTGCACCTTCAATACCCGCATACTTAATATCGTTTGAGAAACCTGACTCCGGATCGATATTTTTGGTATGTTTCATTATAGTCCAAAGGTTACGTGCAACTGCCGATACACCTATGCTGCTGAAAGGGGTGCCCCTTAAGAAAGCCGCGTTGAATGTATAACCTAAAGTAACCTGGCGTAATTTAATAAAGCTGCCATCTAACACATCTACTACACCAACATTATTAGCCAAAGCCTGGTAATAGGTTTGTGCCGGTGTGCTTACTGTATTTGGTGTGCCGGCTTCGGTAACACCTACACCAACAACACCGGTTTCGCGGCCTTCAAGTGTAAGTTTATTTAAACCTCTGTATATGCTGCTATATTCAGTTGCAGATAATACTTTATTACCAAAGCGGTAATCAACAAGGAAACCTAAGTTAAACTGCTTGTAGTTGAATGTATTGTTAAGACCACCATAAATTTTAGGGATGGTTGAACCCATAGGGATCAGGTTACCACGCTGAGGGCGGCCCTGGGCATCGTAAACAATGTTACCTGAGGCGTCACGTTTGTAGTCGGTAGCTAAAATTTGAGGGCCCGGTAAACCGGCAACTATCGAAGTGATTGCAAAGCCAGAGCTTGCTGACGGACGGAACCTGCCAAAATCTATTTTATCGTTGGTGATACCATCGGTTTGAAGGATCTTGTTTTTAACGTAAGTGAAGTTAAATGATGGAGTCCAGCTAAAGCCCGAGCCTTTAACCGGTGTACCATGTAACTCTAACTCAATACCGCGGTTTTGTGTAGAACCTGTACCGATGTAACGGTTGCTGTAACCGGTTGACCAGTCTAAGTTGCCGTTAACGATCTCGTTTTTGGTTTTGCGCGAAAACAAAGTAAGGTCGAAACCTAACCTGTCGCCCCAGAACTTCATTTCTAAACCTGCTTCGATCTCTTTTAAGGTAAATGGTTTTAAAAACAAGTTTGGCAGTTGGCTGCTGAAACCTGCTGTTGGTACACCATTTATAGAGTTATTCAGGTCGTAATAAACGCGGTTAGCAAAGGCTGATGCATCATTACTGGTTTGCGCGAATGACAAACGAAGTTTACCCAGATCAACGCCATTCATGTGGTAAAGCTCAGAGAAGATAAAGCTACCAGAAACCGACGGCGAGAATATACCCGGGCCAACATCTTTACCTATAGTGCTATAGTAATCGTAACGGCCGGTGGTGCTTAATACCAGGAAGTCTTTAATAGAAAAGTCTGCTGAATAGTAGGCTGAGTTTACCTGCTTTTTGCTAAGCTCGTTGATCGGACCCGAATCGCGTGATTTGAAGTTTTTTAAGCTGTAAAAGTAAGGAAGTGTAAAACCACCCTGGCCATTGATGAAAGTACCGGTGTAGTCAGATTTACGTATGTTACCACCAATGCTCAAGTCAAGGTCTAAGAAATCTTTAACAATGTTATGTTTGGCGTTTACCAATACGTCGGCGTTAAACTCTGTTATCTGCTCGTTCCTTTGGTTCATTGTGCCATTATCGCCGCGATAACCGGTGCCTGTTGGCTCAATATCAACCCTTTTATCGTTGCTTTGATCGTAACCAACGCGTGCCTGTGCAAACAACCATTTAGTAAAATCGTACTTGGTAGATATAGATGATATTAAACGGTTCCTGTTTACATTTTTTTGGAAATAGTTGGCGGCAAAATAAGGGTTGGTTACATAACTGTCATCAGTAAATGTTAACTCTCTACCGCCGGTAGTTGTTCCGGGAGCCAATGTAGCCTGATCCTGGTTTGGAGCCAAAAACTGTACGTTGTTTGGGTTACCCGGACCATCACTTAAACCAGACCTGTTTTTAGAATTCTCCAACACATAGTTGGCAACAACGTTGACAGAAAGTTTTGAGGTGATGTTTTGTGAGCCGTTAAAGTTAAACGTTTTTCTATCAAGGTAGCTGTTACGCACCATTGAGTTGGCGCGTAGATCTGATAATGATAACCTGAATGCGCCATCTTTACCGCCATTTGTAAGTGCAACAGTGTTGGTAAATGAAGGTGCTGTACGGTAAAAATCAATATAATTGCTTACCGGAGAGTAAGGGTGGTCTTTACCATCTATTTGAGGCACCATGCTGCCATCCATTTTAGTACCCCATGCAAGGCTACCAGAGTTACGGGCTTCGTTAAGCGAAGTTGGCTTTGCAGCTACACCCGCTGCATTAAGTATACCCTGGCCGTAAACCTGTTGAAAATCTGTATTATCAACAGGCTGGTCAAACTGAATGTTGGTGTTAAACTCAACACCAAAACCAGAGTTCTTTTTACCTGATTTGGTAGTTATTAAAATTACACCGTTTGAAGCACGTGAACCATACAGCGCAGATGCAGACTGGCCTTTAAGAACAGTCATTGTTTCAATATCATCAGGGTTTAAGTTAGAGATACCGTCACCATAATCGGCACCGCCCCACTCGCCGGATGCACCTCTTTGTGTGTTATCCATTGGTACACCGTTTATAACGTATAATGGGCTGTTGCTGCCTGTAAAGCTCGTTAATCCACGCAGTAATACACGTGCAGATGAACCCGGACCAGCGTTTGACGCACCAACGCTTAAACCGGCAACACGGCCTTGTAATGATAGGGCAACGTTGGTTTCTTTGGCTTTGTTTAAATCTTCGCCTTTAACGGTAGATACCGCGTATCCCAGTTTCTTTTGCTCTTTGGTTATACCTAACGCGGTTACTACCACCTCGTTTAAGCCGGTGCTTGCAGTAACCAACCTAACACTAATGGTTGTTTTACCTGCAACACTTACTTCTTGTGTTTGGTAGCCTAAAAATGAAATTACCAATACAGCATTATCCGGCGCGTTAATAGTGAAGTTACCCGAAGCATCGGTTACTGTTGCTGTATTGGTGCCTTTAATTTTAACCGTTACACCAGGCAGGCCGATACCGGTTTCGTCAACAACTTTACCGGTAATTACGGCAGCGTTAGTTAATTTGTTTTTATCAGAAATTACTTTTGATTTTATATCAAGGGTTAAGTTTTTAGATGTATTAACCTTTGCCACCGATTGGAGGCTAAAAGCTACCGTAAAAAAACATACCAGTTTCATAACTAATACGGGCTTTTGCAGCCAGTATTTGTTTTTTACACCCGATGGATGTGTTAAATGGTTCATAGTTTGATTTGTTAAGTGATTAATAGCGTTTTTTTTAATGCATGAGTAAGCATAATTTTTTAATGTCAGGATTGTTACCATCCGGTAGCAGCCCATTTTTTGTAATTTTTTTATCCCATAGGCACTTTTTAAGTTAGGTTAAATATATAATCCACTATATTTCAATAGGGCGCAATGCGCCCGGTAGTTCTTTAGCGGTTTAAGAACATTGGTTGTATTAATAATTCTCTTAAAATCTTTTGAAAGCCTAAGGTTGTTGATCATGAAATTACCTACAGGCACTGTTTGCTGATTGGGAAATAAAGCTATACTATAACGCGCAGCATCATACCACGCCATTAATGGCGAAGCAAAAATTAAAATACAGATATGAATGAAATGGGGTATCATGATCTCTTCACTTCTAAATTTAATTTTAACTGTAATAGATGTAGAGGAAAAAAGTGAGCCGGAAAAAATTAACCAGCCCACTCATAATCAATCTAAATCAAATTCTTTAAACATTAAGGGTTTCCTTAATTGTATATTTCTTTACCTGCCGCAACCGGTCGCTTCTCAGCTACGGGCCTTGGGTTTATATATTGTAAATTTTCGGCTAACAATACCAGGCCGCCATAAAACTGGGCGTTTGCCCCTAACTTTGAAACCAGCAGGTTTACATCAGTTGTAAGCTGTGGTATACAATGTTCATTTAATGCCTGTTGTATTGGCGCCAGCCATAATTTATCAAGCACGCTTCCTTTACCGCTTAGTATAATACTTTCGGGGTTCATCAGGTGTATTAATATTGCTAATCCCTGCCCTACACTATAAGCGGCCTCAGAAATTATCTTAATACAAAATGCATCCCCCCGTAACGATTCTTTTATGATGTCGTCAAAGTCAATATTTTTATAGGTTGAAAGGCTGGTATTGTTACCGGCCTTTACACCCTCGCGCGCTTTTTCTTCTATGGCCAATAAGGATGCCTCCGTTTCTAAACAGCCATATTTACCACAGCGGCACAATTTCCCGTTACGGAATAAAGCCATATGGCTAAACTCGCCGGCATACCCGCTATGGCCTCTAAAAATTTGTCCGTTCATGATCATGCCTAAGCCCACGCCCCAACCCAGGTTAATTATCATTGAATTTTTAGCTGCGCTGGTATCGCCAAACATCTGTTCGGCAAGTGCAATGGCTGTAGAGTCGTTATCAATAAAAACCTGTAAGCCTACCTCATCTGTTAAAAACTCCGCAAGAGTGCCGTATGGCGGTTTCAAAAATGAATTGTTTGTACCCAATTTTGCATCTACAAATCCGGGCATAGTTACTTCCGCGGCTAATATATTATCGGCAGGAACGGTTGTTTTTTCTAAAAATGTTTTAACTCCATCGGCCAGTCTTTGAGCGTCATATTCGTGGTTGTATAGGTCGAGGTTAAACTCCAACTCTTCAATGATATTATGGTTGCTAATATCTACTATTGCAAGGCGTGTGGTACGCTGGTTTACGGCTACAGACAGTATATAAACCATATTATTAACTAACGAAAACGTAGCAGGCCTGCGACCACCGTTTGATGAACGTACCCCGTCTTCCTTCAATATCCCTTTTTCAACTAATTCGTTAACGGTTTTAGTAACTGATGGGATACTGCGTTTAATTAACTCACTTAACTCGCTAATTGATAGCGGCCCGTGAATAATATGATGCTTTATTAAATTGCTATGAAGGTAAAAGTTTTTAATAATAGGCATACAGGTTTATAAATCTTTTACATATTTAGTGAATAAATTTAATATAAAAACAATACTTTTTAAAATTTTTAATAACTATAAGTTTTTATTTACGAATTAAATTTGCTGATTTGATTGTTTACATGATAAAGTCATACAATTAATATTCTACATGCCATGCTTACCTCAAATGTTCATTTTTGGCATTAATGCAATAATTGTTATGCTCAGGTTCATATTACATTTGAATTTTTGTTTGGTGCTTTAAATCGCAGCATTTTTGCCTGCATGCTTTTTATCATGGGAAATAAACACGAGCGAATCGGTACAATGGAGGAGCCGAAGCGAGGGAAGTGCAAAATTATGCGCTTGCAAAACGCAAAGGTTATGGTTATTTGGAGATACGACCTACAGCACAGCCAATTGGCGGCGTGGGGAAAAAGTTATGGCCTGTGCTGCCTTTAGGCTGGCAAATATCAGATTTCGCCTTAGAGCAAATGGCAACCAGCCTTGGCAAAAACAAGGAGATAGCAAAAGTGGGCGATATTTGCCGTGCTGCTGAAGCGGTTAACAAGCATTAAATTTAGGCCCGTGATTTAAGTATCACGGGCCTAAATTTTAATCTAACACTAACTTTTCGTGCTGGTAAGGTATCTGAATATCATCAAAACCTTTCTCTTTTAGTTTTTCGGCAAAGTGTTGTTGCACATCGTACTCGCCGTGTACCAGGAAGATCTTTTTAACTAAAGCGGGGTCCTGGCAGGATAGGAAATGCAGCAGGTCTTCATAGTCGCCATGAGCGCTCATGCTTTTGATGGATTGTACCTCGGCGTTTACCTGGTATTGCTCGCCAAAAATATGAACCTCTCTCTCGCCCCGGGCAAGTTTACCTCCTAAGGAGTTTGGTTCGGCGTAGCCAACCATTAATATGGTGTTTTTTTGGTTGCCGATATTGTTTTTTATATGGTGCTTAACGCGCCCCGCCTCGGCCATGCCCGATGAGGAAATGATAACGCACGGCCTTACATCATCATTCAGCGCGATGGATTCTTCTGTTGTTTGTATAAAGCGAAGTCCCTTAAACCCAAATGGGTCGGCATCAACCTTCATCACTTCCTTTACATCTTTATTATACACCTCTGGGTGGTTCTTTAAAACTTGTGTTGCTTTTTCAGATAGTGGGCTATCTACGTAATAAGGTTCATCTGGTAATTGGCCTTTTAGCTCTAACGCGTTTAGGGCGTATAGTAATTCCTGGGTACGGCCAACACTGAAGGCGGGTATAATAACCTTGCCTTTTTTCACCTCGCAAGTTTGTTTAATAACTTTTAATAAAGCATCTTCAATTGGGCCTATATCCTTATGCAGCGAATCGCCGTAAGTAGATTCAAGCAATATATAATCGGCCTGCGGGAAGGTTTGGGGGCTTTTTAACAACAGGTCGCCGTAACGGCCAACATCGCCGCTAAAGGTTATGTATGTTTTTTTGCCATTTTCGGTTGCGGCAATATGAACCGCCGCGCTGCCCAGTACGTGCCCTGCATCCGTAAATTTAAATTTAAGGTTTGGGTTAATATGGTACTCCTCGTGGTAATCAACAATCTTAAACTGGCTTAATGCGGCTATGGCGTCCTCTTCGGTATATAAAGCTTCTAACAGCGGCTCGTTCTTTTTTTCGCGCTGCTTGTTGCTATATTCTACATCCTGCATCTGAATCTTGGCTGAATCCATTAAAAGGATCCGTGCAAGATCCATAGTAGCGGCAGTACAATAAATAGGCCCCTCAAAACCTTCTTTAACCAGGCGGGGTATCAGGCCGCAATGGTCAATATGCGCGTGCGAGAGTATGAGGTGGTCAACCTTTTTTGGGTTAAAGCCAAAGTGCTCATTCATATCTTCGGTTTGTTCGCCAAGGCCCTGGAACATGCCACAATCTAATAATATGCCGGTGCCATCCTGTAAGCGTAATAAGTGTTTGCTGCCGGTTACGTTTCGGGCGGCTCCGTGAAATGTAATATCCATTTATAATAGGTTGTGTTGGAGAACCAAATAGACAAATAAAAGTTTAATAAAAAATAAACTAAACATTTAGTTGTTAATTTGGTTTATATCGTATACCTTAGTATTCACATAACAATAATCATCTTATTAAATGGAAATTAAAGATCTAACCCGCGCCGAAGAGCAAATTATGCAAGTGCTGTGGCAGCTGGAAAAAGGCTTCGTAAAAGATGTTTTAGATGTTTTACCCGAGCCGAAACCTGCCTATAACACGGTATCAACCATCATCAGGATATTAGAGACCAAGGGCTTTGTAGACCACACAGCTTTTGGCAAAAGCCACGAGTATTACCCTATAGTGAGCAAAGAGCAATATAAAAACTTTGCAGCCGATAAATTATTAAGCGGCTACTTTGATAACTCGGTAAACAGGATACTTTCCTTTTTTGTGAACAAAGAGAAAATTAACCTGAAAGAGGCCGATGAGATCATGAAACTGATTGAGAAATTAAAAGATAAATAGTTATGAACTGGTGGCATTATTTATTGCTGGTAAATATTTACCTGACTCTGTTTTTTGGCTTTTACAGTTTATTGTTGCGTCGCGAAACGTTCTTTCAGCTTAACCGCATTTACCTGGTGGGTACAGCCACACTATCGTTTTTTATCCCCCTGATACAAAGCGAATGGGTTAAAAGCCTGTTTATAACGCAAAAGGTACAATACAGTATTTACGGTGGCAATGCCATTACCATAACAGATTTAGCCCCTATAAAAAACAACCCCGTAACCATTGGGCAGGTGCTGGTTGCATTATATACGGTAGGGGTAGTAGTTTTAGCAGTTAAGCTAATCATCCAGCTGATATTATTAAGACGAATAATTAAAGACCCTTCACCATCAGTATCTTATTCTTTTTTTAACAAGATAAAGATAAGCGATGGTATAAATGGCAAGGAAGTGATAGAAAGCCACGAGCTGGTGCATGCCCGCCAATTCCATTCAGCAGACGTGCTGATCATAGAAGCGGTGATGATCATCAATTGGTTTAACCCCGTGGTTTACCTGTACCGATATGCTATTAAACACGTGCACGAGTACATCGCCGACAGGCATACGCTTAAAGCAGGTACTGACAAGGCAGAGTACGCATTGTTATTGCTGAGCCAAACGTTTGACACGCCGGCACACCAGTTAGTTAACCCATTTTACAATCACAGTTTACTAAAAAAACGGATCATGATGTTACAAAAAAACAGATCGCAGCGCGTTAAGCTGATCAAATATGGCCTCTCGGCACCGTTGTTTATTATGATGCTGATACTATCCTCAGCAACTATCGAAAACAGCCACGCCATCGGCGCCATTCACAACAAAGCCGAAAAGGTTTTTGATGCACCTGCAAAAGCGGTATTAACAGATACCACTTATAAAACCACTATTATTACTTACAACCCAACGAAAGATAAGCTGCCTGCTGATACCGTACCGGATGAAAACAAAAATCAGGTATTTACGGCGGTTGAACATTCACCAACTTTCCCGGGCGGGCAGGCGGCGTTTGAAAAATACCTTGCAAGCAATTTAAAATATCCTGCAGAGGCTGTAAAAAATAATGTTCAGGGCCGTTCTATCATCACTTTTGTAGTGGAGAAAGACGGATCGTTGTCTGATTTCAAAGTTGTAAGGTCTGTAGGCAGCGGCACCGATGAAGAAGCGATAAGGGTGCTTAAAGCATCACCAAAATGGAACCCCGGCATACAAAACAAACGTAAAGTACGCGTGCAATACACAGTGCCCATAAACTTTACAATGAACAATAACAAGATAGGGGCGGTAACTACGCCTGCCGACAATTCGGGAGGCGTAGTTGCTAACACTGTTGAACATATGCCAAGCTTCCCCGGTGGGTTGCCAGCTTTTTCTAAGTGGCTTGCCGCTAATGTTAAATACCCTAAAGCCGCGCGCGAAGCTAATATCCAGGGCCGTGTTATTGTAAGTTTTGTGGTTGAAGAAGATGGCCGGCTTACTGGTGTAAGGGTGGTTAAAGGCGTTAGCAGGGATATTGACGAAGAAGCCCTGCGCGTTATGAACAGCAGCCCGAAGTGGATACCGGGAAAAGACAATGGTACCCCAGTTAAAGTAGCATACAGCGTGCCACTAAGTTTTGCGCTTGCTGCTGACAATGATAAAAAGGGTAAAACCACAGGTTATATGCCGGCACAAGGCCCGGAAATTTTTTTGAGAGATACCGACAAAACATCGCCTCTGATAAAAATAAGAAATGGATATGGTACAACCCCGCTTTATGTACTTAACGGTACAATAATTAAGCAAAGTGAAATGAAGTACCTGAATGCAGGCTCTATTGAAAGTATAACAGTACTTAAAGATAAATCGGCAACCGCGCTTTACGGCTCGGGGGGAGAAAATGGCGTTGTACTAATAACAACAAAAAAGAAGAGCCTGTTAGAGAAATGACCAGTTAGTTATAGTTTAATTACGCCGGCCTGTATGTAAACAGACCGGCTTTTTATTATAACTCTGGTCCCTCACGCTGCGCTTCTTTTTCCTCGCCCAGGTTGCGCATGATTTTGGTAAAGCCACGGTGAATCCCGTCTTCGTCAAGTAAAGGAAATACAAGGCCGGTACCCCAAAAGCGCGAGCCATCTTTACGCACATGATAGCGTTCGTCAATTGCGCGGCCTTTCTGTTTAGCGGTTTCAAGCTCTACACCAGGTGCGCCTTTTGCTACATCTTCGGGCGTAAAAAATATATCTGCGCACCTGCCAATAGCGTCAGTTTCTGTATAACCTAAAACACGTTCCGCGCCGCTGTTCCAACTATTTACGTCGCCATTTTTATCGGTAGTAAATACAGCATAGTCTTCAATACTATCCAGTACCTGCCGAAAGAAATCTTCGCTCATTCTAAAATAACTATCTTCAAAAACATCCTCGCCGGTAATGGTTGGGTTAAGCGTGGCATAATCAACTTCAACATTTATCCCATCTACACCACAAGCCAGTTGCATAGGTTCCCGCGTTATTCTGTAAAAAGTATCAAACCCCTCTGGGAGTGTGTTCAACTTTGGCTTTTCCCTCACCGGTTTTAATACAATGTTTGATGCTTCGGTAGCTGTGCTTGCCAAAACATAGGTATAGCCTTTTTCAATAAGGTCGCCAAGTAATTGCGGGGTGAATGGAATTTTCATATAAATGATCTAAATACGCAACAGGTGATTTGATACACAAAAGGCCGGGTAGCCCGGCCTTTAAAACTTTTTCTACAGGCGCTTTAAACTGCTGTTGGCCTGCGTATAATGCCTAATATTACCGATATAACCGCAATTACAAGCAAAATGTGAATTAAACTGCCTACAGCAGTAAAGAAGAAGCCAATTGCCCAGCCTATTACAAGTATGACTGCTATGGTGTATAATAATGAGTTCATGGTTAATGTATTAAATGGTTTTTTTTGGTTTATTATACAAATGTTAAATCAATAAAAAATGTTTTATATTTTTTTCTTTTAAAGAAAGGGATGCTTGCAAAGCCTCAATATTACAAAGCAAGGCAACAAAAAAGGCCCTATCCTGAAACGGGTAGGGCCTTGTAATGAGGTATGTTACAATTATAATTTTAACCATTTTTTGCGTACAGCCAGTTGCTGTGGTGTAGCATTTGGTAATTCGGTAATGGTATATTTCACGTTATCATTGCGTTTTAGGGTGACAGGGATTTTAAACGCCTGTCCATCGCGGCTAACGGTAACCACTATTTTATCGTCTACTTTTTTACCTTTTATAGCCGATAGATCGGTAACCGGAGTATCGTCAATGTTGGTGATCTGGTCGCCTACGTTAAGGCCATCAACCCAACCCGCCCCGTCGCGGAAAACAGTGGTGATAATGTTGCGGGTATTAACAGCAACACCAAGGTCGGCGTTATTGGTAGATGCCAGTTCATCAACCAGTTTATAACCGGCATAGCCCAGGTATTTATCATACTTTATGGCAGCTAAGCCATTAATGTATTGCGCGTAAAAATCATTAAGGTTCTTGCCTGCAAATTTTTCAAATCCTGCTTTAAATTCAGCATCAGTATATCCGCGTTTTTTTCCTTTGTAATACGTGTCATACATATACTTCATTACATCGTTAAGGCTGTATTTGCCGTTGCTGTTGTTAATGATCTCAAGATCTAACAGCATACCTATTACCGCGCCCTTGTCGTAGTAGGAGATGCCGGTGTTATATGAATTCTCGTTAGGGCGGTAACTTTTTATCCACGCGTCAAAACTCGACTCGGCCAACGGCTGCACCTTGGTGCCGGGTTGGTTTTCAACCGTGTTAATATCGCTTACCATATCACTCAAAAAGGTTTGGGTATCGGCAAGGTCGGCGTAGCGCAAAATGAGGTTTTGGTAATACGCAGTAAACCCTTCGGCTATCCAAAGGTTGGTAGTATAATTTTCGTTGTCGTAATCAAAGGGGCCTAAGGCAATTGGGCGTAAGCGTTTTACATTCCAAAGATGGAAATGCTCATGCGCAACCAAGCCTAAAAAGCCGTGATAAACGCGCTCATTGGTGTAGCCATCGCGCGAAGCGCCTAAAACAGTAGAGCTTAAATGCTCTAAGCCTCCGCCGTTACGCTGCTTGTTATGCACAATAAAGGTGTAGTGCTTATTAGGGTTCTCGCCAAAAACGGCTGCCTCAGCCTCAATTATTTTGGCCATGTCTTTTTTAAGGCGTTCTTTATCGTAATTGCCGCCGCCATACATGGCTACTTCGTAATGCGTATTTGCCACGTCAAAATCAAACACGTCTTGCGTACCTATTTCTAAAGGTGAATCGTACAAAATGTCGAAATTTGGCGCGGTGCGGCTAAATACATCGCCCTTAACCATTTCAAGGCTGGTAGATACCTTGTTCCAGTCTTTATAAGGTTTTATGGTAATGGTTGATGGTTGTGCCAGCATTCCTTTAGGGAACAGGAAGATACCCGTTGTAGAAAGGAAAGCGTGCGATACATCTATAAAGCTGGTGCGTACCGATAACTCGAAAGCATATACCTTATATTTTATGGTTACCGATGAAAGGCCTGTAGTATTCAGCTTCCAGGTGTTTTTATTGATCTTGGGTGCAGAAACGGCCTTGCCATTCGCGCTCGCGGTAAGTGATTCGATATTTTTAGCAAATTCGCGTACCAGGTACGAACCCGGCGCCCAAACAGGCATTTTAACTTCAAGTGACGGCTGTGCAAGATTAGAAACGGTCATTTCTACATCTACATAATGTGCCTGGGCTTCTGGGAAACTAACCTTGTACGATATTTTAGCAAGGCCGGCAGCGTTGCCCGATTTAGGGTCCATAAAAAAGAGGGTTAAAAGTACCAGTGCGGTTAATTGCAATTTTTTCATGCGGCAAGTTATAAAATTTATGTTTTTAAATTAAACGGGGTAAAAACAGTTGCGATGTAAAATGGTTGATACATGCAATCAAATTGATATATAAGGGGTTAATATTGCAGTTTAAATTGTTTGGCATCGCCATTCATGTGGTGATGAGTTAACAATTTATGTTTACACAAGTTTGTATCATAACCGCTTATAAATGAATACATATACCCCTAACATGCACATATGAAAGCCAAATACATTATATATACCTTACTTGCGCTGCTTGTTGCATTCTTAGTTTATAATAAATTTTTTAGTAAAAAAGGTAAAGCAAACGCTGCCGCTACCGCGGGTAAAGGCAAACGTAAAAACGGCCCCGTATCTGTTAACGTGATGATTGTTAAAGATACCGCCGTTAGCAACCAGATAGATATTACCGGTACTATTGATGCCAACGAAAGGGTAAACCTTATTAGCCAAACCGCAGGTAATATCACCGGCATTTATTTTAACGAAGGTAGCCGCGTAAAAAAAGGGCAACTGTTGGTTAAGGTTTACAACCAAGACCTCCAGGCATCGTTACAGCAATATGAAGCGCAAATGGTGCTTGCCCGCGATATTAATAACCGCAACAAGATATTATACCAAAAAGAAGCCGTAAGCAAGGAGGAGTATCAAACCTCGCAATCGTCGCTGCAATCTTTACAGGCACAAGCAGATGTGGTGAGGGCGCAAATAAGCCGCACCGAGATCCGCGCGCCATTCTCCGGTGTTATTGGGTTAAGAAATGTTAGCCCGGGTGGCTACTTATCGCCATCAACCCCAATTGCTACCCTTGTGAATATAGATCCGGCAAAGGTTACCTTTTCGGTGCCCGAGCGTTATCTGCCTATTATTGGCACAGGTAGCAAGGTTACCTTTACGGTAGAAAGCTCGCGCGACAACTTTAACGCCACTGTTTACGCTATTGAACCCGCGTTGGATGCAAACTCGCGTACCATTACCGTGCGTGCAAAGGCGCCAAACCCTAAAAATGTTTTAACAGCGGGCGCTTTCGCTAAAATAAATCTAACGCTGGATCAAATCCCGAAAACCATTATGGTGCCTACCGAATGCGTTATTCCAGATTTAAAAAGCAGCAAAATTTATTTGTATAAAAATGGCATCGCGGTAGCGCAGAATGTAAAGACCGACTTGCGTACCGATACCAAAATACAAATTGTAGATGGCCTTAAAGCCGGCGATAGCATCATTGTATCAGGCTTAATTCAGATCCGCCCGAAAGCACCTGTTAAGATCCTTAAAGTTATCAAATAACTAATATGAGTTTATCTTCCGTAAGTATAAAGAGGCCCGTATTGGCAACAGTAATGTCTGTTGTGATAGTAGTATTTGGTGTAATAGGGTACAAATTTTTGGGCGTGCGCGATTTCCCGTCGGTCGATCCGCCTATTATTTCTGTTTCTACCAGTTACTCGGGGGCTAACTCAGATGTTATCGAGTCGCAAATTACCGAGCCTTTAGAAAAAGCAATTAACGGTGTGCCGGGTATCCGTAACATATCATCAACAAGCTCGGTGGGGTCAAGCAATATAACGGTAGAGTTTGATCTGGATGCCGACCTTGAGACTGCCGCTAACGATGTGCGCGATAAAGTAAGCCAGGCCCAGCGCCAGTTGCCGCAGGATATTAACGCCCCGCCGGTAGTTACCAAAGCCGATGCCAGTGCCGATCAAATTATTACCCTTACCGTAAGCAGTAACACCCGTAACATTACCCAAGTGGATGATTACGCGGAGAATGTGCTGCTGGAAGGTTTGCAGACTATCCCCGGTGTAAGTACCATTAACGTACAGGGCCAGCGTCAGTATGCCATGCGCTTGTGGATAGATCCTAATAAGCTGTCTGCACTTGGCCTTACTGCTACCGATATTGGTGCCGCGCTTTCGCGCGAGAATGTGGAATTACCTGCAGGTAAAATTGAGGGTAATAATACCGAGATCACCATCCGTGCTCTTGGCAAGCTAACTACCGAAAAAGATTTTAATAACCTTATCATCCGCGCAGATAGCAACCGGGTTATCAGGCTTAACGATATTGGTTACGCGGTGTTAGGTTCTGCTAATGAAGAAACATCGTTAAAGGAGTCGGGCGTGCCCATGGTGGGTTTAGCTATTGTGCCACAGCCGGGCGCCAACTATGTGCAGATAGCTAAAGATTTTTACAAACGCTTAGATCAGATAAAAAAAGACCTTCCGCCGGATATTTCTGTTAAGGTGGCTTTAGATAATACTCGTTTTATCAACAACTCCATTACCGAGGTAAAGGAAACCCTGTTGATCTCATTCATACTGGTAGTAATTATCATTTATCTTTTCTTTAGGGATTGGCTGATTGCCTTCCGCCCGCTGATAGATATCCCGGTATCCTTAATAGGTGCATTCTTTATCATGTATGTGTTTGGGTTTTCTATCAATATCCTAACCTTGCTGGGCATTGTGCTGGCAACGGGTTTGGTGGTAGATGATGGTATTGTTGTAACCGAGAATATCTACAAAAAGGTAGAGGCCGGTATGGCTATCCGTAAGGCGGCTTTTGAGGGTAGTGCCGAGATCTTCTTCGCGGTGGTATCAACATCTGTTACGCTGGCGGCTGTATTCCTTCCTATCGTTTTTTTACAGGGTTTTACAGGAAGGCTGTTTCGCGAATTCGCGGTCGTTGTCGCCGGGGCGGTGTTGATCTCGGCCTTTGTGTCGCTGTCGCTAACACCGATGCTTAATGTAAAGCTGATCCGTAAGAACCAAAAGAAATCGAAATTTTACGTTTGGAGCGAGCCCTTCTTTGTAAACATGACCAACAGCTACACCGAAAGCCTGGTTAAGTTTATGAAAAAAACGTGGGTATCATGGGTGATACTTGCAGGCTGTTTGCTCATGACGGGCGTACTATTTAAAATTACCCCGTCAGAATTAGCCCCGCTTGATGACCGCAGCTTGCTGCGGTATTCGGTAACCGGTTCTGAAGGTGCTACTTACGAATACATGACCCGCTATATGGATAAGGTTGCAAATTTGGTTGCCGACTCTATCCCCGAAGCAAATGTAAACCTGGAGATAGTATCGCCATCATTTGGTGGTGGTGGCTCTGCAAACTCCGGCTTTGGCCGTGTAGGTTTGGTAGCCCCAGACCAGCGTGTGCGTACCCAGCAGGAACTTGCCGACTGGCTCAATAAAAAATTGACCAAAATGCCGGATGCCCGCGCTATTGTGGTGCAGGAACAAACCATAAGCGGCGGCGGTAGCGGGGCGCGTACTTCGTTGCCGGTACAATACGTTATACAGAACCAGGATTTTGAAAAGATAAGAAAGGTACTGCCGGAGTTTTTTGCTGAAGTATCTAAAAGCCCGGTTTTCCAGGGATCGGACGTGAACTTGAAATTCACCAAACCCGAGCTAAGGGTAACCACCGACCGCGACCGTGCCCGCGACCTGGGCGTATCTGTTGATGATATCGCTCAAACTCTGCAGCTTTATTACAGCGCCGGCCGGTTAGATTATTTCCTTATCAACGGTAAGCAATACCAGGTAATTGCCCAGGTAGACCGCGCTAACCGCGACCAACCTTTAGACCTTAAATCGGTTTATGTACGTAGCACAAAAGGTGGTCTGGTACAGTTAGATAACGTTGTGAAGGTTGCGGAAAGCGCAAGCCCGCCGTCTATCTATCACTTTAACAGGTATAAATCGGCAACGGTACAAGCCGGCCTTGCGCCCGGCCAAACCGTAGGCGATGGTATAGCCGAAATGGAACGTATTAAAGCGAAGTTGCTTGACGATACCTTTAGTACAGCGCTTAGCGGCCCTTCACGTGACTACGCCGAGGGTTCATCAAACATTCTTTTCGCGTTTGTTTTTGCTTTGTTGCTGATATACCTGGTACTTGCCGCGCAGTTCGAAAGTTTTGTGGATCCGTTTATTGTCATGTTAACGGTACCATTGGCTATTTCGGGGGCATTTCTGTCGCTGTGGCTGTTCGATCAAACGTTTAATATCTTTAGCCAGATAGGTATCATTACCCTGGTAGGTTTGGTAACCAAGAACGGGATCCTCATTGTGGAATTTGCCAACCAGCGAATGGAGCATGGCTTAAGCAAATATGAGGCGGTTGTTGAAGCGGCTACATCGCGTTTACGCCCTATATTGATGACCAGTTTGGCGGTAGTATTGGGCTCGGTACCTATTGCGCTGGCATTGGGTGCGGGTGCTAAAAGCCGTGTATCGTTAGGTATTGTGATTATTGGCGGGATGCTGTTCTCGTTGGTGTTAACGCTTTATGTTATCCCAACCATGTACATGATATTTGCTGCTAAAACCCGCCGCGACCCCGATCATGAGCCGGAAGAGGAAGTTGAACCTAAAGCGCCCTTATTAATTGAAAAACTTTAAGCAATATGAATATTAAAAGAATTATTTGCTTGATCTTTTGCGTTGCTGCTTTTGCGGTTGCAAGGGCGCAGGATGCCCCTTTGCTCACCTTGAAAGATGCCGTTGAAATAGCACTGAAGAATAATTATAACATAAGGTTATCACAAAACAACGCGACCATTGCCAGCAATAACGTTACGCTGGGCAACGCCGGCTTTTTACCATTAGTTACAGGAGATGCTGCTTTAAATAAAAGCAACCAGAAAATTAAGCAAACCCGTAACGATGGTACAGTGAACAACCTTACTGCCAATAACAGTAACAACAATTACGGCGTAAACCTTAACTGGACAATTTTTGACGGCTTTAACATGTTTGCCAATTACGACATGTTAAAGGAGCAAGATAAGCTGGGCGCCATCCGTTTGCAGGATACCATTCAAAGCACTGTTGCAAATGTTATCAATACTTACTACAACCTTATCAGCCAAACCGAGCAGATAAAAGCATTGCGTGGCGCTATAGAGATTTCGCGTACCCAACTCCGCTACTCAAATGATAAATTTACGGTTGGCCGGGTATCAAGATTGGATGTTTATAATGCACAGGTGAATTTAAATACCGATACATCAAATCTTATAACGCAGCTTCAGCAATATCGCCAAACTAAAATCCAGATGAACCAGTTGCTGGTACGCAACCTGCAAACAGACTTTACCGTAGGGGATACTATTGTTGTAAATAATACACTGATATTAGGAAATATTTTAGCTAAAGCGCAGGCGCAAAACCCCGATATATTATCATCGCAGATAAATAAGCGCCTGGCCGAGATAAACCTTCGCCAGGTAAAGTCAACCCGTTACCCGGTAATTGGGGTTACCTCCGGTTATACATTCAGCAACAGCAAAACCCCGGCAGGTTTCACTTTAAGCCAGAATGCCCACGGTTTTGCTTACGGCTTAACAGCATCGGTAAATATATTCGACGGGCTTAATCAATGGCGCCGCGAACGTAATGCCAAGCTGCAAATTGCCAATGCCGAGCTGAGCCAAAAGCAGGTAATGCTTGATGTTGAAGCGCAGATAAGCAACTTTTATGTGGCCTACCTTTCGGGGTTAGACCTGATCAGGATCGGTCAGTCGAGCGTAGAGCTTGCCAGGAAAAACCTTGACATATCGTTAGAGAAATATAAAATAGGAAATATCACCCAGTTAGAGATCCGCGAGGCCCAAAGGAACTACCTGGACGCGCAATCGAAGTTTTTTTCGGCGCAGTACCAGTCGAAAATGGCCGAGGTTACCCTGCAGCAGATAACAAACAGCATAAATATTCAATAAACTACTTTTAATTGTATTAAAAGTTTATTTTTGAACAACGATGCCTGTTCACTTCAATACATGCCTGCTCATAGATGACAATTATATTGACAACTTTGTCACGCGCAAAATTTTAGAGAGCGGCAAGTACGCAGATAACATAATTGTAATACAATCAGCACAAGATGCTATAAACGCCTTGCGCGATGGGAGCATTAAGCCCGACGCTATTTTTTTGGATATACGTATGCCCATGATGAGTGGGTTTGAGTTTTTACAGGAATACGAAGCGCTTGATCTGGATAACAAAGGCGTAGTGAAGATATTTATGCTTTCCTCGTCTCTTGACCCGACCGATATGAATAAATCAATGGGCAATAAATATGTTGCCCGTTTTGTTCATAAGCCGCTTACGCACCAGGCGCTTGAGGAACTTAGTACATGATATTAGTAGCAGACAGCGGATCATCTAAAACAGACTGGTTGCTATCAGTACCAGGACAGGAAAACAAAGCATTTAAGTCCGCCGGACTAAACCCATATTTTTTAACCGAAAAAGAAATAGCCAGGATCATACAGGAGCAAGTACCTGATATGGTGGCTTTAGCCGCGGATATTACCGAGATCTACTTTTTTGGCGCTGGCTGTTCCAGCCCCGACAGGCACGAGATAGTGTCTAACGCCATTAGTAGTTTAATACCTAATGCATATGTAAGTGTAGACAGCGACCTGCTGGCGTCGGCGTATGCAACCTGCGGACACGAAAAAGGGTTTTGCTGTGTGTTAGGTACAGGCTCAAACATCTCATTTTTTGATGGCGAAGATATTCACGACGGACAGCATGGCCTGGGATATGCACTGGGCGATGAAGGATCGGGCACATGGTTTGGCAAAGCCCTGGTAACCGACTACCTGTACGGCAATATGCCCGATGATATCAATGCTAAATTTAAGGCCGCTTACAACCTAAAAAAGGAAGACGTAATTGTAAACGTATATCAAAAGCCGCGGGGGAACTCTTACCTGGCAATTTTCTCTAAGTTTTTAACCGAGATCCGCAACACACAATACGGGCAGCAACTGCTTAAGAAAGGCCTGCTGGAGTTTGTTGATACCAATATCAAATCGTACCCACAATACAACAAATTTAAATGCCACTTTGTAGGCTCTATTGCCTATGTTTTTGCCGATGAGCTAAAAGCCGTTTGCGAAGAAAATGATGTGCATGTAGGTAAGATCATCCGCCAACCGATAAACGATCTGTTGGAGTTTATTTTGAAAAGAGGATAGGGTTTATCGTCAATGCTTAAATCCCTTCTTTAACCCGATCATAAATATCCCCAGCACCGCTAAAAAGCTGGCGATCTTTGGAATGTAATCGCCGTATTGTACATAAAACGTTATATCGGAATTAAGATTAATGTCCTGCTTTAACGCGGTGCGTACCCACCATTTGCTTTGCTGCACAATATCGCCACGCTGGTTGATGAATGCTGAGATACCCGTGTTAGCCGAGCGGCATACCCAGCGGCGGGTTTCAATAGCGCGGAGCTTTGCGTAATCGAGGTGCTGGTCTTTACCAGATGTATTTTCCCACCAGCCATCGTTGGTTATAATGGCGATGAACTGGGCGCCCTGCTTTACATATTTGGATACCCATTCGCCCCAAATGGATTCGAAACAGATGACCGGTGCGGCGCCTATACCGCTTTGCGAGTAAAATACGGTTGGCTCGGTTTGCATACCATAAGCCCCGGTAGCACCGCCCAAATGCTCAAAGGCCGGTTTCAGGAACGATAAGGTATTACCAAAAGGCAGCGATTCGGCACCCGGCACCAACCTCGATTTATGATAGAACTGAACCTTAGATGAATTTTCGATATTGATTGCCGAACTAAACCTGTCGTAAAACATTCCCGGCTCGTTAGGCATTTCGCTTGCTGTTTTGGTGCTACGTTTAGTGTAGAATTTATGTGTTTCCCCGCCGGTTAAAACGTTGGCATTTTTAAAACGATTTAAAAATTTCCGTACCTGCAGGTAGCTGACCTCAGTATAAATATGGTCTTCGTCCATGTCCTGCGAAAGCGCGGTTTCGGGCCAAATAAAGTACTCGGTATTACGTTGGCCGATTGAATCTGAAAGGCTGGTAAGCGCTTCTATCTGTGTTTGAATGGGGATGATGCCCTCTTTCTCGTATGGGTCGATGTTTGGCTGCGCCACCACAATGTTTGAGGGGTTTATCTGCTCCTTATAACTGTGGTATCTAAACAAAGACAAACTTAAAGGCAATACCAAAACTAAAAATGATGCAATTATAAGCTTGATGCGGGTAGCTTTGCCTTGTTGCTCACGTAAACCGACATACAGCAGGAATAGTAAAATATTGATTGCCCATATCCAGATGGTGCCGCCATAAACGCCGGTGTGCTCATACCATTGCACCCATTTGTGCGAGGTGGCAAAACCGTTACCCAGCGTCATCCACGGGAAATTCAAATCCCAGCTTTGATGCAGGTATTCGTAACCTATCCAAAAACAAACTAAAGCAACCAACGAAAGCGCCCGGTTGGAGATTAGCCTTACCCTGTAGTATAGCCAACATGCCGTAGCCATCAAAAGCGGCCCAAGCGAGTAGGGTATCAGCGAAATCGGCGCAGCCGCTACCGGGCCAATTATTTTTAACGAATTATAAACCCAGTAAACACAAAGCGTATTCCAGATAAAGAAACCAATGAAGGTAGTTGCGAAGATCTTTTTCCCCTTTTTGGCAACATCAGCCCGGATAATATTTTCCATAGCGATCAGCATCGGCACTAAGCCCACAAATAAAAAGAATGTGGTGTACTGCGTAGGCGGCCATGCTATCCAAAGCAGCAGTCCGGAGAATATAGAGAGTAGTAAGTTTTTTTTCATTTAGTATAATATCAATTATGCAATAACCCCATATGTCATTGCGAGCGATAGCGTGACAATCTCGTAGCCAATGCTAGCCGCTTAGTCATACCAGCCATTGCTTAAATCGTTCCAGGCAGGATTATCTTTAATTATCAAATCTATTTTCTTTCTTCGCGAGCCTGCTTTTAGCTGTTTTTCCCGGTCAATAGCATCTTGTATCCACTGAAACTCCTCAAAGTAAACCAATTTATTGCAATCATACTTTGTAGAAAAGCCTTTATAAATTTTTTGTTTATGTTGCAAAATTCACCCTTGTATGTCGCTTGTTACGCCAATATAAAACACGGTATTTGCTTTATTAGTTATGATATAGACAGCAAATTCATTTATCTGCATAAAGTTTAATTTGCATGCGACGAGATTGCCGCGTCGCTATCGCTCCTCGCAATGACATATTTATTAATTGGAAGAAACTAATCCTCATCATCCCCATACTTTTTTTTCTTTTTATCCCCTTCGGCAGGCACGGCACCGGCAACGCACAGTACAAATTCACCTTTTATGGGATGCGTTTCAAAATACGCTTTCACTTCGGTTACGGTTCCCCGTACGGTTTCTTCAAACATCTTGGTAAGCTCGCGCGATACGGAAAGCTGCCTGTCGGCGCCAAAATAGGTTGCCATTTCCTCAAGTGTTTTCAATAAACGGTGCGGCGACTCGTAAAGTATCATGGTACGCTCTTCCGTCGCCAGGAACTTATAACGGGTTTGTCGGCCTTTCTTAAGCGGTAAAAATCCTTCAAAACAAAACTTATCTGTAGGGAAACCTGAATTAACCAGCGCCGGCACAAATGCCGTAGCGCCGGGCAGGCATTCAATCGCAATGTTAAATTTCAAAGCCTCGCGTACAAGGTAAAAACCCGGGTCGGAGATGGCCGGCGTACCCGCGTCGCTTATCAGCGCTATGTTTTGCCCTGTTAACAGGAACTTGATAATTTCGTTACTGGCCTGGCGCTCGTTATGCTGATGATGCGCGAACACCTTGTTCTGAATGTCGAAATGTTTCAGCATAGGGGCAGAAGTGCGGGTATCTTCAGCCAGTATAAGGTCGGCTTCCTTTAAAACACGGATAGCCCTAAAGGTCATGTCCTCCAGGTTGCCAATTGGGGTAGGTACTAAATATAGTTTGCCGGTCATTCAGTTTGCGGTTGGCTGTTTGCAGTTAGCGTCACCGCGCCTACAAAAAAACTGTAAACTGCCTGCGGCAAACTGCAAACTGTTATATTTGCTTTTTAAAATAAAATCAATGCTGCAAGTTAGTTATATCCGCGATAACAGGGAACAGGTTTTAAAACGTTTGGCTGTAAAAAATTTTAAACAGCCCGAATTGGTAGATGAAGTGATTGGCCTTGACGAGAAACGCCGCCAAACACAGAACCAGCTGGATACCGTATCGTCGCAGGCTAACGCCGCTGCCAAACAAATTGGCGAGCTGATGCGCAACGGTAAAAAGGACGAGGCCGAAGCCATAAAAGCCAATACCGGCAAGTGGAAAGAAGAAATCAAACAGCTTGGTGAACAATTGGCCGTGTTTGAAACCGAATTGCAGGATAAACTGGTATTGCTACCCAACCTGCCGCATTCATCAGTACCAAAAGGCTTAACACCCGAGGAAAACGAAGTTGTATTAGAGAATGGCCAAAAGCCGCAGTTACCGGTCAATGCCCTCCCGCACTGGGAACTTGCCGCTAAATATAATTTGATAGATTTTGAACTCGGTGTTAAAATAACGGGTGCAGGTTTTCCGGTTTATAAGAACAAAGGTGCTAAACTGCAACGCGCGCTCATCAACTTTTTTATTGATGAGGCCGAGAAAGCGGGTTACAGTGAAGTAAGCGTTCCATTGATGGTTAATGCTGCTTCAGGATTTGGAACCGGGCAGTTGCCGGATAAAGAAGGGCAGATGTATTTTGTGAATGAGGACGAGCTTTATCTGATACCCACCGCAGAGGTGCCTATTACCAACCTGTACCGTGATGTGATCCTGAAAGGTGATGAGCTGCCTGTAAAGAACTGCGGGCATACGCCATGTTTCCGCCGCGAGGCAGGTTCTTATGGTGCGCACGTACGTGGTTTGAACCGTTTGCACCAGTTTGATAAGGTAGAGATAGTACAAATAGTACATCCCGATAATTCTTACGACGTTTTAGAGGGTATGAGCGCCCATGTGCAAGGCCTGCTGCAAAAGCTTGGCTTGCCATACCGTGTATTGCGCCTTTGCGGTGGCGATATGGGTTTTGCATCAGCACTTACTTACGATATGGAAACCTGGAGTGCGGCACAACAGCGCTGGTTAGAGGTATCATCTGTATCAAACTTCGAAACTTTCCAGAGCAACCGACTTAAACTTCGTTTCCGCAATGCCGAAGGTAAAACACAACTGGCCCACACACTTAATGGCAGTGCCCTCGCTTTGCCACGTATAGTTGCTACTTTGTTGGAGAATAACCAAACCGATAAAGGTATTAAAGTACCGGAGGTGCTTGTGCCTTATACGAAGTTTGAGTGGATAGATTAGAATGAATTTTACAATCAAAAAAGCTGCGACTATACTCTTTTGGATCCATTTAATTCCAACCGTTTTTTTGATAGGTTTATTTTATGCGTTGTTTGACTACGAACCGCAAGACGGCTATATTAGAATATGGTCAGATTATATAGCAGCTTTATTAGTGGCGCTTTGGTTACTTTGCCCGGTAGTCTATTTTTTACAATTTAACTTCACCAAGTATAGACATAAGCGATATCTTTGGTATTATGCAACTATGGTAAATGCAATTTGCGGTGCTCTCGCTGTTGCGTTCTCAATTGCTTTAGTGTCTGGCATATCGCTTATAATAGCGTTAATATACTGGTTCTCTGTATATTTGGGTTATTCCACTTTAAATAAACTTCAATTGGTGACTCTTGTTAAAGATGCTTGATTAATTCCTTGGTGATTTTTACATTCCCTTCTGTATCGCCTCATAAACCGCGTCCTGTATCCTTGGGCGAATGTTTAGGCTGCCCAATTTATTGCTAACATTAGGATGCACCCGGTTTGACAGGAATATGTAAACCAATCCATATTTAGGATCTACCCATACACAGGTACCGGTAAAACCGGTGTGACCATAGGCCTGGTCTGATGCCAGTTTAGAAGGGTAATGCCTGTCGGCAATTGGATCCCAGCGGTCGAAACCTAAACCACGGCGGCTAATTGCCGATTGCTTGGAAGTCCACATGTCTACCGTGGCGGGTTTAACGTATTGTACGCCCCCATAAGTGCCACGGTTAAGCATCATTTGATATAAAATGGCAACATCATTGGCGCCGGCAAACACACCAGCATGGCCGGCAACGCCACCCATCAAGGCGGCTGTTGGGTCGTGTACATAACCGTCAATCAGGGTTTTGCGGTCTTTTCTATCGTCTTCGGTTGGTGGGATGCGGTCAGCAGGGAAACGGTATAGCGGCAAAAAGCCAGCGGTTTGCATTCCCAGCGGATTGTAAAATTTTTCCTGCACATATTTATTTAAAGGGATGGCTGTAATGGCTTCCTCAATTTGCTGCATAAATATCATGCCCACATCGCTGTAAACGTACTGCCCACGGGTTTTAACGGCAGACCTTAACGCAGCCGGCAACATTACTTCGTTAAAGTAACCTTTACGAACATAATATCTTTCGTTTACCTTAACAGGAAAGGCCGCAGATGAATCGGTGCTATGGTCGGCTGGCTTTATCACTTCAAAGGTGGAAATATCCGGGATCAGCCCGGCCTGGTGTTCCAGTATCTCGCGCACGGTAAGTGTTTTTTTATTGGTGTTGCGAGTGATTGGCCAATAAGTTCCCAATGTCGAATCGAGATTTAGCTTACCCTGATCGTATAGTTGCATGGCCTCCATGGTAGTTGCCGAGATCTTGGTCATGGAGGCGATGTCGAAGATGTCAGTTATCTTGTCGGGGATGCTATTGTCATAGGTGTGATAGCCGTAAGCCTTGTTAAATATTACCTTGCCATCTTTAGCTACCAGCACCACACAGCCCGGGGTGGCCCTGCTGCTGATGGCTTCCTGCGCAATGGCATCAATGGCTTTCAGGTTATCGGCATTAACACCGGCATCTTCGGGCACGGTATATTGCAGGCGGGTTTTAGATGTAAGGAAACCTGTGTTGACAGCGTATTTTGGCGAATACGTTTTGGTTAGCTTTTGTGTGATGGCTACTCCGCCGAAAATAGCCTGGGCGCTGTAGAAAGCGCCTATCTGAGAATTTTTAGACGACCATACAATGGGCGAAACCACATCATTTAATTTAGCCAGTGCCGTGTTGGTTCCCAATAAGGAAACCAACACGTTCTTCATTTTCTGGTTATCATTAATAAAACTGATAATGCCCGGGTTGCCCGCCTCAGCATCTGTTAACTGTATGATGAGCGTGTTATAAAATTTGGTATCCTGGGCCAGCATTTCCAAAGTTTTAACGGTTAGGTAGTCGGTGCCGTTAAAAGCATCTACTTTGGCATATTTATTCAGCAGGCTATCAAATGAGGTGCTGTAAACAGATGAAAAGTGAATGCTGGCTATTTTATTATTATCCACGTTTTGGAGGGGGATAAGCTGCTTTTCGTTATTCAGTAAAACGGTTGCCTGTTCTACCAATTGTTGCTCTTTAACGTATGCCTTACCCGTTAATGGTGGGTTTTGCGCACAAGCCGAATTAAAAAATGCAAACCCCGATAGCAGCAGGAAATAGATACGCTGCTTATTTTTTCTCATAAACCTTAACACCATTTATATACGTTTTTAAAACTTTAACATTTGGCAAATTGCTGCCTTTGGTTTTCATAATGTCCTGGTCAAGTATTATAAAGTCTGCATATTTGCCAACCTCTATACTGCCTTTTTCTTTTTCTTCAAAATTGGCTTTGGCTGCCCACATGGTCATGCCGCGCAGGGCCTCCATACGACTCAAAGCGTTCTCCATCTGGAAACCATCGCCCGGTTGCCCCTGCAAATTCTTGCGCTCGGTAGCAGCATAAAACGTGTGCATGGGGTTTATGTTTTCTACCGGGAAGTCGGTCCCCAGCGGAATCCAGCCATTTTGTTTCATAAGGTTTTTGTAGGCATAACCTGTTTTTAACCTGTCGGCGCCAAGGCGTTTTACGGCCCATGCCATATCTGATGTAGCATGGGTAGGCTGTACGGATGGGACGATATTATTCTCACCAAATATTTTTACATCCTCCGGCGATACAATTTGCGCGTGCTCTATCCGCCAGCGTTTATCGTTTTTCCCTTTTAGGTTGGCGGCGTAAATTTTAAGCATCACGCGGTTGGCGCTGTCACCAATAGCGTGGGTACACATCTGGAAACCTTTTTCGGCTATCTTTTTAGCTACTTCTTCAAAGTGGCTTTTCGGGCTCAATAGAAAACCGCTCCATTTTGCCTGGTCGGTGTAGGGGCGCAACAAACAAGCCCCGCGCGAGCCAAGCGCGCCATCAGCATAAACTTTAAACGCGCGCACGTTTAAGCCCGGTGTTTTATAAGCGCCGCGTTTAAACAGGTAATCGTAGTTCTCCTGCTGATCGGCAAGCATCAGGTAAAGGCGCATTTTAAGGTCGCCTTTGTGCTGCAGGGCGGCAATAACATTTATCAACTGGTATGGTACGCCGCAATCATCAACGGTAGTTAACCCAACGGCGAAGCAATTTTTTTGTGCGGCAAGCAAACCGCTTTGTACCATTTGCTCGGTTGGGGTAGGTATCTTGCGGGTAACAATGCCCACTGCGTTGTCTACCAAAATACCGGTAAGTTTTCCGCCAACGGTTTCTACCTCGCCGCCAATTATTTTTTGACCGGGTTTTACCCCCGCTATATTCAGAGCTGCCTGGTTAACAATCGCCGCGTGCCCGTCAACCCTGTTCAATATTACCGGGCGTACCGGGAACAACGAATCGAGTTTAGCTTTATTAGGGAATGCTTTGTTAGCCCAGATGTTCTGGTCCCAACCGCCGCCTACAATCCAGCCTTCGGTGTTATGTGAGGCGTAGCTTTTAACGGTATCTAAAACAGTCTCCCAGCTTTTAAGGCCAACCAGGTTCACATTTTGCAAGCCTAATCCATACTCATAAAAATGCGCGTGGGCATCAATAAAGCCGGGATATACAGCTTTGCCGCCGGCATCTACTACTTCGCGGGCTAAATATTTTTTTTCGAGGGTGTCAATATCACCAACGGCTGTTATTTTGCCATTACTCACTACAAAGGCATTAGCGGTAGAAAAGGAACTGTCTACAGTATATACAAGGGCGTTTTTTACGATCAGGTCGGCATTGTATTCTTTTTGTTTACATGCCGCCACCAGCAAAAACAGCACGGGCCAGAGTTTCTTCATATTAATAAACAGGTAGATGTAAATAATAGTAATGTAAATACTATATACAAGTATGTAAAGGTAAAGTTATGCAATCAAATAATTAATTTAGCGTCTTAATTGATGCGCCCGTTTTGGGTGCCGGAAGGGAAATATTTTTAATGCCAGATATAATTCAGCTTTTACCGGATGCCGTTGCCAATCAAATTGCCGCGGGCGAAGTAGTACAACGCCCCGCATCCGCAGTAAAAGAATTGATAGAGAACGCGATAGATGCCGGAGCCGATAAAATTCAGCTGATATTAAGGGACGCGGGTAAATCACTGATGCAGGTGATTGATAACGGCTGCGGTATGAGCCTTACCGACGCGCGCATGTGTTTTGAACGCCACGCAACATCGAAGATCCGCAAGGCCGAAGACCTTTTTGCCATCCGTACTATGGGTTTCAGGGGCGAGGCTATGGCGTCTATTGCAGCAATTGCGCAGGTGGAACTAAAAACCCGCCGCCACGAGGATGAGCTGGGTACCTGCATTCAGATAGAAGGATCGGAAGTGATAAGCCAGGAGGCCTGCTCTGCCAATTTTGGCACCTCCATATCCATCAAAAACCTATTCTATAATACGCCCGCCCGCCGTAATTTTTTAAAAAGTAACCCGGTAGAGATGCGCCACATTATTGATGAGTTTCAGCGTGTGGCCTTGGCAAACCCGCAGGTTTTTTTAACGCTGCATCATGATGGGCAAGAAGTTTATCACCTGCCTGCCGCGGCGTTAAAGCAACGTATTGTACATCTGTTTGGGAATAACTATAACCAGCGGCTGGTGCCCGTGGAAGAAGAAACCACCATCATCAACCTGCGTGGTTTTGTAGGTAAGCCCGAGTTTGCACGTAAAACCCGCGGCGAGCAGTTCTTTTTTGTAAACAACCGTTTTATTAAGGATGCTTACCTTAACCACGCGGTGTTAACAGCCTTCCAGGAATTATTGCCCGATGAGACCTTTCCGCTGTATGTGCTTTTTATTGATATTGACCCGGCCAAGATAGATATCAACGTGCATCCTACAAAAACGGAGATAAAATACCAGGACGAAAAATCTATCTACGCTATTATCCGCTCAGCGGTAAAACGTTCATTAGGTAAGTACAATATTACGCCGACATTGGATTTTGACCAGGAGAACAGCATAGGCCATCTTATCACTCCAAAACCTTTTGAAGAGATAATACAGCCAACAATTGCTTTTAACCCGGATTTTAATCCCTTCGCCAGCGAAAAAAAGGCAAGTGACCGCGAGATCCCTTTCCTGCGCGATACGCAAAGCCATCAAACCGCTATCCCACGTAACTGGGATACTTTGTACGAAATAAGCAAGAAAGAAGAAACCCTGCAGCACCAGATGCACGAGGAAGCAAGCATCCCGGTAAATGAGCAGGAGATAAGCAAAAGCAGCGAGAAGCAATTCTTCCAGGTGCATAACAGGTTTATCTTGTCGCAGATAAAGTCGGGATTTATGCTCATTAACCAGCAGGCCGCCCATGAGCGTATTTTGTACGAGCGTTTTTTGCAGCAATTGCAAAACCATAGCGGGGTTAGTCAACAGAGTTTATTTCCGCAATCTGTTACACTAAACAGCAGCGATTTTGAGTTATTGAAAGAACTATTGCCTGATATACGCGCGCTTGGTTTTGATATACGCGAGTTTGGCCGTAACACCGTTGTGGTAGAGGGCATCCCGGCAGATATTACCAATGCCAGCGAGAATGAATTGCTTGAGCAACTACTGGAAGGGTTTAAAAACAACCTGAGCATATTGAAGTTAGATAAGCGCGATAACCTTGCCCGCTCGCTGGCACGCAACGCCGCCCTAAAAACTGGTGTAAAGCTTAGCATGGAAGAGATGAACCAACTGGTAGACCAGCTTTTTGCCTGCCAGATGCCAAACCTTGCGTTAAATGGCAAGCCCGTAATTAGTACCTTTACGCTTAACGAGTTAGCAGAACGATTTGAAAAATAGCTTAACAGCTTAAACCATATTTACACGTACACAAAATGCAATCACCATTTGCCAATATGCCGCCGGTTGTAAAAAACCTGCTTATCATTAATATTATTTTCTTTATTGCCACTTATGCTTTAGCCAGTTTAGTAGATATGAGCGTCCTTTTTGGAGCGCATTATCCTGCTTCACCGTTGTTTAGGCCATGGCAGCCCATCACTTACATGTTTATGCATGGCGGTTTTGGCCATATCTTTTTTAACATGTTCGCACTCGTTTCTTTTGGACCGATGCTGGAATATACGATAGGGTCTAAAAAGTTTTTCAACTTTTACTTTATAACAGGTATTGGTGGGTATATAATTAACACTATATGGACTGCGGTAGCGATACATGCTGCGGTAGGGGCCTTTTCTATTCCAAATGTCGAAATTGGCTACCTCGACCAATTTTTGGCATATGGCGACAGATTGCAGGCCCAGCACCTTTATGGCCTTTACAATGGTGGATTAGTTGGTGCATCTGGGGCAATATTCGGAATCCTTGTTGGTTTTGCTATGTTGTTCCCCAATTTGGAAATGATGATCATGTTTATTCCCGTACCAATTAAAGCCAAATATGTTGTTATAGGCTATATCGCACTTGAATTGTTTACCGGGGTAGGAAGTTTCGCAGGGGACGAAATTGCCCACTTCGCCCACTTGGGCGGAGCGCTGTTCGGCTTCCTGTTAATTAAACTTTGGGGAGTAAAACGCCCTAACAATTTTTATTAGCGGCTGTTAAATAAGTTTAAAATCGGGTTATGACACTCTGGCAAGAAATCCAATATAAAATGATAAGATCGGGCAATAAGCTTGTTTGGCTTATCGGTATAAACATTATTGTTTTTCTTATCATTAACGTGCCGGCTGTTGCCGAACAGCTTTTTATTACAGGTTTTGGTAACAGCCATATTCTGGCTTTTATTCATGAATATTTATTCCTCCCTGCGTCGTTGCCAAAACTGCTCCACCGTTTTTGGACACCCTTTACCTATATGTTTATGCACTCCGGGCCTATGCATGTTTTATTTAACATGGCATGGTTATACTGGATGGGTCAGATATTCGAGGATTTTTTAGGTAACAAACGCACAATAGGTTTGTATCTTTTTGGAGGTTTAACAGGCGGGGTGTTGTTTGTAGCTTGTTATAATTTATTGCCGGCTTTTACAAATATACAGGCGGCATCCTTTAGCTCGGTTGTTGGTGCATCTGCCAGTGTTATGGCTGTTGTTGTAGCTACTGCTACGTTGCTTCCCAATTACACAGTAGGATTGTTTTTGATCGGCCCTGTTAAATTAAAATACTTGGTGATTTTTATGGTGATTATTGATTTTATATTGATTGCAGAAGATAATCCTGGCGGCGAGATTGCCCACCTTGGCGGCGCGTTGTTTGGCTTTATTTACATTAAACAAATGCAACGCGGCAACGACTGGATACTTGGTATCAATAAGTTATTCGCCCCGAAACCTAAATTGCGGGTAGTGAGCAATAATACCAATCAACGGAAAGCCTCAACCGCGCCAAAACAGGAAGACCTGGATCGTATCCTCGATAAAATATCAGCCACGGGTTACGATAGCCTAAGCAAACAGGAAAAGGAAACCCTCGATAATTTGAGCAAGCAATAAAATGGCTAAGAATAAACGGCTACCCTTTATTGACCGTGTTTTCCTTTGGATAAATTATGCATTGTGCGCCGCTCTGCTGTTGGGCTACATGGCGCCGTATATAGATCCGCGCACATTTTGGCCCATCGCGTTTTTCGGGTTGGCTTATCCGCCCTTTCTGTTAGCCAATGTTATCATTATGTTTTACTGGCTTATCCGCCGCAGCTGGTTTATTGGATTGTCGCTGGTTACCATATTAATAGGCTGGAATGTGCTTAATAATAATATTGGCATCCGGCTGCCTGCAGGTGCAAGCCAGGCAGCGCCTAAAAGGCAGTTGCGTATGATGACCTACAATGTGCACGATTTTAAAAGGTACGGCGCTAAAAATGATGTTTCTACCAGGCACGAGATACTCGACCTTATAGGCCAGGAGCTACCGGATGTAATAGGCATACAGGAGTTTTTTACGCGTAAAAAAGGGCAGTATGCCATGATAGATTCTATCAAGAAAGTAATGCGGGCCACTCATTATTATTTTGAGCCCACCATGACCAGCGCCAGCGAATCTATAGGCATGGCTATATTTTCAAAGTTTCCCATTAAAGCGTATGGTTTAGTACAGCTTACCGCTAAAAGCGGTAACCAGTGTGTATATGTGGATGTCCAAAAAGATAGTACTATGCTAAGGATCTACAGCGTGCACTTGCAATCGATAGCTTTTGAACCGCAGGATTATAAATACCTGGGCAACCTTTCGAGCAAAGGCAAAACAGATATTGGTGCCACCAAACGGGTAGGATGGAAACTGAAGACCGCTTTCCAGAAACGTGCCGAGCAGGTATTTAAGATAAAGGATCATGCCAGGCAATGTCCTTATCCGTATATTATTTCGGGCGATTTCAATGATACGCCATCATCATTCGCTGTAAATCAAATGGCCAGGGGCCTAAAAAACGCGTTCAGGGAAAAAGGAGCTGGGTTAGGCCGCACCTACAACGGCGCTTTCCCTAACTACCAGATAGATTATGTAATGGTAAGCCCCCAGTTTGATGTGGCGGAGTATAAGATCATCGAAAAAAAATTGTCAGACCATTATCCTTTAAGCACGTTGCTTACATTAAAATAATAACATCCAAATTAAACTCCACGCCTAAAATTGTAAGTTTGCGCTTATGGAACAAAAATTATTTGTTTACAATACTTTAACACGTAAAAAAGAAGAGTTTAAGCCGCTGAACGAAGGCCACGTAGGTATGTACGTTTGCGGGCCAACCGTATACAGCGATGTGCATATAGGCAACTGCCGTACTTTTATTTCGTTTGACCTGATCTACAGATACCTGTTGCACCTTGGGTACAAAGTGCGCTACGTGCGTAATATTACTGATGCAGGCCACCTGGAGGGCGATAGTGACGAGGGCGAGGACAAAGTATCTAAAAAAGCAAAAATAGCCCAGTTAGAGCCGATGGAAATTGTACAGAAATATACTGTAGATTTTCATAAGGTGATGGAAACGTTTAATACCCTTCCGCCAAGCATCGAGCCAACCGCAACGGGGCACATTATTGAGCAAATTGAACTGGTAAAGGACATTCTTGATAAAGGTTATGCCTATGAAGTAAACGGTTCGGTTTATTTTGATGTAGAAAAATATAATCAAAGTAAAGATTACGGTATACTGAACGGCCGCAAGCTGGAAGATATGCTGAACAATACCCGCAGCCTTGGCGGGCAGGCCGAAAAGCACGGCAAACTTGATTTTGCACTGTGGATAAAAGCCAAGCCCGAACATTTGATGCAATGGCCCTCGCCATGGGGGATGGGTTTCCCGGGATGGCACCTGGAGTGCTCGGCCATGAGTAATAAATACCTCGGCCACCAATTTGATATTCATGGTGGAGGTATCGACCTGATGCCTACACACCACACCAACGAAATTGCGCAGAATGTAGCTTGCTGTGGCAAAAACCCTGCATCGTACTGGTTGCATACCAATATGCTTACCATGAACGGGCAAAAGATGTCTAAGTCACTAGGGAACAGCTTTTTGCCACATGAGCTATTCGCCGGCGACCATCCATTGTTAAAAAAGGGCTATAGCCCTATGACGGTAAGGTTCTTTTTTATGCAGGCCAGCTACCGCAGCACGGTAGATTTTAGTAACGAGGCTATTGAGGCGGCAGAGATATTTTATAAGAAACTGGCCGAGAGCGCCAAGAAGCTTGCTTCGCTGCAACAGAATGAGTTAACTACCGTCGACGAAGAAACAAATAAAGCCATAAACGATATTTGCGATGATTGCTACAACAGCATGAACGACAATTTTAATTCGCCAAAAACGTTAGATGCTCTAAATAATCTGTCAAAGTGGATCAATTCGTATGCTGCCGCTACCCGTAATTCGGGCGAAATAACTGCGGAGACCTTTGAACGGATGAAGAAAACTTATAATGATTTCTTTTACGATGTTTTAGGGTTAAAGCAGGACGATAACGAGAATGCTGATACAAACGATCTGATGAACCTGATTATTAAGCTCCGTAACGAAGCTAAATTAAACAAAGACTACGCTACATCTGACAAGATACGCGAAGGGCTAAAGAATATTGGTTTTCAGCTAAACGACAGTAAGCAGGGGACAACCGACTGGGTAAGGATCTAAACGCCTTCTTGTTAATAAACGTTAAAACAAGTACTATACTAAAACAATTAGGGCCGGGCTGCCTTTATGTTAATCAGTTAAAATAATCACTAAATTGCCCTGGCAAAATCTATACTACGTAAACACATGAGAAAATTATTATTAAGTGCTATTATATTATCGGGCCTTAACCTTACAGCAAATGCGCAAACCAAGGTAGAAGTAGCCTCTGTTGTAAATGCCGAAGAAAGTTTTAATAAAACAGTTGAACGTAAAGGAATTAAAGACGGCTTTTTGGCCGTAGCCGATGCCGAAGGCATTGTGTTTAAACCTAATGCCGTTAAAATAACCGATTTTTACAGCGGTATAGAAAAGCAGCCCGGCAAACTTACCTCGCAGCCAAAATTCGCGCGTATATCTGCCAATGGCGACTTGGGCTTTACCGCGGGCCCGTATGTTTATCAGAACAGCAAAAACGATGATGACAAGGTTTATGGCGATTACGTGTCCTTATGGCGCCTGGATAATGCCGATCGAAAATTTAAGCTGCTTTTAAACTTAGGTATTCAACACCCCGAGCCTGAACAGGAAGCAATAACTGATTTTAAGGAGCCCGACCTTACCAAACAAAAAGCACCAAGCAAAGACCCGTTTGCCGGCAAGAATGTTTTAATAGCTACCGATAAAACGCTCAACCACTCGTTAGAGCTGTCTACGCTGGCAGGATATAAAGAATTTTTAAGCGCTGAAGCACGTTATTACTTCCCGGGTTTTGAACCAATGGCGGGTACCGATAAAATATTGAAGTTTATTGATAACGAGGGCATCAGCATATTTGCCGAAACGGTTAATGTTGGCCGCTCTACCAGTAACGATCTTGCCTACACCTATGGCACAGCCCGCATTAAAAAAGGCAACATCGTTAATAACTACAACTATGTGCGTATTTGGGAAATAGACGCCAACCACAGGTGGAACGTGTTGTTAGAGATCTTCTCGACGGTAGAAAACTAAAAGATTTTAGATTTTTAGCTATTCAGAATTAGCTTTAGCGTTTGGTCTTGATAGCTATCGGGACTGTTAAAACAACTGCTCAATAATATCATTCGCGGTTAAGCCTTCGGCTTCGGCGTGGTAACTGCGTACAATGCGGTGGCTTAGTATAGGCTTGGCTACTGCCTGTACATCCTCAATATCCGGCGAGTACTTGCCGTTGAGTACAGCGTGGCATTTAGCCCCCAGGATTAGAAATTGTGAAGCACGCGGGCCAGCGCCCCAGTTTAACAAGCGCTTTACCTGCGGGCTTGCAAACTCGCCATTAGGCCTGGTTTTACTAACCAGTTTAACGGCGTACTCCAAAACATTATCACTTACGGGGATATTTCGAACCAATTGTTGGAAGTAGATGATCTGCTCCGCGTTGAGCTGTTTTTCAACCTTAACGTTGGCTGTGCTGGTGGTGTTTTTTACAACCTGCAATTCTTCTTTAAACGTAGGGTAGTCTAAAGCTACATTAAACATAAACCGGTCTAATTGCGCCTCGGGTAAAGGGTAAGTTCCTTCCTGCTCAATAGGGTTTTGTGTAGCTAATACAAAAAACGGTTTACCAAGTGTGTGTGTAACGCCTGCTGCTGTAACCGCTTTTTCCTGCATGGCCTCTAACAGCGCGGCCTGCGTCTTTGGCGGTGTGCGGTTTATTTCATCGGCCAGGATGATGTTAGAGAATACCGGGCCTTTTATAAATTTAAAATTTCTGTCCTCGCCTAAAATTTCCGAACCAACGATGTCAGACGGCATCAGGTCGGGGGTGAATTGTATCCGCTTAAAATCGAGGTCTAAAACCTGTGCTACGGTTTGTACCAGCAGTGTTTTGGCAAGCCCCGGTACGCCAACAAGCAGGCAGTGCCCGTTGCTAAAGATGGAGATCAGTACAAACTTAATTACTTCGTCCTGGCCTACTATCACTTTGCCAATTTCGGCGCGTATTTGCTGATAGGAATTCTTTAAAGCATCGGCGGCCTCAACATCTGAGCGGTATGGCATACTTATTCCGTTTTAGCTTGCGCGGTTGTTTCAGCAGTTATCCAGCCTTTTAACGGCGGGCAGCTTTGGTACTCAGGGTCAATTTTAATAAAGGTTTCTTTACGGCGTTTGTCAAACCACTGGCTAATGGTACGGCTTAGCTTATCGTTGGTAGCCGCCTCTTTAAGCTTTGCAAAGTCCTGCTCTAAATTAGCTTTGTGCGCGTTAGTGACAGATTTTAGGTATAAGATCTTATACGCTTTTTTACCGGTTTGCTGATCGGTAAATAACTGTGGTTTTGATACCGAACCAACTTTCATGGTATCGGTAGTGAGTGCTATCTGCGGATCAAGCTTATCTGTCGGGATGTAGGTAGAACGTGTTTGCACGTTATCGGCATTCAGCATCATACCACCATTAAACTTGGTTTCTTTATCATCAGAATAAAAAGCTGCGGCTGCGCTAAAATCAAATTTCTTAACCTTCATCATCACGTTGTAAACACTATCGGCAGTGGTTTTAGCACGTTCCAGGCTGGCTTCGGTTACAGCCGGGATAACTAACAAGTGGCGTACATGCACCTGCTCGCCGCGGCGCTCAATTACCTGTAAAAAGTGGAAACCATTTTCGGTCTCGAAAACATTGGAGATCTCGCCGGTTTTAAGTTTAAAAGCATTTGCTGTAAACTCTTTAACCATGGCAGTACGGTCAAAAAAGCCCAGGTCACCACCCTCCGGTGCAGAGCCGGGGTCTTGCGAGTAAAGCCTTGCTAATGTGCCAAAGTCTTCGCCTTTTTTTACCCTTGCCCTTAAATCTTCTGCCTTTTGTTTGTAAAACTCTTTTTCGTCTTTGTTAAGCTTTGGAGAAAACACGATCTCGCCAACCTCTATCTCTTTATTATAAGATGGCAAGCTGTCCTTAGGCATCGATTCAAAGTATTTTTTTACATCCTGTGGGGTGGTATTCACCTTCTCGGTGATCTTTGAACGCATGCGCTGGGCAACAAGCGACTCCTTAATATCCGGGCGAAGCTCATCTTTATACTGAATTACAGAGCGGCCTAAAAAGCCCTCCAACTTATCCTGGCTGCCTGCGCGTTGTATAAAGCTACGCATGCGGCGGTCAACCTCGGCATCAACTTCTTCGTCTTTTACCTGCACGCTATCAATAACCGCCTGCTGGGCAAGTAATTTTTGGGTAAGCTGGTTTTGTAAAATATAGCATTTAACGCTGGGGTTCGGCTGCTGACCGCTTACCAGGTATTGGGCGTATTGTAGTTCGATGTCTGACTGTAAAATTATACCACTGCCCACAACAGCCGCAATCTTATCAAGTGTGCGTACCTGTGCCTGGGCAAATGACAGAAATATTAAAGAAGTTATAATGGACAGTGCGATTTTTCTCATGTACTTTTTTAAACTAATTAGTACGGATATTTTATCCGTTAAAAATGCGAATTTCGGTAAATTTATTAATAATAAGTGTATAATTAAGCCGTAATGCGAATATGCTTATAATGCTTTAACAGGAATAGGTATTTTTGGTTAAAATATGTTAAATATGAAAGTTGACAACCCACAGGCCTTCGCTTATATTATGCAGGAAGAAATTTACCTGCTTAACAAGGATAAGGGGCTGTGTACAGGTAGTGCGATAGAAGAACAAGCCCCTACGGAAACCGTCCCGGTACACAGTCCTGCACAACCTGCCGCGCTTGTAGCAGCAGAACAGTCCATGGCCCTTGCAACCCCTGTGCTTAACACACCAATAACACCCCAGCCAATTGTACAAACGCCTGATAACGAATTTAATTATCTGGGTAAAAACAATAAGAACTTTGTGGTGCTGGTAAACTATGCAAATGAAGAACATATTGCAGCATCACACCTTGCCGCGCTGGAAAGTATACTGAAACGTAAAGACCTTACGCTTGACGATGTTGCAATACTGAACGTTAACAAATACGCGCCTGTAAAGCTTACCGCACTGGCCGCACACTTTACGCCAAAAAAGCTGGTTATTATGGGTGCCGATTCATTACCCGAGGGCATTGGTAAATTGCCTTTGAACCAGCCCTTACAAGGCAAAAAAACACACGTGTTGTACAGCTTTAGTTTTGATGAGATGATGAGTAGCAACGATAACAAAAAGCTATTTTGGGAACACATGAAAACCTTGTAATATGCAGCAATTAGTATTTGCTACCAATAACGCCCACAAACTTGAAGAGGTACAGGCCAAAGTTGGCGACCATTTTAAAATAGTTAGCCTTGATGATATTGGCTGCCACGATGATATTGAAGAAACCGGCTTAACCTTTAATGAGAATGCATCCATTAAAAGCCGTTACATCTACCAAAAATATAACCTTAATTGTTTTGGTGATGATAGCGGTCTGGAGATAGCGGCGCTTAATAACGAGCCAGGCATATATTCGGCACGTTATGCCGGTAAACATGGCGACCATGAGGCCAACATCGACAAAGTGTTGAATAACCTTAAGAATGAAACAAACCGTAAGGCACGTTTCCGTACAGTAATATCCCTGATGTGGAACGGGGAGGAACACTTTTTTGATGGCATTGTAAATGGCACTATCCGCTACGAGCGTTGCGGTGCCGCAGGCTTTGGTTACGACCCCATCTTTCAACCCGATGGTTACGATATTACCTTTGCAGAAATGACTATGGATAAAAAAAACCGCATCAGCCATCGTGGCCGCGCGGTTGATCTGCTTATTAGTTTCTTAAATGCTCAAACTACGGCTTAGCAGCTGTAGAATCCTTTTTTGTTTTAAGCGTTGAAGAAGGCTTATTAAGGGTATCTGCTACTGCTTTAACAGGCGCTGGTGTAACCGCTGTTTTATCTTGCTTTGGGTTATTAGCACCAGGTTTTATTACCGGCTTTGATTTTACTGCGGTACTATCTGCTTTTGTACCGGCAGGCGCTTTAATAACCTGAGATTTTACGCCCGCGGTATCCTTGCCTGCTTTTAAGCCTGCGGGTACAGTCAATTTGTTTTGCAACGAATCTTTCGCGGCTTTTTCTCCAGGCTTAAGCGGCTTGCCCTTATTGGCATCGGCTGCTTTTTTATCGGCTGCAGCTTTGGCCCTTGCTATTTTGCGGTTGTATGATGGGATGATGGATTCCTTAGATACAGGTCGTTCCTTGGGTTTCCAGATAAAGCCTTTCAAGATCTTATCTTCCTCGGTGAATTTAGCTAAAGGCCCGTAACGATGCTCGGGTTTAGAGATAAAGAAGATATTATTGGCGCTGTTATTTTTAAAGTAGATGCGCATTTTGCTGGCTAACGATCGCTGCATACCATCTACCCTTTTAGAACTATCGCGGCTATAGGCAATGCTCTCGGCATTGCCAACAATGTACATCCTGTCTAATTTACCTTCTTTAAAAAAGCCTTTCATGCGCTTGGCTGCTACCTGGTTAAAGTTGGTAGAATCACCTTTCTCAATGTTCACGATAAACGACTTAGGGAACAGGTTCAGGTTATCCATCTTCTTGTTCTTCATCTGCATAGTGATGGTATCCCCGGATAGCTGCGAACCCTGGGTCCATATCAACGGTTCTACATAGCAGCGCAAAGTAGAGTCGGCATAACTGTAAAACATCGAATCGGCCTTGGCCTGTAGGTCAGATTTAAATAGCTTGGCGCCGTGGTAAGCCTTAATGATACGTACCCTTGCCGTATCGCTTAGTGTAATGGGCGGGGTATAAAATATAGGGTCTTTATCTACATTGCTGGTGTCGGCGGGTCTTGCATTAGCGGCATTTGGCAAAGCAGCGAATGCCCCTTTATCGCCTTGTTGGGAGGCCTTATCACCCGATGTGCCGAAAGCGCCCCTATCAGCCTTACTACGTGCTGTTGTCGGTGCAGGTTCAGCCGCCTGTTTTACTGGCTGGCCTTTGGCTTTTGCCGGTAATGTTAGTGCAATATCCCTTGGCGGGAACTTATAATTGGCAAAGAAATCCTTATGCAAATAAGCGGTATCGCGCGTAAAGCGTGGGGCGCTTAAGGTTAAAAACTTATCATTCTTTTTTTGCACCGCGTTAGGCGTTTTTTTTGCCTTTGCAGATGTATCACGAATGGTTGACAGGCGCTGTTTCTCCTGCATTATTTTTAAATCTTTATAGGTAAGTATCTGTGTTTCCAGCGTGTCGGCAGATATGTAGATCGAATCGCGCTTCACCTTTTTTTCGGGCTGTGTAACCTTTGCAACCGTATCTTTTTGCGCCATAGGGAATGCCGAAAGGCCGGCCCCCTTTGCCGGGGTATTACCTTTAAAGGGTTTAACACCCGGTGCGTTTACCTTGGTAGCAATAATGGTGCTGGCAGCCTTAACCGCATTTGGGTTAGCCTTTGCAATTTTAGTTAAGCTATCGGTTAGTGCCTGTACAGGTACACCTCCGCTATTAACAGGAATGGTATTAGGTGGCGCTTGTTTTTTTACAGCCAAAGCATCCGCCTTTTTTATCACAACGGGTGATTTTATTGCCGTAGGGTTGGCCGTTTTTACGCCGGGCTTAGTTATAGGCACAGTATCCTTTCGTGTCGAATCCTTTTCCTCAGTAACAATAATTACATAAGGGTCTTGGGTAACAACAGTACGTTCTCCCTGCTTGTAATAAGTAGCAAGGTCGCCTTTGAGGGTAATATTTTGTTCCCGGTCATGAAACGTTACTCGTTTAACCGCGCGTCCATAGCCCTTTAATTTGTCGTAAAATAAGCTATCTCCCTTTAATGTTTTGGTGCCTTGCTTATACAGGTTCTTCTTGCCAAAAAATGCCTGCTCGGTTTGGGTATTGTAAAGGCCGTTCTCGGTGTAAAGGGTGTCTTTTTTATCCTTGGTGTCGTAAATATTGGTAGGGCCGTAAAAATAAGCTATGCGGCTGCCGGTATTGTAACGTAAGGTATCTGTTTTAATTAAAGCATCGGGCGTAACCAATACCACATTATAGCGAAAATAAGAATCGCGCGAGAAGGCGAAATAGTAACCATTCTTACTGGTGAGCGTATTGTCTTTGTTAACCAGTTTACCGCCGCCGGTGTAAGTACCTATGCGTGTAGCGGTGTTGTAAGTAAGGTAATTAGTTGTAAGGGTGGCATCCCTGTCAATTAGTTTTACATTATCGGTAAGTATGGCAATTTTGGTGTTACCATTATAATTTAGCTTGTCCGAATAGATGTTAAGTGTATCGCCTTGGGTAATGTGTACATGGTTAAAAGCATCAAAAGCATTATCGGCAACGTAAAAATATGCACTGTCTGACCGCATGATGGAGTAATCCTGCTGAAAAACACCCTGGTAAACCTTAAGTACATTTTTGCCGTTAAGCTGTATGACCTGGCTGCTTTTTGATTGTATGAGCTTAACAATCGACTTTTTTTGAGCCGACGCCGTTATTGCCAGGAAGATAAACAATGTACTGAAAATGTATTTTATCACGATAGCAAAATTAGTTTTTTGCGGGGGTTATTAAATTAATAATTTTGATGTATGCTTCCTGTTAAACGCTTTGTTGATTTTATTGAACAAAACAGCCTGTTTAAACCTTCCGATACTATACTGGCTGCGGTAAGCGGGGGCATGGATTCGGTATTGATGGCACATTTGTTAAAGGCCGCCGGTTACAACTTTAGCATAGCTCACTGCAATTTTATGCTACGTGGCGCCGATGCCGATGCCGACCAGGAATTTACCAGCCGGCTTGCGCAACAACTGGATGTGCCATTCCACACTATAAATTTTAATACTCAACAATACGTCAATACTAATAAAGTTTCTATCCAAATGGCCGCACGCGAGCTGCGGTATAATTGGTTCGCTCAAATCAGTAAGTCAGGCGGTTACAATGCCGTGGCCCTTGCACATCATCAGAACGATACTATCGAAACAATATTGTTAAACCTTACACGCGGTACAGGTATAGCCGGGCTGCATGGTATTTTGCCAAAAAACGGCCAATTGGCGCGCCCCCTGCTTTTCCTTACGCGTCACGAGATAAAGACTATCATCACCGCCGAAGGTTTAAAATATGTAGAGGATGCCTCAAACGCTTCTACCAAATATGCCCGTAACAAAATAAGGCACCTGGTAGTCCCATTGTTAAAAGAATTGAACCCGAATCTGGAAGCTACGTTCGGGAACAACCTGCGCAACTTTAAAGACCTGGAAATTTTGCTGAACAACAAAGTTACCGAACTGAAAGGGGATTTACTTGTGCAGCACGGGGAAGAGGTGCACATCGCTATTGATAAGGTAAAGCAACTATCGCCACAACGCTTATTGCTTTTTAAACTGCTGCAACCGTTTGGGTTTATAGAAACTGTGGTAGATGACCTGATAACCGCTTTAGGCAAACATGCAGGCAGGGTATTTGAAAGCCCGGGCTTTGTTTTGGTGGTAGATAGGGAGCAACTCATCATCAGCGCTAAAAATGATGGTACCAATGCGGAGGTGAGCATAGATCAAAATGATGCGCATGTACTTTTTGGCAACTATAAGCTTACACTACTGCATGATGACAGCGCGTTAATAGTTAAGAACAACTCTTTAGCAGTATCTGTGGATGCGGAATTGCTAAAATTTCCGTTAACTATACGTGCCTGGCAGCAGGGAGATGCCTTTTACCCGCTGGGGATGAAAACGAGGCAAAAGCTGAGCGATTTTTTCATTCATCAAAAGGTGCCGCTGCATCAAAAGGCCGGTGTACCGGTGTTGATTAACGGCAATGGCGACATTATCTGGATAGGCGGCTACCGGCCCGACGAAAGGTATAAAGTAAACGATAACACTAAAAAAGTTACTATATTCGAGCTGTTTAAATTATGAGCGATAAATCAGTATTTGTAGAAAAACAGTACCTGGGCAGGGAGTGGATACCCATCACCATCCGCCTGGTTTTGGCTTTATTTTGTTTTGCCGCCTACTTTTTTACTGATGAACGCGAACGCAACGGCGACCTGCTTGCCATTGTTGGGTTTGTAATTATTATTATCTCCATTATAATGGGGTTTCTGCTGCACTTCAGCACCAGGGTTATCAATAAAAGTATTTTGCTTGATGGCTTGTGGAGCACCCGACGGGTTAAGATAGACTTGAACAGTATTGTTAAGGTAGAGAAGGGCACCTACAGCCGCTACCTTTTTAACAACCCGGTTTACAACCTGCACACCAAGGGCACCATCCGATTCTATGCCGCTGGCAATGATGCCATCCATTTAACAGATCGCGATGGTTTGGTGTACATCATCGGTTCGCAGCACGCCAACGAATTTTTGCGTGCGATAAAAGGCGAAATGAAGTCGGTTTAAAGTTGATAAAAGTCGTTAAAAAACAGGAAGGCCCCGAAATCTCGGGGCCTTCCTTATGCGATTTGAATTTTCTTTAATGGGTTTTGTAACTCGCGAGATCCGTGTAGATCTGGCGGAATGAACTGCGAACGCCAAAGGTGATCATGCTGGTTTTGTCGTTAAAGTCGCTGTTCTTTTCGGTGCGGTAAATGCCGCCAAGCTCCAGCCTTAAATTATATTTAGGGTTAAGCACGTAGCCAACTTTGCCTTGCAGGTAAACCATATTGGTTTTTAAACCCTGACCAATAGAATTGCCGTAAAGCGCAAACGGCTGGGTATAGTGTTTAAAAATGTCTTTACCGTAGTTAAGGTTGTTGATATCCAAACCATAGCGGCCATAGTCAACCTCGCCCATAATATCGAAGCGTTTATAGGAGTAATTTAGCAGGCCAACCACCTCGCGGAAATTTGCTCCCCATGGATGCGCTAACGATTCGCTGTTGGCGGAGTAGTTAAGGATGCTGGAACGTTCTGAATAGGTGTAAGGCTTAACCGTATTGGCCTCTACCAGGTAGTTAAGGTTGTTTACACCAAAAAGGTTTGCCCCGCGTATGCCTAACTGCCAGCCATATTTGTTACGCGAGCTGCCTTTATTCGAGAAAAATTCACTTGCAGAAAACTCGTCAAGCGAAAACTGGCCGTAAGCTGTTACTCCGTCAGTTAATTTATACTTGCTTGTAAGGCCGATCAAAGCGTTATCGGGCGAGCCGCCCGCTGCTTCTACCGGCCTTAAAAATATAACAGGGTTAATGTAGCTAAAATCGAAGCCGCGCGAGTGGCCTGCATCATCAGTACCTGCCCATATTACCGAATCGAAAAAACCAAACGACAACCGGTTACTCACATTCCAGTCTAAATAATGGAATACGCCAAATTTATTACGATCGATGCGCCTGTCGCTGGTGCCGGCCGGGTCAGTAAAATAGGCCCACATAGCCATGTATTTAACATTGCCAAGGTTGGCGGTTAATTTAAAGAAAGGGTATGGCGACGCATAATCTGACAACAGCAGCGAGCGGTAGCCATCGCCGATAAAAGTTTTATCTCGCCCGGCGCTGATGTTAAGGTACTTAGATGGTGTATAAGATGCAACAGCGGTAATATAATCCCATGCGTATGCATTTTGTTTGTTATTGAAACTACCGGCATAAGCCATGCCCGGCACTATACCTACCTGCCTGATATAGGTAGAAAGGTAATCGGGCACTTCGGCACGATTTAAATAGCCTGATACATTGTAGTAAAACTTTTTACCAACGGTACCACCAAATTGCATTCCTATTGAACTTAGGTAGGTATTGCGTTTTTGGGAAAAATCGCGGCCGATGTTAAAATCGGGCAGCAGATCTGCGTAGAAGGTAGCACTTTGACTCTTAACATCAATCAGATGTTCGTTAAAAAGCTTGCGGTATAAAATATTGGTTGAGCCGTTATTGCCATAGTTCATGATAGAATCGTAGCGGCGCATCAGCAACGAATCATCTACAAAAAACGGCTTAATTGCGGTGTGCAAGCGGGTTTTGGTAGAATAGGCATCAGCATTAAACTTCTGATAAAAATCGTAAGAGTAGGGCTGGTATACCGATTGCGAACGGGCTATACCCACGGTAATCAGTAATAGCGTAATGCTGATAAAAATTCTCTTCATGTTTTGCGTTTACTATTCGAAATAGTTTTGTGTATTAAAGCCGCCTTTTTTTATGTGCTCGTCTTTTTTGGCAAGGTGCAGGTCTGATGTTACCATATCGGTTACCAGTGCCTGCAAGTCATAACTTGGTTCCCAGCCTAATTGTTTTTTGGCTTTAGATGGGTCGCCTATCAGCAGGTCAACCTCGGTAGGCCTAAAATATTTAGGATCTACTTTTACAATGGTTTGGCCAAACTTTAAACCATCGGGGTTTAAGCCCAGGCTTTCAACCTTTTGCTGGTCTAAATCAATAATTACCCCGCGTTCGTTCTCATCCTTCCCGCTAAATTCAATCTCGATACCCAATTCTCCGAAAGCCATTTTAATAAATTCGCGCACGGTAGTGGTAACACCTGTTGCTATTACATAGTCTTCAGCCTTGTCCTGCTGCAACATTAACCACATGGCGGCAATATAGTCTTTCGCGTGGCCCCAGTCGCGTTGGGCGCTTAAATTGCCTATGTACAGGCAATCCTGCAGGCCTAGGCCAATTTTGGCAACAGCACGTGTAATTTTACGGGTAACAAAAGTTTCGCCGCGTATCGGGCTTTCGTGGTTAAATAAAATACCGTTGCAGGCATACATGCCGTATGCTTCGCGATAGTTAACAATTATCCAGTAACCGTAAAGTTTAGCCACCGCATAAGGCGAGCGCGGGTAAAAGGGAGTTGTTTCGCTTTGCGGCACATGCTGTACTAAACCATACAGTTCTGATGTTGATGCCTGGTATATACGTGTTTTTTTGGTGAAGCCTAACAAACGTACGGCTTCTAATATGCGCAGTACGCCAAGGCCATCGGCATTAGCGGTGTATTCCGGCGAATCAAAGCTTACCTTAACGTGGCTTTGAGCGCCAAGGTTGTAGATCTCATCGGGTTGTATCTCTTGTATCAGCCTGGTAAGGTTCATGGCGTCGGTAAGGTCGCCGTAGTGCAGCTTTAGCCTGGCGCCGCTTTCATGCGGGTCGTGGTAAAGGTGGTCTATCCTGTCAGTATTAAAAGATGACGACCTGCGTTTTATACCGTGTACCTCGTATCCTTTTTTCAGTAAAAACTCAGCTAAATATGCGCCGTCTTGTCCGGTAATACCCGTTATTAAAGCCTTTTTCATTAATAGATAATATAAAATGCAATATTATTTAAATTAATTGTAAAAGATGGCATTGGGCAGGCGACAAATAGTTGATGCCCTCGCGGAGTTTACTCACCCCGCGGCACTACGTGCGCGACCCTCTCTGCTTCGCAAAGAGGGTGAGAAAAAAGAAGGAAAGTTTTCCCTCTTTCCACGCAGCGAAGAGAGGGGTTGGCCGAGCAAAGCAACGACGGGGTAAGTAGACGAAGCGCTGAGCGATCTATGAATGAGTGCGGTTTCAAAGAGGTAAACACCGAGTCGTTGAAAAATCGTTTAGATATAACCAGAATACTTTCTTACTTAATTATTCGATTTAGACTTGATCTTTCAATGGCGGTGGTTCATGTAGGGCGATTTCCCAATCCTCGTATGGAGGGTCGACTTTAAATGAAGGATCGCAGTATGCGCGCAGATAGTCAGTTGCCCTTTTTTCAGCATATTTTGCATTTAGTACCTTTCCATTATTATCTAATTCAATCACATTGGCAAAAATGGCATATACCTGCTCAATAGCACTTGGTTCGTTACCGTATAAGGAAATATAATCTATACCTTTAAGTGTATATTGACTCCCGCTTGCCATAAAGTAAGCAAATGTTCTGAGCGCCCCGCTAAAAGAATTACTTAGTTTCATAGCAGTAAACCTACGTTTTGATTGTCTGATTAACCTTAAATATTTTATCGTTTTTATCAATACACACACCTATAGTATACAGAACAACGGATTAAAAATTATATCCCCGCTACCGTATCTTCCAAGTCGCGGTACCACTCTTCGCCATATTTGCGGATGAGGGGACCTTTCAAAAACTCATGTACTTTTACCTGCAGTTCGTCGCCAAATGAACATGCGGGGCTGCAAATGCTCCAGCGGTCGTAATTTAGCACATCAAACTCGGGGTAGGCGGTAATGCGGATAGGGTACAGGTGGCACGATATAGGTTTTTGCCAGTCTACCGCACCTTCTTCGTAAGCCTTTTCAATAGCGCATTTGGTGATACCGTTTTCCCATGTTACGTAAGCGCACTCTTTATTGGTATCTACACATGGTGTGGTATAGTCACCCTCAAAATCGGTAACGTGGGTGCCCTCGCGCTCAATAGTTGCAATACCCTTGGCTGTCATGTAGGGTTTTACCTTGGGGTAGATGTCGGCCAGGATCTGTAATTCGTCGTGGTTTAGCGGCGCGCCCGAGTCTCCTTCAAGGCAGCATGCACCTTTGCACTTGTTTAAATTGCAAACAAAATTGTTTTTAATTACATCTTCGTGCAGTAACACGCTTCCAACTTCAATCATCTTTTTATTTATTTTTTTACCGGGTTTAGCGGGTATTTTAAACCGCTTGCCTGACTAAGGTCCATCACCAAACTACCTACAATAAGTTCTACGTGTGCCTTAACGGGTATGCGGTTCTTATCGTCAGTGATCCACAAATATAGCATACTGTTTTTCCTGAATATACGGCCCGGTATAATTGTGGGGTTAAACTTTAAACAGTTAAAGGTGCCCAGCCCGCATTTTACCTGTTCTTTACCCAGGTAGGTAATGGTTAGCGAGTGGATGCCATCTTCCAAAAAATAACGCAGCTCAAGCTTTTCGCCTATCTTAAGGTGCGATACATCTATGTTGCGCGCAAAGTAATAGCACGATAAAAAGTCGAACACATTACCCTTAAACGGAAACTGCCCCTTATCTGCTGTAATAATTTCTTTCTCCCTGTCAAAAGTTACCTTATCGCTATGCCGGTATTTAGATTCCTGCCTGTTCTCTGAATAGTAATAGGGAAGCAGCGTTACAGGATCTATATAGGAGTGGTATTCATTTTTGGTTTTAAACAGCAGGTTAAATGTACCCAGCGTACGGGCATTGGCATTTATATGCAAGGCCGGGTGGCCATCAAACTTCAGCGGACTATTCTCAACCTTTATTACAGCCTCGGCAGCGCTAAAGAAACCATACTTAAGTTTATAGGTTATTTGCTCACCTGCTTTAAAGGCAACCTCTTTGGTTTTTGTGGCCTCGTCCTGGCTAAAAGCATGGGTAAAGACGGTGAGAAGTATAAGGACTAAATAGTATTTCTTCATTTGGTTGATATAGACGCAATTACCGTACTACGGTTTAATCCCTGCGTTTATAAATGGGTACAGTTGAGCATGGCTCGCCAAACATCAGGCTTTTGGCAACCGGCGTAAGCCTTTGCGTTAACTCTACATAAGCAGATACCGGTACGGGCACATCGCCGCAGCCTTTTATCACTACACGCTGGTCGCGGTATTGCTCTACATCAATAGCTGCTACTTCTTTTACAAATAGCACGGTTTCTAATACATCGGCATCGCCAAAAACAACCTCGCGTGCGTAAGGTGCCAAACGGTTTGCCAGCAGCATATATGCCCATGCCGGTACTATCGCATCGGCCGTGCAGGTAACCGCAACGTTTTTACCCTCGTATTGCGCCCAGTCGTGCGTTTTTACAAACTCACGAAAATCTTTCTCACGCAGCATGAGGCCATGAAAGAGGTTATCCTTAATATCATACACCACACGCTCGCCGGGGGCATAAAACTGGGCAGGGTCTAAAGTAACCAGGCCGCTTTGCGCAACTTTATTAATGATGTTTTCCTGTATTTCCATGACGTGATCAATTTGTGATTTATTGAATGAGCGATTTATTGAATGCCTATTAAGCCCTCAATATACAACTCGCTATTAAATAAAAAATCCGGCAGCAACTATAACGTTGGTGCCGGATGCAAAATTACTTTAAATTTTTCTTAGAAGAACTTAGCTCTGTTATCTTTTACATTCGCCTTATCTTTCAGCGCATCAAGCACCTGGCCTTGCGAGCGTTGAGCAATAGCCTGGCCTAACTGAGTTTTCTCGCGAACGTTGTTGGTAAGCGGTGCAGGGTTGGTAAAGCTATCTAAAGAGATAACGTAAACACCTTGCTGGCCTTCGATAGGTTTTGACACCTTGTTTGGCTGCGAACCAAATACAGTACCTACAACTTTATACTCGGCTGATGAGCCAGGAATAACCGGGTTAGCAAATACTATGTTTTGTAATGGTACAACCGTGCTGCCTGCTTTTTGTGCAACCTGCTCTATGGTTGAAGCGCCATTTAAAGCTGCGTTAAATTTATCAGAAAGTTGTTTGCCTTTAACCGCGATGCGAACCATTGGCTCAATTTGTTTTTTAACAGCATCTAAAGGTAAAGTACCAGCCGGTTTAATAACCGATACACGTGCAACAACGTATTGATCGCCTACGGCAAAAACCTGGTCAGAGAATGTGCCTTTTTCTGATTTGAAAGCCCATTTAACAACCTCGCGCGCGTTCTCTAAACCTAATACTGTAGCTGCGTTACCGCTTACATCCTCGGCATTTTTAATAGCAAGGCCTGCTTTTTTAGCCTGCGCATCAAAATTATCGCCGTTTAACGAGCTTAAGAAAGACTGTGCTTTGCTGTAAACCGCGTTTTGTGTTTTGCTGCTTGGTGCCAACGGTTTATCAACCATGGCAACTTTAACTACTTTAGACGAGCCTTTTTGTTCCTGTATTTGTATAAGGGCAACACCAAACTGGCCGTTTACAATTTTTAGATCTCCGGTTTTGCCGTTAAATAAAGCATCTTCTAAAGCAGGGGGCAATGCTCCACGGCCCATAGTACCCATATCGCCACCTTTATCGCCCGATGCTTTATCGGCAGAGAAATTTTTAGCAAGTTCGGCAAACGGTTTACCACCGGCAATTAACTTTTTAAGAGAGTCTGCTTTAGCCATTGCTTTGTCAACACCGCCTTCGGCAGCCGGGTTTAAAATGATGCTTCTTGCTTTTACAGAATCGGGGCTGATGCGTGCATCAACCAGTTTAGCTATTTTGTAGCTGCCGTTAGACAGGTAAGGGCCGTATGTAAAGCCTTTTTCGGCACCAAACATGATCGAATCAAGTTTAGGCTCTAACTGGCCTTTTTTCTGATAAGCAAGTTGTGATTTTGTTTCAGAATTGATCTGTACAAAAAGCGAATCGTTTGCTGTTGTTTTAAACTCAGGTAATATTTTTTCTATCTGGGTTTTTACAGCCGCGGTATCATCTTTTGAAGGCGCAGCGTTAAAGCTTACATATTCGAAGCTGCGAAGCTCGTTAGCGTTTTTAAACTCGTTTTTGTGCTCGTTGTAATAATCACTGTAATCGTTATCGGTTAATTTAACGTTAGCATCCGGTATCGAAGTATAGTCGAGTACAGTGTATTTAAAGTTAGCTAACTTGTTTTTTGCAAGGTAATCGTCCTGTGCGTCAAGCGAGTTCACGTAAAGGCCGTTGGTAACCAACGTCATGTATTTTTGCTGTAGTTTAGCGGTTTGTAAGTTTATAACAAAATCGGTCCATGCATCCAATTGCGCTTTATCGGCCTTTGGCGATTGCAGGTAAGTTAAGAACTGGTTAAGCTTAGCCGGGTCAAACTGGCCCTTATCATCAACAAACTGCCGTTGTATTTGCGGGTCGGGGTTGTTGCCGCTTATCATGGCCTGACGCTCGTCGCTGCCAACAATAAGGCCTAAACGGCTTATTTCTTTGTTAAGCAACTTTTCTGTTAAGAATTGGTTCCAGGTGGTTTCCTGTATGTAGCTGTTGATTTGCGGTGTTAGGCTTTGGCCGCCGCTTTGTTGTTTAAACTGTTGTGTTGATTGCTCTAACCTGGCATTGAAATCCTGATAAGCGATCTTCTCGCCGTTTACTTCACCTACAGTGGTTGCATCGCCCCTGAAAAAAGAACTGCCCGAACGCACTACTTCTTCGGCAATAAAGCCTAAAAGCGCTACACCAATCACAATTGCGAGAATTGTTCCCATTCGCTCCCGCAAAAAACCCATTATGCCCATATAATTTTTCTATGTTTTATAATTCTCAAAAAGAGGCGCAAGATACAATTTTTACTAAAATTCTATAACACAAAATTTTGTGAAAATTGTATAACGCAATTTATTGCGCCAGGTTACCATCAACATGGATAATGGCGGTAGCGTTTTGAAAGATAGGGTTCTTTAACTTATCGTCGCTTTCAAAGCTGGTTCCCTCCATTTGGTCGCCATCAGGCTTGGTCATTAAGACTTTTTTATTGGAGTAGGTCTTTTTCTTCATCTGGTCCCAAATCAGCTCCTCCGATTTATACGTGGTGCCATCGGCGCGTGTGGCAACCACATTTTTGCGGAACACGATAAGGTCTTTCTCTTTATAATAATAGCCGGTATCGGCAACAATGTTACCATCCTGTTTCAGATCGGCATTATAAAAAACCACCTTAACGTGATTAGGCATTATATAATGAGGATTTTCTTTGGTAGCGTATTCTATAAGCAGTGGGGCTGTAAGCTGTGCCTTTACAAAGCCCGAATCGCTTAATATCATATTAACCTTTGTGGTGCGTTGTATAGGTTTGGTAGCGTCTGCAGCGGCTATGGCCTTTACTTTGTTTATATCGTTTTCGCAGGCACTCAAAAGCAGGGCTAAAAAAACAGCCGGTAAATAAATGCTCAGTTGTTTAAGCCTGCTTTGCATTGCGATTTTTGAAGATTAATCGAACCTGTATTTCTGGAACCACTTATCGTTAAGCGTGAACGACAGGTGCACGTTGATGTAGTTTTCTTTCACCAAACTGTTAACGAGTGTGCCGCGTTTACCAACCTCTGCACCAATATTTACCTTGTAAAAGGTAGATGTGGTGTTAGACCTTAGTGGTAAACCAACGCCAAATGTGGCAGCGTAGCGTTTTATATCCGTATTGTTTACCTTAAGGTACGTTTGGTCGTATACAAAGCCCAGGCGGTAATCAACTGCTGCAAAATAATTTGAAAGGGAGTTGATGTTAGGCGTAAACTGGCCGCCTATGTTAAATGTGCGGCTATCTTTAAGATCTTTATTAACACCGGCAACAGTTAGTTTAGACCAGTTGCTCATGGTATAATCTGCACCTATTAAATATTTACCCTGGTTTTGGAATGCTATACCAAAACGGTTGATCATTGGTAGCTGTATTTTGGCAGATGGCTGCTGGGTGTTTATCAAACTATCGGTAGCTACGGCCTCGTCGCCGTTGGCATTACGGTAGTAGCTGCTAACAATGTAGCTGTTTGTTGTATTTAACTTGGTATTTGCCGATGCCGAGTAACCAATGGTTAATCGTTTCTTTTCAGAGAAATCTATCCCGTACTGGATACCGAAATCGTAATTGAAACCTTTAATACTGTTGCTTTCCTCGATACGTGAGTTCAAGGTTCCGGGCAGGGTAGGTACTTCGGTAGACTGGCTTTCTTTAAGATTACCAAATATGTATGAGGCGCTTGCACCAATAGATAAATGCTTGCCTATGCCAAAGCCGTAACCTAAATAAAACCTTGATAAACCGCCGTTACCATCATACAGGTAATTTACAGCATTGGTATCTGCGGCAGAGCCTGTACCAAAATTTGGGGTAATCTGCCTGTAGCTGTAACCCAGCTCACTGTATGGCATTAAGCCGAATGTAACAGCAGAGCGTTTTGACACCGGGATACCAAAAGCAATATGGCTTAACCTGAAATTCGCGTTGTTTTGCGATGTTTGGCCCGTTTTTTCAAGCGTGTTAAATTTGCCGTATAAACCAATATCAATTACGGTTAAACCAATGTTGGCGTTTGATGCCGGGTTAAGGGGGTTCACCGAAAAGAAACCGTTAATAGTGTTGGTTGCAACGCCTATGCCACCCATAGCGGTATTTTGGGGTAACAGCATGGGGTTAATATCGCCTAAGCCGTAGCGCGAATATGGCGAACTGGTAGTTGCAGTAGATTGCGCCTTTACGCCAAGTGCCGTCGCGGTAAATAAGAACAATATTATCAGGAACCTTATTTGTTTAGTCATTATGCTTTTGTATCGCTGCGTTTAATCCTTTAAGAACCAGGTAAGGCTCAATTTTAATATAGGGGGCAAAGATGCTATTTTTCAATAGAGTATCAAAAAAAATACTGTCGCCCCCGCTTAGTATAATGTTGTACTCTTGTGTTGTTTTTACGTACTCGTTTATGAAACCCTGCAGCTCATATTTAACCCCGTTTTGCACCCCCGATCTAATGGCCGATATGGTATCATCGCCATAGGCGGCGGAAAAATCTTCATCCGGCTTTACCAGTGGCAGGGCCGCGGTGTAGTGGTTAACGGCTTTATAACGCATATTTAATCCCGGTGATATACTGCCGCCAAAATAATTTGCCTGGTCGTCAACAAAATCATAAGTAATGCAGGTGCCCCCGCTTATAATAATATTGTTGGTATTTGGGAATAAATAGTTGGCCCCAATTACCGCCGCAAACCTGTCGGCACCAAGAGTTTTAGGGGATCTGTACCGGTTATTTATACCCGCCGTTATGCTGCTGTTAAATTGTACTACGCTAAAGCCACCTTCAAGCTGCGTTTGCCAGGGTTGTTTATCTGTTTTTACTGATGATATTATAACCCCGTTAATCTCGTATTCGCTTAAAAAGCCGTTAATATCCTGGCTGGTTGGTTGCTGGTACTGTTCTACTTTAAGCAGGTCGCTGTTTTCAAAAACGGCCACTTTGGTAAAAGTGTTGCCAATATCAATAACCAGGTTTGGCATTTACGCTCTTGCCAGTGATAATATCGATTCAAAAATGGCCAGGCCATCCTCGTTGCCTACCAGGCTTTCAGACGCGCGCTCGGGGTGTGGCATAAAGCCAAACACGTTGCGGCCGGCATTGGTTACACCTGCAATGTTTTCTATAGAACCGTTAGGGTTGCTGTCGTCGGTAATGTTACCCGCTTCGTCGCAGTAGCGGAAAAGCACCTGGTCGTTATCATTTATCGCTTTAATAACATCAGCATCGGCAAAATAATTACCCTCTCCATGGGCTAAAGGTATTTTTAATGCGCGCTGTGGATCTATAAGCTGCGTAACCAGCGAGTTTGCGGTTTGTGCTTTCATATGGATGTTGCGGCAAATAAACTTGCGGTTTTTGTTGTGCAGCAATGCACCCGGTAAAAGGCCTGCCTCGGTCAGTATCTGAAAGCCGTTGCAAATACCCATCACCCTGCCGCCTTTGGCTGCAAACTGAATAACCTCCTGCATAATAGGCGAGAAGCGGGCAATAGCGCCCGAACGCAGGTAATCGCCAAAGGAGAAGCCTCCCGGCAAAACAATAAACTCAGCACCTTGCAAATCGTGGTCTTTATGCCACAAACGCACCACCTGCTGGCCCATTACATTTTGAAGAACGTGGATGATATCCTCATCGCAATTTGAGCCGGGGAAAATTACTACACCAAATTTCATGGTACAAAACTAATATAACCTATGAAATTTGAACGAATGTAAAAGTTAAAAAGTGTTAAACTGAAAATATATGATGCTGATAAGCAGCAATAAATACAAACTTTCGTACATCCACTTTACATTAGCGGTAATAAAATAGTACGAAAAAAACACCGCCGCGGGTACAGCGCACAGTAAAAAGTGGTTTATGTTAAATTGTGTTTTTACGTAGAACGAACCTGCACCAATTAAAAATATAGCAAACAACAACTGGAATGATTTACGCACCTGCACGTAGCTTTTATAATAGTTTTGCTGTAGTTTAAAAAAATACAACACCAAAATAAGCAGTACAGGCACCAGCACCAGGTAGTTATAATACTTAATATTAATGCTGTTTGGGAACTTGGTGCCCAGCGGGGCCCATATATGGTAAAAGCTACCCAGTTTATTGTTGAGGTAATAAAATACCGCGAAGAAGAAGAAGACCGTAGCGTACCCCAAAATGCCTGAGATCCATTCGCGCCAGTTAACGGGTTTAAATATGATGAGCGCTATCCAGATAGATAAGAAGAGGTAAATGTATGGCAGGTAAATAATAGAGCCCGCGGCCACTATCATCCCCAGGTCGTAAGCGGTAGATTTGGCATCGTCGCTTTTGTAAAAACTAAATAGTTTAAAAAGCATCCAAATTACCAAAAAGTTGCAAATAAGCGGCGCGCTCAACGTCATGAACGGGGTGAACAACGCGGTGAGCGTAACATACATCAACGCCGGTAAAAAGGTAGACCGACCCAACAGGTTGTAATAGTTAACCAGGTAGTTTAGCAGTAAGGCCTGCCCCAACACGATCACCCCTGCAAGGAAAACGTTAGCCACCGGTGAAAACGCATACTCGTACGAAGCGGGGATAAGCAGGCGCGCGAATGGCTCCACAAAAATAAATTGGAGTTTATCGGGCGCTTCGGCAACATAGCCTATTCGCAGCACAAATATTAAAATGGCCAGCCATAATACGTTAAGTGGGTTAAATACCTTAAAAATACTGATCATACCGGTTGGCTATTGGCTGCAAAATTAGTAGAAAAATTTAGAGTTTGGGCGTATTTACTCACCCGGTCATTGCTTCGCTCGACCACCCTCTCTTCGCTGCGCGCAAAGAGGGTAAAGCTTTTACCACCCTCTCCTTTGGAGAGGGCCGGGGTGAGGCTTCCCACCCGCTTTGCGAAGCAGAGAGGGCCGACCAGCGTAGCGTAGTCGGGGGTGAGTTCAGTGGAATTACAAGGCCCTGACTTTTATAATCTTGTCTCTTGATTCTAATGTCTTGTATCTTTTATTTCCTCGCGTACTTTTTTACCATCTCATCCACTATCCTCGCGGTCTCATCGGGGAAATCAACTACTATGCGGCGGTCGTCGGCAAGCCAGTTGTTAATGCGTTGTACAAAATCGTGACCGATGGTGTGTACTACCTCAACCCCCAGTTTGGATGCCGATAGGGCATTGCATTGCTGCTCGTACTGGCCGCGCATGGGTATCATCAAAACCTTTTTACCCAAAAACAACGCCTCCGCAGGGCCTTCAAAACCGCCACCTGTAAGCAAGCCGGCGCAGCTTGCAAGGCTGGTATTAAACGCCTCGTTGTTTACCGGGAACACCTGTACATTGCCTTCGCGGTAAGCTATTTTGGTGCGCTTGCTAAAAATTTGCCACTCGGCGTTAGTCCCTTTTAAATGTTTTATAAGCGTTTTGTCGCTGTAGGCAGGCAGGTAAACCGTGTAGTGACCCAGGTTGCTGGTCACCATTTGGCGTATGTCGCTTCGGATAACCGGGGTATGGATAAAATCGTCGTACCGCTCAAAATGGAAACCGATGTGGTGCGTGGTGGGCGAGTAATATTTAAAAAGCCATTCGGCGTAGTTCCACTTTTTCGGCCTCGGCGTTTTTTGAGATACAAAAGAGCATTGGTGACTTAACGATACCGACGGCACCTTTTGCAGGCGACAGGCCCAGGCGCTAACAGGTTCAAAATCGTTGATGATGAGGTCGTATTGTTCTAGCGGGATGCTATGCATATCCTTCCAGAGCTGGCGCAGGTTCATGATCTTGAAGGTGGCCCAGTTATCAACCCCACCATTTTTACCGAACACAAAACTAAAGCCATGAAAACGGTATTTAAGCGGCTGCGAAAGGCTTACCTCAGCTTCGGTGCCGCTCACCAGCAGGTCCACCTCGCCATATTGCTGCAACAGGGGAACAATTTCGCGGGCGCGACTAATGTGGCCATTCCCTGTACCCTGTATACCGAACAATATTTTCATACGCGTAGAATTGCGGGCAATTTAGTAAAGAAATGTTTATGGAAGATTATTAAATGATGAAATGGGAGTGAAAGACGTTTTTCGGGATTAATATACTTTGGTGATAACAGCTGCCACGAAAATATGGCAAAAAGTTAATAGGTTTTAAGCGCCTAAATCGTACAACAATATTTATTACATTGCGTATGTAATGCCTACTCACGAACTTAAAAAATGTCAAAACTGCGGTGGCGGGCTTGTGCCCGCCTCTGGCACCGACCTTCGGTGCGCATATTGCGGGACTCTTTACACAGCATCTGAATTAGAAGTACCTGTTTCGGTGGAATCTGTTGAACAGCCCCAATCTACCGTTAGAGTAACTAAGGATGATAACGAGCAGTTAAAGAAAGGTTGTGCGTTTGCTTTCCTTTTTGGGGCAATTATATTGGCGATTTGCGCCGAAACCAATGAATCGACCCACTGGGCTGAAGGTTTATTTGTTTCAAACCCTACCTTGAGCGAAGTGAATATTACAGATAGCTCAAAATTACAGCAAAACCCTGTAGAAATGGAGGTGGAAGATAAGTTTGAAAATGCAAGAGTTGTATTAACAGATGAAGATAAGGCCGCATTAAGAAAATTAGCTTCAATTGAAGTGGATGTTGCCAACTTTAGAAAATTATATCGAAAAACACGAAAAGAAAAGGGGGATGTATTTAACTATTTATTTGATAAAAGTTCGCCACGAGATGATTATTCTGAAGGAGTGTATCTTTACATCAGTAAATCCGACTCCTATAACTTCCTTAAGTTACAGCTTACACATGGCGCCGATAAATGGATATTTACGGAGAACGTAACTTTCAACGCTGATGGTAAAAAAATCAATCTTCAAATGAAATTTTCACAAGAGCGGGTTAAACGTAAGGACTGGGAGGACTGCGACTATAATGTGAGGGATGAGGATTTGCCAGTGCTGATCGGCTTGGCCGGTGCAAAATCAGCCACCATAACATTCAACGGGAAAAATGGTACCTACACCATTAATATCACACCAACACAGCAATCGGCATTTAGAAAAATGCTGCAAATATATAAAGGACTGTTGCTTGGTTATGATAAGGATTGAAAGCCAATTATTTGATTCGGCACCTAATGCGCTTCCTGTTTAAACCTCTCCAATAAGCTGCGTACATCAAGTTTGGCGTTGAGGTCTTCGGCATCGGTGATGTCGTCTTCGTCGTGGTCTTGTTTAAAGTCTTCGGGTTGGTATTTGAAAATGGTCCAGTCGTTATTGTGATACTCAAGGGCGGTAAGGCTTTCTACCCAGTCGCCGCTGTTAAGGTACAGTACCGAGCCGGTTTGTTCGGTAGATTGTATGGTGCGGATCTCGGCGTGGTGGATGTGCCCACAAATAACATAGCTGTAAGCTTTTTGTACGGCAAGGTCGGCAGCGGTTTGCTCAAACTGGTTAATGAACTTTACCGCGTCTTTAAACTTAGCTTTTATTTTTTGGGAGAAACTCATTTTTTCGCGGCCCATGGCTGTCAGGAACCAGTTGGTGAGGCTATTGATTAGTATGAGTGTATCATAACCAACGGCGCCGAGTTTGGCCAGCCATTTGGAGTGCTGCATGGTAACATCAAACACATCGCCATGAAAGATCCAAGCCTTTTTACCGTCGATATTGAGCACTATTTTATCGAGCAGTTGAAAAGTGCCCAGGTTAAAATCGGTGAATTTACGCAGCATTTCGTCGTGGTTGCCGGTAAGGTAATATACAGGCACGCCCTCGGTAACAAATTTAAGGATGCGGCGCACCACCTTCATGTGTGCCTCGGGCCAGTAAGATTTGCTGAATTGCCAGATATCGATGATATCCCCGTTGAGGATAAGCATTTTGGGTTTGATACTTTTAAGATATTTGAGGAGTTCTTTGGCGTGGCAGCCATACGTGCCTAAATGCACATCTGATATTATAACTATATCTACTTCGCGTTTTGCCATCAAAACTTAGGGGGCTAATGTAAATAGCCGTTAATTAATAAACGCTGGCAGGTTGGCTGGCGGGGGCTTATTCCTCGTCGTCGTCTTCGTTAACCTTAAGTTCGTAAGGGCTTAGATAGAATGCACCAAGCAATACCAGTAATCCTATTACAAACAAGTAAGTAAATTCAAAATTCATCTTTCCTTATTTTTACAAATATCAAGTAATCAAATTATTATAGTGTTAAGACTTTGTTAAATGTAAAAGGTTACGCTAAATAAAAAATAATTTGAGAACAGGGTATATAAGCCGGAATTGGCCATTTGATGAGGTTAAGTTACCATTGTAACATGAAAACGATGTGAAAATAGAGTTGTATTTAAAAAGAGATCATCCGGACTTGGTTCTAATTGCTTAAGGAAATATCCGGAAGATGTGGTGTCAAAACAGTGGCAGTAGTTTTAACTTTAAATAGCTAATAATTAGCTATTTGTATAAAATATACCTGCTTGTGCAAACGTGAACGTGAACATTTTCGGATTTTACTCACCCCGCGGCACTTCGTGCGCGACCCTCTCTCCACTGCGTGGAAAGAGAGTAAGGAAGGTTTATTAGAAATCGCTTCTATTCCTCACAGAAAGGGTAGCCGGGCGCAGCGATGACCAGTTGAATATATTATCCCTTTACAAAGTCACTTTTAATGCGCTCTAACTGCTTTAAGTGATGCTCCAGGTGTATGCGTGTAAATTTAAACCATTGCGCGGCGTTTAGCATTCCCAGGCAGGGGTGCAGCCAGCGTGTGTTTTTATTGGCATTGGCAATAAGGCCTGTAACGCCGTCTATCCGTTTGCGGATTTTAATGATGAGGTTTTTAGCTTCTTCTATATTGATCCGGGCAGGTGTAAGTTTATCAGCCATGTTATCCGGTACTTTTGATTTACCCGGCGGAAAAATGCCGGTTAGCATAACATAGCAACCCCAAAAGTTCATGCCCTTTTTTGTTGGCGGGCAGTTGTTGTTCGTACAGCGCTCCAGGGCGATGGTAGCGCCCATGCTGGCTTTCAGGATATGGTCGTACACCTCGGCATAGCTCCAGCCACCCATGGGTGGGGTTTGGGTAAAGCGCTCGTTGGTAAACCCATCCAGCAAATTGCGGTAGGTATCTAATGCGGCATCAATTGCACGGCGCTCTTTGGCGATATTTATAGTAATAAAGTTAACTCTTTTAAATGAGTAACCTGTATGGCAACATCGGCAGGTTTTTCGAGATTGGCGGGGTTAAAGTAAATGGCATCCATACCCACATCCATAGCGCCGCGTATGTCGGCTTCGATGCTGTCACCAATCATTAAGCTTTCTTCAATAGTCGCGCCGGCCAGTTCAAGGGCATGATTAAATATGGCAGGGTCGGGTTTATTTACGCCAACCACTTCGGATATAATAATGTTTTGAAAATAAGGTGCAAGGTTGGTGCCGGCAACCTTCATTTCGGTAGCCTCTTTAAACCCATTTGATATTAAATGCAGGGTGTAGTTGCTTTGCAGGTAGGCCAATGTTTCGTGCGCGTGCGGAAACAGGTTGGTTTTGGTTGGGCCGAGATTTACGTAGGCATCTTCAAAGTCGGAAGGCATCAAACCGGGTTCAACGCCAAGTTCAATAAATGTTGACTTAAAACGCTCCTCGCGAAGCTGCGCTTTGGTTATCCTGCCCAAATGATATTCCGCCCAAAGGCGGTGATTGTGACGGGTATAGGTTTCTATGAACAGGTCGGCAGAGTGCAGGCCAATATCCTTTAGCTTATAAGTGCCGTAAAGTTCGTGCAGGGTTTCCTCGGCATTCTTGTCAAAATCCCAAATGGTATGGTCAAGGTCGAAGAAAATATGACGGTACTTTTTTTCGGATTGCGGATGTGGGATTTCGGAATTATTCATCAACTCAAAATTACACTAACAAATCCGAAATAGAAATTCCGGGATCTCAAATCTGAGCTACACTTTTTCCCCAAATGCCAGGTCGCCCGCGTCACCAAGTCCGGGTACAATGTAAGCCTTGCTGGTCATCTCATCATCTACTGCGCAGGTCCAGATCTGTGCTTTCGGCAGGTTGGCGCGCACATGGGCAATGCCCTCGGTACTGGATATTACGGCGGCAATATGCAAGGCTTTTAGGTTATACTGGGCGATGATCTCTTTACAAACCAGCGCGATACTTTGCCCGGTTGCCAGCATGGTATCGCACATAATTAAAGTCTTGCCCTCGAGGTTAGGGGCCGAGATCTGGTCGATCTGGATGGTAAATGCCCCGCTTTTTTTAACTTTTCGGCAGGCGGTTACAAAGGCAGCATCGGCACGGTCAAAAAAATTAAGGAAACCCTGGTGAAAGGGTAAACCCGCGCGCAGTATGGTAGCTATAACAGGCTGCTCTGTATTTAGGTTGATATTAGCGGTACCCAGCGGCGTTTCAACCTCGGTGACCTCATAGTTCAATGTTTTGCTTATCTCGTAAGCCAGTATCTCGCCAAGCCGCTCCTGGTTTTTACGGAAACGGTATTTATCCTGCTGGATGTTTACATCGCGCATTTCGGCCAAAAACTGGTTGGCAATGCTATTGGTTTTATTCAGAACAAAAGTATGAGTGGGCATGGCTAAATATAAAGTTTTTTTGCCTCACCCCAAACCCTCTCGAAAAGAGAGGAGCTTTCAAAAGCCTCTCCAAAGGAGAGGACTTAGGAGAGGCTTTTGAAATAACTGCACTTACGCAATCATTCTGCAAATAAAATGGTTGTATGAAAAAGATGCTGACATAGGGCTGTCATCAACATATAATTTATTTGTAACAGGTTTGGTTGCGTACTGACTAAAAAGCTTAGCAATCTTGACAGCCTAATCACAAATGTCTAATTACAAATCACTATTTTTGAGTAATGGATTTTAAGATAACTTCTCAATACGTACCCACCGGCGACCAGCCGGGCGCCATTAAGCAACTGGTTGAAGGTGTAAATAGCGGCGACCCATTTCAAACCCTGTTAGGGGTAACCGGGTCTGGTAAAACTTTTACTATTGCCAACGTAATTGAGCAAACCCAAAAGCCTACACTTATACTGAGCCACAATAAAACTTTAGCGGCACAGTTGTATGGCGAGTTTAAGCAGTTCTTCCCTGACAACGCGGTGAATTATTTTGTGTCCTACTACGATTATTATCAGCCCGAAGCTTTCATCCCCTCATCAAACACCTATATTGAAAAGGACCTGCAAATAAACGAGGAGATTGAAAAACTGCGCTTACGTACTACCTCTGCACTCATGAGCGGCCGCAGGGATGTGATAGTGGTATCGTCTATATCTTGTATTTATGGTATGGGTAACCCCGAGGATTTCGCCAATTCGGTCTTTAAATTCGCGGTCGGTACACGTATTAGCCGTAATGCCTTTTTGCACCGGTTAGTTGAAATTTTATATGCGCGCACTACTGCCGACTTTAAACGGGGAACATTTAGAGTTAAAGGCGATACGGTGGATATTTTCCCGGCTTATATGGATTACGCTTACCGTATCAGCTTTTTTGGAGATGATATTGAGGAGTTAAGCACGTTTGACATCACTACCGGCAAAACCATCGAAAAAATGACCCATATGGTGGTTTATCCCGCCAACTTGTATGTGGCCCCGCGCGAACGCTTTCAGCAATCTGTATGGGCTATACAGGAGGAATTAGAGACCCGTAAAAAGCAGTTTATTGATGACGGTAGATTTATAGAGGCAAAACGACTTGAGGAAAGGGTTAATTACGATTTGGAGATGATACGCGAGTTGGGGTATTGTAGTGGTATTGAAAATTATTCGCGCTTTTTTGATGGCCGTGCGCCGGGGATGCGCCCCTTCTGTTTGTTGGATTATTTCCCGGATGATTACCTGATGGTGATTGACGAGAGCCACGTAACCGTTCCGCAGATTCGTGCTATGTATGGTGGCGACAGGTCGAGAAAGATATCGTTGGTTGATTATGGTTTCCGTTTGCCCGCGGCAATGGATAACAGGCCGCTAAATTTTCAGGAGTTTGAACGCCTTGCCCCGCAAACCATTTATGTAAGCGCCACGCCAGCCGATTTTGAACTGGAAAAATCCGGCGGGGTAGTAGTGGAGCAAGTAATACGCCCTACCGGCCTGCTGGATCCGATCATTGAAATTCGCCCGGTGATAAACCAGGTGGATGACCTGCTTGACGAGGTAGATAAAACTATTAAGATGGGCGACCGCGTATTGGTAACCACCCTAACCAAACGCATGGCCGAAGAACTGGCTAAATATATGGATAGGCTGGGCATCAAATGCCGTTACATCCACTCAGAAGTAAAGACCCTGCAACGTGTAGAAATTTTACGTGGCCTTCGCCTTGGTGAATTTGATGTGTTAATTGGTATCAACTTACTGCGCGAGGGCTTGGATTTACCTGAAGTATCGCTTGTGGCTATTTTAGATGCCGATAAGGAAGGGTTTCTACGGTCGGAGCGGTCGCTGATCCAAACTATTGGTCGTGCTGCGCGTAATGACCGGGGCCGGGTTATCATGTATGCCGATACTATAACCGAATCGATGCAGATAACGATGGAAGAAACCAGCCGCCGCCGCGAATTGCAGATAAAATACAACGAGGAGCATGGCATTGTGCCGCGCACGGTTGGAAAATCAAAAGAAGAGATCATGGAGCAGACCTCCGTTGTTGACTTTAAAGGAGGGGTACAACAGGCCTACGTGGAAACTGATACGCTGACCCTTGCTGCCGACCCGATAGTGCAGTACATGACCAAAGCCGACCTAAAAAAATCTATCGAAAACACACGCAAGGATATGGTTGCGGCTGCTAAGAATATGGACTTCCTGTTAGCCGCCAAACTACGCGACGAAATGTTCGCGTTAGAAAAAACAATGGAAGAGAAGTTTTCCTAATAAACCGGCTATCGTTTCGAATAATAGTAAGAAATCTTGATAGATGAGCAAAGTACGTTATGTCTAACAAGATTTTCCCCGTACATCGTTTTAAATGACAAATCGCAAGTGGTAAACTATCCATCCAATTCTTACGTTATATACTTATATTTGTAAGCTAATTTAAAACCAGATGGGCTTAATACGTTTTTTAATCATAACCATTTGTTCGTTATATATCATACGCAGCCTTGTGCGTATATTTTTGCCTATGCTTTTTGGCAGCATCATTAACAAAGCGCAGGAACAGGCACGCCAGCAACAAAACTACCAGCAGCAGCCAAGGCCCGATGGCCGTGTGCGTGTAGACTATAAACCGGAAACTAAGAGTTCTGTACCGGATAATGAGGGAGAATTTGTAGATTACGAAGAAATTAAATAATCAATGCTACCCGAAGGGCTATACAAACGCAGGCGCAACCATAATAATACCCCGCCAACCGTGCTGTTAATACTCACCAATTGTATTGTACTGGCGGTTTTAATACAACTTTTTACAGGTTGCAATACCATCAATAACTTTTTTTGGGTGGCTATTGCCGGCCTTGCCTTATACAACGTTTACAACATACGCCGCAACCGCGAGGAATTTAACAAGCTTAATGTAATTGTTTACGTTGTAAGCATTTTGATTATGATATTCTTGTTCTACTACTTTAGCAACCAACCCCACAATTGCTAAGTAAATATCTTATAAAAACTTATCGTTTCTAATCTCATTCAATTTTCTATTTTTGAAAATTATAATTATTATCCCTAAAAGAGTTTAAATGAACAACTGGATCAAGCGGAATAGTGGGCATCTTATTGTCGCTGCAATATTTTTCGTAATTACTTTTGCCTATTTCTTTAACCCTTTAATGCAGGGAAAGGTAATGTACCAGGGCGATGTTTTGCAGGCCAAGGCCATGCAAAAAGAGATAATGGATGTCAAAGCCGCCACCGGTACCGCGCCATTATGGACAAACCAAATGTTTGGCGGTATGCCAAGCTATCAAATTTGGGCCAAGTACGGTAAAAATGTTACCACTTATGTTGTTGATGCCCTGAATATAGTGTTCCCTAACCCTGTAAATATTATTTTGCTTTATCTTTTTGGCGCATACTTTTTATTTGTTACGTTAAAATTAAACAATTGGCTTGCTGCTGCAGGCGCTGTGGCTTTCGCGTTCTCGTCATACAACTTTATTTATATTGAGGCCGGGCACTCTAACCAGGCTTACGCGATTGCATTTTTTGCTCCTATATTGGCAAGTATTATTCTTACGCTTAGGGGTAAATACTTTACCGGTGGGGCCTTGCTGGCATTTTTCCTGGCTATGGAAATTCGTGCCAACCACGTGCAAATGACCTTCTACCTGCTATTAGCTATCGCCATTTTAATAGGTATAGAGCTTTACCACGCCATTAAAGAAAAACAAACAGCACCTTTCTTTAAGTCTATAGCTTATTTATCTGTTGCTACCATACTGGCGGTAATTGTAAATGCCGGTTCATTATGGACAACGTACGAATACAGTAAATATACCATCCGTGGCCCCGGCAACCTAAAAAGTGAAACAGGTGCTGCAAATACCGGCCTCGACAGAGAATATGCCTACAACTGGAGCCAGGGTGTAAGCGAGGTGTTTACCTTCTTTATTCCTAACGCTTACGGCGGTGCAAGCAGCGGGCCTGTATCTGACGACTCAAAGGTTGTTAAAGTATTAACCGAAAACCGGGTTGATGAAGGCCAGGCCAGGCAGTTTGCAAGCCAGTTACCTATTTACTGGGGTAACAAACCGGGTACCTCCGGCCCATGGTATTTTGGCGCCATTGTATTTTTCCTATTTGTGTTAGGGTTACTTATAGTTAAGAACCGGATAAAATGGTGGCTGTTATCGGCAGTGCTATTAAGCGTATTTTTATCATTTGGTAAAAACCTGCCTTTCCTGTCAGATCTGTTCTTTAACTACTTCCCGCTTTATAATAAGTTCCGGGCGGTAGAGTCTACATTGGTTATCGCGTCGATATGTTTTCCTATACTTGGTTTCCTGGCATTGAACGAAGTATTTGTTAACCGCGATAAACCTTACATATTTAAAAATGTAAAACTCGCATTTTATATTACAGGTGGTTTAACATTATTGATGATAGCTGTACCGGGATTATTCCTGAGCTTCAAATCAAGCGAACATCAAACTTTGGTTAGTGGCCTCACCCAGGCATTCCAGGGGAATACTCAAATGGCCAATCAGGTTGCCGGTGCTTTGGTTGAAGACCGCCAGGCTTTAGAACGTGCTGATGCGATCCGTACGTTCATCTTCATTGCTTTAGCTTTTGGCTTGCTTTACGTTGTTATTAAACAAAAAATAAGCTTAACATTTGCTGCGCTTGCTTTTATGGCTATAGTTTTGGTTGATATGTGGAGTGTTGACAAGCGTTACCTAAAGGATGAGACATTTGTTGATAAAGAAGCTTACGCACAAGCTTATACCCCGCGTGATATAGATGAATTTATTATGCGCGATAAAGACCCTAACTTTAGGGTTATGGATCTTACCCTTGGCGATCCATTCCGCGATTCGCGTTCATCATATTTCTATAAAACAGTAGGTGGTTTCCACTCGGCCAGGTTAAGGCGTTTTGATGAGGTAATACAGAACCAGTTCACCAAAAGTATCAACCAGGATGTATTGGATATGCTAAATGCCAAATACATCATCACTGCCGACCCTAAAACAGGCAGCCCAAGCATGCATGCCAACTCTACTGCTTGCGGCAATGCGTGGTTTGTAAAAAGCATCAAATATGTAAAAGATGCCGACCAGGAGATGCAGGCGATCAGCAGTTTCTCGCCTAAAGACGAGGCGATGATAGATGAGAAATACAAAAAACTGGTCGAAGATAAACCTTTGGGGGCTGCTGCAAATGGCACTATTCAGTTAACCAGCTATAAGCCGGATCATCTTATATACCAAACCGGGTCAACATCAAACCAGGTTGCAGTATTCTCTGAAATATATTACGATAAGGGTTGGACGATGTACATAGATGGTAAAGAACAACCCTATTACCGTGCCGATTACCTTTTACGTGCGGCAAGCATACCGGTAGGTAACCACAAAGTTGAATTTATTTTCCACCCAACTTCATATTATGTCGGAGAGAATATCTCATTAGTGGGTTCGATACTATTAATACTTGCCCTTGCGGGTGCCGTTTACGTAGAACGCAAAAACAAACAACCTGAGTTTGCGAAAGCCTAACTTAAGATCAGGTAGTTATATGAGAAGAGCGATAGGTTAACCTGTCGCTCTTTTTTGTTTAAATTAAAATATGTCATGGCAAGCGATAGCCACCTCGCCATTTTCAATATGTATCGAAGAGTTTAATCATTCGTCCTTCGGTTCCTTAACCAATACCAGCCAAGATTAAAAGCAATAACCGCATGGTTAAGCACGGTAGGTATAAACCCATAATGGCGCTTCATTATATCAAAACGCTCCAAAAGGCTTTGTTTGTGTTTAGCCTTCGACATGCCGCCCACGAGGTATTTTGCTACATAGCCATCTACCTTTACGATCTTTTTAGCTTTTTTTGCCGCGCGGATGATCCAGTCTATGTCGGCACTAAGCTGGTATTTGGGGTCGTACGGTTCTGTAAGTGCACGCCTGATATAAATAGCTTGGTGACTAATGCTCATTCCGTAGTTAAATCCCCGCCATGTAAATTCTTTAGGGGCTTTGTGCCTGCGTTGGCCAAGGCTTTCGCGCCCGTCATTCACCATTTCCGTTTCCCCGTAATAAATGTCGGCATCAGAGGCGGTGGCAAATACGTTGGCTACAGTATCGGTTGCGTAAAACTCATCGCCCGAGTTCATGAAAATCACATAATCGCCGGTTGCAAGGGCAAGGCCTTTATTCATGGCATCGTAAATGCCTTTGTCTTTTTCACTGATAAGTTTGGCAATGCGGGTCTCATAGCGTTTTATAATTTCAAGCGTGCCATCGTTGGATGCGCCATCCACCACAATATATTCTATAGCCTCGTAAGTTTGATCGAGTACCGAAAGCATGGTACGCTCAATATCCCGCACGTTATTATAAACGATTGTAATTACTGACAGGACGGGTTTCATAAAATGGATTTGTATAGATCGATATATTGCCCGGCAACCTTCTCGTTATTGAACATGCGTTTCACTTTGTCGCGCGCCGCCGCAGCATATACCTCGCGGTTAGCGGCACTTAATACATCATTTAAGCCGGCAGCAAGGTCAATTGCCGATTTAAATTCGGCCATATAACCGTTCACCTGGTGGTCTATCAGGTCGGGGATGCCGCCGGTATTAAATGCAACCACAGGTGTACTGCAGCTCATCGCTTCCATGATCATGTTAGGCAGGTTATCTTCAATAGCAGGCGATACAAAAACATCGGCCATGCTATAGATCTCGGCCAGGTCTGAAGGAGAAGTGATGGTATTCAATTGTTTTACCGCGAAAGGCAATGTGCTGGTATCAAAGTGTTTATTTTTGCCGAATATTACCACCTCCACTTCAGTAGAGGTGTATTGGGTTTTTAAGATATGTAAAGCATCCACCAAAAAGCTGATGCCTTTGCGCCTGTCGTTAATGTTAGCCGCGCCAAACAAAAGAATTTTGGCAGATGGGTTAACATTCCATTTGGCCCTTGCCTTGGCTTTATCCTTGCGCGAAAACAGTTCAATATCAATAGGGTTGGGTATTGCCTGTATCATAAAGCCCTTAAGCAAGGTGCTCTTCATAGCTACTTCGCCCAGCCAGTGGCTGCAAGTTACTATGGATAAGTTTTTGGCAATGCTCAGCGCGTCTTTCTTTCTGAGCCAGCCGTCATGAGACAAGTCATTATCCTCAGGATCGCGCAGGAAATAACAATTACCGCACTGGTTTTTAAAATGGTTGCAAGGGCCCGCGTAATGGCAACCGCCTGAAAAGGCCCACATATCGTGTAGTGTCCATACAACGGGTTTGTTTAAGGCGATAAGTTTCTTAACGTCTTTTACTGACAGAAAGCCGGAGTTGGTCCAGTGGAGGTGAATGATGTCGGCCTCCTTAATAACTTTATTTTGGCTAATATCGGTACCTGCATTAGCGGTGGAAAATGCGAACCTTACTTGTTTGTCGCGCTCCTGAAAAAGCATAAAAGGAATACGCTCCAGCAAGAAGTTAAGCTTAGAACGTAGTTTGCCAAATAGGTTTCTTTCGATGGTATAAACGGTATCTTCCGCGCGTTTTTTATGCTGAACCACCATGGTTACATCTACCTGCTGTAGCTGTAGGGCTTTTAACAAGCGCATACAGGCCTCGGCAGCGCCGCCGCCAGAATCTGATGTATTGATGAGTGCAACCTTCATTTATCGGGGCAAGTATAATGATACTAAAATTAAAAATTTTACTTTTGAATACTTCATTCCAATCAAAATGAAGTTTAACAGCAAAACAGCCCCGTAAACATGAACTTTATAGCCTATTTATTCCAGGATTGGAGCGCCAACCGTGGCAATATAAAGGGGCAGTTAGTATTGTTTTTGTTTCGCTCGGTGCAGTTGGCGAACCGACACACTCTTTTAAAAATACTTTTTTGCTGGCACCTGGTGCTTTACCAATTAATTGTAGAATGGCATTTAGGTATCGAACTGCCGAGAAAAACAACTGCCGGGAAGGGCCTTATTATTTATCACGGGCAGGCATTGGTAGTAAACCAGGGTGTTATTATGGGTGAGGGGTGTGTACTACGTAACAGCGTTACTATAGGCCATAAAAAATATGCGGATGGAACCTTTAGCAGGTGCCCGCGTTTAGGTAATAATGTGGATGTGGGTGCCAACGTATGCATCATTGGTGATGTTACCATAGGTAATAATGTAGTAATTGGGGCGGGTGCCGTGGTGATAAGAGATATACCTGATAACAGCGTGGCAGTGGGTAACCCCGCCCGCATTTTGGAGAAAAAAACTTAAACGGTAACCCGTATTGAAAATATTTAATGGAGAATAATTTAACCGACCGTTCCTTCTGGAAGTCGTTTTGGGAATCGCGCAAGGGGCTGATATTTAAACTTAAGCCCAATTATGTTTTTGGCGATATTTTAGGCAAGCTGATCGCTGAAAAAGGAATTAAAAACGCCATAGAACTTGGTGGTTTCCCGGGGTATTACTCCATCTATCTCAAAAAATATCAGGAATTAAAAACGACCCTTTTAGATTACTTTATACATCCCGAACTGGTTAATAAGCTGCTTGCAGCCAATGATCTTACACCCGGCGATATAGATATTGTGGAGGCCGATCTGTTTACCTACCAGCCGATTCAAAAGTTTGATATGGTGCTTTCCTTTGGGTTGATAGAGCATTTTAATGATACCAAATTTATTATTAATGAACATCTTAAGTTTTTGAAACCCGGCGGTACGCTATTCATCACCTTGCCCAATTTTAAAAGTGTTAACGGATGGGTGCAGAAGAATTTTGATAAAGAAAACTACGACAAGCATAACATCAACAGCATGGACCTCGACCTGCTGCGGGATAGCTGTAAAGCACTCGGGTTAAAAGATGTTGAAGCCTACTATCACGGTAAATTCACCGTATGGCTGGAGAATAAATCAGAACAAAAAAGTTTGTCTAAAGCCATCGTAAAAGCTATCTGGGTGGCAGGTAAAGCTTTTACCAAGATCATCCCTATCGAAAGCAAAGCGTTATCGCCATACATTGTGGTTAAGGCGACGATGTAGCTAATTCAAAAATCCACAACAAAAAAGCCCCGCATTTCTGCAGGGCTTTGTATATAATTTAAATATTCAATTACACTACGTAGTTCCAGCCGTTAGTGTCTTCGGTGCGGCCGTATTTGATATCGTCGAGGGTGGATAATACACGTTTTGAAAACTCGCGGGTTGCTGGCTCGCTTAGGAAATATTCTTCACCTTCAAAGCTTATTGATGCAACCGAAGCAATGGTAGCGGCGGTGCCTGCACCAAAGGCGTCAGTCAGTTTGCCGTTTTTAGCTCCTTCTATCAACTCGGCAACAGATACCTTGCGCTCTTCAACCGGGATGCCCCAGCTTTTAGCTAAAGCTATAACTGTATCGCGGGTCACGCCATCCAATATGGTGTCTTTAGCTTCGGCGGTAATTAGCTTACCATCTAACAGGAACATCGCGTTAGCGGCACCCATTTCTTCGATATATTTATGCTCTTTTGCGTCGGTCCAGATCAGTTGGTCAAAGCCTTCTTCGGTTGCTTTGCGCGCAGGCAACATAGATGAACCGTAGTTACCGGCAGCTTTAGCGTAACCCATACCGCCTTCGGCAGCGCGGGTGTAATGCGTTTCTATTTTAACCCTAAGCGGTTTTGAGAAGTACGGGCCAACCGGGCCAACAATAACCATGTATTTATATGTAGCCGATGGCGTTACACCAAGGTATGGGTCGGTAGCGAACATGAACGGACGGATATACAAAGCATGGTTAGCTTTCGCAGGGATCCAGTCGCGGTCAATATCAACCAAAGCGGCTATGGTTTGTACAAAAAGTTCTTCGGGCAGGGTTGGCATGCAAAGGCGCTCAGCCGATTTGTTGAAACGAATAGCATTCTTGTCAGGGCGGAAGATGGAAACCTTGCCATCGGCATGTTTGTATGCTTTAATGCCTTCAAAAAACGACTGGCCATAATGCAGAGAAGAAATTGCCGGGCTCATTAAAATTGGGCCATAAGGCAAGATCTCAAAATTTTTCCATTCGCCGTCGATGTAATCGGCAGAGAACATATGGTCAGAGAAAACCTTGCCGAATGGCAGGGTGTCAAAATCCGTCTCAGCCAAGCGTGAGTGAGCGGTTTTAGTTATTTTTATGTCCAGCGTGTCGGTCATGATAGTAGATAAATAATTCAGAAAGTGGCAAGTTAAAAATTTTTGAGCGATTTTTTACTTTTTGGACTGTGTGAACGCTATATTACAGCAATTTAACAAAGCCCCTAAAATGCAAGAGTACAAATATACTGCCGAAGGCAACGCCAAACTGAAAAAAGCCTGGATGTACAGCATGATCTTCTCCTACATAGGCATCGTTTCGATCTTCGCGTTTAATCTGCTTTACCGCGGAGGAGATACGCGGGATATTATTATTTTTTCAGTAATTGTGGCAGCCATGATTATGGGGTTTGTTTACGGGCGCAAAAAATATTTTAAAGGGGTTGATGCCACTAAATTAATTATTGATGATAAAAAAATAACGCTGCATACTCTTAACCAGCCGGATGTAACCATTAACCTGGACGCGATCATGAAGGTGACCCACCGCAACAGCCATCTTTTCCTGGTAAACCGCAACCCCAAGAACCGATCGATGCTGATCATCAATAAATTTGAAGGCTTTTATGAGATAGAAAGATTGGTGAATGATGCGGTTGCCACCAATAATTTGCAACCGACTATTGTATGATCACCTTTTTATAAAGCTGACAAGAAAAGCCATTAATGCGGCTATTAGAATAAAGATGAGTACAAAACCAGCCATATCCCAATAAAACTTTTTTGACTTGGTGGAGAACATCGCGAAAGCCATCGTTATTAGCAGATAAGGTAAAAAAACTATAAGTGCAAAATAGTATAACGTAAGGCCAATGACCTCCGCATCGCCATTGTGAGTAAAATCGTGGTATGCGATGTAACCCATCCAGCACCAAAGGAGAAAATAAATAACGCAAAAAGTAATAGCGATAGGATGTTTCTTGTAAGGTGTAAAAATCGCTTTACCAGCCATCTTTATAATTCGCTAACCACTTTTTCCACCCAGGCCTTGCCCCAGTTCTCCAATTCATCTATGCTCCATAAGGATGGATAAAAGATGCGGCGCTGAAAGCGTGGGGGCAGGTACTTTTGCCAGTTGGTACCGCCGGTCGCTTTTATTTCTTCGGGCTCGCGGTGCAGGTAGCGCACGGCAGATTTGTAATGACTTAGCGGCCAGTTCACATTTACGTTTACATCCAGCTGCCTTAGCTGTTCTTCCAACGCTTTGGTGCTTTGCCCGTTATATTTAAACTGCTGCAGCAGCGCATTAAAGTTTTTATTGCCCACCTGCTTGCCAAGTTCTATAAATGTTTTGGCGTACTTTTTCTCGAACTGGTTTAAGGTCAATGTTTTTTTACCGGTAGATAATTCGGTGGCGCCATACTTCCAGTAGATTTGCTCAAACTGTTCTTCAACCGGCGCACCCGCTAATTGCTGACGATGATCCGGTGCTACAAGGTTTATAAAATCGGTGGCATAGATCTCTATCATGCGGTATTGCCCGCTTTGGAAACCGCTGGCAGGCAGTAAACTCATCCTGAATTGCAGGAACTGCTCCTTCTCCATACCATCCACCATAATCTCGAACGAATTTGTCAAAGCCTCAAAATAACGGTTGATGCGTTTGATACGTGCGGTAAAAAAGTCGGCCGTAAGGTTCTCATGTTCCGCTATCTGCCTGCATTCATGCAGGCTAAGTTTAAAGTATAGCTCGGTGATCTGGTGGTACATGATAAAGATCTCTTCATCCGGGAAGGGTGTTTTGGGACTTTGCAGGCTCAAAAGCGTATCCAGGTGAATGTAATCCCAATAGGTTAAAAAGTCGGCATGCAGCAGGCCATCCAGGTAGGATGTCATATCCTGGCCCATGGCGTTGTATTTTTCCTGCAACAGCGTTAGTCTTTTTTCTATTTCGGGAGAGATGCTCATAGGGTCCAAAGATAATAGTCTTAAGTCAGAAGTTGAAAGTCGTTTGACCTTCAAATAATTCCGAAATTATAATACATTTGTGTTATACAAAGGCAATGGTGTTCTGCCTACTTGAACCGCTGCAAAGCTGATGACGCCTACCCCAAATATTTGTTTATTTGCACGTAGGCTATGTTTAAAAATTTCCTCGCGTTTGTAAAGTATCTCCTCCGCTGGGTAGTTATTATTGTTCTGGTTGCTGTGGCAATTGGCAGTATGGTGGCTTTTTTCCTGTGGCTGTTAACCCAGGCTATCCATTTTCGTTTTGCGCATACCTGGCTTTTATACCTTCTACCTGCTGCGGGTGTGGTTATTCACTTACTCTATAAATGGTACGGACAAAGTGCCGAAAGGGGAAACAACCTCATTATTGATGAGATACACCAACCCGGTGCAGGAGTGCCTAAGCGCATGGCTCCATTAATTTTAATAACTACAGTTATTACACACCTGTTTGGCGGTTCGGCAGGGCGAGAGGGTACAGCCGTGCAAATTGGCGGCAGCCTGGCCAACCTGTTTGCCGCTTGGTTTAAGCTTAATGATGCCGATAAAAAGATAGTCCTCACCGCGGGAGTAGCAGCAGGCTTTGGCGCGGTGTTTGGCACGCCATTAACAGGAACCGTCTTTGCGCTGGAGGTTATTGCCATTGGCAGCATCCCGTACAGGTGTTTTTTCGCCTGCCTCATAGCGGGCTATATAGGTGATATTATCGTATCGCTTTGGGGTATTCATCATACGCTATATCATGTGAATATTGTAAATACCGGGCAAACCTTATATGGCATCCAGCTGCCGGTTAGCTTGTGGCTTTTAGGTAAAGTAATAATGGCATCAGCCCTTTTTGGGCTGGTAAGTTATGCCTTTGCACAGGCGGTGCATACGGTTAAAAATATCTTGCTTAAACTAATAAAAACTACCTGGGTAATACCGGTAGCGGGAGGTTTGGCTATCATCGCTCTCACTTATATTTTGGGCAAGCCCGATTACCTGAGCCTTGGTGTTGATGCCGAATATCCAGGCGCGGTAACTATTGTATCGGCGTTTCAGCACGGTGGGGCAGATGCTCTGAGCTGGCTTTGGAAACTGATCTATACTGCTATCACGTTAGGTACCGGGTTTAAAGGGGGCGAAGTTACGCCGCTGTTTTATATTGGTGCTACGCTAGGTAACACACTTGCCGACTTGATGAATGCACCTGCAGGCTTGTTTGCCGCGCTTGGTTTTATAGCCGTATTTGCGGGTGCTACCAACACCCCGGTGGCCTGCACCCTAATGGGGATAGAGTTGTTTGGCGGCCATTATGCCATCTTTTTCGCCATAGCATGTTTTACCGCTTATTTTTTTAGCGGCGATGGCGGTATTTATACGGCGCAGAAAACGGCCCTGGCTAAAACAGACCTTGCGAAAAGTAAGTATGTAAAACGAATGTTTGGTAAATACAGGCTTTAAGCATTTGCATCTTTCATAAAACATATTGGTATTTGATTGTTTAGTAAGAGTAACCCCAAGCCCTTACAAACATGAAGATTAGCAAGATACTTATCGGGATAGATGACAGTAAATTTGCAGAATACGCGGCATCTTACGGTTTTGATATAGCCCATACATTTAACGCGCACGTTGGCCTGGTGCATATTGTGGAACCTGCCGTAATTGCGGATACTTCAACAGACCCGATCATAGGCTCAACCACGCCTAATTACGATGAGATGAATATATTAAGCATCCAGAAAGACCAGGCAGATAACATTATTGAGCGTACCATTGAAAGATATGCGAAGGGATTAGAGGTAACCCACTTTAATGAGTATGGCTCAACGGCCGACGGCATACTTAGTTGCAGCAAAGAATTTAAAGCTGATTTGATAGTGATTGGCACCCACAGCAGAAGTGGTATAGACCGACTGCTGATGGGCAGCGTTGCCGAAAGCGTAGTGCGTAGCTCGCAGGTGCCGGTGTTGGTGGTGCCGCTGATAGAGACTGGAGAATAGAGTTTAAAGATTAGTTACTGGTGTGAAATGCCTAATCTCTGATTACAAGTCTCTAATCTCTAATACAACAGCCTGAATTTTATTGTTTGTTCAATAGCCTTCAATTCGTTTAGTACTTCGGTACCGTAACCTGTATTAACATCTGTTATTACGTAACCTATTTGCGGGTTGGTTACCAAAAACTCGCCAACTATGTTGATGTTGTGGTTAGCAAAAACTTCGTTTATTTGTGCCAGTATACCAGGTACATTCTTGTGTATATGAATTAACCTGTGGGCGTTATTAATGCGGGGCGGCTGCAGATCGGGGAAGTTGCAGCTCATGTGGGTTTTGCCCTCGTTCATAAAAGCAATTACCCTGCGGGGGATAAAATCGGTATTGCGGGGGTTGGCCTTCGGGTCGTCGAATACGATGATACCCTTTTCGCACGCGGCCTCGGCAAGTTTACGGTTCACCCGGCCAAAGCAGCCAATTACTTTTAAGCGGCCGGCATTTTCCAATTGCTCTGGCTTAGGCAAGTTTGCCTCGGTACAAAATAAAACGCCCGCTTCATCCAGGTACTTTTCTTCGAGGCTGTCGCGATGGCGAAAGTTGTATCCTTCGCGTTTCATTTGTGTTAAAGCCTCTTCGTCAATATCGCCAATAACTAAACATTTAATGCGGTTTTTAGGGTATGATATGGCCCTTGGCAGTTTGTTGATGTATAAGAACTCGTCGAAACTTGGTGTAACGTGGTCGGCTTTCTCGGCAACAGACTTACGTTCGATGTTCTCTGTATATGCAAAAAACTTTTTGATCATACCCGATTCCTTCAGTTGGAAGTCGGAGTAGCCATCCCCAATGCCAAAAATTTCTCCCGGCAGGTTCAGTTCTTTTAAAAGTTTAACCTTGCCGCCCTCCTGCGATAGTGGGTTCTCGCGGTCGTAACCTATGATGTTGCCTTCCTCATCAAATACAAAGGTATTGGCGTATATATTTTCTTTTTTGATGTGATACTCGGTAACAACAGGGATAATAAACTCTTTAAACCCGCCCGATACGATAAGCACCGTATCCTGGTGGTTTTTAAAAAATATGGTGTTACGCGAGAATGAGGTTGATACCTTTTTCTTTAAATGGGTTATCAGCATTTTTAAATGATCGCGGTTGGCACAAAGCAGTTTTACGCGTTGTTCCAGGCTCTCGGTAAACGATAGGCGGCCCTCCATTGAAGCATTGGTAAGGTCCTCTATCTTTTTATAGATGGCTTCACGCTCCGGGTGATTTTTTAAAGATATACGGGCTAACTCGTCTAAGGCTTCTACCTGTGTAAAGGTGCTATCGAAATCTATTATGAAATACTGCTCCATTGGGGTGTAAGATGCTGAGCTGCAAATGTGCAAAAAATGATTGAGGCAACCATCAGAAAATCATCCACATCATCGCCTTCATTTTCAACAGCAGCATATCTTCAATAAAACAAAAAGAGGGGCCGCACCCCCCGTGCAGCACCCTCTTTAAAACTAAATAAAAAGAAGCCTTTATTTGGTTGTGGTTGCGGCCATGGCCAGTTTATTGGTTTGCACCAGGTTATTTATCATTTTAGAGTTAAAGGCAATTTCTTGTTTAATAGCGCCAAGGTTGCTTTTGATGTACATTAATGATTTTAGGCCCTTAATGCCTTTCATTAAGCCCGCGCTTTTAATTTCGCCCGGCAAAGTAATCAGGTCTTTTGATGATTTTAACAAGCTCGACCCCATTGCAAGGCAAAGTTTAGAGAAACCAACAAGTTGGTCTGGCGATAGCGGTTTTACCTCGGTGGCGGGTAGCCCGTCAAGCGTTTGGCCGGTTACGCTGGCATACATTTGCGGTAGCAAAGCGCGGTTCTCTTTTAATTGGGTCATCATGGTGGTAACCAGGTTTGATAACGCGTCAAGGCCAGCAATCCCGACATCTTTCTGGGGTTTAAGGTTATCGGCTTTTGCCAACACCTTTTGGAACTCTTCAGACTTTAGCATCGCAACCAATTCGGCGCGTTGGGCCTTTAACTCGTCGATGGTTAACACTTTCGTGTCTTTAATTTCTGCGGGGTTTTCGGTCAATGTTTCGTCCTGTGCTTTTGCAGCGAAGCATAGGGTTAATGCAAATACTGCGCTTAGTAATAACTTTTTCATAATGTTTTAGTGTTTAGTTTGTGTTTGTAAAGTTCATTCAATCAAGCTTTTGCGGCAATGCCGTTGTGCTGGTATATTAAAATGCGTACTAACACGCATATCATTATTGCATGTTGAAACACACACAGATAATTGCACGGCCTTCGCAAGTTTTAAAAACCGTTGCCTTATTTAGTAGTTATACTAAACAGCATTAAATCATACGTTTATGAGGTCTATCTGGAAAGGTTCGTTAGGGTTTGGGTTGGTAAGCATCCCAATTAAACTGTATTCGGCAGTGCAAACAAGCAGCATTGATCTGGATATGCTGGATGCGCGCGATCATGAGCGCATTCGCTATCAGCGCGTGAACGAGAAAACCCACAAAGAGGTACCGTACGATAAAATTGTAAAAGGTTATAAAGTTAACGACGACGATTACGTAATTGTAGAAGAGGCCGACTTTGAGGCCGCCGCGCCCGAAAAAAGCAAGGTGGTTGAAATAGAGAGTTTTGTAGATATAGCCGATGTTAGCCCAATGTTTTATGAAACATCATACTATACCGAACCCGATACCAAAAATAACAAAGCCTATGCGCTGCTATTGCAGGCGCTTAAAAAATCGGGTAAAGCCGGGCTTGCGCGTTTTGTACTGCGCAGTACCGAAAGCCTTTGCATTGTACACCCTGTAGACAATGTGCTGGTGATAACCCGCATCCGCTTTGGGCAGCAGATACGCAGTACCGAAGATTTAAATATTGCAGATAATGTTACCGTAAGCAAAAAGGAGCTTGATGTTGGCCTGGCCCTTATTAATCAATACGCCGAAGATTTTGATGTATCCAAATTTAAAGATGAGTACAACGACGAATTGCTAAAGATCATTAAAGCTAAAGCCAAAGGCAAACGCCCAACTATTAAGAAGCTTAAACCGCGTACAACTAAAAGTGATGACCTGTACGAACAATTGATGAGTAGCTTAAAAACTAAGAAAGGCGCTTAGGTAATTGTAATTAATAAATTATCTTATAAATAAAACTTAAAGCGCTGGTTCGTGTTGTAGTTGTAAACAAATTAAACATCTATTATTATGGCAACAACAACCAAAGCAGCTCCGGCCAAGAAGGCACCGGCTGCAAAAACCAAAACCGCAAAAGCGCCGGAGACAACCGAAATAGTTGAAGAATCGGCCTTGAATGAATTATTTATCGACGAATTAAAAGATATTTACTGGGCCGAAAAGCACCTTACCAAAGCTTTGGCCAAATTGGCTAAAAAAACCACTACGGATGAATTGCGCAGTGCGATTGAAACCCACATCGAACAAACCGAAAACCAGATAACCCGTTTAGATTCTGTTTTTGAATCGATAGGTGAAAAGGCTGTAGCAAAAAAATGTGAGGCGATGGCCGGCTTGATCAAAGAGTCTGAAGAGATAGTTGAAAGTACCGAAGATGGCAGCATTACCCGCGATGCCGGTATCATCTCTGCCTGCCAAAAGGTAGAACATTACGAAATTGCTTCATACGGTACCCTTAAAACCCTTGCTGGTGTTTTAGGTTATACCGAAGCTGTAGAGTTGCTTGATGCTACATTGCAGGAAGAAAAACAAACAGACGAATTGCTTACCCAGGTAGCCGAAGGTGCTATCAACCAATCTGCCAAAGGCGAAAAAGCATAATAACATAAGCTAACTAAACTGAAGAGGGCTGCCTGTATGGGCGGCCTTTTGTATTTCGCTTACATATCCCGAACTTGCTTATTGGCTTTGTTTATTTATCTTTATAGAGGTTTAACTATTAAATTTTAACGTTTGAAAAAATATTTACTCGTACTCTTTCCGGTTGTTATTTTATGCTTTAACGCTTGTAAAAAGGATGCTGTTGATTATACCGGTTACACCCCTTCTGATAATTTTAACAGCAACCCTACCGTTAACAATCCTAATAGCAGCGCTAACGATAGTTATTTACCTACTACTACAGGTAGCTCATGGACTTATCAAAGCGATGTTACAGGCCTTACCGAGAGTGCAGAAGCGCATATAACTGGCGTAATTACTCCACTTAACGGACAAAATTATTACGAATTAAAAAGCAGTACTGCAGGGAAGGAAGATGTGGTCCAATACTATTATGTAAAAGATAAAAAGTATAAGATAATAGCCACAACCGTGCAGGAAAAAGTTACAGTGGAGTTTTTCATATTGGACGATAACCTTCCGGTTGGCGGCGAGTGGACAGCCCGGATGTCTCCAAATGGTTTGGTGAATGATGTACCGGCCCGCACCAAAAATAAAATAATAGAAACAGGCATTACCAAAACTGTGCTTGGTAAAACATACAAAAACGTTATCCATACCCACACCATAGTACAATATGATTTTGGTTTGGGAGATGGCTTCCAGGATTTTGGCGACTATGATTATTATCTGGCCAAAGGGGTTGGCTTAATTCAAACCGATGCCAACTTGTTAGGATTTAAGAGCACCTCTTACTTAACTAAGTATACCATTAAATAGGTACTGATTAAAGATGTTTTTTATAATTTATTTAATTTAAAATTAAACGTGGCATGGTGGTTGCATTGGTAGTACCAAACAAAATATAATAACTACCATGGAAACTACATTTGAAAAATCAGTTGAAGTATTAAACGACCTAATAGAAATTAATAACGACCGTATAGATGGTTTTGACCGCGCATCAAAAGATTTAGGTGAAGGCGATGCCGACCTTAAAGCGATTTTTGACCAGTTTGCAAGCGACAGTCGCCGTAACGTACAGGAGCTTAGCGCAGCAGTTGGCCAGGCAGGCGGCGAGGTTGAAACAGGTAACACTGCTACCGGTACCATTCACCGCGCATGGTTAGATGTAAAAGCTACCTTTAGCGGGCACGACCGTAAAAGCATTTTAGAAGAGTGTGAGCGCGGCGAGGATGCAATTAAGAAAGCATACCGCGATGCCTTATCAGAAGATAATGGCTTATCGCCACAATTTGCAACCCTTATTGCGCAACAACAACAGTTGATCAACGAAGGTCACGATAAGATCAAAGCCCTACGCGACGCGCAGGTATAAGCTATACGCATAAATAAAATTAAAGCCGCCGGAGGTTATCCGGCGGCTTTTTTATTGCGGGCAACCTTAAAAATCATTTTTAAAATCCCGCGTAAGCATTTAATCGTATATTTGTAATCATTATAAATAATACGTCTACAATAATTTTACACCCGTGATTATATTAATTTTCTTTCTTGGGCACTGGTTCCTGTCGCTGTTCTTTCAAACGTTCTTTTTACACAGGTACGCGTCTCACAAAATGTTTACTACCCATAAGTTTTTTGAGCGCACATTTCACGTAATGACCTACGTTTTCCAAGGCTCATCATACTTAAATCCGCGTGCTTACGCCATTATGCACCGTGAGCACCATGCTTACAGCGATACTGAGAAAGATCCGCATTCACCACACTTTTTTAAAGATGTGTTCCAGATGATGTACTATACGGCCATTAGCTATCGTAAGCATGAGAAAAAGGTTAAAGAACCTGAAGAGCGCTTTAAAGGTAACTACCCGGAGTGGAAGTTTTTAGATTACATAGGGTCATCATATGTATCACGCATTATATTCGGCTTGCTTTACATTGCTTTCTATATAGAATTTGCTACACAATGGTGGATGTTTTTACTAATACCCATACACATTATCATGGGCCCTTTACACGGCGCTATTGTAAACTGGTGTGGGCATAAATACGGCTATTCTAATTTCGATAATAACGATAAATCCAAAAACACTACGCCTTTCGATTTTTTAATGCTGGGCGAGTTGTTCCAGAACAACCACCACAAGCGGCCTAACAACGCAAACTTTGGCGCCAAATGGTTCGAGATCGACCCTGTTTACCCCATCATGAAATTGATGCACTGGGCCAGGATAATCAGGCTGAGGAAAGCTTATTTATAAAAAGGTAAAAGCTTAAAGGTAAAAGGCGAAAGGTGATAAACTTTTCGCCTTTTTGTTTACCGCAGATCTCACTTGCCTCTACCAGCGAAGTTCAGTCGGGTGAGTAAACTTCGCTATGCCGCTCTTTTGTCCTTTCACCTCAATAACCCTATCTTTGCGCTTCGTAAAAATTTATAAATGAAAGTATCAGTATTAGCGCAAAATTTAAGCGGGTCCGAGATCATCAAGATAGCGGGTGAAATTAACGAGTTAAAAAAACAAGGACAAAATATTGCCAACCTAACCATTGGCGATTTCGATTCGAACATTTATCCTATCCCAACCGAGCTTAAAGACGGTATTATTGATGCTTACAACCACAACCAAACCAACTATCCTCCGGCGGATGGGATGCTAAACCTGCGCGAAAGTGTATCTGCTTTCCTAAAAAACAGGATGGGTTTGGAGTATGGTGCAAACCAGATCCTGATCTCGGGCGGTTCACGCCCTTTAATATATTCTACTTACCTGGCATTAGTTGACCCGGGTGACAAGGTTGTTTTCCCTACACCATCGTGGAACAATAACCACTATTGCGACTTAACAGGCGCCGAAGCTGTTTTGGTAGAAACACGCCCCGAGAATAATTTTATGCCTACAGCAGATGAGATTGCCCCGCATTTAAAAGGCGCAACCATGCTGGCATTATGCTCGCCACTTAACCCCACCGGTACCATGTTTGGTAAAAAAGACCTGGAAGAGATTTGCGACCTCGTAATAGCCGAAAACCAAAGCCGCGGTGCTGATGAGAAACCATTGTACTTATTGTACGATCAGATCTACTCGCAGCTAACTTTTGGCGAATACAAACACTACGACCCGGTAACCCTTCGCCCGGAGTTGAAGGATTACACCATATTTATTGATGGTGGGTCAAAATGCTTTGCTGCTACTGGCGTGCGTGTAGGCTGGGGCTTTGGCCCAACAGAAATTGTTAGCAATATGAAAGCCATTGTTGGCCATATGGGGGCATGGTCGCCAAAGGCCGAGCAGGTTGCCATGGCCGAGTATCTGGTGAATGAAACTTACGTAAATACTTACCTCAATAAGTTAAAAAGCGATATCCAAACCAGCCTGAGCACCTTGCACGAGGGTTTCCAGAATTTAAAAGCCGATGGATTTTCTGTTGATTCTATTGAGCCGATGGGGGCCATTTATCTAACCATCAAAATAGATTACACCGGCAAAGCTACTCCCGACGGGCATGTATTGAAAAACAGTGCAGATGTAAACTTTTATCTGATAAAAGAAGCTAAGGTGGCCTTCGTGCCATTCTCGGCTTTTGGTACGGGCGAAGAAGTTACCTGGTTCAGGGCATCGGTAGGGGCAAGCACTTTAGAAGATATACAGCAAATGATCCCACGCATCCGCGAAGCACTAAGCAAATTGAAATAGAAAAATTGTAGAGACGCGAGATATCGCGTCTCTTTTTATTATACGGCGAAACTCATTGTCGTTTTTTGCATTTATATATTATGGCCTACGGAACCCTTTTTTTAATACCTGTACCACTTGCAGATGAGGCCGCGGCCCAATCCTTTACGCCGTATTTGGTTGATACTATTAACACCGTAAAGGAATATATTGTAGAGAACGAAAAAACCGCTCGCCGCTTTTTAAAATTGGCCGGTTTAAAAACCCCGCAAAGCGAATTGCTGATCCACGATTATGGTAAGCATAACCGGGACGCCGGGCTCAAAGAGTTTTTTAAAGGATTGGTAACCGGTAATGATGTGGGCCTGATGAGCGAGGCAGGATGCCCCGGCATAGCCGACCCCGGCGCTGATATAGTTGCCGAAGCACACCGCAAAGGCATTAAGGTTGTGCCGTTGGTTGGCCCAAGTTCTATTTTGCTGGCGCTGATGGCATCCGGATTTAATGGGCAAAGCTTTACATTTCACGGCTACCTGCCCATAGATAAAATGGAACGCAGCAAACGCATAAAAGAACTGGAAAACCTTGCCGGGCGTAATAAGCAAACGCAGATGTTCATCGAAACCCCGTTCCGTAATGACAGTATGCTGCAGGAAATTTTAAAAACCTGCAAGTCTGAAACACGCCTTTGTATAGCCTGCGATATTACCGCGCCTACAGAATTTATTAAAACCATGCCTATAAGCGAATGGCAAAAACAGGTACCAGATCTGCGTAAGCGCCCGGCTATATTTTTGTTATTCCATGCGTAAATGAAATGATAAGCCTGCCGCAACATACCAGTGTGCTCATTGTAGGTGCAGGCCCCTCCGGCCTGATGATGGCCGCGCAATTACTGCGAAATGGTGTGCAGCCCATTATTATTGATGTAAAGCAAGGGCCAACCAATCAATCAAAAGCATTAGTTGTGCAGGCGCGGTCATTAGAAATTTATAGGCAAATGGGCCTTGTTAACGAGGTGCTTAAAGCTGGTACCCAGGTAGCCGGCGCTTCTTTTTACCAGGATGGCAAGCCGCGGGCATCGTTATCTTTAACGGGTATTGGCGATGGGCAAACGGCGTATCCGTATCTGGAGCTTTTTCAGCAAAGCAAAAACGAGCGTCTCCTGCTTGATTACCTTACAAAAGCCTGCTGCCCGGTTTATTGGGACACTACCATTATCAGTCTGCAGCAACATACCAACCAGGTATTGGTAACTCTAAAAAACGGCGAAAATGAATATAAGTTAACCTGCGATTGGGTTATAGGCGCCGATGGCGCCCGCAGCACTATTCGTAAACAATTGGGGATCTCTTTTAACGGAGAAACCTACCAGCATAATTTTTATCTGGCCGATGTTAAGCTGGATAATAAAAATCTGGAAAAAAGCTATGTTCAGCTCTTTTTTGCCAAAGACGGCTTCGCGGGTTTTTTCCCGATGCCCGAAGAAGGATATTTCCGCATTGTTGGTAATATACAACCTCAAATGGAAGGGAAAGGAGAGCTGTTGCTTGAAAATGTTTTGCCATATATCAATAATATCACTTCCCGAACCTTGCAGGTAAGTAATTTAAACTGGTTTACTACTTACAGGTTGCACCATCGTATGGCAGGTGCATTTAGGGAGCAGCGCTGTTTTTTAATTGGGGATGCTGCGCATATTCATTCGCCGGTTGGGGGGCAGGGGATGAACACTGGCCTGCAGGATGCCTACAACCTCGCATGGAAGTTAGCAGGTGTAATAAACAAGCAAATAAAACCCGATATTCTAAACAGTTATGCAATAGAGCGTATGCCTGTTGCTAAGGAGCTGCTAAAAACTACCGACAGGGCCTTTAGCATCATCATGTCTGGTAACTGGTTTGTCAACTTATTTAAGAGCTGGCTACTGCCAAAGTTATTGAACAGGGCATGGCGTAGCGAAAGATCCAAGGCAGTTTTTTTTGAACGGATTTCACAAACGGGCATAAATTACCGCGATAGCAAACTTAATTTGCAGCTTAGCCGCGATACTAAAATAAAGGCCGGCGACCGCCTTCCATACCTCAAAATTTTCGACGAGAAGAGAAAGACCGAAACCGATATACACGCATGGTGCAGCAAGCCAGGCTTCACGCTAATTACCCTTGGTGAGATAAAGGAAGATTACCTGTTTACCCTCGCCAAATGGATAACACAAGATTATAAGGGCAGCATTAATTTTTTCCATTTGCCGCCATCAAATACCAACTGGCATGTATTCGAGGCTTTTGAGGTAAAGCCCGGAATGCGCAAGGCCCTGCTTATACGCCCCGATATGCACATAGGGTATATGAATGACTTGGTAGATATTGAAATGATGAACAACTACCTGCATAATGTAGTAGGATTTATATAATAAGCACCCGCACCATTCATGCGGGCCGCCGGCAGATTAAACACTTTTTATACTATTGGGTACACAAAAGTGGCTTAGCGATATAATAAAGGCACTTTACAGGAGTTTAAATTGTACGACATGTATTACCTAAGGATACTGCGCTATATTGCAATTCGGCACAAATTTAATGTAGGGGGCACGGCTATTGCCATATCAAGCCCCGAACTACTTAATTAACTATGAGACATTTTTTTTCAAACGCGCTGCACTTCTTCGTTATATTTATAATGGTGATTTTTGTAATAGGCGCAATTTTGGCCATTACGGGCAACTTTGATCATTGGACGGAGCGCTATCGTTTAAAACGACGCAGGCGCCGCTTATTGCGTAAAAAGAATCGGGAGGGTGGCGCAAACACAAACAATACGCCCTACCACTCTACCAATGCTGATAAAGAGACCACCGCTTACAGAGACAACTCGCTTAAAACTAATTAAATAAACAAGGCTCTGCATACACAGTACCTTTTTTTGCCGATATTTATGATTACTTGTAAGCTTGGTGCTACTATGTTTATATTTAAAAAATTAACATCGCTCATGAAAAAAATACTGTTTATAGCCTCATTTGTTGCATTTGCTTTTACAGCGGATGCACAACAAACGCCTAAGACTGCAGATACCGTTAAAAAGGCAGCGCCTAACCTGTATAACCCTGCTGCGGATGCTAAGGCAGATATAGCAGCGGCCGTAAAAAAAGCAAACGCCTTGCATAAAAACGTGCTGTTGCAAATTGGCGGTAACTGGTGCATCTGGTGCCTTAGGTTTAACGACCTGGTAACCCAAGATACCGAACTTAATAAATACATGAACTATAATTACGTGGTGTTGCATGTAAACTACAGCAAAGAGAACATGAACGAAAAGGTACTGGCCGATCTTGGTTACCCCCAACGCTTCGGTTTCCCGGTATTTGTGGTGCTGGATGGTAAGGGCACACGCCTGCACACCCAAAACTCAAGCTATTTGGAAGAAGGCAAGGGCCACAGTAAAGCTAAAGTGATGGAGTTTTTTGAGAACTGGTCGCCAAAGGCGCTTGATCCAAAAAGTTACGAGACAAAGGCGAAGTAGAGTATCTTATAACTATCTCTAAGGTGAGGTAAACCTATTTTCTTCTTGGCCTCCTCTCATCCAAAGAGATGTTAACAAAAAAGGGTTAAGCTAACCGCTCAACCCTTTTTATATTTTTTAAATCTTCGGACTTTCCCCCTCAGATATAAAAATCCGACCTACTCAATAACACTTACTTTAAGCATATTGGTTTTACCTTGCTTATAAATTGGAACAGCAGCGGTGTTGATAACCACATCGCCTTCTCTAAGTAATTGTTCGGCTTTAAGTATGTTGTTTACATCAGCAATGGTTTCATCCGTGCTGTCAGCTTTATCGTAGTAGAACGCACGTACACCCCATACAAGGCTTAGCGCGTTTAACAGTTGCTTGTTTGATGTAAAAATGTAAGTACCTGCTTTAGGGCGGTAGCTCGAAATTTCAAAAGCAGTATAGCCGCTAACCGTCATGCTCACAATACCCTTCGCGTTGGTATGCTCTGCCAGGTAAACTGCCGAGCCGCAAAGCGCGTCGCTCAGGTAATTTGCAGAAGCAGGGTCAGTGTTTTCAACTTTCGAAGCGTTAAACGGATAACCCAGGTCTTCCACGTTACGAACGATCTTAGCCATTGTTTCGATAACAATAACCGGGAACTCGCCAACAGATGTTTCGCCGCTAAGCATCACCGCGTCGGCACCATCAAGTACCGAATTGGCTACGTCGTTAACCTCGGCACGGGTTGGGCGTGGAGTAGTTATCATTGATTCAAGCATCTGCGTAGCAACAATAACCGGTTTTGAAGCGTCGCGGCATTTGCGGGCTATCATTTTTTGCAGCAAAGGCACTTCTTCAAGCGGGCACTCAACACCAAGGTCGCCACGGGCAATCATCACACCATCGGTAGCTGCAATAATTTCATCGATGTTGGCAATAGCTTCAGGTTTTTCAACCTTGGCAATTACACGCGCGGCCTTACCGCTCTCGCGGATGATGCGTTTAAGATCAATAATATCCTGGCCGGTGCGCACAAAAGAAAGGCCAACCCAATCAACATCCCATTCCAGGGCGTATTTAAGGTTTTCCAGGTCATCAGGCGTTAAGCTTGGGATAGATACTTTTGTATTTGGCAGGTTAACACCTTTACGTGAAGTTAATATACCGCCGTGCACAACCTCACACACAACAGTGTCTTTACGGTTGGTTTCAATAACTTTTAACTGCAGTTTGCCATCATCCAATAAAATGATCTCGTTGGCCTGCACATCCTGCGGGAACGTTTCGTAGGTGATGTAGATCTGGTTATCATCTCCAATACACTCGTTGGTAGTAATGTTGATGCGGGTACCATTAATAAGGTGTATACCGCCATCTTTAACCAAACCAATACGGATCTTAGGACCCTGCAGATCGGCAAGGATACCTACGTTGGTTTTATACTCGTCGTTTATCTCGCGGATAAGGTCAATAAACTTTTTGTGGTCTTCGGGTTTACCGTGCGAAAAATTCAATCGGCACACATTTAAACCGGCGCGTATCATTGATAATAACACTTCCTTTTTGGAACAGGCCGGGCCCATTGTGGCAACAATCTTAGTACGATTATAGTAAAAATTCATATTTTCAGGTTAAATTCAGGCTATATGTTACAGTATTGTGTATAATTTACACATCTAAATTTCCGCTAAAATAATAGATTTTCCCGTGATTTTATTTTTTTCGGGTCAATCTTTACCGCCGCAACAATTTCGGGGATCTTATTTAAGCACGAAAGTACGTTATCCAGGTCGTCGTCATCTATATAATTTTTTATCATTATAAAGTAATCGACCTCGCGCATTTCGGGCACCAGGTAACCCTCACTTCCCTTATTTCCAATAAAATAGAAATCCGTTTCGGTAGTTTCCCAGCTAAAATGATACAACGAGAAAAGCATAGGCGCGCCGTTAACATTGGTCTCCAGCGTCAAATCATCAACCCGGGTAAAATTAAAATTTAAACATTTGTTTATATGATAACAAATGCGGTAATCTTTTAGCGATGTGGTAACCGCTATCAGCACAAAATCCAGATCGATCTCAAACCTTAAAACTTTCCTGTTCAAAACCATTTTGTTTTAAAGCCGTAAAAATACGAAACCCCTGCACTTACCATAAACTTTGTTGATACAATTAAGAAATAAAGGCTGCGGCTGTTTGTACGATAGTGTGCACACTTTTGTTGTATAAGTTATAATTAATACAACTTTATTTTTCATGATCCGGTAAACAGGTAAAAGCCTTGTAAAAGAAAAAACATTGCTAATATGTAAGCTATGGCATCCGTTTTAATTAAATATAGCATATCCAACCCTTTCAGAATATACACTTAAACACCTAATAAACAATATGATAAATTTATCCAGTGTAACTTTATTACTATAAATCTGAAATAGATATTAAACTTTAATAGTTCTACTCAAAATCATTACTTTTACGCCGGTTAAAAGCCAAAGCTGAAACCTTTTGCCTAAATTGATTGTTCACTCAATATTGTCAAAGTTTTTAGATTTGATATTTAACATAATTTATTTTTCTTTGCACTGAATTTATTAATCATTAAACTATAAAGACTATGTCTGATATCGCTTCAAGAGTAAAAGCAATTATCGTGGAAAAACTGGGTGTTGACGAAAGTGAAGTTACACCAGAAGCAAGCTTCACCAACGATCTTGGTGCTGACTCTTTAGACACCGTGGAATTGATCATGGAGTTTGAAAAAGAATTTAACGTTGCAATCCCTGATGACCAGGCTGAAACTATCGGTACTGTTGGCCAGGCTGTTGCTTACTTAGAAAAAAACGTTAAAGCTTAATTTAAAGCTCCCTAAAACTGTTCAATGGAGTTTAAAAGAGTTGTAGTAACCGGGCTTGGAGCGCTTACTCCGATTGGTAACACTGTTTCCGAATATTGGAACAGCCTTATTAATGGGGTAAGCGGCGCTGCCTTTATCAAGAGTTTTGATGTTGAAAAATTCAAAACTAAATTTGCCTGCGAAGTAAAGGGCTTTGACGCGGAAGGTTTTTTGGGCCGTAAAGAGGCCCGTAAGCTGGACCCGTTTGTGCAATACGCCCTGTTCTCTACAGAGGAGGCTGTTAAAGATGCCGGATTAGATTTCGAAAAACTGGATACCAGCCGTATAGGCGTTATCTGGGGGTCGGGCATTGGCGGTTTAAAAACATTTTTAGATGAGGTTGTAAACTTTGCCAAAGGCGATGGTACACCCAAGTTTAACCCGTTTTTTATCCCTAAAATGATAGCCGACATTGCACCGGGCCATATCTCTATTAAATATGGTTTACGCGGGCCAAACTTTACTACGGTTTCCGCATGTGCATCATCTAATAACTCGCTTATTGATGCCTTTAATTACCTGCGCCTGGGTAAAGCAAATATGTTTATTACAGGTGGGTCTGAAGCTATTATTAACGAAGCCGGCATTGGCGGTTTTAACGCTATGCATGCCCTGAGCACCCGTAACGACGACCCTACAACCGCATCGCGCCCGTTTGATCTGGACCGTGATGGTTTTGTGGCCGGCGAAGGAGCGGGAACTATAATTTTGGAAGAATTAGAGCACGCGCTTAAACGCGGAGCTAAAATTTATGCCGAAATGGTAGGCGGTGGCATGAGTGCCGATGCGTACCACATGACTGCCCCACACCCCGAAGGGTTAGGTGCATCGCTGGTAATGAAAGCCGCTTTAGAAGATGCAGGGTTACAGCCTACAGATGTAGACTATGTAAACGTACATGGTACATCAACCCCAATTGGCGACCCGCAAGAAGTAAAAGCAATTACCGATGCTTTTGGCGACCATATTTATAATATCAACATCAGTTCAACAAAATCAATGACAGGCCACTTACTTGGTGCTGCGGGTGCTGTTGAAGCGATTGCTTCTATCCTGGCGTTGAAACACGATATTATACCGCCAACCATCAACCATTTTACTGACGACCCGGCTTTTGATCCTAAAATTAACTTTACATTCAACACCGCCCAAAAACGTGTAGTTAACATTGCACAAAGCAATGGCTTTGGTTTTGGCGGCCACAATGCTTCAGTTATATTTAAAAAATACCAGCAATAATTTAGCCTGGATGCCATTAAGTCGCTTTTATAAGCTATACCTTTCGCCAAACAGAAAGTATGTTAAGGTTTTAAAAAATTTGCTCGGTTTTGTGCCGGGCAATTTGTCGTTATACAAGTTGGCATTTCGCCATAAATCTGTAGCGCAAAACATCCGTAAAGGTGTAAAAAACAGTAACGAACGCCTGGAGTTCTTGGGTGATGCCGTATTAGGCAGCGTAGTTGCCGAGGTTCTTTTTAAACTATACCCTTATGAAGATGAAGGTTTTTTAACCGAACTGCGATCAAAAATTGTAAGCCGAAACAACCTTAATCAGCTTGCTCGTAAGTTGGGTTTTGACAAGCTTATCGAGTTTGATACCAAAATATTAAATACAGGCAGGCAAGGTTCGCTACTGGGCGATGCCTTTGAAGCTTTAATTGGTGCCGTTTACCTGGATAAAGGGTACGACTTTACCCGTAACTTTTTGGTGAACCACATTATTAAAGCGCACATTGATATCCACACGCTGGAGCAAACCGAAACAAACTTTAAGAGTAAACTTATTGAATGGTGCCAACGCCATGGTAAAGACATTAGCTTTGATGTGATAGAGAACCAGGAAGGCGAAAGTAACAAACTTTTTACTATACAGGCCAGCGTAGATGGCGAGATAATGGGATCGGGCAAAGAATTTAGTAAGAAAAACGCTGAGAAGCTGGCAGCTGAGAAAGCGTGTGCAGCCTTGGGGATATAAATTTATTTAAGATTGCGGTTTTCGATTTCGGATTTAGCACTACTCATTATTCATCGCAATCAACCACTCACCATCTCTATTTAAAACAACTTCTGCAATCCGCCTTTATCTCCGTTTTTCTTAAAATACTCGTACTGGGCTTTTATCTTTTTAATCAGATCGTAGTCGCCCCATGTTTTAAGATCCTCGAAAGAAGGGCGGTAATATTCCATGAATCTGCGTACAGTAGTACTATCACTTTCGGTTAAACCCGTCGCGCGCATAACCAACGGTTTGTTATACCTTCGGTCAACTTCTGTAGCTTCAACCTCGCGTTTACTAAATGCAGCAAAGCGCCGTAAGTTTTTGGCGTCTTTACTAAATAATTCTCTCAAACCGGTTAGCGGCGAACCTCCAATTGGGAGGAATATGGTAGCCGGTGGTTTGCCATCAAAATACAACCCCTTGCTACGATAAATGTTCATCACCTCGCTTAGTTCCTGCTTTTTTGTTTGCCCTTGTATGCGCACCTCATTCAACTGCATTGCAGGCTGCATATAAACAACCATACCATAGCTTGTTGCCTGCTGTTTTTGTGGGGTGTAACCATTTTTGGTAAACAATAAGGTGTCGCCTACGGCAGCTTCAATGCTAAAACCGCCAAGGTTATCGCAATAAACGGCTTTGTTGGTTTTCATATTGGTTATGTAAACTTCATTAAGCCTTTCGGATGAAATGCGTTTATAAATTGCCCCTTTTATAATAACCTGCTGCGCCGAAGCAAAAAAGGCAAAGCATAATAAATTTATAATACAGGCTGTTAAAAACTTCAAGGGCATATTTATTAAACGCAACAAACTTATGAAATGTATATACGCCAAAGTGTGAAAAAGTGTTAAAGTTGAGATTGGAGATTAGAGACTTGTTGATTTGTGAATAGGTACATCGTCAATCTCACATTTATTATCTAAAATATTATCTTTGCACATGATAAAATCCATGACAGGGTATGGAATTGCCAGCTATGACTCCGGCAAAACAAAATATACCGTTGAGATCAAGTCCCTGAACAGTAAATTTCTTGAACTCTCACTGCGCTTACCAAAGATCTTCTCAGAAAAAGAGTTTCAACTACGTAACGATTGCAGTAAGCAAATTGAGCGTGGTAAGGTTAATCTGTCTATCAATGTAGAGCAGGTAACATCAAATGTTAAAGCAGCCGGCATTGACCGCGAACTGCTTAAACATTACTACAACCAGCTTAAAAGCGTTAGCGACGAACTTAACGAGCAAGGTGGTAATTTGCTGCAGCTTGCCCTTGGTTTGCCAGAAGTTGTTAAGTACGAAGAAGATACTGTATCTGAAGATGAATGGAAACTTGTTGAAAAAACCTTTCAGCAGGCCATGACCAATTTCCAAAAATTCAGAAGCGATGAGGGTAATGTTTTGGAGGCCGACGTAAAAATGCGCATCGGCATTATCCTGAATAATCTGGAGCTTGTTGAGGTTGAAGAGCCCAAACGCGTTCCGGCTATCCGCGAGCGCCTTAACCAATTTTTAAGCGAAGCCGTAGGTGCAGAAAGTATCGACAAGAACCGCTTTGAGCAGGAATTGATCTACTACATAGATAAGCTTGACATCACCGAAGAAAAAACCCGCCTAAAAGCACACTGCGAATACTTTATTGAAACGTTGAAAAACGCTGATGCCAACGGTAAAAAACTTGGTTTTATATCCCAGGAGATAGGTCGCGAAATAAATACACTGGGCTCAAAAGCTAATGATGCCAGCATGCAAAAACTGGTTGTAGGCATGAAAGAAGAGCTTGAAAAAATTAAAGAACAACTGTTAAACGTATTATAGTTCATTTGTTCACTGGTTCATTAGTTTATTTGTTGGCAATGGCCGGTAAACTTTTCACCACTGAACTAATGAACGAATGAACAATTAAACAATGAGCCAAAACGGTAAACTCGTCATATTTTCGGCCCCGTCGGGCGCAGGCAAAACAACAATTGTGCATCATCTGCTTGGCGAAATGCCGGAATTGGAATTTTCTATTTCGGCCACTACCCGAGCACCTCGTGGCGACGAAGTTGATGGCAAGGATTACTATTTCATTAGCCTGCCCGAGTTTACACACCGCATAGCTAAAAAGCAATTTGTTGAGTTTGAAGAGGTTTACACAGGTACCTTTTACGGTACACTGCGTACCGAAATTGAACGCATTTGGGCGAAAGGCAAAACGGTAATTTTTGATATTGATGTAGAGGGAGGAATGCACTTAAAACGCAAGTACCAAGAGCAGGCCCTGGCTATATTTGTACAACCGCCGTCGCTGCAAGTTTTAAAGGAACGCCTGGCAGGCCGTGGCACCGATAGTAACGAAAAGCTGCAGGAACGCTTCGCAAAAGCAGAAAAAGAGCTTGACTATGCGCCGCAGTTTGATATTATCCTTAAAAATTACGATCTTGAAACGGCTTGCAAAGAGGCAAAGGAATTAGTGACAGGGTTTATTGAGTCATAGATAATGGTTCATAGATCATAGCCATTTCCTCATATGCATAGTCGCTAAAATATGATCCATGAACTATTAACCATCAACAAAGATGAAAATAGGTTTACTATTTGGTTCGTTTAATCCAATACATATTGGCCATTTAATAATTGCCAACTATATGGCTAACTATACCGCGCTTGATAAGGTATGGCTGGTTGTATCTCCCCAAAATCCGCTCAAAAAATACGGTGACCTGATAAATACTTACGACCGCCTGGAAATGGCTAAGCTGGCTACTGACAACGCAACTAATATCGACGTAAGCGATGTTGAACTAAAATTACCGCAGCCCTCTTATACCATAGATACACTCGCTCATTTAAAGGAAAAGTATCCCGAACACGAGTTCGCCCTCATCATGGGATCAGACAACCTGGTTACCCTGCACAAGTGGAAAAACTATAAATTGATATTACGCGATTATAAAATTTTTGTTTACCCCCGCCCCGGTTATGAAAACGCCGAACTTGCATCGCACCCCGCTGTAACCATTACTATGACACCGCAGATGGAACTTTCGGCAACATTTATCCGCAAATCTATAGCCGAGAAAAAGAATGTACAATATTTTGTGCCTGATGCTGTTTTAAAATTTATAGAAAATAAAAGCCTTTATAGATAGGCAGAAAGCACAAAGCTAAAAGCGTCTTAGATATCGGGTTGCTCCCGAGCTTTCTGCTTTAGTTTTTTTGCTTTCCGCGTTAACACCTATCTTTGCTTCCGTGAGCGAGAAAACCATCCTTAAACTTCAATTACCCACCGATCCCCTCTGGGTAAAAAACGTTGTTGAAAGCAATATTGAAGAACTATTAACAGACCATGCCTACTGCGAGCAAAAAGCGGCGAGCAATGCTATTACCCTTATTATTCAAAATCCAAACCTGAGTGATATTGTACAGGAAATGATAGCCCTTGCGCAGGAAGAAATGGAGCATTTTAAAATGGTTCATGAACTTTTGCTGAAACGAGGGTTTATACTGGGTAAAGAACGGCGCGATAATTACGTGAACGAGTTACGTAAGTATATGATAGTGGGCGGCAGCCGCGAACAGCAACTGGTTGACAGGTTGTTGCTTTCTGCCATGATAGAGGCCCGCAGCTGCGAGCGCTTTAAGGTACTGTCAGAAAATATTAACGACGAAGAGCTTTCTGTTTTTTACCACGAACTGATGATTAGTGAGGCTACCCATTACGCCATGTTTTTAAGGCTTGCACGCAAGCATGCCTCTGGCATCGATGTAGATGCACGCTGGGCGGAGTTCCTGGCCTACGAAGCCCGGGTGATTCAAAATTACGGTAAGGGTGAAACCGTACACGGCTAATTTGTTACAAAACATCGCTTACCAATACGTACAATACAGATTAATTAACCTGTATTAAACACCCTGTTTAAAATCTTTTCAAATACTTTGCATCTATTAACTCGCCATAGGGGATATCCGCTGGTTTATCCAAACTAAACCAGGGCGAGCCATTTTGCAGCACCTGGATGTTTTGGGCCGGCAAAAAACTTTGCGCAAGCAGGAACTGTCTTTTATGCCCTGCATCAGCGGCTACGTCCATCACTATAAAGCAATGGCCCGGCGAGCCACCTTTAATAAATACATCGCCTGCCTTGATATCGTTAGGATTGGCAACAGGCTTTAATTCTTTTTGGAGCGATAACGTACCGGCATAAGAGAATACGAGGTTCATATACCTTAAAAAGTTTGGGTAGCTGTAATCTTTTTTGCCTTTGAGTACCCAACGCCCGTTAACGTAACGATAACCGTTAGCATAATGTGTGTAGTCGCATTTAAAGCCGCTTGTAAAATTAAAGGTAATGGCATTATAGTTTTTCTGCTGATACAGGTACTCGGCACGCAGCCGCATTACAGCGTCGGCACATTGCTGTAAATCCTGGCTGCCAATGCTCATATCTACTACGGCCGCTGTATATGGGTCTGTACGGGCAATGCTGCCAGTGTAGGTTTTGGTGTGGGTGCCCATGGGCTTAAGCGGCAGGCTTTGCAAATATGCGCCAAAGCTGCCCGGTGATACATTGATGCGCATAAACCCCGCCGCAGGTTTAAAACGTGTATACACATTATCGATAGGGGTAAATGCAGTAAGCCCTGCAAATAATATAAATGCTAAGATGCTTTTCATCGTTTTGTTGAATTAACCAGTTGCTTGTAGGGATCAAAAGGGACGGGCAAGCCATTTGTAATTTTAAATGCAGAAAAATGTAAATGTGTAGGCGAACGTTTTTTATAAGCATTAAGCCCTGTACGGCCAACCTCCGCAATTTTTTGCCCTGCTTTAAGTTCATCGCCCGGCTTTACAAATATATCGCGGTTATGGGCGTAATAGCTAAATATGCCAGATGAGGGATGATACACCCATATAAATTTACCACCGCGCAAGGCGCTTGTAGGCTCCCACTCATTTGCGCAGGCTACCACTATGCCATCAGCCACGGCCAAAACATCTACAGGTTTAAGCGTTCGGTCGTCTATACCATCCTGGTTAACGTCTTTTATAAATATATCATGTGCAGGATGGGCGCTGTGCTTGTTGCCATCGAGGTAGTTGTAGCCTCTGTCATTATAACCATTGCCGTTTGTGCCGCCAATGGCGTTGCTTTTATAGCCTTTAAGCGGGAAGGTCCAGGGCTTATTTGCAGAAGCCAGTTGGCTTCTGTTAAAATAGGCGCGATACAATGCACCTTTCAGTTCTGCCAGGGCTGTTTTAAGTTGCTTTGCGGCATCGGTTCGTTTAACTGTGCCATTTAGTACCCGGTTATTTAACTCGTTTATCTTATTGCAGGTAGATGTTACATCCTGCGCAAAAGCGGGGATAGTAAATAACACGATGATAAACAGCAACAACAGCTTCTTCATAAATGGTGACTAAAATTAGTGACAAGCAACTCGTAATGCAATTTTTCCTTGTTATATTACACTCATGAAAAAGCTGTTTATAACACTTATCGTATTGTTGTTTATAGTAAGTAGTGTAAAGTCGCAGTCGAAATATACAGATGCCGAGTGGAATAAGCTGGTAGGATTTCTTTCGGCCGAGCAATGGGGTGATGCAAACACGTTGTCTCTTCAGATCTTGAAAAGGATCCCGGCTGCCGAAATAGACAGCGACGATGCTGCGGCTTTTAGATACATGTACATATACTCTGAAGCGGGATTGATGAACGAGCGGAAGGTAACTAAAGAACAAGCCCAAAAAAAGATAACACCTCACATAGGCCATAAAGTGTTATTAGCCGCGCATCCAATAACATCAAAGCAAGGATTTAACAGTATAACTTTAGTAAACGATAAAACCGATACTTTGATGGTAACGGCAACTAATAAAACTGCTACTCAAATTTTTAGCTTCGAGTATATTATCCCTAAGAAACGTTTCCCGTTGGATGAGTTTAAAAATAATGAAGGCAAGTTCTACGGGGTAATAGGCCGCATAAAATCGATAAAGGCAGGGGGGGATATGTTTCCCCGTTTCCAGATATATGTTGACGAAGCCGAAATGGTTGCGCGATAAAAACTGTCAACAGTCAGGCCGTCCGTCCGTTTGCGGGTATAAGACAGTGCGGAAATAAAGCGGACAGGTATATAGAAGCCGGCAATCTTTATCACCCTTTACAAATGCTTTATTTGGTAGTTCCTCACCATAAAGCCTGCAAATAAGAGTGTTGTATTTATAAGCACTATAATTATTAAATACATATTGCCATGTGGCATGCTGCCCAGGTAATCGGTAACATCAACTTTATTAATAGCCGAATAGGTCAGCATAAAAAATAACACCTCGAAAAGCTTTTTGCCCCCGCTTAAAATGCCAAGGGTTGTTGCTAATAAAACAATCAATACACAGCCATTAATAATGTTTATAATAGCGTAGCCATTTAATATCAAGGCATTACGCGCTATCACCGGCAGCGCTAAGGCAAGCGCCAGTAATACCCCGGCTATGATTTGCGCGGGTAGCATGCGTAATAAGGGCTTGTACGATGCATAGGCAAAGTAATGCACCCGGTTGGTCTTTTCTTTTGTAACCAGGGCGCTCCAGCGGGTTACCTGCAAAAATAAAAGTATAGGTAGCAGGTAGCTGTAGGCTATTGGTAAAGGCGCTATAAACATGGCTACCCACAGCCCTACATTTAGCAGCCACAACCATTTGTTACCCTGCCTAACCAGTAGCAGCAATTCGGTTTTAACGAAGGGCAATATGCTGTAGTTAAATACCAGCGGAGGCATAGCTTCGCAGGTTATGCCTGCGGAGGTAATGGTGGGTATAGTGGTTTCAACCGGATACTTTGCGGGTTTAAGCTTTTTCTTTTTGGCTGATGCCTGTTTAAGATCAAAACGATGAAAGAATAGCGAGGAGATATACACCAGCACTAAGCCAAGCCCTATCCATAATAAACGACTAAACATAAATACCGCCGACCAGCTAATGCCACCCCAAATAAAGGGTTTGTACTTATGGTGCCCGTTAAAAATAAATCCGAAGGATACATCTTTTATATGCTCGTGAAACTGGGTGTTAATTTGGGCGGTAATGCTTTTAGTTACCAGGCTTAAACCAAATGGGTCTAACACGCCGGTGGTGTTTTTGCCGCTTTGGGTAATGGTAGACATTGCTACCCCGCATAAAAAAAAGTAGATAATGTATTGCAGGATGCTGCGCTTACCCATAAATACCTCGGCCACTACAGCCAGTGACGCCACCACAAATAAAGCTGGAACAGCAAAGAACAGGTAGGGCAACACGAAGTTGGAAATAACGAAGGGATGCCCGCCACCACGAATAAAAAACAGAAGGATGCTTACGGCAAAGGTGCAGCCCGCAATGGTTAGCAGCACCAGATAATTACTCAGCTGTTTGCATAAAAGGTATTTAAAATTGCTGATGGGGGTGGTAGCTATAATTAAACCTACTTCGGTATCAATATCTTTTTTGATGCCGCTGTTAACCAGTAAAAAGCCGTAAAAAGATAGCATTACGGTTGTCATGGTGGCGGCTACATAGCCCACCCATGCCGAGTTGTACACGCCCTTGTAGCCCGAAGCGCTTAAGGTTGTATAATTGGCCGTATCGGGCGGTAAAAATGAATACGCCGCGTAAACCGTAACTATAAGCGTTATCAAAAATGAATAACTACGGGTGCGCTGCAAATAATCTGCTTTAATAATATTATAGATGTATGGCATATGCTTAGGCGTTGTTTTGGGTTAAAAACAAGTAAGCATCCTCTAAAGTAGCCTTAACAAGAGCGGATGACGCTGCTACATCTGCTGCCGTACTAATATAACGGGTTTTAATGCGGTCGTGTTGGCGGGCGGTATCAATTACTTTATAGCGGCTTTTAAATTGGGTAAGCGCGGCGTTATCTAAAAAGGTTTCAAATATGCGGCCGTCGGCCTGGTTAATAATATCCTGCTGGTAATCTTTGGTAATGAGTTTGCCGCCCTGCATAATGGCGACTTCGTCGGCAATGGTTTCAATATCCGACACGATGTGCGACGACAGGATGATCACACAATCCTGCGCAAGGTCGGCAATAAGCTGCCTGAAACGCATGCGCTCTTCGGGGTCGAGGCCTACGGTTGGTTCGTCGAAGATCAACACTTTGGGGTCGTTTAGCAGTGCCTGGGCAATGCCTATACGCTGCTTCATGCCGCCCGAGTAGGTGCCTATGGGTCTTTTGGCATCTGCCGTAAGGTTTACGCCCTCCAGCAAAATATCTATACGTTTGCGCAGGCCGGGGCCGCCAACGCCTTTCATAGCCGCTATGTATTCTAAAAACTCGTAGGCGTTAAGGTTGGGATACACCCCAAAATCCTGCGGTAGATAGCCCAGTACCTTGCGGATGGCATCAGGGTGCTGTACAATATCGGTATCATCTAAAAGTAAGCTGCCGCCGGTAGGTTTGCTAATGGTGGCAATCAATTTCATTAAGGTTGATTTACCCGCGCCATTTGGCCCGAGCAAACCCAATATGCCCTTATTAATTTGGATAGAGAAATTGCTTAACGCGGTTTTTTGGTTGCTGTATTGTTTGCTGAGGTTGGTTATAGATAAGGCCATGCGGTGTTTGTATGGCTGTTTGACTGGCCTGGCAACGCTAATGTTACAGGTTGATGGAAATAAGGCAGGTTAAGCCGTCCGTCCGTTTTTAGATACGAGATAACGCAAACACGAAGCGGACAACCCGTGGTGAGTGGTTACTTAAGTTGATTAGTGATTGGTTCTCGAATATATCTGTAAATATGCAACCACTCAACATTTAACTATTCACCACTCACCAACCCCTACATATTCCTGCGGTACTGCCCGCCTACTTCGTAAAGCGCGTGGCTTATTTGCCCTAAGCTACAATATTTACAGGCCTGCATCAATGCCTCGAAAATGTTTTCTCCTGCTATGGCGCGTTGCTGTAACTCTTTTAACATTGCAGGTGCATGGTCGGCGTTTCGTTGCTGGAATTGGTGCAGGGCGGCTATCTGGAACTGCTTTTCGTCTTCGGTGGCTCGAATAATTTCCGACGGTACAATAGTTGGCGAGCCCTTCTTGTTAAGAAAGGTGTTTACGCCAATGATAGGGTATTCGCCCGTGTGTTTAAGTGTTTCGTAGTAAAGTGATTCTTCCTGAATTTTGCTGCGCTGATACATGGTTTCCATAGCGCCCAATACGCCGCCACGGTCGTTAATGGCCTTAAACTCGGTAAGTACGGCTTGCTCTACAAGGTCGGTTAATTCCTCTATGATGAACGCGCCCTGTATAGGGTTCTCGTTTTTGGCGAGGCCAAGCTCTCGGTTAATGATCAACTGTATAGCCATTGCCCTGCGTACCGACTCTTCGGTTGGGGTGGTAATGGCCTCATCATAAGCATTGGTGTGTAGCGAATTGCAGTTATCGTAAATGGCATAAAGCGCCTGTAACGTGGTGCGGATATCGTTAAAGTCGATCTCTTGCGCGTGCAGCGAGCGGCCGCTTGTTTGGATATGGTATTTCAGCTTCTGCGACCTGTCGTTACCCTTGTATTTATTTTTAATGGCCTTGGCCCAAATGCGCCTTGCCACACGGCCGATAACGGAGTACTCAGGATCGATACCGTTACTAAAGAAGAAGGATAGGTTTGGCGCGAAATCATCTATATGCATCCCACGACTCAGGTAATACTCTACGTACGTAAAACCATTGCTTAGCGTAAAGGCTAACTGCGTAATAGGGTTAGCACCAGCCTCGGCAATGTGGTAGCCTGAGATTGATACCGAGTAAAAATTCCTTACCTTTTCTTTGATAAAATACTGCTGGATATCGCCCATCATCCGCAAGGCAAACTCCGTTGAGAAAATACAGGTGTTTTGCGCCTGGTCTTCCTTCAAAATATCGGCCTGTACGGTGCCACGCACCGTAGCAATAGCATATGCACGGATCTGTTCGTAAACATCCGCAGGCAAAACCTGGTCGCCGGTTAGGCCGAGCAGCATAAGGCCAAGGCCATTGTTGCCTGGAGGTAAGGAAGCCTCACCTAAATCCTCTCCAAAGGAAGCCCCCTCTAAATCTCCCCCGATAGCAGCCTCACCTAAATCCTCTCCAAAAGAGAGGACTTTCCTGTCTGTCTGGATATTTAATCTGGCTTTTATTTCTTCTAAAACTTTTTGAGTATTGTTTAATACTTCATCGTTAGTAAAACGAATAACATCAAATCCCTCATCATTTAAAACACGTGTCCTTACTTTGTCTTGCTCTGTTGTGTAATTGTGGTATCCACCATCAATCTCAATAACCAAACCTTTTGGCAAGCAAACGAAATCGGCTATGTAACCATCAATAGCGTGTTGACGCCTTATTTTAAAACCTATCTTATTATTTCTAAGCAACAGCCAAAGCAAGTTCTCGGCTTCGGTAGGGTTTTGCCTGTTATCTTTTGAATTGCCTTTTAATATATCCCAAATCTTCAAATCAGCAGTTTCAAATCCAAACCTTTTAACCCCCTCTCCTTTGGAGAGGGCTGGGGTGAGGCTTCCTTCGGAGAGCGTTGGGGAGAGGCTTCTTTCTTTCGCCAATGCTTCCTGCTCCCTCTCCTTTGGAGAGGGCTGGGGAGAGGCTGTTTGATACTTCGGCCTTTCTAATCCCTTTTCATCATACACTTTCCTATAAGCTTCCTCCACTAAATGTTCCAAGCCATGCTCGGTGATGTACTTCTCACATTGCTGATCAATGGCAGCGTTCATGAAGAAGCCAAGCAACATGGGGGCAGGGCCATTGATGGTCATGCTTACAGAGGTGCTGGCGTGGCACAGGTCGAAGCCTGAGTAGAGCTTCTTGGCGTCATCCAATGTGGCGATGCTTACGCCCGAGTTGCCAATTTTGCCGTAAATGTCGGGGCGCACGTGCGGATCTTCGCCGTATAAGGTTACCGAATCAAAAGCGGTTGAAAGCCTGTGCGCCGGCTGACCAAGCGATACATAATGGAAACGTTTGTTCGTCCGTTCGGGACCGCCCTCTCCTGCAAACATGCGGGTTGGGTCTTCACCCTCGCGCTTCAGCGGGAACACCCCTGCGGCATAAGGGAACTCTCCCGGTACATTCTCGGTAAGCAGCCAGCGTAATATATCGCCCCATGCCTCGTATTTAGGCAATGCAATTTTAGGCACCTTCAATTGGGATAACGAAGTATAATAAAGCGGCTGCTTTATCTCTTTATCTCTTACTTTATATATAAAATTATCCGCCTTGTACTTGGCAACCGTTTCCGGCCATTCCTTTAATAATCGCTTACAATCGGCGTTCAGGTGGTCTTCCAGATTTTGATAAATATCCTTCAGCATCGGGTTGCCCTCTTGAGAGGGGTTAGGGGTGTGTTCATCCAACAGATCCATCACACCCCTCACATTATACATCTGCTGCGCAATCTTACATTGCTCGTTCACCCAATCGGTATAAGCGGCGCTGCTTTCGGCAATCTCTGCCAGGTAACGGATACGGTCGGGCGGAATAATGTAAATCTTTTCGGACTCGCCGTCTTTTATCTTGGTTCTTGTTTCTTGATTCCCTAACAAATCCACCCCCGTCTTTTCCTTAACGGTTTTCATGAGGGCGGTAAACAGCGTATTCATGCCCGGGTCGTTAAACTGCGAGGCCATGGTGCCGTAAACGGGCAGATCCTCGTCCTTAGCGTCGAACAACATGTGGTTGCGCTTGTACTGCTTGCGCACATCGCGTATGGCATCTAAAGCGCCCCGCTTGTCGAATTTATTGAGGGCAACAAGGTCGGCAAAATCAAGCATGTCAATTTTTTCCAGCTGGGTAGCCGCGCCAAACTCGGGTGTCATTACATAGAGGGATAGGTCGCAGTAATCGGTTATCATGGTGTCAGATTGGCCAATGCCGCTCGTCTCCACAATAACCATATCGTAACCCGCCATCTTACAAATATCAATAGCTTCCTGCACATGCTTACTAAGGGCAAGGTTGGCCTGCCTTGTAGCCAGCGAGCGCATGTACACCCTTGGGCTGTTAATAGCGTTCATGCGAATGCGGTCGCCAAGTAGGGCGCCGCCTGTTTTACGCTTGCTGGGGTCAACCGAGATAATTGCCAGCGTTTTATCCGTCTCCATCAAATAACGGCGCACTATCTCATCTACCAAACTCGATTTCCCAGACCCACCCGTACCGGTGATGCCGAGGACAGGGGTAGGAGCCCCCTCTAAATTTCCCCCGAAAGGGGAGACTTCCCTTTTAGCCTCCTCTACTGGGGAGAGGCTTCCTAACTCCGCCGCAGTAATTAACCTTGCAATATACCCCTTATCCATAGTGCTCTTTAAGCCCCTCTCCCTCGGAGAGGGGTTTGGGGTGAGGCTTCCTTTGGAGAGGGACGGGGTGAGGTAATCACACTCCTCCATCATATGGTTTATCATCCCTTGCAGGCCCATGGTGCGGCCGTCATCGGGCGAGTAGATCTTGGTGATGCCGTAGGCTTGCAGTTCGGCAATTTCGGCAGGCAGGAACACCCCGCCACCGCCACCAAATATCTTGATGTGCCCAGCTCCACGCTCGGCAAGCAGGTCGTACATATATTTAAAGTACTCCACGTGGCCGCCCTGGTAGCTTGTGAGGGCAATACCCTGCACGTCCTCCTGTATGGCGCAGTTCACAATCTCATCTACACTGCGGTTGTGGCCCAGGTGTATAACCTCGGCACCGGTGCTTTGCAAAATGCGGCGCATAATGTTAATGGTAGCGTCGTGCCCATCGAAGAGCGAAGCAGCTGTAACAAAGCGGATTTTGTACTGAGATTTATAAGGAGCAATGCTTTCCATGCGGTAGTGTAATTGGTTACAGCCGTAAAATTAACCAATTTTTAAACAAGCCAAAGCTATGCGTGCATAATAAATTGGTTAGTGTTTGATGTGCCAGGCTTTATGTGTTTAGGCAAATAAGTGTTACTCTCAGGTTTATGGTTAAAGATGTTGTCCGTCCGTTTACAGAGCAGACAAATAAAACAAGCACAACTTAACTACGGATATTAAGGAGCAATATCCATTTATCGCTTCTCATCAATTTCTAATTCTAATGGAATTTTAATGTCGCTTTTGGATTTTTAAGGGCTATGTGCGACTTATATTTGCCCATTTTAGCGGTGTTTTTGTAATAAAATGGTTACCGCAACGGTGTTGTCAAGATATTAACTGAAATATGGTTGTACGGAATAGTGATATTTTTGTCGTATAACGATATATTATAATCAGATTATCGCTTATTCAGTTATTGTTATTATAAATATTTCCTTATTGGAATTAATTATTATATATGTCGGCCTATAATTAATTCATTAAGCTTGTTTTTAATCAAAAATTAATAAGTTTGCATTGTTGAATGTATCTATACATTCTCTGCACGGTGTACCCTTCCAGTTTGTGCGCCTAACAATGCCCCTAATTACCCTACTATTTAAACTTTTTGTTTTTACAGGATGCCTTTGTCCTTTTTGGTTTTACATGCCCCGGCTTTTTTTGTGCCGGTAAAAATATAACCACGCTTGTTGTTCTTTATAAGATCAGTTAATTAGTTAATACGCCTCCCCCGAGCGTGGGGGGCGTATTTTTTAAACAATGCCAAATTCAAATTAATTTTTATGAATAGGAGTGACCAATATGAATAGATTATTTTTACTAATCATTTTACTGTTTAATGTTGCTGTTGTATCTGCCCAGGCCCAAACGGTTACGGGTACGGTTACAGCAAAGTCTGACAAGGGGCCGTTGCCCGGTGTTAGCGTAAGGGTTAAAGAGGCCCAGGCGGGTACAATTACCGATGCGAACGGAAGGTTTAGCATTAACGTACCTGCCGGTGGTAAAACCCTTGTATTTACCTTTGTGGGTTTCACCACACAAGAGGTTGCCATTGGCGGCCAAACTACCATTAACGTACAGCTTGCCGAAAGCAGCCAGCAATTAGGCGAGGTTGTAGTTACGGCATTGGGAATATCGCGCCAGCAAAAATCGCTGGGGTATGCTGCACAGCAAATTAAAGGCGAAAACCTGACACTTACCCGCCAGGCCGATTTCAACACCGCCTTAGCCGGTAAAGTTGCCGGTGTGCAGATACTGGGTGGCTCGGGCGCGAAGTTTGGCGCATCAACCATACGTATAAGGGGTATCAACTCGTTACAGGGCGGTAACCCAATTTACGTGGTTAACGGTGTAGTAACAGACCCTAACGCCATTAATAACGATGATGTGGAAACCCTGACTGTGCTTAAAGGCCCTGCGGCTACAGCATTATATGGCCAGCGTGCATCAGAAGGCGCGGTGGTTATTACGCTTAAAAGAGGTTCTAATAAAGGTTTAGGCATATCTGTAAACCAAACCACTACTTTAGAGCGTGTGTACACCCTGCCTAAATACCAAAACGAGTATGGCGGTGGTGCCAGCCAGGATTTCCTGACCTATACCTATAACCCCGCTACCGATCCCGACTACCTGCAGCAGTTTAACGGTACCAAGTACTACAATTACGCGGTAGACGAAAGCTGGGGCCCTAAAATGGATGGCACCTTATACGCTCCATGGTATTTTTGGGACCCAACCAACCCCGGCTTTGGTAAGCTTAAGCCTTTTGTGGCGCAGCCAAACAACGTGAGGGATTTTTACAAAACAGGCGTTACTACCAATAACAACGTATCGTTCTCTAAAGCAGGCGATGATTACAACGCCCGTGTATCATACACTAACTTAAACCGCACAGGCGTTAGCCCTAACACTAAACAAAGGCGTAACAATGTAAGCTTTAACGGTGATATGAAAATTACCCCTAAGTTTACCGTTAGCGCCAACATTAACATCTTTCAGGAAAACCTGAAGAATGTACCTGCCGAAGGTTACGGTACCCAAACATCGGGCTCGTTTAACCAGTGGTTCCACCGCGACCTGGAGATAGATCAATTAAAGAACTACCGCCGTGCAGATGGTACTTACACCACATGGAATATTACAGCCCCCGGCGATCTGACGCCTAAATACTGGGATAACCCTTACACCGAGGCTTATGTTAACACCTCAGAGGCCAACAACAACCGGGTGTATGGTAATTTAACGGCTGCCTACAACATCCGTAAGGACCTTAAACTATCGGTTATTGCCCGTGGCGATTATTTGAACCGTGATGCTAACAGCAGGGTGGGCTCTAATACCATTAACCCTGATGCTTATGCGGAGAACAGCTACCAGTACAAAGAGTACGACTATGTAGCATCGTTAGAGTACGACCACATGTTTGGTAAAGATCTTAGCCTGCGCGCGGGTGCCTTTGGCGAGTCGAGGCAGGATGTAACCAAATACTTAACCAGCAGCACTGTTGGTGGTTTAGCCATACCAGACCTGTATACCGTTGGTAACTCGTTAGACAGGCCTACCACCAATACCGAGCATACCCAAAAAGTGGTGAACAGTTTATACGGTTACGCATCGTTAGGGTATAAACAATTCTTGTATTTAGATCTAAACATCCGTAACGATCAATCGTCGGCCTTGCCACGTAATAAAGACTCGTACTTATACGGTGGAGCATCAGCTTCGTTTGTATTTACCGAGGCAGGCTTTATCCCTAAAAACGATTTCCTTACGTTTGGTAAGTTAAGGGCATCGGTAGCAAAGGTAGGGTCAGACCTGTCGCCATACTTAACCGGGCAAACTTATAACCTAAGCCAGGTGCCTTATGGCAGCAGCCCGGTACAGTTTGTGCCAAACAGCTTACCAAACCCTAACATCGAGCCAACGCTGTCTACATCTTACGAGTTGGGGACCGAGTTGCACTTCCTGAAGGGCGACCGCATCCGCTTAGATGTTAACTATTACAACCGTAACACCAAAAACCAGATCCTGGGCTTGCCTGTTAACGGTACCACAGGTTACTCAACCATCGTTATCAACGCGGGTTCTATTGTTAACCACGGTATCGAGATCTCGTTAGGCGGTACACCGGTTAAAACCAGCAGCTTTGTGTATGATGCTATCTTTAACATAGCGTTCAACCGCAATAAAGTGGTATCGTTATACCCTAACTTTAACGTGTTACGCTCATCGCCGGAAGGTGGTGGTGGTGCCGGCATAGGCGGCTACCAGGGTGCGGGTGCATCAGGCTTCGGCTTTGTGGGTTCGCCGTCGTTCTCGGTTAACAGTGAGGTGGGCAAACCATACGGCGAGCTTATTGGTTCGGGCTTTGTGCGCGATGCTAACGGTAATATTGTTGTTGATGCCGATGGTTTCCCCGAGCGTAACGACAATGTGCACCTGGGTAACATCCTGCCTAAGTTTACAGGTGGTTTCACCAATAACATCACCTACAAAGGTGTAACGCTTGGCCTGTCGTTCGATTTCCAGTACGGGGGTAAATTTGTATCGGTAACACAACAAAACCTTGCAGGCTCGGGTTTGGGCGAATCTACCGTAGGCCTTAACGAGAACGGCAAACCAAGGCGCGACGACCCTGCAACAGGCGGTGGTACACTGGTAAAAGGCGTGCATGAAGATGGTACCCCAAACACTACGTTTGTTGATACCCGCACCCTAAACGAAGGTTACTACAGCGCCATTTGGGAGCAATACACCTACGATGCTACATATATTAAATTAAGAGAGGTAAGCATTGGTTATAATTTACCAAAGAAATGGTTTGGCAAAACGCCGCTGCAAACAGCAAGATTCTCTATTGTAAGCCAAAACCCATGGTTAATATACACCAAGGCCAGAGTAAAGGGTATAGACCCATCGCAGCTGCAAACCTCGTTTTACGAGGGCGGGCAATTGCCTGCAACCCGCACGCTTGGCTTTAACCTTAACTTAACATTCTAAGAAAAGCACTTATGAAAAAGTATTTTAATAAATTTCTGATCATTTTTATTGCAGGTGTAGCCATTACATCATGTAAAAAAATATCCGACGATATCAACGTAAACCCCAATCAGCCCATTAAGCTATCGCCGGGCTACGGTTTTACCAGCGCTTTGCAATACCTTGGCGGTACAGGCGGCGGTAACGCAACTACCAATATAAACAGTGCCGCAGGCGAGCTTTACTCGCAGTACCTGGCCGAAACGTTTTACAACAACGAGAGCCGGTTTGCACTGGCACAGTACGATTACCAGGGCTACTACACCGGCCCGTTAACAGATCTGCAACAGGTTATTACCACCAATACCGACCCTGCAACCAAAGGTACCAAGCTTACGCTGTCATTCGGCTCTAATGCCAACCAGATAGCGGCTGCACGCATCTTAAGGGCGTTTATTTATCTTACCATTACCGATAGGTGGGGCGATGTCCCTTACTCCGAAGCCCTAAAAGGCCGCGACAACCTTACGCCAAAGTTTGATGCCCAAAAGGATATTTATACCGACCTGTTTAAAGAACTGACCGAAGCACAGGCACAGTTTGATGACGGCGGGCAACTTACAGGCGATATCCTTTTTGGCGGCGACAACACCAAGTGGAAACACTGGGCAAACTCGTTACGCGCGGTAATGGCGCTGCGCTTAAGCAAGGTAGACGCCACCACAGGCCAGGCCGAGTTTCAGAAAGCTATAGCCGCGGGTGTCATGACCTCTAACGACGATAACGCTACCTTCCGTTATTTGCAGGAGCAAAACAACGAGAACCCATTCTTTGGCAACTACCGCAACCGGTACGATTACGCCGTGAGCGACCAGGTAGTTAACAGGCTGCAAGGTAACAACGACCCACGTTTACCCGTTTACGTAGCGCCAACATCGGCCGGTACATTCGTAGGGTTACCTTACGGGCTTGCCGGTGAAGCTTTAGACGCGTATAACATAGGTACACGTAGCAAAAAAGGCAACGTATCGCAAATTGGCGAGGCTTATTCTGCTCAGGATGCGCCAACCACCTGGACGAGCTACGCCCAGATACTATTTGCACAGGCCGAAGCCGCGCACCGTGGCTGGATACCCGGAGGCGATGCCGCCGCGGCAACCCTGTACACACAGGGCGTAACCGCGTCGTTACAGCAAAATGGGATTGAGGGAGCAGGTGCAACCGCGTACCTTGCCCGGCCCGATGTGGTGTTTAACCCCGCAACAGCAGTTCAGCAGATCATCACCCAAAAATGGATTGCCAACTATATGGGTAACGGCTGGGAGTCATGGGCCGAATACCGCCGCACAGGCTTCCCTACGCTGGTAGACCCTGTGCCAACCGCCCTTAATGCCGATAAGCACATACCACGCAGGCAGCAGTACCCGCAATCAGAAAACGACCTTAACAAGGCGCATTACCAGGAAGCCATTGCAAGGCAAGGCCCCGACTTACTATCAACCCACGTATGGTGGGATAAATAGCCAAAAACTCATAACCACAACAAAAAAACGAGGGAAGCCCCAAGCTTACCCTCGTTTTTTATTTTAGCCAAGTTCCCCTCTCGAGAGGGGTTAGGGGTGTGTTATAAAAAAGCTAAGTATCAATTTAAAGTTCCCCTCTCGAGAGAGGGTTAGGGGTGTGTTATAAAAAAGATAAGTATTAGTTTAAAGTTCCCCTCTTGAGAGGGGTTAGGGGTGTGTTATAAAAAAGATAAGTATCAGTTTGAAATTCCCCTCTTGAGAGGGTTGGGTATGTTATAAAAAAGATAAGTATTAGTTTAAAGTTCCCCTCTCGAGAGGGGTTAGGGGTGTGTTATAAAAGGGATAAGTAAACGAACGTCAGCACCCCATCGGTTACGCCAGCCCCGCTATCCGCTATACACGGTATACGCTGCTATCGGGTTTAGGGGTGTCTTAGTTGATTTCCTCATTAGACAGAGTAATTCCATCATAAAAGTAGTCAAGAATATATTTATCGAATTCATCAAAACATTTATATTGTAATAATTTAATCTTACCGATTTCTTGAAACTTATGAATCGCAATATGAATGGTAAGGCTTTCGTCCATAAAGTCAATTATGTGATTTGAGTGGATTTTGCGAGCAATCATTCGAGGTAAACCATACTCCTCTAACTGATACACTACTGACGGTAAAAACGCATGAGATACTTTTGAAATAAATGGTGAAACATCCACACCGTTATTGATAATTTCTTTTTGCAATACATTAATGTCGCTTACCAATGCCGATAGGTTAAAACTTGCTATTCTTTCTAATTTGAAGAATTGTTGAATATCAATATCGTCGGCGTCTAATTCATTTAACAGTTGGGGAATTGTTTTAGTCCAGTTATTCACTAACACTTTAATAAAAGCTATAAACTTTTTATTTTGAATTCCATATGCACCGTCTCCCCATTCTCCAGGTTGCAGATAAATTATTTTATAAAGTAATCTATCCCAAGAGTTTGAATCTGTAGAATTTAAAAATGATAAGCCATTCCAATCTTCAGGGTTTAATTTCATATCTTTAGCGATAGTTTTTATAAACTCAGAGTTATTAGATTTAAAAACATTTTCTTTTAGCAAAGCATCATAACATTCCTTTCCAAGGATTTCATACATCTCATCTTTGTAAGTTATAATCTTGTTTATTTGTTCGTTGTTTAGACTTCCCTTATATAAATTTTCATCGATGTCACCTAAAATTGAATCTGGAAACGGAATATCTAATTGAGTTGTATCTTCTTCGGGAGGCGGCTCCAATAAAAAGATCTTTCCAACAAAATATTTAAACATTCTGCCTCCTCTGCCGATTATGTTTTTGTAGGTAAAACTATCAAGTACACTGTTACCACCGCTCCTTCTGTTTCTCCAAATAATAACATTTTCTGCGGAAGTATTAACGCCTTCTATAATAGATGATGTTGAAATAATATTTTCTAAGCCATTTTTTTCTTCAAATAATCTCACTTGTATTTGACTTAAAGATCTATGTAGCTGTCCATTATGTATTCCAACACCCCGCATTATTAAATTTGTTAATTTCCAATTTGGGTCGTAATTCAAAATGAGCCAATTTGAAAAATTCAATAAAAGTGGCTTATCAGAAATAGGTAAATTTTCTATCAAGATTTCAGAAACCTTATCAATTTGAGCATAGGATGCTGCGTAGATTAGCGATTTTGTTTTTGTGTCATGTAAAATTTTTAATAAGGCGTGTTCTTTAAGCAAAGTATCTTTTCCAATGTCTTTATAGAGGTTATGTTTTTCTAAAAATACGGTATTGAAACTTAACTTAAACTCGAAGAACATATCTTGAGTAAAGACATTTTCAATAATTGAAGTAATGTTCGGTGCAAGAAAATATTTTTGTTTGGCCTTGTATCCTAACTTAATAATTGCTTTAAGTAAGGAAGGCGATCTTTCTTTGTCATATATAGAACTTGCTTTGTAAAACTCATCAACAATCAGTATATCAATAGAATCAATTTTGTTAATATAACTCATCGCTCTTTCTTGCGGAAATATAAAAATGTTTTTTTTCGCTAATTCTACTTCTGCCGTTGTTATTATTTTGTAATCGTTCGAAAACTTTTTGAAAAGACGCCTTCTCGTCTCGTCAGTTAGTGCAATTGTAGGGACAATTATCACTACATTTTTTGGTTTTTTAATTGAAATAAACGCGTCTATAACAAAGCTTTTTCCAAAACTGGTAGGAGCACTTACTGCTATATTGTTCCCATCTATTAGTTTTTTTAGCAACGAAGATTGCTCACGGTGTAGGGTTGCTTTTTTACGTCCGATGTCAACTTTAAATATTTCATAGGTGAACTTGTCATCCCAGTTGGCAGTTTCTGTTTGCAAATAAGGATATAAACCAGTTAGTCTTATCAAATGGTTAACAAGTGGTGAATAATCGATTTCATGTTGAGAATGATAATCTAATAGCTTAATCAACTCATCCCTTGCGATAGACTCTTGATTTTCATTAAGAAAATCGTTTATCTTTTGGCATGTTTCAAAGATATCCATTAACTATTTTTATAAAAGTTAGCAGTTGATAAGAAGCTATTTACAATAGCCTCTTTAGAAGGAACCGGAAATAAAATCAAGTGAAATGTTATAGAGGCGTATTTATTTACAGCCGATAGCTTTGTAAGTTGTTTTTTGAAATAAGTTTCTGCTTTGACCTTGTGAAGGTCGGTTATTTCGGCTTTATAATCATCAGATAAACTAATACACTTATTCGTTATTGCACATTCATGTAACAACAAAATTGGTATATGAAGAATTGGTTTTAAATCATCTATGGACTTTCGACCATTTAAAGCAAGTTTAATTTTTTTTCGTAATTCAACATCCGTAATCAGCCCGTCGATGTCAGAGACGTTTGTGATTATACTATTTTCTTTTTTTAGTTTGTCTGTAACAAGTGCATTCTCAATAGATTCTACTATTACATCAAATCTGGCATCGTCAATGCTATTATAAAATTTTGCTTCACCTAACCAGATTGAAAACGTATAATCGCTCTCAATGACTATGTGAACACTATCAGCACCTTTCGCATTATCTTGGACGTTTTGCTTATAGAAAATTTTGGGGACAACCGGCAATGCGTTATAGTGGTGTTTCATAATACCATATAATGCAATTTCCGCCAGTTCGCTTCCTTTACTTATATCGCCAATTTTATCGGTTAATCTTAGATTCTGCGCTGCTGCTGTTAATAACGAGTGGCTGGAATCAATTAAACTTTCCCTTTCATTATAAGAAAGCGATGTCTCGGCAACATTATCCCAAATGAAATTTTGGAAATTTTTATATCTCCACTTTTTGTCTTCAAAGTCATTAATGACGCTTAAAACATTTTTTTTATCGATTGGATTTAAAGACTTATCGGTTGCGATATTAATAAAACTGTCATCTATTAATATTTTGAAATTTAAAGACAAGGACATTAGGATTAGGTAAGTTTGAAAGTAAATATTGCGTTTTATTTTCACTATTCCTATACGTAAAACTACCTGTTTTTCAATTAACTAATAGCTAATAACCCGCTATTACAAGCGCCCCGCTTGCGGCTTCTCACATTAGTCCCACCATCAATCCTCAAAAACCTCATACAAATTTTTTTGATGTTCATGGTGTCACTATGCTGTCACCATTTCAACATTCACTATGCTGATAATTAGCATGTTCACGAAATTCACCCTGGTTGTGCAAACGTGAACGTGAACATTTCCTTGCATATATTAGTGTATTTGACATGGTTTGGATTATAATCTCCCATCGGTGTGATCATCAACAATCGGCCAAATCACACAAAACAAAAATCCCTATCTTTGCGGTTATCATGATGTTAACTAACCAGGCAGGGGTACAGTGGGAGAAGGGCTATAACAATTATGGCCCGTGGCTTAAGGATAAATACCCGGGGCACCGCGTGTTTAAGGTGATTGTTGATGGTGGCTTTACCTGCCCCAACCGCGATGGCTCTAAAGGCTTCGGCGGGTGCACGTATTGTAACGTGGATTCGTTTACGCCAAGCGTTAGCCGCAACGCGCCTACGGTTAAGCAGCAGGTGATAGAGGGGATGGAGCGTGCCCGCAGGGGTAACAAGGCCGATAAGTTTATCATTTACTTTCAGCCCAATACCAATACCTACGCCCCCGCCCATTACCTTAAAATGCTGTACGACGAGGCCCTAAGCTACGGCACCGAAGATATTGTAGGCCTGAGCGTAGGTACCCGCCCCGACTGTATAGACGCCGAGAAGATTGCCCTGCTGGAAAGCTATACCGACCGCTTTGACGTTGACCTGGAAATGGGCATGGAGAGCATTTATGACGATACGCTGAACCAGATCAACAGGGGTTGTAGTCACGATGAGTTGCTGAAAGCCCTTGCGCTTACCGAGAATACCAGGCTGGATGTTTGCGTGCACACGATATTTGGTTTCCCCTGGGAAACGCACGATATGATGCTTAAATACGCCGATGAGATAAACCGCCACCCGCAGATAAAGTTCGTAAAGTTTCACCACCTGCACATTGTGGAGGGCAGTGTGATGGGGGTTAAGTACAAGCGCGAGCCTTTCAAACTATTCGGCATTGATGAGTACGCCGATTTTCTGTGCGAACTGCTGCCCAGGGTACGGCCGGATATTGTTATCCAGCGCCTCTTCGGCCTCAGCGACCGCGAACTCCTCATAGCCCCCAACTGGGGATTGAAAAAAAGCGAAATACAATACTATATAGACCAACGGATACTAAGCAGAGGTGTGGTGCAGGGAAGTAGCCTCACCTAAATCCTCTCCAAAGGAGAGGACTTGACAAGCAAGTGCTCTACTCCCTCTCCTTTTGGAGAGGGCCGGGGAGAGGCTATTCCCCAAAGTTTTAGGCCTTTTTAAACAATAATCGGGTAATCCTTAATCCTGAAAATTCGGGGTTAAGGCGTATTGGTATTTGGTTTGCATAACCTAAGCGAACATTTATACGTAAAACACATACTTATATTACTGTTTTGGCGCAAAAACCTTTACAAAACTATATTCCGGCGCTTACCGGGGTGCGTGCAATGGCGGCGTACCTGGTGTTTATTTCGCATTACGCCTACGCGTTTGATGAAAATTTTCCCCGTGCTGTGCAACGTTTTCTTAACGAGTTCCATATAGGGGTAACTATCTTCTTTGTGCTTTCGGGGTTTTTAATTGCTTTCAGGTACTTCGATAGCTTTAAGCTTACCGGCGATTGGTTTAAGCAATACCTTAAAAACAGGGTAGCGCGCATTTACCCCATGTACTTTTTGCTCACCCTGGGGGCATTTGTATCCTACTACTTTACTCACGACCAAAAGATAACCAACGGCTTTGCAAACCCCATAGGGTTATTCTTTATGCACATCACCTTTGTAAGGGGCTTTTTTGATCAGTTAAAATTTACGGGTATTGCGCAAGGCTGGAGCTTAACGGTAGAGGAGTGCTTTTACTTTTCGGCGCCGTTCATATTCTACTTCGCGCAAAAGTACCGCAAGTTTTACATCCAGCCGGTGATAGTTACCCTCGCGGGAGCTACGCTGGTACTCATATTTAGTCATGTAGATTGGTATGGTTTCTTCGGCAACTTTACCTTTATGATGCTTTATACGTTTTTGGGCCGGTGCTTCGAGTTCTTCGCGGGGATCCAGCTGGCGCTTATCGTTCGTAAGCAAAATCTGGACGGACAGAGCAAAAGCAAATATACCTACCTGGGCTTCGCATTGATATTTGTATGCGTAGGTATCATGAGCGTGCTGCCTATCCCCAAAGGCGAGGTGGCAGGTCTGCATAATCCGTTTGGCATCATCACCAATAACTACCTGCTGGCAGGCTCTATAGCGCTGTTTTTCTACGGATTGCTTACGGAAACCACAGTACTCAAAAAAATATTATCCAACCCGTTTGTTGAGCTGCTTGGAAAAAGCTCGTATATATTTTACCTGATACACCTTGGTTACATGTACGATTTTATGCACAACTACTTTAACAAATGGAACGACGATATTTTTGAACTGTATGATAAATGGGGGAAGGACTGGGTATCGCCTTTTCAGTACGATGCGCTGAACGTGCTATTCGCTTTTATATTGCTGAATGCCATAAGCATCCTGCTGTTTAAAACCATAGAGGAGCCGCTGAATCATTATATTCGTAAATCAGATTTTTTGATCAAGAACAAGCCCCGCAACCCCGAGAATAATGCTGAAGCTATTAAGGCTTAGCCATTAATGATTAACAATGAAGAGAGCAAATAAGATATATTTAATACTGAGTTGTGCCGTTGCCATGCTATGCCTGCAGTACACAACCGCCGCCGCGCAGGATGATGATGAGGGCATATCTACCGTGCTTACCCCGGGTAATAAGAATGCTATTTTCAGCAGCAGTGCAAATTATACCTTCGAGGTTAAAAACCCTACCGATGCTGTACAAACCGGTACCGTATCGTACGAGATAACCCAGCACGGTAAAAAGATAGGCGAGGGCAAGCAAAAGGCCAACATCGGCAAAAAAGCGTCAGAGAAATACAGCTTTGATCTGCCTGCCCTTAAATCGGGATTTTATAAGGTGGCCTTTATGGTCAACATATCAGATTATGACGATACCACCCGCCGTGTATTTGGTATACAGCCCGAGGCTATCCGCTCGCAATACGCCAAACCTGCCGATTTTGACGCCTTCTGGCAAAAAGCCAAGGATGAGTTAGCCAAAGTGCCACCTCAGTTTAAGGTTACCCCGATGCCTAAAATGAATACCGATAACCGTAAGGTTTTCGCCATAGAGATGCGCTCGCTGGATAACTACCTCATCAAAGGCTGGATGACGGTACCTATAAACAAGAACAAAGACCGCAAGTTTTCCGTATTGCTGGGTTTACCCGGCTACCAGGTTAATTTGCTGCCCATTACCGGTTTAGATGAAGATCTGGCCATCATCACCCTAAACGTAAGGGGGCAGGGCAATAGCAGGGGGCCGATTGATACCCGCCGTGATGAGTTTATTTTTTACCGCATAGAAGACCGCGACAACTACGTGATGCGCGGCGTTATTATGGATTGCATCCGCGCGGTAGATTTTGTGTATTCGCAACCCTATTTAAAGCACGATAATATCTTGGTATCGGGTGGTAGTATGGGCGGCTACCTGGCGCTGGCAACTGCCAGTTTAGATAAAAGGGTAAACCTGTGCTCGGCGCAAAACCCCATCCTGTGCGATGTAAATAATTTGGATGGCGAGGTCACCTGGCCAATAAACGACATAAAAAAGTACATTAAAACGCAGCCGGGCCTAACCTTTAGCAAGGTATTAAGCAACCTTAACTATTACGACGGAAAGAACTTCGCAGCAGGCCTTAAAACTAATATGATAATGGGCATTGGTCTATTAGACCCATACGCCCCACCGGCAAATGAATACGCCACATACAACATTATACCGGGCAAAAAGCGCTTAATGGTATTTAAGGACCTTGGGCACGAGATCTCGCAGTCGTACAAAGATTTAGAAGGGAGGTGGATGCGTGATGCATTCGCATTATTTTAACAGCTAACTATGAAAATATCTAATACCTATCTTAAATATATACTAATAGCCATAGGCTGCGTGCTGCTGGCACCTAATACCAGCCATGCGGGTGGTTTCCCGGTGAGGCCTAAAAGGTTGTTGCTGTCGCCATCGTTCAGCTATTTTTATGCCGACAGGGGTTGGGATTCGTTACGCCGTAAAAGCTTATTTGCCGATGGCGGGCAGTTTGAGTCGCTGGGAGTATCGTTATATGCCGAGTATGGTTTAAGCCGAAGGTTTACGCTGGTTGCCTTGCTGCCTTATGTAAAGAATACTTACGAGGATAACAACGCCAAAACTGTTAGCAGTGGCCTAACCGATCTGGAGGTGGGTATACGCTATTACCTCGCCAACATTAATTATATATATTACTTTACCGTGCAGGGCACATTTATTACCCCGCTGTATAACGACCTGGCTTTAGGATACAAGCAGCAAGGTGCCGAGCTTAAGTTTGCCTTTGCAGGTAGCGGTAAGGTACTGGGTAAAAATTATTATTTCACGGCCGAGAATGGCTTTCGCCAGTACTTTGGTCCCGATGGCCCCTTTCAGGATAGATACAACGGCACATTCGGTTTAACGTTAGACAGGAAATTCCGACACCAGGTATCGGTATCGCTTAGCGGTTTTTACTCTACCAGTAGCTTTAAAAAGTTTTCGCCCATACAGGCCATCAATAAGAACTTCGCGTTTAATCAGGCATCGTTAACTTACGGGTACACCTTCAGCAGGCGGTTCTCAACGTTTGTTTCGGCAGGGCACTTCATCAATGGCCGCAACACCGGCGATGGCGCTACGGCAAACGTATCCCTTTTATTTAAGCCTTTCAGATAATGCATAACAACATGGCCAAATTACTCATTATATTTCTGCTGTTACCCTTTTGCTGCTTCGCGCAAAGTGCCGAAACTTATATAGGGGTGGGTAATACCGAAGCTAATATTAAAAACTATAAAGGGGCTATAGATGATTTTACCAAGGCTATACAGTTAGAACCAAATAATGCCCGTGCTTACTTTTATCGGGGTAACGCATACAATAACCTAAAGGAGCGCGATAAGGCCTTTGCAGACTACAGCAAGGCTATTCAGTACGACCCTAAAAGCACTTTCGCTTATTTTTACCGGGGTAACATCAATAACGAAACCGGCAAGTTTGCTGACGCGATAAACGATTTTACCCGTGCTATTGAATTGGCCCCACGTGCAGATATGTACCACTACCGGGCAAATGCCAAAGCCAGCCTGGGCGATCATGCCGGCGCGGTAGAGGATTTTACCAAAGCCATCGCTTTAGATCCTAAAGATGCCTCGCTTTATGAGTATCGTGGTGTTGCCAAAAGCAATTTAAAAGATAACGAAGGCGCTATTGCAGATTACGACAAAGCGGTATCTCTCGACCCTAAAAATTCCGACCTGATATTTTATCGTGGTAACGCTAAAGGTAACATGGGCGATTATAAAGGTGCAATAGGCGACTATACAGCTGCCCTTGCCCTTAACCCAAAAAATGCGGAAGCGATATTTTATCGCGGTAACGCCTACGGTAACTTAAAAAATTATAATGCCGCTATTGCAGATTATAAGACCACCATCAGGCTTAACCCTAAAATGCCTAATGTGTACAAGTACCTGGCGAATGCTTTAGGTAACGTGGGTGATAAAAAATCAGCCTTGGAATATTTTGCGCAGGCCATTAAGCAAGACCCAAACAACGCCGACCTGTACCTTTACGATGGTTTAGTAAAGTACAACCTGAACGATAACGAGGGCGCTTTGGCCGATTTCGATAAATCGATAGAGTTGAAACCAAGCTCGGATGCTTACCAAAATCGTGCTGATATTAAACTGAGCTTGAAAAACTACGATGAAGCTAAAGATGATGCCGATGAAGCCATTAAATTAGATAGCAAAAACGCTTATGCCTACGTAAGCCGTGCACGCGCTAATCTTGAATTGAGGGATACCGTGGCTGCATTGGCTGATCTGAATACGGGTATTAAAATGAACCCGGCTAATGATTACTCTTACGTGTTGTTAGGTAATATAGATGCAGGTAAACACAAGTACGATAGCGCTTTGGCCTGGTACGATAAGGCACTTAGCTACAGTCCCGGCGATTCGGAAACGCTCTTAAAACGTGCCGAAACCCGCCTGAAGGTTAATAATCGTGCAGGTGCTTTGGCAGACTATAAACGTATTGCTGCCATTAATAAAGATGACGATAACCTGCGCGACAGGTTTGTAAAATCTATCATTAGGGCTAAGTTTTATGCCGAGGCTTTGCCGATATTTAACACGCTGGTTGCCGCAGATGGCAAAAACGCTAACTTTTTTGTTGGGCGTGGGGTAGCTAAACAACATACAGGCGATATTCAGGGAGCATTGGCGGATTACGGCACAGCCTTAAAGCTCGACACCGCGTCATCATTAGCATACTTTAACCGTGGCAGTGCCAGGTTTGATCAAAAGGATTATACCGGTGCGCTGGCAGATATCGCAAAAGGCATTAAAATAAACGACGGACAGGAAGATGCTTATTTCATTCGTGGTCAGATCCGTTTGGCTATGAAGAACTACCAGGGCGCTGTTGATGATTTTAATAGCGTTACATTCATTAATCTGGATAATACCGTTGCCTATGCCTGGAGAGGCCTTGCACGCGCCCTAAGCGGCGATAAACAACGCAGCGACCTCGATTTTAATTATGCCCTAAAGATAGAACCCAAAAACCCTGAGATCTATTACCTGCGCGGCCAGTCAAGGGTAAATGTCAAAGATGTAACAAACGCCTGTACCGATTTTAAACAAGCTATCGCCTTAGGCTCAAAAGACGCTGAGGCAGCTGCAAAGCAGTATTGTAAGTAAAAACTTGTTGCTTTTATTCCCTCCTTGGGGAGGGGTGTAATGGATGTGTAGTGGCAGGGAGGGGTTTCTTCGTCTTGCCAACTTAATAACCCCTCCCTTGCCCTCCCGGGGGAGGGAATTAAATACCTACATCTTACCAAACAAATCCTCAATCGCTTTTACCCGATACTCAAATATCTGCTTCACCTTTTTACCAACAAAAACATTATTAGCTATGGTGCCAATGACACTGTATGGTATAGCATAATGCAGGATATCTGTCATCTCCACCCCGCCGGGAATCTCTTTAAAGTGGTGCTGGTGGTGCCATAGGGCGTACGGGCCAAAGCGTTGTTCATCAACAAAGTATTTGCCATCTACAACGTGGGTTATTTCGGTCATCCAGTTCATTTTGATGCCCAGCAAGGGCGAGATCTTGTAGGTAATAATCATGCCGGCGTACATTTTAGTTTGGGCGGTATAATCTGATGTTACCACAAAGCGCATATCAGGCGGCGTTATTTTGGCAAGATTTAGCGGCGACGAAAAAAAGTCCCAGGCCTCATCAAGGCTTATGGGAATATTCTGTTTGAATTTTAAAGCGTATGTTTTCACGACTATTGAACAAGCTTAAAGTAGTATTGTTAGGTTGTTTTATTGCTTAATTTCTACAAAACGGACGAACAACAATTAAACAATCCAACAATTTTTATAATCCATTCGCTTCTGTAGCAATTGGAAGATCGTTACGGCTCCACTCACTCCATGAACCCACATAAAGCTTTGGCCCTTTAATGCCTGCATACTCCATGCCCAGCAAGGTATGGCAAGCCGTAACACCCGACCCGCAATGCACAATTACATCTTCGGGTTTTACATTGCCAATGGTATCATTATAAAGTGTAGCCAATGCCTGAGAAGTCAAATATTTTCCCTCGGGCGATAGGCTGTTGCTGTAGAACAGATTGACCGCGCCGGGTATGTGGCCCGCTACAAGGTCCAAAGGTTCGGTGTGGCCAAGGTATCGTGCGCCTTCTCGTACGTCAATCACAACACGGTTATCGGCTTTGGCAGCGGCTTTCACTTCTTCAATTTCTGCGGTATGGTTATATTTTTCGGGAATAGGATAAGCCTCTACAGGGGTAGCTTGATATTCATCGGTACTCAGTTCCACACCTGCATCCGTAGCGGCCTTTAACCCGCCGTTTAATACCTGTACGTTGGTGTGGCCTACCGAGCGCAGCATCCACCAGAGTCTTGCGCCACCCATAGCAGCATTTTTATCATCATAAACCACCACGTGGCTATCAGGATTTATACCCCAGCGACTCAAAGTAGCGGCAAAATCTTTTAAAGATGGCAAGGGGTGGCGGCCACCCTTCGCCGGGTCCTCGGGGTGCGCGGCAAGGTCATCATCCAGCGTCGCGAAGATAGCATTAGGCAAGTGCCCTGCCAGGTAGCGTTCATGCGCGTTAGCGCCCGCACGTACATCTATCAATATAGTTGCCGGGTCAAATACCCGCGGGTCGGTAATTTCTATTAGTGGGGACATGGTGTGGTAGAGATTAGTTAATTAGAGATCAGAGATTAGTTGGAATCGCCAAAGCTGTGCAGGCAAGTTAAAAAAAGCCTGCCAAAAATAAAATTGTGCAGGAAAACTAATCTTTAATCACTGATCTCTATTCTCTAAAAAACCTACTGCACCATCTTATTCGCGCATGATGAGCTTGCGAATGCTTCGGGTTTGGCTTTAAATACAAAGCCCATGCTCAGGATGTAGCCCATAGCTTCATTTAAAGCTGCATTGCTTTTAAACATGGGGTTTGTGTTGATGTCGGCATGCACTTCCAGTTCCACGTCGTACAGGTCAAGCAGGTCGCACAGCTGGTAGGCGATGTCAATAGATTTTTGCACCTCGTGCAGCATCCGCTCTTTGATGGTCATTTTTTGAGAGGTGCGCTCCTGGTGGATGAACATGAATGCGCCACGCTGCTCGCGTATAAAAACAATTACGGTGGCAAAATCGGTAACCGACCCCTTCACCTGCGAATCTGTACCAATACAAACTTTTAATTTATTGCCCAGGTTGGTTTCCCGTTCAATGGCAGCTTCAACCTCTTCAAGTATGGGTGTTTGGATTACCTCACCGCTGAATTTTCTCCAGGTCATAAAAATTGTTTTAGGTTAATTTTAACTGACCTGTTTTATAGGTCTATAAAAATAAGCGATAAACTATTTTATAAACGTTAATTACCGGTAATTTATTTGTTAACATTTAGCTGAATATTAACACGTTAGGGAGTGTTTTCTGTCAAAATCGATGTATGCCTCTTAAAGACCTGCAATTATGCCCATTTTAGGCGTAAAATGTTCACGTTCACGTTTGCACATGTGCACCATAAATCATGAACAGATTAATAATCAGATGTTTGGTCAATCAAATGGTGACATCGTTGCGACACCATAAGGTTAAGAATAAATGTTATAGCTGGTTCAAGCCTACCAACCCGGGTAAGATTAGCGGGTACTGCACAAAAAAAGCCGCTCCTGAAAAAGAAGCGGCTTTTTTTGTGGTTTAAGATCAGATATTATCTGGCTTTGTAATTTTTTGCCTTTTTAACAGGCAAGTGAGGTTTGCCCTGTGGGTTTATCTCCGGGGCACCTACCATGGTCATGGCGCAACGGAAGCCGATATCGGCGCTCGCGCTTTCCTGGTCGGCAAAGCGGCGGGTTGCAGGGTTCATCCAGTATGACAGGTCGTTCCATGAGCCACCTTTATAAACTTTAGAGTGGTTATTTACCAGTGTTGTGGTCCCGTATAGCGCTGTGTTTACAGTGTCATTAAAGTCGCGGTAATCTGGCGTATAGGCTTTGCCTGCCAGTGGGTCCTTAACAGCGGCTGTTGTTGCACCCGGTGCTGCACTGTTTGCAGGTGTTGTACCTGCAGGATTAGTAATGGCCGCGGCCTGTGCCTGTTGCTGCGCTATCATATCAGCATACTTCAATTTTTTGTTTGAAGTTGCAGGGTCTTTAATAGGGCGGCCGTATTTGTCTTTCGCGTATAAACCTTTTGTAGGGTCGGCAAGACGTTTGTTGGTAAACTCGTTACCACGGAACGGGTTCAGGTCGTCCATCTCTTCAAACGAAGTTTGGCGGTAGGTATCGGCAACCCACTCGTTTACGTTACCGGCCATATTATATAAACCAAAATCGTTTGGCTGGTAAGAGCGTACCGGAGCTGTAATTATCGCTTTATCATTTAAGCCACCACCAACACCTGCGTTATCGCCGGCACCACGTTTAAAGTTGGCTAAAATTAAACCACGTGTTTTGCGGTTTGGAGAGCGTACGCCAAGGCCATCCCATGGGTAAACGCGGCCATCATTTATGTTTTCGAACTGTGTGTTACCTGCAAGCGCTAAAGCAGCGTATTCCCACTCCGCTTCTGAAGGTAAACGGTAACCTTGTTTAAGGATACCATCCTCTAAACGTACCGGCCTGCGCGCGGCGTTTTTGCCGGTTCCGCCCTGTGCATTAGGGTTTAAGTCTTTTAACATTTTTTTACCATCTACACCCTGGCCCCTTATCTGTCCGTTCAAATAAATATCAGTGTTAAATGGCTGGCCGGAATTAGCGCCCGCGGCACCTCCCTGGCTTTTTGCCTGATCTTTCCAGGTAACCAGGTTACCACGTTCGCGCAAAATGTTTTCGTTGGTACGGTCGGTACGCCACACGCAGTATTCCTGTGCCTGCTCCCAGGTTACACCAACAACCGGGTAATCCTGAAAGGCCGGGTGGCGCAGGTAATTATCTACATAAACATCATTGTATGAAAGCGGGCTACGCCATACTAAAGTGTCAGGCAGTGCATTGTAATAAAGCTCGTTATCGTTAGGGAAGGTAATATTTATCCAGTGCAGGTAATCCAGCCAATCCTGGTTAGATACTTCGGTTTCATCCATGTAAAAAGACGGAACAGTTACCCTGCGGCGAACATTATTGTATTCGTAAGTAACATCCTGATCGGCGCTACCGCCTAAAACAAAGGTACCGCCCTCAATAGGCACAAGGCCAGGCCCGGGGGTAGGGTGGCTTTGGCGGTATCTTAAGTAGCCGCCGTTTGTCCTGTCGTTGTAACTTAAACCTGTTTTTTGCGATTGCTGTTTTTTACTGCAGCTGCTAAGCATAACAACTAACCCCAACATCACTAAAGCAGTATTAGTAAGTACTTTCATATTTTGCAAAATATATTTGGAGGTAAATTTAAAAAAATTGTGTTATAAAAAATGTGTTATTTATAGGTGTTTACAATAAGTATGAACCTACAGGCTTATTTAAACGTATTAATTATTAACGGAGTTACAATAATTTGTATTAATGGTGCTGTAATAGTATTAACTATAATATAGCATGGATAATAACCGTGGTAATTTTTATTATTTTTAAATAATAAAACTAAATTGCACCCAATGAAGTTTTTGAGTACTAAAAACCTTACTGTATATATTTTGCTTGCTTTGCCGGTGTTTGCGGTGGCGCAAAGCAGTACTACTACCAACGGAAGCGGCACCAATGCTATACCAACTGCTGTACCGTTCTTAAATATATCGCCCGATTCACGCTCGGGTGCAATGGGCGATGCAGGGGTAGCCATATCGCCGGATGTTAATGCCAACTACTGGAACCCGGCCAAACTGGCTTTTTTAGAAAACGACAACGACATATCATTATCATACAGCCCATGGCTAAGGCATTTAGTGCCCGATGTTAATTTGGCCTACCTGGCTTATGCCCATAAAATTGATGAACGCAACACCTTTGGCGCGTCGTTACGTTACTTCAACCTGGGGTCTATACAACTGATTGATGCCAACCAAACCGACCAGGGTGTTTATAAACCCAGCGAATTTTCTATTGACGCATCTTTTGCCCGTAAGTTTGGCGCAAACCTTTCGTTAGGCTTAACGTTGCGTTACATATATTCTAATTTTAGTAATGGCGCATTTGTAACCGGCTCGGGCCAGCAAAATAAGGCCGGTAACGCGGTATCGGCAGGGGTATCCATGTTTTACAATAAGCCTTACGGCGATGGTTCAAACTTCGCGTTTGGTGCGCATATCTCAAACATTGGTAACAAGATCAGCTATACCAGCACCGGGCCAAGCTATTTTTTACCGGCCAACTTAAAGTTGGGTGTAGCCAACACCTGGCAGTTGGATGAATTAAGCAAATTTACCGTAGCATTTGATGTTAATAAGCTTTTGGTGCCTACGCCGCCCCTGCGCGATGCAAGCGGTAATATCATAAAAGGCAGCGACGATAACGTATCGGTGCCTGCGGGGATCTTCCGTTCGTTTGGGGATGCACCGGGGGGCTTTAGCGAGGAATTAAAAGAGCTTAGCTTTTCGCCGGGTGTAGAGTATTTGTATAACGATATATTCGCCATACGCGCCGGTTACTTTTACGAAAACCCCGATAAGGGCGGCAGGCATTACGCCACTACCGGTTTCGGTTTAAAATACGATGTGTTCAAATTTGATTTTTCGTACCTTATAGCAAGCCAGCAAAACAGCCCGTTGGCAAATACGCTCCGCTTTACCCTATCTGCCAGTTTTGGCGGGGTTAAAAATGTTTCTAAAAAATAATGGCTAAAATTAAAGTAGGCTTTGGTTTTGATGTACATCAGCTAAAGCAAAACCATCCATTTGTTTTGGGTGGCATAAACCTCCAACATACCAGCGGCGCTTTTGGCCATTCTGATGCCGACGTGATGCTCCACGCTATTTGCGATGCCCTTTTAGGCGCCGCCAACCTGCGCGATATTGGCTTCCATTTTTCTAATAAGGACGACCGGTGGAAAGGCATCAGCAGCCTGGTATTATTACAGCATGTAATTGCCCTGCTTGCCGAAAAGAACTGGCAGATAAGTAATATTGACGCCATGGTTTGCCTCGAAGCACCAAAGATAAACCCGCACATCCCTGCTATGCAGGCCAATATTGCCAAAGCCGCCGGGATAGATATAGAAGACATCTCTATAAAAGCCACCACCAACGAGCAGCTTGGCTTTATAGGCCGAGAAGAGGGTGTGGTTGCATACGCGGTTTGTTTGATAGAGAAGGTATAATTAATAACCCAGTCATTTCTAACAATAGAGAGAATCTTGTTGCTTGTGGAAAATTTACTTATCTAACAAGATTTCTCCTCGTACCTCGTTCGAAATGACAAAATTTTATACCGGTGGTTCATTAATATCCCCTGCCAGTTCGCTTTTCTTCAACTTTACATTACCTGTGCGTTTAAGCACTCCCCAGGTATTTAACTCGCCTTTTAGGGCTTTGCGGATAGATTTGAAAAGGATGTAGTACATCAGCTGTCGCCATATAAAACGTTGCGGTATCAGGTAGATCAGTTTGTAATACTTTTCCTTCTCCATCCTGAAAGCTATTACGCCTACGGCAAAGTCTACCAGCAGGAAAGCCACGTAAAATACCAGCATCTTCTCGGGGTGGCTACCAAACAGGCCAAGTATCATAATAAGATCCGCCAGGGGCGAAAATAATGGCAATATGATCTGGAAGATAAGGATGTTGGGCATACCCACCATACCAAAGTAGCTGAATTTTTTATTGAAGAGCGCGTCGCGGTTTTTCCAGAAACTTTGTATAACTCCAAAGCTCCAGCGGAAGCGCTGTTTAAGCAGCATGCTCAGGGTTTCGGGCGCTTCGGTATAGGCAATTGCTTCGGCACAGTTTTTTATAACGTAGCCCTGTTTAAGGATGCGCATGGTAAGGTCGCAATCCTCAGCCAGTGTATCATAAGTAAAGCCGCCGGCCCTGAATATAGCCGATTTACGGAACGCGCCAATAGCCCCCGGAACAACCGTTATGCTATTGATAATATCAAACGCGCGGCGGTCCATGTTTTGGGCCGTAATGTATTCTATCGACTGCCATTTGGTAATAATATTGGTTTCGTTACCAACTTTAACCGTACCTGCAACCGCGCCGATTTCCTCATCTGTAAAATAGGCCATCAGGTGGAAAATAGCATCAGTTTTAAGTTGTGTATCGGCATCAATACATACCACGTAATCGCTTTCGGCATGCGTAATACCAAAGTTTAGGGCCGATGCCTTACCACCGTTTGGCTTGGTAAATACCTTTACCAGTGGGTTATTTGCATAAGCTTCAGAAACCACTTTAAAGGTATTATCCTTAGACCCATCATCCACAAAAATAATGTTAAAGTTGGGATACTCGGTTTTTAACAAGCTATCTATGGTGCGGATAGCGGTAATTTCTTCGTTATAGGCAGGGACAATAATACTTACCGGCGGTTGTGGGTGCGGCGCCTGATCTATCTTTTTATTCATGGCAAATTGCCTTGACGCCAGTATGCCTATCAGGATTATGCGCCCCATGGCCAGGAATATGGCCGACAGAAACAGGTAAAATAAAAACCTGTTGCCAATAAAAAAGCCTACTACAACTACATCGTAAAATCGGCCCCAGAATGTTTTATCGTCGCTTGTTGGCATCGGCATCAGGTCGTCCTTGCTCTTACCCAAAATATCGGCAATGGTGGTAAACTCATATCCGTTCTTTTTAAAGAAATGGATAATGGCGGGTAGTGCTTTTACGGTTTCTTCGCGTGTATCGCCGCCCGCATCATGCAATAGTATCATGCTGCCGTTATCCTTTTGGCGTATGGTGCGGGCAATGATACTATCGGCAGTTACTCCCGGTTGCCAATCCCATGGATCTATAGACTCGCCGATGGTAATGTAACTCTGCCTGCGGCTTTCGGCCACGGGGATAACCTCTGCAAGGGTCTGCGGTTCGGCATCGGCATTAAAAGGCGGGCGAAACAATATAGTACTACGCCCGGTAACCGATTCAATGAGCTTGCGGGTAGCATTAAGTTCGAGGTTTACACGCTCTATGCTGATGGTTGAAATATCAGGATGCAGGTAGGTATGGTTACCAATCTCGTAGCCCTCATCATAAATGCGTTTCAATAGGGGGATATTCTTCTCCACCATAGAGCCAACCACAAAGAATGAGGCTGGTACTTTTTCTTTTTTAAGGATATCTAAAATTCGCGGCGTAAAATCCGGGTCGGGGCCATCATCGAATGTTAAAACAACCTTGCCTTTTTTGTAACCATACCTGCGGATAACATACTTTGTTGGCAGTTCTATGTATTTTTGATTGGTAATGGTGTAGCTGGAGGTGTCGAGGTTTACATCTATTTTTCCTGTTTTAGGTACTGTAACCAGGTCTAAAACCTCGCCGCCTTCGCCTGCGTAATCTATTTTGTTATTTAAACCAACTGTGGTAAGCCGTTTAATATCAACACCGGTCTTTTTCAGCGAATCGATGGATAGGTTTTTTTGGAAGAATGTCCACAGGCGTGGGTCTTCTCCGCCTAAACGCCATAAGGCAACACCGCCCGTAGCCCAGTCGTCCGCCATGCGGATGATGTTGAAGTTGGTAGCCGCATCGGTAAAATATACAATGTGGTTAAGGCCATCGGTACCTAAATAATTATAATGCAGGTTAGCCGATAAAGGGTCGTAAGTAATGGTACTCTTTTTTTGCTGGGCGGTACTTATGGCCCCGGCATAACCAACCGGGGTGCCAATGCTGTTTTCCGGCCAGTCAAATCCGCCTCCCGCAATAGTAAGGATAACTTTTTCGCTCGGGATAATGGTACAAACCTGGTCTAAAATTTCTTCTACCCAATGCTGGTTAGATACATCGCCGGCGTTGCTTCCATCCGAGTGCTGATCTATAGCCATTACAAACAAAAAATCGTTTACATGTTGTAAGCGTTTCAGATCATACTCTTCATCGTTAGGAATAACGTTTTGCGTGGTAAGTAAATCGTTGGCTTTAAAAATACGGTAAAGGTCGTTTTGAAAGGCAATGTAGTCTTTTGAATTCCGGTTTTTAATATCATCAATATCAACGTTTACACCATTAAAATTGAAGTGCTTAAGCTTAGCTACCATGCTATTGATAAAGGCGGTTCGTAGCTTTTTGCTTTTAAAGATGCGTTCAACATCTTTGCTATCATATTCGCCGCTAACGTTATCTATATTAACATAGTTAGATAACGTAACCAAAACCTGCTTTTTGTATCTTTTATTGAGGTTGATAAGCCCCGTATCTATATTTACTTTGAGGGTATCGGCATTTTTTGAAAAAGAAAACCCTTCGGTAACAACCATATCCAAACGGTTGATATACTGGGTTAACGAATTGTATGCCTGCGGCTCCCATGACTTATAAAAACCGGCGTTTATACGATTGTCGTTATTGGGGTGTTTAAGCTGATGTAACCTGCGCGCCCTGGCAAGCGATTCGATCTCTGTTTTTTCGATCTTAAAATCCTTGTATTTTTTCGATTTCTTAAGCGCATTCATATCTTCTTTAGAGATCTTTTTTGGCGCAGGGTCGAGATTAGGAAGGGTAGGATACTCTCTGGAGGTAATAGTTATAACCGCTGCAATTGCGCCAACAATTAAGATAACTAATATGAGGCGGCTAAGCCATTTAAAACGGTTCCACCTGCCGGGGTTATCGGCCTGAAATATCTGCTTATTAGTAGACATGAAGGGGATTTAAAACTATAATGTAAATGATAAAGCTACGGTTATTACAGCACAATTATTTCAATTGCTTAGAGGTGTCAATGTTCGAAAAATTGACCCCGCATTTACAATTACTGCCGCAGCTTTTCTTAGAGAACAAGTTTTTATACAGTAAACGGCCTACATAAAAAACTGCTGCAATAAATAATACGATGATAATAATTGCCTGTATGTTCATGTCACAAAATTAATACTTTATTTATATACGCACAGACTGCAAAAAAAGTATAAAGTTTATTTGTGCATAAAGGCTACCGTGCCGCCAACCCAGTTAAAATCTTTGTTATACCTTACCCCAATCATTTTGCCCCGGCTTAGCCGGGCAAGGTTCACAGCAAGGGTTGGTTTGGCATCGCCATCGGGCCATAAATAAAGCAGGCGGATCTCAACCTTTACCCCACCATCAGGCGATTCTACAACTGGGTGGTAAGTAACTTTTTCCTGTAATATCCAGTTCTCGGGGTCTTGTATCTTTTCGATATCGCCGTCCATAATATCGATAATGACACCTTGCCCCGCAAATGAGAACAGCGGTTTTAAAACGTAATTCTGCAGGTCTTCGGGTATTTGCTTTACCTCATGTAAGAATTGTGTTTTGGGAATATAAGCGCCCTGCAAAAAAGGCATAGTGAATTTGCTTATGCGGTAAAACCAGTTAGGATGGGTTATCCATTCCACATCAAGTGGTTGCCGTATATCAACAACCTTATTAAAAATCTCCGGGTCTTTTTCTAACTCATCAAATATCAAGCGGTTATAAATTCTGCGGATGCGTTTCTTTTCGCCCGAAACGGTTTTGTAAAATAGCTGGTCGCCTTCCTGTATGAGGTCGGCAAGCGAAACCACGGGTGTGCCAATGTAGCCTTCTGTAATATAAAAATCGACAGATGTTTTTTGGTTGGGGGCATCAACATCCATCAGCACTACTTCATCAGGCTCGTAAGGGCCTATGATCGTTTTGCGTAACAGATCAAGGTAACTGCTTTTAGTTAGGCCATTAAAAAATATGGTTTGGTTGCCAGGGATGTTAAAAGAGTGCCTGTAATTTTCTGCCAGATGTACCTGGAAACCGTATAAAGAAGGGAAACCCTGCATTTCTATCAGTTTGGGTACGATGTTACCCGCATCATCTTTACAAATGCCAAAATCTAGGGCTATAAAATGAGGGTGACCATTCTCGTTTGCCACCCGCCATTTATCAGGGATGGCACGTTCGCTTAATTCTTTAAAATTGGGTTTCAGGATGGTTGCTATTATTTCCTCGCCAGCCTCTAAAAGCTTATCTCTAAGGTCATCCATTAGAAAAACAGGCGTTTCCGCAATGCGAAACTCTATCGGATTTTTAAGGCCCGTATTCAGGTCTACCAAAAAATCAGCATACTTCTCTTCTGTGAAGTTTTGGTTGAATGTTTCTCTGGCTGATGGGTTCATGATAGTAAACTTTATTGTAACCATATATATCACTCATTTTACTCACCCCGGCTTCGCTGCGCTGGCCGACCCTCTCTGCGTCGCAAAGAGGGTAACAAAAAATCACACCCCTCTTTGCGACGCAGAGAGGGGCAGGGGTGAGTAGCAACTACGCGTGTTGGTATCCCAACACAGCTTCATCCAAAAAATTAGGGATGATGGTATTTTGTGTGTGCACAATTTTATCGGGGTCTTCCAGGCGTTCCAGCATTTCGCGGTACTTGGTTTCGCCGTGTTCGCTTATTACAAGTTCTTTTTTATCCTCACGTTGCAGCATCACACTCATGCCGTGAGCATCCGCCTCCGGGTGAAATTGAGTTGCGAAGAAGTATTCGTTAAAGCGGATAGCCATTAGTGCCCGTGGCAGGTCGACGTAAGGGCGCTCTTTTTCCAGCGCCAGTATCTTCATCCCCAATTTTTCGATGCGATCCATATCGGGGTTAGTTACCTGCCAGCTGCGCGAATCTACTGTGTAAAACGGATCGTTAAGGCCTTCAAAAATATGGTCGTTACGCCCTGCCCCGGTTAAATGCACCGGCAGTACGCCAAATGATGGCGAACGCCTCAAAGTAATATCGCCAAGGCCATATTTGCGGCACATCAACTGGAACGAGTGGCAAACGAAGAAAACATGCTTTTTTTGCGTGCCCTCCTGTTTGTTATGCGCTTCCAGTTTATCTATCAGGCGGAAATATTTTTTCTCCCACTCGGTGCCCTCGCTATCCAGCGGACTGCCCGGCCCGCCGCTTGAAATGTACAGGTCGAAGCTGGTATCGGGCACCTGGCCTTTAAGCCGCACATCAAATATTTGATAAGTGAGCGCAAGATTATGCTGCGCCTTGTAACGCTCCAGTATATCCCGGAAACCACGCATTCCCTCGTTAGCCACACCCTCGTAAAGGTCTAATATGGCCACTCTCACTCCCGGTTTATCTGTGTTCATTTCTTTTTTATGTTATCGTTAGCCTCACCTAAACGGCGCAGCCCTCATGAAATAATCCTCTCCAAAGAAGAGGACTTTAAAAGCTTTCTTTTGAACCCTCTCCTTTGGAGAGGGTAGGGAGAGGCTTTTATATCCCTTTTAAAGTTTGCGATGTAATGTAGTCCACCACATCGGCAAAGTTATTATTTTGCTGGTAAATGGCCAGTTGTCTGTCGGCGCCTGTGCCGTTCTCCAATATTTTGTGCACATATTGCAGGTCGTCGCGGCAGCCAAGGTCGTCCACCACGTCGTCTATAAAGTCAAGTAACTCCAATATCAACGCGCGGGTATTTACTTCAAGCTCTTTACCAAAATCTATCATTTTACCATCTATACCGTAACGGGCGGCGCGCCATTTATTCTCGTTAATTAATGCCCGGTTGTAGGTAATAAACTTCATGTTGCTTTGGCGAAGTTTGTACAACTTGGCGCAAATGCACTGGAAGAGGGCTACAAAAACCATGGTCTCATCTATCAGCATCGGGCAATCGCACACGCGAAATTCGATGGTTTCGAAGAATGGATGAACACGAAGGTCCCACCAGATCTTTTTGGCATTGTCAATACAATTGGTTTTAACCAGCAGCTTAATATATCGGTCGTAATCTTCAATACTGTCGAAATAATCCGGGATCCCCGTCCTCGGGAACTTATCGAACACCTTGGTTCGGAACGATTTATAGCCTGTGTTTCGCCCTTCCCAAAACGGTGAGTTGGTAGATAGCGCATAGACGTGCGGTAAAAAGTAACGGGCCTGGTTGGCGATATGGATAGCCATGTCACGGCTTTGAATGCCTACATGCACATGCAGCCCAAAAATAAGATTAGAGCGCGCCGCTTCCTGCAACTCATCTACAATATCAAAGTACCTTGGATGGTCGGTTATTAACTGGTGTTGCCAGTGCGAAAACGGGTGCGTTCCTGCAGCGCCAATACGCAGGCCAATATCGCCGGCCAGTTGGGCTACTGTGGTGCGCAACTTGCCCACTTCTTTACGCGCTTCTTCGGTATTACGGCAAATGTGGGTGCCGACCTCCACAACAGCCTGGTGCATCTCTGCCTTTACCTGGTCCTCGTGGATCTTTTGCGCGCTATCCACTATTTTTTGCTCATGCGATTGAAGTTCCCTGGTCACGGGGTCAATCACCATAAATTCTTCTTCAACACCTAAGGTGAACTCGTTCATAATTGGTTAGGGGTTTTGTTGTACTATTCTTCTCTGAATTTACTCACCCCGACTTCGCTGGTCGACCCTCTCTGCTTCGCAAAGAGGGTGAGCTGCAACTGTTAATCCCCTCTTTGCGAAGCAGAGAGGGGGCAGTGGGTGAGTGAACACTACTTTTTCGCCGCCGCTTTCTTCGGTGTAGCTGGTTTCTTTTTTGGTTTTGCTTCGTCGGTTATGGCGTGGTCTACCTTGCCTGCGCTAACATCTGCTTTGGCGGGTTTAGCTGCCGCGATGAGTGATTTACCTGCTGCGCCGGTTTTAACAAATTCGCCCCAGGTAAGATTATCGCGGTTGTCTTTTTGTGCTTTGGCGCGTTCAATGGCGTAGCTCGCTGCGGTTTCTACCACCCACTCAAAGTTGTCCTGCCCTACGCTGGTAACTTCGGCATCGGGGGCAGGGTTGCAAAAATCGATAGCGTATGGTATACCATCGCGTACGGCAAACTCAACCGTGTTAAAATCGTAGCCGAGGTATTGGTTTAGCTGCAAAACGTACTTGGTAATGGTATCGAGCATTTTTTTAGATGCCGGGGCTTTGCCATGCTCATAACGCAGGTGGTGCGGGTTACGTGGCTCGTACTGCATAATGCGTACATGTTTACCACCAATACAGTAACAGCGGAAGTAATCGTCAAAAATAATTTCTTCCTGCAGCAGCATGACCAACTTACCTGTTTGGGCGAATTTTTCCCAAAGGTCTTCCTTGTCGCTAATTTTGTAAACATCGCGCCAGCCGCCACCATCAAACGGTTTCATATACGCAGGGAAACCTACATAATCAAAAATGGCGTCCCAATCCAGCGGGAATGCCAGGTTACGGAAAGAGCGGTCGGTAGTGCTATCCGGGTGATCTTTTGATGGCAGCAACACTGTTTTAGGTACCGGCACGCCAAGCTTTACGGCAAGTGCGTTGTTAAAAAACTTTTCATCGGCACTCCACCAAAAGGGGTTATTGATTACCGAGGTACCGGTGATGGCCGCGTTTTTAAGCGATGCACGGTAAAACGGTACATCCTGCGAAATACGATCGACAATTACCGAGTAGCCCAGCGGCTCGCCCTGCATCATTTTATCGATGCGCACAAATTCGGCGGAGATATTTTTTTCTGCCTTCTCGTTTATCCTGTCTACAAATGCCTGGGGGAATGAATTTTCCTGTCCAAATAAAATGCCTATTTTTTTCATGGTGATGTTTTATAGTATAGTTGGTGATGTCTTTTTTTTATGTCTTGATTCCTGACTCTTTACTTCTTGATTCTATTTTATCGTGCTCAAATAATGGGGGAACATTTCCTTCCATATTGGCCAATCGTGTTTGGCGAATGGGCGTATGTCCAGCCAATGGTTCATGTTTTTCTCGTTCAGGATGTTGGACATGCGGATGTTGTAATCCTTGCACATATCATGCTCTGACGTACCCAGTATAATATTCATCTGCCAAAGCTCGGGCTTGTTACTGCCGGGTAAAAAATCTACCGGATTGTTGTAAAATATATCGTCGTTATAAAAACCATCTGTAAACATTTTAATATCGAAGGCGCCGCCCATTGTAAACAGGTGCGACACCATTTCGGGGTGCTTAAACGCGAAGTTTGCCGCATGGTACCCGCCAAAGCTACAGCCCGCAACGGCTACTTTGTTTACGCCGGTTTCGTGCATGGCCCAGGGGGCAAGTTCTTCTACCAGCATTTTATCGTACCATGAGTAGTTGCGGGCGCGGTCGGCTGGATGGATGCCCTTGTTGTACCAGCTAAGGTCGTCGATAGTGTCGGGGCAATAGATCTTAACCAGGCCTTCGTCTACAAACCACTTAACACAGTCAATTAAACCAAAATCTTTATTTTGATGATACCGGCCTTTGGTTGTAGGGAAAAGAATGACCGGGAAACCACGGTCGCCAAACACCAGCATTTCAAGGTCGAGATTTAAGTTTGGTGAGTGCCAGCGATGATATTGCTCAGTCAAAATATTGATTTTAAGATGGTAAGTTAACAGGATTGTGTGTAAATGTCAACACCGTGCCAAATAATTATGTTTTAGGCAATTTTTAAAACTATAACGGTATTTTTGCGCCCTTAAAGGGCCTCACCCTACCCTCTCCAAAGGAAAGGGTTCTTAAAGAGGTATTCATAGTCCTCTGCTTTGGAGAGGATTATTTCATGAGGGCTGCGCCGTTTAGGTGCGGCGTTACTTTGCCCTTAATAATTTTTACTACTATGTACTACAGTACAGATTTTGAAATGAAAATAGCACAGCAGGAAATAACTATAGCATCTAAAATACTTGAACGTGATGTTACCTGCACATTGCTTATGCCCGAAGATGGTGCCATAGCAGAGCCCCTTAACTTACTTTTACTGAATGACGGCCAGGAACTGGAGAACCTGAAAATGGTTGACACGCTGGAGAACCTTTACGAACGCAACTGCATAAAACCATTGCTAACCGTGGCCATCCACGCCGGGGACGACCGCATACAGGAATACGGCATTGCCGGCAAGCCCGACTTTAAAAAGCGCGGTGCCAAAGCCGGCATGTATACCAAATTCATTGTTACGGAATTATTGCCATTTATTCACGAGCATACTGGTATAGATAATTTTGAAACTACCGCCTTCGCGGGCTTTTCGCTCGGCGGGCTAACCGCAATGGATATTGCCTGGAACAACCCGCAATTGTTTGATAAGGTGGGCGCGTTCTCGGCATCGTTCTGGTGGAGGGGAAAAGACCTTGCCAAAGGTTACACGAATGACGACCGCCTGATGCATACCATGCTGAAAAACACCGCCGGCAAACCCGAACTTAAATTTTGGCTGCAAACCGGCACCAAAGATGAAACCGCCGACCGCAACAAGAACGGCATTATTGATTCTATCGACGATACCATTGACGTAATAAAAGAACTGCTTGCCAAAGGCTACGAGCGCCCTGCCGATATCCAATACCTTGAAGTTTTAGGCGGTACTCATGACCCTGAAACCTGGGGCAAAGCCATGCCTAAGTTTCTGCAATGGGCGTTTGGGAAGTAGAAGTGATGGTACACTTGTTTCTCTATTCTATACGCTATTGCCCAAGAACATTGTTACCTAACAATTAAGTAATAATCAATCAATTGTAAAATACTGTATGGGCTTTCAAATGCCATTTGTAAAGCGTATCTTTGCGCCAAATTTAGAGGCCGCATTTTATGCAAAAAATAAGAAATATCGCGATTATCGCACACGTTGACCACGGTAAAACCACATTGGTTGACAAAATTTTACACAGTTGCTCTATCTTTAGAGATAACGAGCAAACTGGTGAACTAATATTAGATAACAACGACCTGGAACGTGAGCGTGGTATTACCATCGTATCAAAAAACGTTTCGGTAATGTATAAAGATGTTAAGATCAACATTATTGACACCCCTGGTCACGCCGATTTTGGTGGCGAGGTAGAGCGTGTATTGAAAATGGCTGATGGCGTACTTTTACTTTGCGACGCGTTTGAAGGTGCCATGCCTCAAACCCGTTTCGTAACCCAAAAGGCTTTGGCTTTAGGCTTAAAACCAATTGTGGTTGTAAACAAGGTAGATAAAGAGAACTGCCGCCCCGAAGAAGTTTACGAACAGATTTTCGAACTTTTCTTCAACCTTGAAGCTACCGAAGAGCAGCTGGATTTCCCGGTTATCTACGGTTCATCAAAACAAGGTTGGATGAGCACCGACTATAAACAACCAACGGACAATATTTTCCCGTTGATGGATGCTATTTTGGAAAACATTCCACCGGCACCTATCAATGAAGGGACACTGCAAATGCAGATCACTTCGTTAGATTACTCATCTTTCGTAGGCCGTATAGCTATTGGCCGCGTTGCCCGCGGTACTGTAAAGGAAAACCAACCTGTATCGTTAGTGAAACGTGATGGCACTATCCAAAAGACCCGTATAAAAGAGCTATACACTTTCGAAGGTTTAGGTAAAGTGAAAGCGACATCGGTTAATGCCGGTGATATTTGCGCGGTTGTTGGTATTGATGGTTTTGACATTGGCGATACCATTGCCGATTTCGAAAACCCTGAGCAATTAGAGGTCATCAAAATTGACGAGCCTACCATGAACATGCTGTTCACCATCAACACTTCGCCGTTTTTTGGTAAAGAGGGTAAGTTTGTTACCTCACGCCACCTGCGCGATCGTTTGATGAAAGAGATGGAGAAAAACCTTGCACTACGTGTTGTTGAGACCGAGTCGCCTGATTCATACCTGGTGTATGGTCGTGGTATCCTTCACTTGTCAGTATTGATCGAGACCATGCGCCGCGAAGGTTACGAGTTACAGGTAGGCCAGCCGCAGGTAATTGTTAAAGAAATTGACGGCGTTAAATGCGAGCCGGTTGAAACATTAATTGTTGACGTACCGGGCGATGTTGCAGGTAAAGTTATTGAGTTAGTTACACAACGCAAAGGCGACCTGCTGGTAATGGAGCCTAAAGGCGATCTACAGCACTTAGAATTTGATATCCCTGCACGTGGCATCATCGGTTTACGTAACAACGTTTTAACCGCTACAGGTGGTGAGGCTATCATGGCGCACCGTTTTAAGGCTTATGAGCCTTGGAAAGGCGTGATCCCTGGTCGTTTAAGTGGTGTGTTGGTATCTATGGATACCGGTAAAACTACCGCATTTGCTATTGATAAATTACAGGATCGCGGTCGTTTCTTTATCGATCCGGGTGTTGATATTTACGAAGGCCAGGTTTTAGGCGAGCACATCCGCGATAACGATTTGGTTATTAATTTAACTAAAGGTAAGCAGTTAACCAACATGCGTGCATCTGGTAGCGATACCAACGTGCGTATTGCACCTGCTATCAAATTTTCGTTAGAGGAGTCGATGGAGTACATACAAGCTGATGAATACATTGAGGTAACCCCGCAAAGCATCCGCATCCGTAAGATCTTCCTTAACGAGAACGAACGCAAAATTAACGCTAAGAAATTTCAAAGCCAGTAATCGGTTAAGGAAAACCGTTATAATGAAAGGGCTGTCAGTAATGACGGCCCTTTTTGGTTATGTGTAATTACCAACATCATCAATCAAAAGAATATATTTGCAAACAAATTATGCGTATACCCAGCATCCCCGGATTTGAAAAGCAGGCTTTAGAAAAGTATTTTAAAAACACGGGTATGGCCTTTGTTGGTAAGGTGGGCAGCCTGGTAATTACGATGTTGGTGAATATCCAGATAGCCAATTACCTGCACCTTAAGCTATTTGGGATACTTAACGGGGCAATCACTTACGTTTACTTTTTCCAGGCGATAACCTCATTAGGGTTAGATCAATATGTTGTAAAGGAATTACACCAGCACCCCGAGAACCGCGACACCATATTGGGTACATCTTTCAGGCTGAAACTATGCGCGGGGCTGTTGGCACTTCCGCTTATTTTTTTAGCTTACCAGGCTTATCCGGCAAAAAGTACACCCTATTTATTTGTGCTGATACTTTCGTTTACGGGCATTATACAATCCTTTAATATTATCGATCCGTACTTTCAATCCCAGGTACAATCAAAATACATTATGCAGGTGCAGGTTACATCTTACCTGGTATCTGCAGTTATTAAATTGCTGCTTATTTATGTATACCATGCATCTATTATATGGTTTGTTTACGCGTTTCTGTTAGATTGGGTGCTGCTTTCCATAGGGTATATTATTACCTATCAACGTAAAGGCCGTAGCCTGAGGCAATGGCAATATAACGGTCATTTGGCCCGTAAACTGGTATCATATTCCTGGCCGCTAATTATTTCGGGGGTAATGGTCTCTGTTTATATGCGTATAGATCAGATAATGCTGCAAAACATGCGTAATGCTTCTGAAGCGGGTGCATATGCAACTGTGGTGCGGTTTAGCGAAGCGTGGTACTTTATACCTTCGGTAATTGTAAGCACACTTTTCCCGGCTATTTTAAATGCCAGGCGCGATGATGTTGCACGGTACAAACGCCGCCTTCAAAATTTATATGATCTGATGGTTTATATTAGCCTTCCTGCGGCTATCGTAATAAGTTTCGCGGCACCGCTTATTTATAAATTATTTAAGCCCGAATACGCTTATGCGGCGCCGGTACTTGCCGTTCATATATGGTCGGGGGTATTTGTATTTTTGGGGGTTGCCAGCGGGCAGCAATTAATAGCTGAAGATTATGTAAGGCTTAGCTTTATCCGCACAGGTTTTGGTGCCATAGTAAATATTGCTTTCAACTTGTTGCTTATTCCTAAAATGGGTATTATGGGTACTGCTGTAGCTACCTTAATAGCTTATGCATCCTCCACATTTTTTATCATTTTTATTCCAAAGCTAAGCAAGCAAGGTGTAATGATGTTTAAATCATTATTTTTAATTTCACTGTTTCAAAAAATTATAAAACGTTGAGTACATTTTCATCTCTCATAAAAGTATTAACCAATCCATCGCATCTGCGTGCATTGCTCTCTTTTGACAAAAAAGGCTACCTGGATGATATTGGATGGTTCAAGGCTTTTGATACAAGGTCGCCCGTTGATCAGGGTGGAAACCCTATACCTTGGGTTACTTACTCGTTTATCGATTTTATAAAAACAAGACTTACTGAGGAACACAGCGTATTTGAATTTGGCTCGGGCAATTCCACCTACTTCTATGCCAAATACGCCGGTAAAGTAGTATCGGTTGAGCACGATAAGGCATGGTTTGATAAGATTGAAAAATCTCCTGATAAACCTAAGAACTCAGAGCTTATATTTTGCGAACTGGTACGCGACGGTGATTACTGCCGTATGCCGGTTAAACTGAATAAAAAATTTGATATAGTTATTGTAGATGGCCGCGACCGGGTAAACTGCTGCAAGCAGGCCGTAGAAGCGTTAACCCTAAACGGTGTAGTAGTGCTTGATGATTCGGAACGGGATGTTTATAAAGAAGGGGTAGATTTTTTAGTTAACCAAGGATTTAGGCATTTACTATTAAGTGGTATTTCGCCGGGCTTATTTTATCGTAAATCAACCTCAGTATTTTATAAGCCCGATAATTGCTTAGGCATATAAATTATGCTGATTAAACGGCTTGCCATATTACTTACCTTTATTTTATTGTTGGCTAAGCTAAATAGTTTTGCTTATACAATACCGTTAACAGTAAATAAAAGTGCGTTACCAGCAGATTCATCTACCTTTAAGCCGCTTAAAAAAATAGTTCCCAACGCAAATATTTTCGGGCGGGTTCTTGCCACCAGTTGTTACGATATTAACTGGGCAACATGGCCATCGCAATCTAATGTATCAAGCTTAACAGGTACTATAACGGATACTGACGGCAGCCAGATAGGCATCACCATGTCGGCAAACTATAATTTTGGCACTACACCTTCCATTTATACTTTTTCAAACTTCAACGGCTATCCATCAACAATTCCAAATTCCACTGTTCCCAAAACCGAATGGACGGCCGGCGCAAACGGGTCAACCGATATGTGTTTTTCAAAAAAAGTTACTAATCCGGTTTTGCTCTTATCATCTTTAGGCAATTCGCAGGGTTTGAGTGCCAGGCTGAGTTTTTCGGTGCCGTATGTAGTACTTTATGACGGTGGGCACATGGTTTATAACAATAGCACCAGTTTAACAGGTACCGAAGGTTATGCAATCATTATGTTCCCGGGCGATTTTACCTGCGTAAACATACAATCAAGCACGCCCGAAAACTATACAAATCTTACATGGGGAATAAGGCCACAGCCATTTGCCATAAATATTACTGATGGCTCTAACACATGTAGTGGTGCTACAGTTACGGCAACGGGCGGCGTTACGTATAAATGGGATGGCGGCGACACACCAAACCAGGCAACAAACACATTTCATCAAAGCGGAACTTATGTAGTAACGGTAACAAATGCAAGCGGCTGTGTTACCAGCGCATCTAAAAAAGTAGTTTTAGGCGGAGGGGCGATTCCGGGTATAGCGTCTTTTACTATTCCCGAACAAAATGGCCCGGCGGTTATTGACCATAATAATAAAACAATAGCATTAACGGTACCCCCGGGTACCGACAGATTTGCCTTACGCCCAACAGTTACTACTACAGCGGGGGCAACAGTAACCCCCGTTTCCGGCACATTGGTTAATTTTAACAGCCCGGTAGACTATATAGTATCAAACGGCTGTACGCAAGTAACCTATAAGGTTACCGTGAGCTTAGATAATAAAGTAACAAATATAGGTGCCTGCCCCGGAGATGTGGTATCGTTAACGGGTGATATACTCCCAACTCCGGCTGATAATTACACCTGGCAAATGATGTCGGCGGGTGTTTGGGTTAATGCAGCGGGAGCAATTGATCAGGTTAATTATACGACAACTGCCCAGGCCAATTTAACAGGGGCAAATACTATTATTACTTACAGGCGGGCAATTACTCAAGCAGGTATTACTACTTACGATTCTTATTATCAGCTAACAGTAGCGCCATCAACAGACCAAAATATTATTTCGGTTGATAAGCAGGTTGCCTGTGGTACCGGTGTGGTGTTATATATGTTTACCGGTAACAGGCCAATAGGTTACACGCCAGCTACCACCTATACATGGCAACGAAGTACCGATGGTGTAAACTTTCAGGATTATGTTAATATAACAAGCGAAAATTGGTTTTTGCAGGAGCAAATAAATACAAAAACCTGGTTCAGGAGAGCGTCCGTTACGGGCGCGTGCCGTGCTTATAGCAATGTTGTCACCATCGATTATATTCCCGGCCTTGGCCCAGCATCTGTTGGACCACCGGTTACGCTATGTAATGTTACTTCGTATACATTAACGGGCAATACACCTGCAGCAGACGAGATGGGTACCTGGTCGGTAGTTTCAGCTTCGGGTTATAATCCTTTTACACCAACAAACATACACGATCCAAACGCGCATATTACCGGGATGCCGTTAAACTCTCAATTCGATTTCACCTGGACCATCTCTAAAGCATCTTGCGATAAAACAAGCAGTGCTTCAGTATTTATCACGAATGGTATTAATAGCACTATAACTGATTTTAATGTACCCGGCCAGGATGGCCCTGCTATTATTAATCAGGCCAATCGTACCATAACTTTAACTATATCGCCAAAAACGAATAAGGCGCATCTTACACCTCTTATTGCAACAAGTAATGGTATATTAAGCCCGGTTTCGGGTGTAGAACAGGATTTTACCGGAACAGTTACTTACCGCTTAACGGATGCTTGTGCCTTTGTGGATTACAAGGTTACCATAATAAACGCTGTAGTGTCAAACCTGCATGCCTGCCAATCATCAACCTTTAATATTTTGCTGCCCGGCAATAACGTGGCAGGAGTTTTTCAGTGGCAAGTATACCAGGGCGGTATATGGCAGGATATCGGTACAGGTGCAACCAATAATGATTATGTGGCCGGATATAATAACACGGCAACGGCTAACACAGTTGTAAGAAGCTACAGGCGACGGGTTATAAATAACGCTATAGCCATTTATGATAGCTATACAGATGTATATTTTGAACCGCCTGTATCTAATAACCAAATTACTGCCGACAGGCAATCTGTTTGCGCTGCAGGTTCAAACATCGTTACCTTATCCGGAAATATTCCAACGGGTGGTTCCGGTAATATAACCTACCAGTGGCGTTACAGTACTGATAATGTACTGTGGCAAAATATCAACAACGCTACCCAAAAGGACTATCAGTTTAATTTTATCAGCACAAGCAGCATGTATTATACCAGGGTTGCGAGATCTAACAGTTGCGACGAGGTGAGTAACAGCGTTAAAGTAGATTATGTAGGCCCTGCTACAGTTGCAGATGCCGGTAATGCTCAATCAGTATGTGGTTTAACACAGTTAACACTTGCTGCTAACGCGCCCAAACCCAATGAAGTAGGTACATGGTCGGTAATTAGCCCCGCGGGCTACAACCCTTTTAATACCTCTAATATAAACAACCCGCATGCAATTATAAATGGCTTACCTGTTGATACCGATGTTGAACTTAAATGGAGTATTACTGAAGGCGGCTGTAACCAGTTGTCAGAGTCTTTTGTAACCGTACATAGTACAAGTAAGCCGCTTGTGTCTACCGGTGCCGAAGTTACAATAGACAGGGGCGAAAGTATTACTCTTGCCGGTAGTGTTTTGGGCGGTAATTTTCCATATCAATGGTCTCCGGCAACCGGCCTAAGCGATCCGAATATTTTAAACCCTATTGCATCGCCAATACAAACGACCATTTATACACTTACTGCGTTTAACGGGGCCAATTGCAGTGCCACGGCAACCGTAAAAGTTATTGTAAACAATGATTTGAAAATTCCTAATACCATAACACCTAATAATGATGGTATAAATGATGAATGGGTAATTAAGAATATTGATGATTATAAGAATGTAACCGTACAAATTTTTGACAGGATAGGCCGCCAGGTGTTTAATTCGGTAGGATACCCCAAAAGATGGGACGCGACATATAACGGTGAAAAGCTGCCCGCTGCTGTGTACTACTATATCATTTTATTGAAAGATGTTAAATACAAAAAAGCAGGTTGGATAACGGTTATTTATTAATATTGCATATGCAAAAGCTCCAGACAAGCGACAACGTAAAAGAAGCGTACGACGAGTTTTACAAAACCCATGACGAGGCCTGGCGTATGCTTGGTGCCAAGTACAAGGCATATCATATTATTGATGTTTGCAAGGGCCAATCTTTTGAAAAAGTATTGGAGGTTGGCGCGGGCGATGGCAGCATTTTGCAAAAATTATCTGATTATAATTTCGCGCCCGAGTTTCATGCCGTCGAGATCTCTGAGAGTGGTGTACAACATATCAGATCGCGTAATATTAAGAAGGTTGTATCGGTGCAGGAATTTGATGGGTACAAGTTACCGTTTGGCGACGATAGTTTCGATCTCATCATATTATCGCATGTGTTAGAGCACGTAGAACATGAGCGCCTCCTGCTTCGTGAGATTAAGCGTGTAGCTAAAAATTTTGTGATAGAGGTGCCTATAGATTATAAAAACAATGTCGATAAGCGCATAAATCATTTTATGGCCTATGGTCATATTAATATGTACACACCAACATCGCTTAGATATTTGCTGCAAACCGAAGGTTTTGAGATCAGAAAAGGCCTTACCTCTATTATAGTCCCGGAGCTTACCCGTTTCAATACTTTTATCAACCAAAAAAAACCTGACACGCTTTTTAACAGGTTTAAAATACTTGCACAATTTGCCGTAAAAAACACATTGGTTGAGTTGAGCAATACATTCAGAGAGAGGCTTGCGAATGCCTATACGGTATTGTGCACAAAAACGGATAAGCAAGCCGATATCTTTTAAGCATTATAATAAAATCACTAATTGACCTCACCCGCACCTATAGCCTTATTTGTATATAACAGGCCCTACCATACAGGCCAAACGTTAAGCTATTTGCAAAAAAATATACTGGCGGCCGAGTCTGATCTTTTCATCTTTTCTGACGGGGCTAAAACAGGCGCCGATAAAGCGGCTGTAGACGAAGTTAGGCTGATAGCATCCGAGGCAACAGGCTTTAAATCAGTAAAAGTTATAACCCGGGAGCAAAACATGGGACTGGCTAATTCTATTATAGCCGGGGTTACGCAACTGGTAAGCCAATATGGTAATGTAATTGTATTTGAGGATGATCTGGTATCATCGCCCTACACCCTACAGTATTTTAACGATGCCTTGCAGCATTTTGAACATGAAGAAAAGGTGATGCATATTAGTGCCTATATGTTCCCCCTGCATGATGCGGCCCTGCCCGAAACTTTCTTTTTTCGCGCGGCTTTTAGCTGGGGGTGGGCAACCTGGGCAAGTGCCTGGCAAAAGTTTGAAGCCAATATAGATACGTTAATTGAGGCTTTTGATGATGAAAAAATAAACCAGTTTTCCATAGAGGGTACCATGAATTTTTGGAAACAGATGCAGGATTTTAAAGCCCGTAAAAACAACTCGTGGGCTATCCGTTGGTATGCATCGGTTTTTCTGAATGGAGGGCTTACGCTTAACCCCGGTCAGTCACTCATTCACAACATCGGGCACGATGGTACCGGCGTACACTCTAATATTGAAAGCATGTATGGCGTACAGGTAGCACAGCAGCCTGTTAAATATTTTCCGGAAGTATTGACTGAAAATAAATATACTTACGAAGCTATTAAATACTTCCTAAAAAATCGGAAAGGGAACATTTTGCAACGCGGTTTACGTTTTGCCAAACAGTTAACACTTAAAATGCTTCCCCGCAAAAAGTAGTTTATTAACATTTGGCCAAATTTTATTACGGTTGTTAGTAAAAATATATCATTTTAATATTGTCTACTAAATATATAGATATTATATTTGGTTAATTATTATATATCCTACCCAACCAATTGTTCTTTATGATATAATGAGGTCAGTAAAAACACAAAAGAGAAAGCCCCTAAAGTTTTCTCTTTTTTTGTTTATGAAACATTGGTAAGGTCTTTGGTGTTATAACCAATATATAAAAGAACTAAACCATGATTGAAGAAAAAGACACCACCCCGGCAGATAAAGATGGCAAATACGAATTTGAAATACATTATTCGGGCCGGGAAGTAGCATGCCACGTAGAAAAGATCCAAAATAAACTTATGGTCCGTATCGACAATAACATCGAAGCCGAACTAACTATACAAGAAGATGGTTGTTTAGTGCAAACAGGTGGTAACGATCTGGCCGATTCTGCTGTTGATTACATTAAGAAGCGTATATTGGGTTAAACAAGCCCGTAGAATTTTACAATGGGCGCGGGGTGTAGCGATCAATTATCTGTTAATGTTGACATCGCTGATAAAACCCTACGCCCATTGTTTTTTATTAGCAATTACCAACTTTGATCAATCTTAATGAATATAAGCTACCTCAATCAAACCCTGCGTATTCTTTTACTTTTTGTACTCGTGTTTGGCATATTGTACTTTGCCAAAGCTGTGCTTATACCGCTTACCTTTGGTATGGTGCTGTCTATGCTGTTGTTACCTATATGCCACTGGCTGCAAGGCAAGGGCGTAGGCAACAGCCTGTCATCTATATTGAGCGTGGTTGCTTTGCTTGTGGTAATTGGGGGCGTAATTACACTTTTACAATACCAACTAAGCGACCTGTTAGATGACCTGACTAAGATTGAGGAGCGTGTAAATAATATTATTGCAGGTTTAAAAGAATATGTAAAGCAGCATTTTGGTATCTCGCACCGCGAACAGCAAAAAATAATTAAAGAACAGCAGGGGAGTACCATGGGGCAGGCAGCAGGTATGGTAACCACACTTATAGGCTCTTTTGCCGGGATCTTAGTTGATGCTATATTGGTGTTGGTCTACACCTTCCTGTTCATTTTTTACCGGTCGCATTTTAAGAAATTTATACTGCGGTTATTTAAACCCGACAGCCGTAAAGAAACAGAAGTGGTGTTGGACGATGCAAGTAAAGTAACACAAAGCTATTTAGGCGGATTGGGTTTGATGATAGTAATGCTTTGGGTGATGTACGGTATAGGCTTTACTATAGCAGGTGTAAATAACGCAATATTTTTTGCGATACTATGCGGAGTATTAGAGTTGGTGCCTTTTGCGGGTAACATCACGGGCACATCCATAACCGTTTTAATGGCACTGGCACAAAGTGGTGACACAAAGGTTGTAGTAGGCGTACTGATAACTTATGGGTTGGTACAGCTCATACAAACCTATTTGCTGGAGCCATTAGTGGTAGGCGACAGACTAAATATTAACCCGCTGTTTACAATTCTTATTATTGTAGTAGGCGAAGCTGTATGGGGCATACCGGGAATGATATTGGCTGTACCGCTGTTAGGTATGTTTAAAATAGTTTGCGACCACTTCGAACCCCTGCACGACTACGCCTTTCTAATTGGCCCGCCTAAAGAGAAAAAAGGTGAGGAGGGAAATTTTATTACCCGGATTTTTAAAAAGAACAAATAATATAGCTTTACAACATTATAAACTTTGTATAAGAATATTTTACCGGGGCTGCTATTCGCCGTTTTATGGGCATCTGGTTCAGTAGTAGTTAAATTTGGTATCCTGTCTGCCGATGCATTGTTACTGGCGTGCATTCGTTTTATATGTACAGGATTAATTTTTGCCCCCCTGTTGCTGTTACAGCGTAAATACCGTTTTTGGCCTAAAGGTACCGAGTGGAAAAATATTTTAGTTTACGGGCTTTTAAATACAACCCTTACTTTAGGTTCCTTTTTTGCCGCGCAAAAATTTGTATCGGCAGGTATAGGAATGTTATTCCTGGCGGTTGCACCTCTTATAATTGCTTTATTTTCGGCCCTGTTCTTAAATAGAAGATTAACCGGCATGGAGGTGACTGGTATGTTGATAGCTTTTTCGGGTCTGGTGCTTGCCTCAGCTACGGGAATGGCCGATGCTCATATCAGCGTTTTGGGTATTATATTATTATTACTATATATTACCTCATATGCAATAAGCAGTATCTATTTTTCTACACTTAAGCTTTCCATGTCAAACATCGTTTTTAATGTGTGGCAAGTTTTTATTGGCGGGATTATATTACTGCCTTTCTGCTGGGTATTTTCTCAAGCTAATATAAAACATGTAGATGCAAACCTGTTTCTGTCATTAGCCTGGATGATAGTGGTGTTATCATTTATAGCCAACCAGCTTTGGCTTTACCTTGTAAAGACCGATCCTGTAAAAGCAGCAGGTTGGTTATACCTAACACCGGTATTCGGCTATTTATATAGTTATTTGTTATTGGGCGAGAAAATTACCATATATGCTATTGCAGGCACAGCAATGGTTATTGGTGGATTAGTACTATCAAAAAGAAGCAAAACTTAATTAACCTGATAACTATTTTGAGGCCATAATTCCTCTTACATCTACTGATATGGTACTGGCGTGTTTCATTCCCAGGCTTGAACCGGGGGTAGTAGTTAAAAACAGCTTCAAATATGTATTCATAATAGCTGTTGATACTTTAATATAATTCTTTTTGGCGGATTCATCGCCAAGAAACGTACCAAGCAGGGGCTTGTTATAATGCCATGTGCCTGCCGAATCTACCGTGGCCTCAAACATATAGTTAAAATCTTGGTAGGCTTTATAAATGGTTATTTTATATGACGGGTTTAAATAATCATCATCGGTACTGTACTTGTTATCTAACAAACTGGGTTTCGCCGTTACCTTATTGATCACAACGTTAGGGTTTTTACTGATAACCTGCACCGGCTGAGATGCCGCGAAGGCATTTTTAATATCGGCATTGGCCTTTGCCACTAAGCCGCGCACAAAAATAGTATCCTGTTTGCTGGGGCGCTGTAATACCGTAAAATCTGTTTTAAGTTTATTTTTAATATAATCTTCGGAGTATAGGCGCATGGTTACGCGCGATTTATTAAGGTCCATCGAATCGCCCTCGGTTTCTAACAACTGAAATACCAGACTATCCTTACTCATTACCTTCATCTTTAAAAAGGCATGGGCAATGTTAAAAACAGAATCGGTGCCTAAAGCCAGTGGAAAGTTAAAGAATTTACCTTTTACCGGGCTGTAAAGTGCTGCCGAATCTGCCGATGTAAAACGAAGTCTCCAGTCGGGCACCAGATGGAAGCCGTATTCATTATACGAAAGGCCGTTATTTTGCTTGCGCGAGACCTCCAGAAAGGTGATCCCCTCCACGCTTTTGAATGATATTTTAGATTTTTCGGGTTTACGAGGGCCGCAACCGGTGAATATTATAATTGCTAATAATAGCAACGTCAGTGTTTTCGAAATAGATGGCATTTTGCTAAATTATAAAATTTGTTTTAGTTGCCATGTTTCTTCATTATACAATTAATAATCGCCCCATTCAAAATCTAATCGATTGTTTGCTGTATCTATTTTTAGTTCATACTCCTGCCAAGGAATGCCCTCTTTGGTTTGTCCCTTATAAAAATAGTATGTCGATTTATTTAAATAACCATTTGTGGCATTCCCGTTAAAGCCCAGTAAAGGTATCGTATCAATCTTAATAAATTTTACCTGCGTCTTTAAACTTTTTAGAATGGCAGCCTTGTCATCATTGCTTACTATTAGTGTCGCATTTAATGTAAAGTCTTTAAAACCTGTTTGTTCTAAACTTAAAGTTTGATAATCATCTTTCAATTCGACACCTATATCACCTAAATAAGATTTTAAGTCATGTCTATTCATCATATTGCAACCTGAAATGGTTGCAATTAATAAAAATGGAATAAGGATATTTTTCTTCATTGTTTCAATTATGATTTACCCTAAAACCTCTTCAAGTACTTCATGCGACCGGATGTTGCCAAAACCTTCTATATGCATGGCGTAATACTCCAGAAGTTTATTAATGAGGTAACGGCGCTCGTCGTTGCTGAGTTTAACGTCGTCAATGTTTCCGAAATTGCTTTTTAGCAAGGTGTACAGATTTTTGGTATGCGGCGGCGACAGGTACGATAAACTATCTGGTTTATAATTGCTGAATACCCCATCCTTCATATCAAAGTAGTCCGCTTCCGCAGCAACTTTACCATGCGGATAAAAGCCCAGGTATCGCGTTAGCTGCACCAAAAACAGCAGATGAAAGTTTGCCAGTCCGCGGGTTTTATGATCAAGCAGTTCTATGGCGTTAAAAATGAAATCAAAGATGTTTTCGTCTGGTGTTTGTTGTTTTACGGCTTTATACAATACCTCGTTCAGGAATATGGCTATACAGCTTTTGATCACATCGTAAGGGATAGTTTGTAGGGTGGGCGAGTTCTTCAACTCGGAAATGCGCTGTACGTTGCCGTTGCTTTTGTGGTATACAACCATATCAACCAAATGCAGAGGTTGCAGCATGTTGCGGCTTATTTTAGCCTTAGGTTTTTTTGCCCCGTTGATGATATACGATTGCAGGCCGAATTTTTCTGTGAAGATCTGTACCACCACGCTGCTCTCGCTGTAATCGGTGGTTTTAAATACTATGCCACGTGTTTTATGCAGCATGGATTAGTAATAATATTTTCGGTAAAAAAATAATAGCCCCGGTAATTATGGTAAGTAGCGCTACAACCAATACAGCCGCCGCGCTTACATCTTTAACGCGGCCTGCCAGTTCATTATATCCCGGCGATACCAAGTCTACAAGGGCCTCAACGCCGGTATTAAACAGTTCCATCATTAAAACCAAAGCAATACAAAGTGTTACCCAATGCCACTCGCTTGCGCTGATGTTAAAATACAAGCCCATTGCAATGGCAATTAGTGCCACAAATGTTTGGATCCTGAAGTTTAGCTGCGTAGCAAAAGCGTAGCTGATGCCTTTAAGCGCGAAACCAACACTCCGGATAAATTTTTTCATTACCGTTTTTTAGAGTTTTGTACCAGCAGCATCACAAAGCTAATACAGCCGGCAAGCGCGAAACCCGCCGACGCGCCGTTCATAACATCCTGCATTTTGCCGGGTTCAACAAAAAGGGCGGCGCTTGCAAATAGTATAAGAGCAATGCCCAGCAATAAAAAAGTTCGGGCGGTTTGGTTTTTCATTTTTATGTAACGATGGTGGGCACTTAAGCCTTTACAAATATATTTTATTTATGTTAGCAAAGGTTTAACATTAGCAAAATGGACTTAAAACTAACTAACAAAGTGGCCATTGTTTTGGCAGCAAGTAAAGGTTTAGGCAAAGCTATAGCCATGGCGTTATCTTCCGAAGGCGCCAAGGTTATTATAGGCTCCCGTGATGAAGAGGAGCTTACCAAAACCGCAGATGAGATCAAAGATGCAACGGGTAACAATGTTATTGCCATACCTGTTGATGTAGCTAATGCTGCGCAGGTGGCCGGGTTTATAAATAAAGCGGCCAATGCTTTTGGCCGGATAGATATTTTGCTTAACAATGCAGGCGGGCCACCATTTGATAAGTTTGAAAATTTTGATGACACCCAATGGCAGCAAGCCTTCGACCTGAACTTGCTTAGCATGGCGCGTACCAGCCGATTAGTGTTACCGCACCTGCAAAAAACCGGCAGCGGGCGAATCATAAATATCATCAGTGGTTCGGTAAAGTCAGTGCTTGGCGGTTCAGTGCTGTCTACCGCTATGCGGATGGGCGTAGTAGGAATGGCAAAACTTATGGCCGATGAATTTGGCCCTTACAACATCACGGTAAACAATGTAGCGCCGGGATTGATACTTACTGACCGCATTAAACATACTTTGCCCAAAGATGTAGATCCTGACGAAGCTATAGATCAAAAAGCTAAAACCATTCCGCTTGGGCGCATTGGTAAGCCCGAAGAACTGGCTGCGCTGGTAACTTTCCTGGCATCAGAACAGGCTGCATACATTAGCGGGCAAACCATACAGGTTGATGGTGGCGCCGGGCGCAATATTTATTGAGGTTGTTTGTTTTGCAGCCGTTTCTTTTTCATTACCCGGAAACCAATGGCAAGCACACAGCCAATTGCCGCGCCTATTAAAACGCTGACCCACTGCTCGTTTTGCGCTCCAACGGCAAAAAGGCTAAATATGGCGAACACGATAATAAGCACACCCACAAATATTACGATATAGATCTTCAGATTCATTCGCAAAATTACAAATTACTATCTATGATAGTCATTACCTAACCATTACAAATATATTAGCCTGTTTATTTATACTTGCAGCCAAAATGGAACAGGCTACATCAATTCAAAAATATAAGGCTTTAACAAAGCTTTCGTCCGGTGATTTTAAAGCGTTTTTATATGATTGCGATGGCACACTTGCCGATAATATGGGCGCGCACAAAGAAAGTTATATCCGCGTGGCTGCTGATGACGGCTATGTTATTGACGGCGATATTATTGATGAATTTGCCGGCCTGCCTATACTAAACGTAGTTGGCGAAATAAACAAACGGTACAATACCACGTTTGACCCTGTTGACTTTGCGGCAAGAAAGCATAAAGTGTTCTTTAGCGAATACATAGAGAAAACCCAGCCAATAGATTACGTAGTTAACCATCTTATAAACCACGCCGGCAAGGTGCGTATTGGTGTAGTATCCGGCGGGAGCCGTACCTCGGTTGAGAAAACCCTGAGCGTATTAGGTATACTTGATAAAGTAGAAGTGCTAATCTGCGCAGGCGAAACTACCCACGGCAAACCATACGCCGACCCATTTCTGGCCGCCGCCGAAAAACTGGGCGTTGACCCCAAATACTGCCTGGTATTTGAAGATGGCGAACCCGGTGTACAAGCCGCAGAAGCCGCAGGCATGCAATGGGTTAGGATCGATAAAGTGTAATATGGGTTAATAAACGCGTCATTGCGTCTCTTAACCAAGCGTCATTGCGAGCGTAGCGTGGCAATCTTCAATAGAACAGTCGTAAATATGCCTATCGAAAATAGCCTGTCACCGTCACTTCTCGCAATGGCGCTCGAAGGAAAAGCCTATCATCGGTGTTATCACCGCTCACTATTTCCCCATCATTTTATCTCTTACCGCTTTAAACTCCGAACCTTTTTTCCAACCGGGGAAGATTGTTTCGTTGCTGAGTTTTACGCCAAGCTGGTACATCAGGCGGGCAGTTTGTGCCATGCCTTTGGTATCCATCGCCTCGCTATATTCGTCTGAGGGTTGGTGATAATGTTGCTCGTTATATTCTTTTGCTTTCTCTTTGCCAAACTCCTCGCCCCGCTGGATGCTTTTTGAACCATTGTGGAGGTCTAAAGCAGGCACGCCAACTTTGGCGAAATTAAAATGATCTGAGCGGTAGTAACTGCCCGAGCCCGGTGCTTCATCACCTACAACATCCCAGCCTTTAGATTTAGTTAAAGCTATTACGTAATCATCCAGATCATTTTGTCCTTTGCCTGTGATGGAGAAATTGCTGGTCTCGCCAAAGTCCGACAGCGCGTCGATATTTAAATTAGCTACGGTTTTATTTAGCGGGTAAACAGGGTGGGTTGCGTAATATTCCGAACCTAAAAGCCCCTGTTCCTCGGCAGTTACCGCAAGGAAAACTATGCTGCGTTTGGGCTTCTCTTTTTGCTGAGTGAACTTTTTGGCGACAGCTAAAATGGCTGCAACACCGCTGGCATTATCAATAGCGCCGTTGTAAATGCTGTCGCCTTTTGCGTCGGGTTTGCCAATACCAAAGTGGTCCCAATGCGCGGTGTACAGAATAGTTTCATCCGGTCTGGCCGAACCTTTTAGCGTAGCAATTACGTTATGCGATTTGGAGTATTTAAGCGTGTTTTTTAAGGATAATGATACCGTACTGTTTAAGGCCACAGCTTTAAAATCTTTTTTGCGCGCATAAGCGCGGATATCGCCCCTTATACCTGCCGATGATAGCAATTTTGTAGCGGCTTCCTCGCTCATCCAACCCTCAACCTGGCAGCGGTTCATGTGTTTATCGGCCTGTTGCAGGTAGAGTTTAGCGCCTGCGAAACTGTTTTGAATAACCTGCCATCCATAGCTCGCCGGTTCGGTTTGGTGAACAATGATCACTCCGGCGGCACCTTGTCGCGCGGCTTCTTCATATTTATATGTCCAGCGGCCGTAGTAGCTCATGGTGTCGCCTTTAAAAAGCTTTTCTTCTGCTTTAAAACCCGGGTCGTTTACCAAAACGATAACGGTTTTGCCTTTTACGTCAAGGCCTTTATAGTCGTTCCAGTTATACTCCGGCGCAACAACACCAAAGCCGGCGAAAACCAAAGGCGAATTTTTAAGGCTCAGGCTGTCCACCTCGCGGCGGGTAGAAGCCACAAAATCTACGCCCGGTTTTAGGGCAGTGGTAGCCGCGCCGCTAATGTTCATATCCTGCGCTGCAGATGTAATTTCTACCAGGGGCACCTCCTGAAAGTAGCTACCCTTGTTACCCGGCTCCATGCCCAGCTTTTTAAACTCGTTGGCAATGTAGGCAATGGTTTTGTCTTCCCCTTTGGTAAATGGCTTGCGGCCAAGCAGGCTGTCGTTTGCTAGAACGGCGATATGTTGCCTTATATCTGCCGCCATCCCGGTGTCGGGCGTGGTGGTTGTGGTAGTTGTTTTCTTTTCGTTTCCGGAGCATCCAGCAAAAAGGGCGGCGACTGCTAAAAGGTTTATGAAGTTTAGTTTCATTGGGTGTGATGTGTTCGTTAGTCAAATATAGGAAACATTGTTTTACCACAAAGTGAGCTTCTTAACAGGGGCTGATGTTGTAAAAATTAATTATAATTGGAAATAAATAACCTTATGCATAATTATAAAATTTCATTTTTCTGCCTTGCGCTTTGTGTGCTATCTTTTTCGAACTGTAAAAAAGACTCTAAAACTACCGATCCAATTGTACCGGAACCGGATAATACATGGGCACTTAGCGATTTCGAACAGGCAAAGTTTACCACATTTACGGTAGGAAGCAGCAGCCATTACGATTTCAATATAAATCAAAAAGGCTTATTATTTAAAGATGCTAAAACGGGAAGTAAAGCAAACTTGTATATATTGTTCAAAACAATACCTACTACTGCTGGTACTTATAAGATTGTGCGTTACAGTAACGATACTTTTGAAAATGACAACGAATGCAAAGTAATAGGAGCTAATGAGAGCGGAAGCGGCTTTTATTGTTTTAGTCCTGACGTGAGTGATAAAATAGAGATAACAGTGAAACAAGGCGGTAAGCTGGCAATCACAATTCCCGAAATAAATGTTAGTTATGCGGCACCAAGCGGAGTTTACAAGCTTAAAGCTACTGTTTACGAGAAATAGCATCTCAATATCATAACAATACTCAAAACGTTTTGCCGATCAGATTATGTATTGCAAATCTGGCTCGCCAATTTTATAAGGTGAATATTTCATGGCTGCCTTCTGTGGTTAACTTACTGTTACCATCCAAAACCTCTTCGTCATAATTCCCTATTTAACTATCATTTAATAATAAAATTCGCTATTTTTGCAACCTTTAAAATTCGACGCGAACACATTGATGTACAAGGAATATAAGCAGTTAAATCTATCTCAAACAGGTAAAGACGTGCTCGATTTCTGGAAACAGAACGGCATATTCGAAAAAAGTATCAGCAGCAGGCCGGCAAGCAAGCCGTACACCTTTTATGAAGGCCCGCCCAGCGCTAATGGTATGCCCGGTATTCACCACGTTATGGGGCGGAGTATTAAGGATATTTTCTGTCGTTATAAAACCCTGAAAGGTTTCCAGGTAAAGCGTAAAGGCGGCTGGGATACACATGGTTTGCCAATCGAGCTTGCTGTTGAGAAATCGTTAGGTATCACCAAGGATGATATCGGCAAAAAAATTACTGTAAAAGAGTACAACGATGCCTGCCGCAAGGAGGTAATGAAATATACCGATGTTTGGAACGACCTTACCCTTAAAATGGGCTACTGGGTAGATCTTGACAATCCTTATGTTACTTACGAGAACGAATACATCGAGAGCCTTTGGTGGATCCTGAAACAGCTTTATGATAAGGACCTGCTTTACAAAGGTTATACTGTGCAGCCGTATTCGCCAAAATCGGGCACAGGTCTTAGCTCGCACGAGCTGAACCAGCCGGGTACCTACAAAATGGTAAAGGATACTACCATTGTAGCCCAGTTTAAAGTAAAGAACGATAAAGATTCGGCTTTCCTTTTTGACGGAGCAAACGGAGATGTTTTCATTCTGGCCTGGACGACCACCCCTTGGACACTGCCATCAAACTGTGCTTTGGCAGTTGGCGAAAGCATCAATTACGTTCAAATAAACACCTTTAACCCATATACCTACGAACCCGTTAGTGTAGTACTGGCTAAGGACCTGATAAAAAAATACTTTAAAGCCGAAGGCGAGAACGCATCTTTTGAAGATTACAAAGGTGGCGATAAAATCATCCCATGGACGTTAACCCGCGAGTGTAAAGGTACCGACCTGTTAGGCATCCACTACGAGCAATTAATGCCATATGTAACCAATGCCGATTTGGAAGCTAACGCTTTCCGTGTGATCCCGGCAGATTTTGTTACTACCGAGGATGGTACAGGTATTGTACACACTGCTTCTATTTTTGGTGCGGATGACTTTAGGGCATGTAAGGAAAATAATGTGCCGTCTGTTTTGGTGAAGGACGAGAATGGTAAAGAAGTTCCCCTGGTTGATAAACAGGGCCGCTTTGTAGAAGAAGTGACCGATTTTGCCGGCCGTTACGTTAAAGAAGAATATTACACCAACGAGGAACGCGGCGAGGAAGGGTTTAAACCTACCGACGTGCTCATCTCTATAAAATTAAAGACCGAGAACCGCGCGTTCGACGTTAAGAAATACGAGCACAGCTACCCACACTCTTGGCGTTCTGATGAGCCTATCCTTTACTATCCGCTGGATAGCTGGTTCATCCGTACCACCGCGGTAAAGGATAAAATGGTTGCGCTTAACAAAACCATCAACTGGAAACCGGAGAGCACCGGCACAGGTCGTTTTGGCAACTGGCTGGAGAATTTGGTAGACTGGAACCTGTCGCGTTCGCGCTACTGGGGTACCCCGCTGCCTATCTGGCGCGAGGAAGATGGCACAGAAGAAAAATGCATCGGCTCTATAGTTGAATTGAATGCCGAGATAGAGAAGTCTATCGCCGCAGGTTTAATGCCTGCCGGCTTTAAGCTGGAGGATATGCACCGTCCTTATGTGGATGATGTGATCCTGACCTCATCAACCGGAAAACGCATGCTGCGCGAACCCGACCTGATTGATGTTTGGTTTGATAGCGGCGCCATGCCCTACGCGCAATGGCATTTCCCTTTCGAGAATAAAGATGAATTTGCTGCTGCATACCCGGCCGATTTTATTGCCGAAGGTGTAGACCAAACCCGCGGCTGGTTCTTTACCTTGCACGCCATTGCGGTGATGTTGAGCGAAGCCAGCGATGAGGTGAAAGCTATAAACGAACAGGTTGGCAACAAAGGCGTGGCGTTCAAGAACGTTGTATCAAACGGTTTGGTGCTTGATAAGAACGGCAACAAAATGTCTAAACGTTTGGGTAATGGTATAGATCCGTTTGAAACTATCGAACAGTTTGGCGCTGATGCCGCCCGCTGGTATATGATAAGCAATGCCGCTCCCTGGGATAACCTGAAATTTAATATCGAAGGGTTGGACGAGGTCCGCCGTAAGTTCTTTGGTACGCTGTATAATACTTATTCGTTCTTTGTGCTTTATGCCAACATCGATAAGTTTAAGTACGAAGAAGCCGAAATAGCCATCGACAAACGCCCCGAGCTTGACCGTTGGATCATATCATTATTAAATACACTGAGCAAAGAGGTTGACGCATTTTATGCCGATTTTGAACCTACCAAAGCTGCCCGCGCCATTCAGGAGTTTGTTGATGCGCACTTCAGCAACTGGTACATCAGGTTGAGCCGTCGCCGTTTCTGGAGGTCGGATAATTCGGAAGATAAGCTCTCGGCATACCAAACGCTCTATACTTGTTTGATTACCATTAGCAAACTGATGGCACCAATCGCGCCGTTCTTCGCAGAACGTTTATATACCGATCTGAATAGTGTTACCGGCAAAGAGGAATTCGAATCGGTACACCTGGCTTATTATCCCGAGTATCACAACGAGTTGGTAGATACTGCTCTTGAAGAGCGTATGCAAATGGCTCAGGATATATCATCATTGGTATTATCGCTTCGTAAGAAAATAGAGATTCCGGTTCGCCGCCCGTTAAGCAAAATTTTATTGCCTATACTGGATAAGAACTTTAAAGAACAGGTAGAGAAAGTGAAAGAACTCATCCTGTCTGAAACCAATATTAAGGATATCGAATACATTACCGATGCCGCCGGTTTCATCAAGAAAAAAATAAAACCAAACTTTAAAGCCCTAGGCGCTAAAGTAGGTAAGGATATGAAGGATGTTGCCGCGGCCATCAATGCTTTTGGCCAGGAAGAGATAGCCAAATTAGAAAGCGAAGGTTCTATCCTGATACTTGATACTAAGTACTCGATACTATTATCAGACGTGGAAATTATCGCTGAAGATGTACCGGGATGGCAGGTTGCAAATTTAGGAAAACTAACCGTGGCTTTAGATGTTACGATTACCGACGAGCTGAAAGAGGAGGGTATTGCCCGCGAATTAATAAACCGCATACAAAACTTACGTAAGGCTAAAGAATTTGAAGTTACCGATAAAATAAAAGTAGCTGTGAATTGTGGTACGGAGATATGGAAAGCGACGGAGAATAATTTATCCTATATTTGCGCCGAAATTTTGGCTGACAGCCTTGTGCTTGATAATCAGTTAAATGATGGTGAGAAGGCCGTTATAGACGAATATGAAATTTTGATTGCTATAAGTAAAAGTTAAATGGAAAACGAAAAAACAAGGTACTCTGATTCGGAATTAAAAGAATTTAAAGACCTATTATTAGAAAAACTACGCAGCTCTAAAGAAGAGCTTAATGCACTGGCTACCTCATTAAGTTCGCCAAACGCGAATGGTACAGATGATACTGCCGGTACTTATAAAACATTAGAGGATGGATCTGCAACGTTGGAGAAAGAACAAATAAACCAGTTAGCAGCCCGCCAAAAGAAATTTATTGAGCAGTTAGAGGCCGCCCTGGTGCGCATCGAAAATAAAACCTACGGTATTTGCCGCGAAACCGGTAAGCTTATTCCTAAAGAACGCCTGCGTGCCGTGCCGCACACAACGCTAACTATGGAAGCAAAACTTAAGCAATAAATGAAGGCTGCTTATACAAAACCTTTTTTTACTGCTGCTTTAATTGTCTTGCTCGATCAGATCATTAAGATCTGGGTACTAAAACACATGTTCCTTGGCGAAGAAATTCATTTGCTGGGTAACCGTGGGATGCTGCATTATACCGAAAATAACGGGATGGCCTTTGGCATGGAACTGGGCGGCGAGCTGGGTAAACTGGCTTTAACGCTGTTTCGAATTGTTGCGGTTTGTGGTATTGGGTATGCGCTTGTATTCCTTATCAAACATAAATACCATCGTGGTTTGGTGATGATGGTTGCGCTAATACTTGCCGGCGCGCTGGGTAATATTATCGATTCTACCTTTTACGGTATCATTTATAATTACGCCGGTTTATTTCACGGGCGCGTGGTAGATATGTTTTACTTCCCGCTGTTAACGGGTCATTTCCCTGCCTGGGTACCGATATGGGGCGGCGAAGAGTTTATCTTCTTCCGGCCGGTGTTTAACCTGGCTGATGCTGCTATATCCGTAGGTGTTATTATGATATTGCTAAACCAAAAACGCTACTTTAAACAGGAAGAGCCCGAGGTTAGCAGCCCCAACAGTGAGATGGTAGAAGAATAAAAAACTTCTTATACAAAATTGTAAGCCCCGATTTATCGGGGCTTTTTTGTTGAAATAGATTATGTAAAACGCGTAGAAAAAAGAGGTAAAATGTTCACGTTCACGTTTGCACAACCAGCTATGTTTTCTATAAATGGTTGGATATTAATTGTTTCATCTAAAAAGTGGTGGCATAGTATTGACACCATTATATCAATATCTTTTATGTATGCTCTAAACGGTGCCGCTATCTTTTTAAATTGTTTTAGTAACTTGCATTTATAAACCAATATATACTAATGAAAAAACTCCTGATAGTTGTTTTAACCCTTATTCCCGGGTTGATTTTTGCTCAGAAAAAGAATATGGGACCAAAAAGTTACGACATTATAATTGGCGCTTATACCAGCGGTAAAAGCAGCGGCCTGTCGGTATACCGCTTTTATACCGAAAGTGGCCGCATAGCCTACCTAAACCGTATCGACGATGTAAGTAACCCATCGTACGTTGCGGTATCGGCCAATAACAAATTTGTTTACGCCGTAAACGAGAATGATAATGGCGAGGTAAGCGCTTTTAAGTTCGAGCCAAAAACCGGCGCTCTAACGTTCATCAACAAAGTGTCGACGTTGGGAGGCGCGCCCTGCTATGTGTCGGTTGATAAAGACCAGAAAAACCTGTTTGTTGCCAACTATTCCGGAGGTAACATTGCGGTATTGCCTATCAACGTGGATGGCTCCATTGGGGCTGCTGTACAAACCATCAAAGATGACGGCCATGGTATCAATAAAGAACGCCAGGAAAAAGCGCATGTGCACACGGCAGTATTATCGCCCGATGAAAAGTATGTTTTATATACCGACCTTGGTACCGATAAAATAAACATTACTAAATATAAAGGTGGTAAAAACAACCCTATCGTTCCATCGAAACCGGCATTTGTTAGCGTAACACCGGGTTATGGCCCCCGCCATTTAGCCTTTTCTAACGATAAAAAGTACTTATACGCTATTATGGAGATGGGGAGCGCCGTTTTGGTTTATGATTACAACAATGGTAAGCCAAAGCTTAAACAGGATATCACCTTACTGGCTGATGGCTTTAAAGGCGCAACCGGTGCTGCCGACATCCATATTTCGCCAAACGGTAAATTCCTTTATGCTACTAACCGTGGCGATGCCAACGATATATCTGTATTCGGCATTAACCAGGAGAATGGCGAACTCACCTTTATAGAGCGTAAGCCTACAGGCGGTAAAGGTCCGCGTAACTTTGCTATAGACCCAACCGGTAGGTTTATTATTATAGCGCACCAAAACAGCGATAGCATTATTGTTTATAAGATAGATGAGAACACCGGTAAAATAGGCCAGGCCGTTAGCCGTGCGGAAGTTGGCAACCCGGTTTGTATCAAATTTGCCCCCGCAATGTAAAGTCAAAATTTAAAAGTCAAAATTCAAAAAATAAAAGAAGCCGATAGTGTCATCCACTATCGGCTTCTGCATTTATCAGTAAAGATTTTTTACTTTTTACTTTTGAATTTTTACTTGAAATTACTGCGCTTTAGTGAACGAGTAAACGATATAACCTGTGCCGCTGTTGCCAATTGGCACTGCCGAGCGAAGGGTCATGTTGGTGTTATCAATATTGCCAATATCCAGGCGGTAACCTTCGGCTACGTTTTTAGCTTTATCGCCCTGGAAAAGTTTCTTGAACTGGAACTGTGTACCAGTACTGCCACCGTTAAATACCGACCAGAATATGGTTTGCGACGCGCCGTTTTGCAGAGTATAAATACCATTACCGCTATTGGTGAGTTTCCAGGTACTGCCTACAAAATCATTTGGCGATGCCTGGTCAAATACGTTTTGCACAGCGCCGGGTAAAAGCCCTTCGTAATTTACGTTGGTAAGCGTCCAGGTGCCGGTAAATTTACCGCGCGATATGTTGCTGCCCGATGTTGTAGAGGCTGTGGTTTGCTGGGGAGTAGAACAGGCCGAAAAAATAAAGGCAACGGCTAAGATCGCGATAGTTGTTTGGAATATCTTTTTCATGGTGTATGTATTATAATATATGTTGATTGGTTTATAAACACAAATCAGGCCAAAAGGTTATCATAATAATACACTATTTATTTATTGCACGCCGGCAATCTGCTGTTTGTTTTTTTCTATCACCTCTTTATAATAGTTTTCATACAAAGGCATAATGTTGGCAAGCTCCAGTTCTTTAGCGCGTTTAAGGGCGTTCTCTTTAAATTGGTTAAGCCTGTCCTCGTCTTCTAAAATATATATCGCCTTTTCGGCCATACCGTCAACATCGCCAATATCCAGTAAAAAGCCGGTTTCGCCCTCAATGTTCAGTTCGGGTAAACCGCCCGCGTTACTGCTTATAACTGGTACTTTACAGGCCATTGCCTCCAGCGCAGCCAAACCAAAGCTTTCCGACTGCGAAGGCATCAGGAACAGGTCTGATACGGATAAGATCTCTTCGATAGCATCCTGTTTCCCTAAAAAGCGAACATGCTCGCTAATACCCAGGTCGCGGCAAAGGCGTTCACATAACGAGCGTTCGCCACCATCGCCAACCATTAATAGTTTGGATGGGATCTTCTCTATCACTTTAGCAAACATCTTCACCACATCTTCGGTACGTTTTACCTTGCGGAAATTAGAGGTGTGCACCAAAACCTTCTCACCGTTTGGCGCTATGGCCTTTTTAAAGTGGTCTTTCGGTTTCAGGCTAAAACGGGTAAGGTCAATAAAGTTGGGTATTACTTTAATGTCCTTTTCTATTTTAAAGTATTTGTAGGTATCGTTCTTTAAATGCTCAGATACTGCTGTTACACCATCACTTTGGTTAATAGAAAAAGTAACTACGGGTTTGTAGGTGTTATCCTGCCCAACAAGGGTAATATCGGTGCCATGCAGGGTGGTAATAAACGGGATAGAAATGCCGTAAGTAGCTAATATCTGCTTAGCCATAAACGCCGCGGATGCATGTGGAATGGCGTAGTGTACGTGTAATAGGTCGAGCTTCTCAAACCGTACTACATCTACCAGGCGGCTTGCCAGTGCCAGCTCGTAGGGCGGGTAATCAAATAGGGGGTATTGCGATACCGACACTTCGTGGTAAAAAAGATTTTCCGAAAAAAAATCGAGGCGTGCAGGTTGGTTGTAAGTAACAAAATGAATTTGGTGACCGCGGTCTGCAAGGGCCTTACCTAACTCTGTAGCAACAACCCCGCTTCCGCCAAAGGTGGGATAACAAACTATTCCTATTTTCATTTTTGTGTGATACGCTTTAAGCCCTAAACAATATTAAATAAATTAACACTGATGATGAGCGTACAAGTTTAACAGCAATTTGTTGTAAAAGTGTTACCCCTATGTAAAATGATTGATGGATAGGAAAGCTGGAAGTAGGAAGTCCGAAGTCGGGAGTACCCAAATAGTCGGATGAGAAAAGGTAGTTGCATAGGCAGTTCCAATGAACTAACAAAAACTAATGAACCAGTGAACTAATGAACCTTAAACCACTCCTGCCATCAGCCTCAGCAACGACGCGTTCACCAAGTTGTTAATGGCATTTAGTGTTGTGTTGCTTTTAGCAGTTTTTTGCAGATCTGCTTGGTAGATCATGTGGTCTACCCCAAGCACTTTAAGCATGGCATCGGCGGTGATGCTCTCGTTGCGTTTATAGCAGCAAATTTTAATATGCTTGTAAAAGGGGTTTGCTTGCAGCCTGCGTAAAACACGTTCTAGATTACCGGCCATATGTGCATGGTCAAACAAAATAACATCCGGCTTAATTTCGTGTATGGATGGAAATATGGCGGTAACGGCAAAAATGTGCTTTACATTATCGTACTCGGCCAGTAACTGGTCGGGAAAAGCTTGCGGGGCTACGAAAAGTACTCTCTTAGATCGGGTACGTATCATGCTCAAACCATTGGGGGACACGAATATAAAATGTATATTTTATAATACCAACCTTTTTGAGCAAAAAGTATGCGTTAAGTTACTGTTAATGAACGGGTCGCGCATTTAAAGTGTCGCTTGCGCCGCGGCCGCTTGGGTCGGCATTACCTTTGTTAACACTATCCATTTTGGTAGAATCCGCCGCATGGCTATTGTTTGGGTCGCCGGTACCTGCCTTAGCAACAGTATCTGCAGAGTTGCCGATAGATTTGCTATCACTACCACCACATGCGGTGATAGTTGCTGATAAAACAAGGGCGGCAGCGATATATTTTAAAGACTTCATACAATTAGTGTTTAGTTCAGTTTAATAACGTTGGCGCAAATTAAATGTTTGCCGCAAACAAAAAAGCCCCTGCAATGAGGGGCTGCTTGGTATAATAGAGTTGATTATTTTATTTCGAAAACGGCGTTGATCTGGAAGCTTAGCTTGATCTTTTTAACGTCGATATCAGATTCGGGCGTGGCATCCGCAGATGCTGCTTTAAACTGTACAGCATACATCCTTGGTTGCGGGAAGCTGCTGTTATCACTTTCGGTAATGTTTAGTACGCTACCCAACTTATCGCCCAAGCCATTTACTAAAAAGGCTGCTTTATCGCGCGCGCCTATTAATGCCTTTAGCTTAAGCGCGTTCTTTATTTCGTTTATTTTAGAGTAATCGTAGCTGTCTATATTGGTGCTTTGTATGCCCTTCGCGTCAACCTTGCTCAGTATCTGGTCAAATTTGTTCAAATCATGAAATTTGATGTTATACTGTTTGCTGGCTAAAAAATCCGGGTTTTTCTTTTTCTCAGTCTGGTAATTCCATGACGACAAACTGTTGATGGTAAAATCCTCTTTAGCGATGCCGGCTTCGGCAACGGCTTTTTCCAGTTGCTTCTCCAGTGTGGAGATGGTGACCTTAGTTTTACCGTTCATGTATTCCCTTAACGAGATGGATACGTTGATAATATCGGGCGTTACCTCCTGCTCGGCAATGCCGGTAACTTCAATTTTACGGCGCAAGTCGGCGCTTTGTGCGAATGCCCCAAAAGTGGTGGCAGCAAGGGCGGCTATTAGGATTAATTTTTTCATGATGTCTGTTCTAAATGTTTGTATAATGTAGAGTTAATTACGTGCCGATAGTTTAATATGCAACACCCAATAAATACAAATCAGTAACCCATAACATGCTTTGGTGTTTTAATAAGTTGATAATAAACACCTAAGGAAATAATAAAAAGATAAAATATTTTAATAATATTTATGATGGCAAGGGGCGTTGCCTGCGGCCCGGGCTATCCGCTCATACTGCACAGGCCTTAGCCACAGGGCCGGTATCCGCTGCTATCCCTAACGCTATTTACTGCTAATCGGTTCTTTCCCTTATGAATTGTCTTGAACCGTGATTAAACTGATCTGTGAGGTTTACAGGATTCTTTTTGTCTGAACCCGAATTTTCAGAATACTTTTTAAGAGCGGTGGCCTAAACGTCAAAGCGGGCGGGCCGGGTGTTGGCGGGAATGACGGTTTAGCGTCGAAGTCCGCGCATGCGGCGAGAAAGCGTTAAGAACCGGCAGGGCGGGCGGAAGCGTCGCTTTGACTTGGCCTTTTCTTTTGGTTACTTTTCTTTGCGGCTAAGGCAAAGAAAAGTTACTTCCACAGGCTTGAAAAGAGTCACTGCCAAACCTAACGAAGAACTAATTGTAAACTTGTATTTTATATAACAAGATTTTTTCTGGTAGCAATGCGAAATGATGGATAAAACAAAAAAGGCGCCTTACGACGCCTTTCATTTATTCTGATCTCTATTTTATCAAGTGTTTCAATTGTATCACTTCCTTTTCATCAAGATATCTCCAGCGGCCACGCGGAAGATCTTTTTTGGTAAGGTTGGCGTAAACCGAGCGGTCGAGTTTTACAACCTCATAACCCAATGATTCAAAAATACGGCGTACAATACGGTTTTTACCGCTGTGGATCTGGATGCCTATTTCCTTTTTAGTGCCACCCGCTACGTACGATACACTATCGGGTTTTATCACACCATCTTCAAGCTCTAAACCAAATTCAATTTTATTCAGGTCGCCCTGGCTAAGCGCTTTGTTAAGCTCTACCAGGTAAAGTTTGGTAACGCTGTTGCGTGGGTGCGAAAGCTTGTCGGCAAGGTCGCCGTCATTGGTCATTAAGAGTAAACCGGTTGTGTTACGGTCAAGGCGGCCAACAGGGTAAATACGTTCGCGGCTGGCTTTTTCTACCAGGTGCATAACGGTACGGCGCTCCTGCGGGTCGTCGGTGGTGGTAATATAGTCTTTTGGTTTATTCAATAGCACATAAACCATCTTTTCTCGTTTTAAGGCTTCGCCGTTATAGCGCACCAGGTCTTTAAGCGGATCAACTTTGTGGCCCAGTTCGGAGATCACTTCACCGTTTACCGATACCACGCCCGCGGCTATCAGTTCATCGGCCTTGCGGCGGCTGCATATACCTGCATTGGCAATATAACGGTTAAGGCGTATCAGTCCATCGTCTTTAGCTTTAACAACCGGGTTTTTACGGCCGCGCATAGTAGGTTTTGCCGGCGTGGCATCGCCCTCGCGCTTGCGGAAGCCTGTAGAAGTGCTTGGGAAGTTTTTCGTGCCGCCACGTGTGCCGGGGAATTTGTTATCGCCACCAAAGCTTTTCTTTGGTCCGTCGGTACCTGCGGGGCGCCTGTTAAATGGCTTATCGCCTGCAACCGGGTTCTTGCGTGGCCCGTATGATGCAGGGCCTAAACTTGGTTTACGGAAAGTGCTGCCACCTTCGCCATCGCCGCTTTGTGCACGGCCGTTGTAAGGTTTATCGCGCGGGGTGAATTTGCGGTCGCCCTGTGGTGCATCGCCAAAGCTGCGTTTAGGCCTGTCGTTATCTGTAGGCCTGCCGCTGTATGGGCGGCCTTTAGGTGCAAATGCCTTTTTATCGCCACCGCTAAATGATGAGGATTGCCCATAAGCTTTCCTTGGCCTGTCGGTGCCTTCAGCATCTGGTTTACCTGTGTTGGGTTTTGAGTAGGCAGATCCGCGTTTGTCTACCGAGAAGTTTTTTTTGCCATCTGTACGGCCTGCGCCGAATGATTTTCCTGTAGAGGATGATGAAGGCCTTTTGCCGTTTTCGCCACCGCTTTTAGATCGGTCTTGAGAGTTGTTCGGCCTGTCGTCGCGACTACCTGCTGGTCGTTTAAATACCATAATTTTTTGTTTTGCGCTTTCGCAGCGTGAGGGTCAAAAGTACAACATTTTAACCAAAAAAACAACTTTTTAATCGGGTTCAAAAAGTACGTTTAAACCGTTTTAAACCACGATTTTGCAGCTGTTTTAAAATTCTCAAAACACTAAGCTTTTAGTAAGTGTTTGACAATCTGCCTAATATAACGTACCTTTGCAGCACATCATACCAAAAAGTATAATTAATGAGTAAAATTGAAATGACTAAAAAACACTTAATTACGTGCTCCGTAATCTTGGTGCTGGTTATCATTTCCAGACTTAACATTTACAGTACAGACCCCGTTTACGTTCACAAAACTATCGCTAACGTACCTTCAAATTACATCTTCAATAAGCATGCCGAAGAAGCCGAAGCAACGTATAATTTTGCCAACGAAGCCCTGCCTGTAAACGACAAAAAAGTAGATTTTAAATTAAAAAAATCAATAGCAAAACACAGGTACAAAACGGTTCAGTCGAACGTTTTGCATGCAAAAGCCGACAAGATGTTCCCTATCATCGAGCCTATCTTGAAATTCTACGGCATCCCCGAAGATTTTAAATATGTACCGCTGGTAGAATCGGGCTTATGTGAAGGTACATCGCCAAAAGGCGCGCGTGGCGTATGGCAGTTTATGCCCGGCACCGCACGCACTTATGGTTTAAAGGTTGGTAAGGGAAAAGATGAGCGCTTGAACCTGCGTAAATCTACCATTGCGGCGTGTAAGTACATTAAAGAGCTGTACGGTGAGTTTAATAGCTGGACACTGGCCGCTGCAGCCTACAACAACGGTTCGGTAAAACTGGAACGCGCCATGAACAGGCAAAATGAGGATAACTACTTCCGCATGACGCTTAACCGCGAAACCGGTTCGTACGTTTACAAGCTTATAGCGATGAAAGAGATCATTAATAAGCCTGCAAAATATGGTTATAAAAACTTTTATAGCTATATGCAAAAGCCAATGCCGTTTTTAATGGCATACAACAATTAAAGTAATTTAATATTACGGAGCACATTCAAAAGCCATCCCAGGTAGGGGTGGCTTTTTTGGTTAAAAACCGCGTCTTGTAAATATTCGTAAATGGGTGATAACCGTACCGGTCACAATATCCTCCCCTAATTAATTGCAGCCAACGCTTTTGTACTAATACTTTAACGGTACCTTAAAAACAATACTATGAGTAAGATGGAGCATGCGCTTAGGTATTTACAAGCTGTAGAAAAAAAATACAAGGATTACTTTACTAAACACCGCCTGAAGATAACCGATTGTGTAGCCATCAGCCATGCCGGTAATACGGTAAACGTTAGCATCATTAACAACACACTGCCATCACACATACAGGATGATATAAGGGCCATGTTTTGGATATAAATCCCACAAAAAAGCCCCCTCAGTATAACCAGGGGGCTAAAAGTAAAAGGGGTATTAAATAATTACAATTTCAGTTTTACAAAATATAATCTGTTGTGATCTACCGAATTTGTAGCCGGTAATATTTTTTGAGCAAAACCGCTTGCGCCGTTATCCACCACACCAAAATCATCATCATTTGATATAACCAGTATGTTTTCTTTTAACAGGGTAATGCCTTCGGCTTTATCGTGAGGGTAAACTTTTGGCAGATCTTTTAAAAGGTCTACTGCCAAGGTTTTGGTAACAGGTTTTATACCTGCTGCCTGTAAGCCGGCCGCGTCATTTAATTCTTCTACAGTTTTGCCGCCGTAAAGCTTGCCATTGGCGCTATTTGCATCATCAGAAATATCAGTAGCGTTGCTAATATCAATTTTAAATATCTTTTTGAATGTAGCCGGGTTAGTTGGCGCGCCACCATACAGGCCATCACGCTCTATGATTAAAAAAGTAGTAGCGCTAACTGCTAATATTTCGCTGCAGCCCGTAAGCGCTTTGTCCTCCATTGTATAAGCATATTGTTTGGTTTTACCGGATGCAATTTCGTAAGTTAAAATACGTAACACTACCGAGTTAGCTACGGCTGCTTTTGTAGGGTTGTACATTGGCGATTGCATGATGCCTACCAATGTTTTACCATCAGGCGTAATGGTTAAACCTTCCATACCACGGTTGGCGCGGCGTTTTGCAAATACCAAAGGTAAGGTTCGGCCACCAGTACCTGTACCAAAGGGGTTGATGCGTTCTATAGTTTTGCCTGTAGCATCAAAATGTACTATGTGTGGGCCATATTCATCGCTTATCCAGAATGTGCCGTCTGCGGCAAGTACCATACCCTCCGAGTCGATGCCATCGGCACTTGTAGCAATACAGCGCCATTCAGGTCATACGGCGTTTCGCCGCTGTTGCCCTGCCCAACAGGATTGGGTAAACCGTTAAGGTTAGCGCCCGCGGCATTTTTAAGGTTGATGGTTTGCTCGAGGTATAATTTACCATCCTTTAAACGGAATTTCCCAATGGCCGGGGTGAAATCTGATTTACCCAGGATTATAGAGTTGGCAATTGTGCCGGCAACGTTTGGCCCACGGTCGGTAAGTAAATAAAAAACATTAGGGTCGTTAGGGTCGGCAGCTACTGCCGAGCCGAAGCCCCCATTGTACACTTTTACACCACCGGCTGTGGTAAATAATACGGCAGGGTCATTAGCCTCGGCCATATCCGGGTAAGTTACAGGTGGCGTTACAACCACGTCATGATTATTTTTTTTACATGCAGCTAAGCTGATGGCTGCAAAAGCAAGAACACTGAGTAAAGTTTTTTTCATTTGGAATAGCGCTTGTTTGTTTTGGCAAATGAAGCCATGTATTGTAAATACATTGTTAACTTAAAAACATTTGTTTTGCAGCCTAATTAACATATTGATGACGAGGGTTAATTTTACATTAACAGGCACTTCTGGCCCTGCCCAGAGTTATAAATCCGTGTTGTTTTTGCGTATATTTGCGAACTTTTTTAGTATTAACACGGCCAATTAAAACCAAGCCGTGTTTATAGCGTTTTCCATAACAATATATGAGCGAAAAAACATTAGATCTGGGCGAACAAAGTGAGGTTGAGGTTTATGGTGCCCGGGTACATAATTTAAAAAATATCGACGTTTCTTTCCCCCGTAATAAGCTGGTTGTAATAACCGGGTTAAGCGGCAGCGGCAAGTCGTCATTAGCCTTCGATACCATTTATGCTGAGGGGCAGCGCCGTTATATGGAAACATTTTCGGCCTATTCGCGCCAGTTTATGGGCGGTATGGAGCGGCCTGATGTGGACAAAGTGTCGGGCCTTAGCCCGGTGATCGCTATCGAACAAAAAACAACCAGCAAAAACCCGCGCAGTACAGTTGGTACCATTACCGAGATATACGACTTTATGCGTTTGCTTTTTGCCCGTGCAGGTGATGCCTACAGCTATACCACAGGCGAAAAGATGGAGCGCATGAGCGAGGACCAGATCCTGAAAACCATTATGGAAAAGTTTGACGGGCAGCCGGTAAACATCCTGGCGCCTGTGGTAAAAGCACGTAAAGGTCACTACCGCGAACTTTTTGAGCAAATACGTAAACAAGGTTATTTAAAAGTATATGTTGACGGCGCTATAGTTGATGTAGAGCCCAAAATGCAGCTGGATCGTTATAAGATACATGATATTGATATAGTGGTTGACCGCCTGGTAGTTAGCGAAGCAGATAGCAAAAGGCTTTATACCTCGGTGCAATCGGCATTAAAAACCGCCAAGGGTATTATCCGTATTGCGGATAAAGACAATAACGTGGCTTACTTTAGTAAGTATTTGATGGACCCGGTATCGGGCATTTCTTACGATGAGCCTCAGCCAAATACATTCTCGTTTAATTCGCCGTATGGTGCCTGCGAAAAGTGTAACGGACTGGGTTATATATTTGAGGTAGATGAAGCATCGGTAGTGCCAAATCCTAAACTGAGCATCTTAAACGGCGGGCTTGCACCAATTGGCGAATACCGCGAAACCTGGATCTTCCAGGTGTTAAAGGCGCTGGCTAAAAAGTATGATTTTTCTTTATCGACACCGATAGAAAAACTTACCCGCGAGCAACTGGATATGATATTGAACGGCACGCCGGATATGATAACCGTTGCCGTAGAGTATAATAAATGGAACGTACAAAACTACCAGGTTACATTTGATGGTATCATACGAATGCTGGAAGAGCAGCAGGAGCGACGCAACGAGGAAGGTATGGACGATATGGAAAACTATCGCGTATTGCGTACCTGCCCCGTTTGTGACGGCGCCCGCTTAAAAAAGGAATCGCTGCATTTTAAGGTTGATGAGAAGAACATCTTTGAATTAGCCTGCATGGATATTACAACGCTCGATAAATGGTATACCGGCCTGGAAGACCGCCTGAGCGAGCGCCAGAATGTTATTGCTAAAGAGATTTTAAAAGAGATCCGCGCGCGCATTGGATTTTTGCTGGATGTGGGCTTGAGTTATTTAACGCTCGACCGTACCGCCAAGACCCTTTCGGGTGGCGAGGCGCAGCGCATCAGGCTGGCTACGCAAATAGGTTCGCAGTTGATGAATGTGATGTATATTTTGGATGAGCCAAGCATCGGCCTGCACCAGCGCGATAACGAACGATTAATAAATGCTCTTAAAAACCTGCGTGACTTAGGTAATACCGTGTTGGTTGTTGAACACGATAAGGATATGATACTGGAAGCCGACCACGTTATTGACATGGGCCCGGCTGCCGGAGTGCACGGCGGTACTATTGTAGCACAAGGCACCCCTGCGGAGTTAATGGCACACCATACCTTAACCACGTCATACATCAACGGCGAGCGCGAAATAGCCATACCTAAAAAGCGCCGTGAGGGTAATGGTAAAACATTGTCGCTTAAAAAAGCGACGGGGCATAATTTAAAGAAGGTTTCTGTTGATTTCCCGTTGGGTAAACTGATAGGAGTAACCGGGGTGTCGGGTAGTGGTAAATCAAGTTTGATCACCGAGACCCTATACCCGATACTGAACCATCACTTCTTCCGTGCTAAAAAAGTGCCTTTGCCTTACGATAAGATAGAAGGACTGGAACACATTGATAAGGTAATTGAGATAGACCAAACCCCAATTGGCCGCACACCCCGCTCAAACCCGGCTACTTATACAGGTGTGTTCTCAGATATCCGGAACCTGTTTGTGGCACTGCCAGAGTCAAGGATCCGCGGGTATAAGCCCGGCCGTTTCTCGTTCAATGTAAAGGGTGGCCGCTGCGAAACCTGCCAGGGGGCAGGCCAAAAGGTGATAGAAATGAATTTCCTGCCGGATGTTCAAGTGCCTTGCGAAGAATGTGGCGGCCGCCGCTACAACCGCGAAACCCTGGAAGTGCGTTACAGGGGCAAGTCCATCAGCGATGTTTTGGATATGAGCATTGAGGATGCTACGCCTTTCTTCGAGCATATCCCGTCCATCTATCGCAAGGTTAAAACTTTGAATGATGTGGGTTTGGGTTATATCACCCTGGGGCAATCATCAACCACTTTATCCGGCGGTGAGGCGCAGCGTGTAAAGCTGGCAACCGAGCTAAGTAAAAAAGATACCGGCAACACTTTTTACATATTAGATGAGCCAACTACGGGTTTACACTTTGAGGATATTAATGTGTTGCTTGGCGTTATCAATCAACTGGTAGATAAAGGTAACTCGGTGCTGGTGATAGAACATAACCTTGATGTGATTAAAGTGGTTGACCATGTGATAGACCTTGGTCCCGAGGGTGGATCAGGCGGTGGTAAGATCCTCTACAGTGGCACCCCCGAGGGTTTGTGCAAGGTTAAAGAGAGCTTTACAGGCCAGTTTTTGAAAAAGGAAATGGGGGTGAAGTAAATTACATGTACAGAAACTTGTACATGTAATTGTGCTTTAGTATCTTTATAAAAATCAATTTTATGATTACCACCTACACAAATTTCCGTCAACAGCTAAAGGCATACTTAGATAAGGTTAGAAGCAGCCATTCGCCGCTTTTTGTTACTACTGCGAACGGTGAGGATGTAGTTGTGCTTTCAAAATCTGATTATGAAAGTATGGAAGAAACTTTTTACCTTTTAAAAAACCCTAAAAATGCTGCAAGATTATTAAAAGGTATTGAGGATTACGAAAAAGGTTTAGGTAAAGAAAGAAGCTTAATCCAGGAATGAGGATAATTTTTCTTGAGCAAGCATGGGAAGATTACCTTTATTGGCAGGGCACAGATAAAGCTACTCTTAAAAAGATCAACTCATTAGTTAAGGAAATTGAACGGCTGCCTTTTGAAGGCAATGGAAAGCCTGAACCCTTAAAATACAATCTTTCGGGCTGGTGGTCGCGCAGGATTAACCTAGAGCATAGGCTGGTATATAAAATTGATGGCGATGCAATTGTTATAATACAATGCAGATATCATTATTAATCTCCAAACAAAAAGCATAAATCCTATCTTTAAGGTATATGCTGCCCTTATTAATTGCACAACAAATTCGCGAAGCGGATGCTTATACCATCGCTCATGAGCCTGTAAGTTCTATCGACCTGATGGAGCGGGCCAGTAAGGCTTTTGTAGGCTGGTTCATCAATCACTTTCAGGATAAGAAACAAACTATTGCCGTTTACTGCGGCACCGGCAACAACGGCGGTGACGGCCTGGCCATCGCCCGCATTTTATGCGACCATGGGTACTGTAATATCGATGTGAAAATTTGCCGGTTTAGCGAGAAGGCGAGCAATGATTTTAACGCAAATTTTAAGAGACTTAAAACGACAAAAATCGCCATAAAAGAACTTAAAAACGGCTTGAAAACGCCTGTAGAAAATGCTAAAATAATTATTGATGCGATGCTGGGCAGTGGCCTGAATAAACCACTTGAAGGCGACTACAAAAAGTTGGTGGAATACCTTAATGATCTGAAAAAAACCGTGGTTGCCGTTGATGTGCCCACAGGGTTTTACACCGATGGAGAGATCCCAAAAGATGCTACCGTTTTGAAGGCCGGCCTGGTGATTACCTTCCAGCAACCCAAACTGAACTTTCTGCTCCCCGAGAGCGGGCCATATATCAATTGCTGCGAGGTAGTCAAAATTGGGCTGGATGAAAACTTCCTGCAAAGTGTTGACACCCCTTACTATCTGGTAGAAGAACAGGACGCGCGGCAAATCATTAAACCACGCCATCGTTTTAGCAATAAAGGAACGTATGGTCATGCGCTGATCATAGCGGGAAAGGATGAAACTATGGGCGCAGCGCTACTCTCGGCATCAGCATGCGCTCATGCCGGGGTAGGGCTTACAACGGCATGCATCCCACGCAGCGGACTGATTGCTTTAAATAGTTCGATGCCCGAGGTAATGGCTTTGGTGCGTGATGAAGGCAAAACACCCGATATTGAATGGGATAAATATAGCACTATAGGTATTGGCCCGGGTTTGGGAAAAGAGCCGGGTACGCTCAAATTGCTAAAAGCGGTAATCAAAAACTATGATAAGCCAATTGTAATAGATGCCGACGCGTTGAACATTCTTTCCGAAAATCAAGGACTGTTAAAAAAACTGCCTGCGGGTAGCATTGTAACGCCTCATATGAAAGAGTTTGACCGCTTATTTGGTAAGCATAACAATTGGTGGCAGCGCCTGCAAACGGCCAAGGCTAAGGCTAAAGAACTTAACATATACATCATCCTTAAAAACGATTATACCATTACGACTACGCCCGATGAAAAGCTTTATTTTAATTCGACAGGGAATGCCGCTATGGCAACAGGCGGCATGGGCGATGTACTTACCGGCATTATCACATCATTGCTGGCTCAAAAGTATTCTCCGCTTGATGCGTGTATATTAGGGGTTTACATACATGGCAAGGCGGGCGATGAACTGGCGATGCCAAACCGATTAAATGTAGTGTTACCCACAAATATTATAAGCCGGTTACCCGTTACCATGGCAAAATTTAAGGCATAAAAAAAGCGAATGTCAGTATCAAACACTCGCTTTCAAACTATTAACTGATCTTATAAAGAACTATATACTTCTAACTAATTACATATATGACGTACGAGCCATATAATAGTTACACTAACAACGCTAAATATTTGTTTGTTTTATTTGATATACGTTTTTTAACAAAACTTTAACAAAAACGCCGTTTTGCAAGTCACAAAACGGCGTTTCAGAAAGGAATTTTTTTATTAAAACGTGCCTATAACTACCATTTGATCCATGGTTGGGTTAATGCTGCCTCCGTTAGGTTCAAGCGTAACAGCAAAGCCCTGGGCATATGCTATGGCCTTCATCTCTTTTATACCGGCTGTATCTGCCTTTGGCAAGTCAAATACGCCCATATCTACGGGTTTGCCATTTACAAGTGCCCATAATTGGTATTGGTGTTTTTGGTCGTGCTGTGGCAGTTTCATGCCGGGCATATCAACCATAACTTTTTTACTTACCGTGTTCCATGCAAGCACCATGGTTGCTGCAGGTGTTTTAGCGGTGCCTTTAAGTTTTAATACTTTAAAGGCTGTATCGCGATATACCTGTAATTCGTTATCGCGCAGGCTAACCTGGTTGGCCATACGCAACTTATCTGCTTGTAAAGCGGTAAGCTGGGTGTTTGAGTCCTGCAGTTTGCTATATAGGTTAACCAGGCCATATACGCTTATTAATAAGAGTGTAAGGCATGCGGCAAATGCGTATTTATAAAAGCTGGTTACACGTGCAATTGGCAGGGCTACAACATTGTCATCATCCTGATGCGTAACAGCTTTACTGAAAGTGTTATCGTCGCCCAAATTAACCAGCAGGTTGTTTAAAACACGCGAACGTAAATGTTCTGATGGTTCAATGGCATGTTCCTCTGCATACAACTCCATCGATCTTTCTATCTCCGCAATCTCCGCCACAATCTCAGGATGTTTCGCAGCCATCTCCTCCACCTGCGCTTTTTCAGTAGCGCTGATGTCACCCAGAACATAAAGTTCTAAGATGCCCGATTCGATATATGCCTTAACGTCTTCCACTATTCATTAAAATGTTTTCTGAGTTGTAGTATGGCCATTCTTAATCTTGTTTTTATGGTTCCAAGCGGTACGCCAAGTTCTTCGGCGGCTTCCACGTGGGTATACCCTTTAAAATACACAAGGTCTAAAATTGACTTTTGCTCGGGTTTAAGAGTAGATACTAAATCCTTGATACCCAATAACTCAGGCTTGTAAACTGTGTTTTTTTGTTCGTCAATGAAAGTTACGTTATTTTCAAGCTCATGGTTTTTGCTCTGGTTCTTAAAATCTTTCGACCGGATCTTATCAATAGCTAAATTGCGTGCAATATTAACCATCCAGGTAAAAAGCCGGCCCTTCTCGGCGCTATAGCCCGAAAATGAATGCCAGATCTTTACGAATGTTTCTTGCAAAATATCTTCAGCCGCGGCTTCATCTGTAATGATGCGTGAGATAACACCGAACAGCGACGCGGAATACATATCATATAATGCCTCAACCGCTATCTTCTCACGATTGCGCAAAGCAAGGACTAATTCATCCTCAGATAATGATATTTTGCGTTTGGGGCTCAATTTGATGAAGATAGAAAGGAAAACTTACATTTCAAACAAATGTTTTTCGGCATGGTAAGATGAGCGAACCAGCGGACCGCTTTCTACATACCTGAAACCTTTCTTTAATCCCCATTCTTTATAGCTCGCAAATTGATCGGGGTGGATCCAGTCTACAACCGGGTGATGGTTGCGTGTTGGCTGAAGGTACTGGCCTAAGGTTAGGATATGTACGCCTGCTTCCAGTAAATCGTCCATTGCTTCCAGTACATCTTCTTCACGCTCGCCCAAGCCAAGCATAATGCCCGATTTGGTGCGGAGCCCTGTAGCCGATGTGCGCTTTAACGCCTCAAGGCTGCGGTCGTATTTGGCTTGTATACGCACTTCGCGGGTAAGGCGGCGTACGGTTTCTAAATTATGCGATACAACTTCGGGGCGCGTTTCTAAAACGCGCTCAAGGTTATCCCAAATGCCACGAAAATCGGGCAGTAAAGTTTCAAGGGTAGTATCCGGACTTTCGCGGCGGATAGCATTAATCGTTTCGGCCCAGATGATAGAACCACCGTCTTTAATATCATCGCGGTCTACCGATGTTATCACACAGTGTTTAACCTGCATCAGCTTAACCGAATTTGCCACTCGGTTTGGTTCATCAGTATCAACAGCAAGCGGCCTCCCGGTTGCAACCGCGCAGAACGAACACGAGCGGGTACAAATGTTGCCAAGTATCATAAATGTAGCTGTACCTGCGCCCCAGCACTCGCCCATATTGGGGCAATTACCGCTTTCGCAAATGGTGTGCAGCTTATGTTCATCAACCAACCCACGTACATGGGCGTATTCCTTCCCTACCGGAAGCCTAACCCTTAGCCAGTCGGGCTTGCGCTGCGGCTGTATGGCGGGTACTACTGGCAAATCTATCATGATACAAAAATAGGTAAAAAGCAAATAGGTGCATCCGGTGTGTAAACGAATATTACGCAGAAAGGATAATAGGGGAAAGAGTTTATTTAATCCTATAGATGAGAAGTGTGGCAATCTTGTAGCGATCGGTTAATGGCTCTGTAAGTAGGGGATTGCCACGTCGCTATCGCTCCTCGCAATGACGCGAAAAAAATCCGCAGAATAAGTCCTGCGGATCATATCATTTTCTGTTGACTCTTATATCTCAATTCTACTAAGCCATCACGCTCATAGCTTCATCTATAGAGATTGAGCCGTGCGATTGGTCGAGCACGCATTCACCATCTTTGATCAGCAGCATCTGCGGCGATTCGTGGTAAACCGAAAAATCTTGCGCTACCTTGTTTGACAGGTCGCGGTGTTTGATAAGATCTAAGAAATAAAGCGGCATATCTGCCGGCAGGTTCTCCCAATCCATCTCAAAACGCCTTTTAGCCATCATGCTGATAGAGCAACGGGTGCTATGTTTAAAAATTAAGCTATAACCCGCTTGCTGTTTAATATTATCTATCTGTTCTGCCGTATCCAACGATATCCATTCCATAAAACAAAGGTAGTATATAGTGCCTGTTCAAACGTAAAAACAATGTAAAACTGCTTTAGTTTTAGGCAAAGAGGTGTTAATATGACAAATGGCTGTATTAGCGGTGGTTAGGGTACGAACCGTATGCAGGGCATAACTTATTTGAGCATGAAGCCATGGTGCCTAAGGCCAGTGCGAAAATTGCTATGTATAATATTTTTTTCATGTGCTTGTTCAACTGAGTATTTGTACGGTTTTTATCCAATTAATGTTTCATTCAAGCCGGCCATTTTAATAGCTGTTACAGCAGCTTCGTCGCCTTTATTGCCATGTTTGCCGCCACTACGGTCAATAGCCTGTTGCTGATTATCAGTAGTTAATACACCAAATATAACAGGTTTTGAATATTTTATGGCAACATTGGTTACGCCATTTGCAACCGCGGCGCAAATAAAATCAAAATGGCGCGTTTCGCCCTGTATCACACAACCCAGGGTAATTACAGCATCAAACTTTTTATTTTTAAGTAACAGCTCGGCACCTGTAGTTAGCTCAAAGCTTCCGGGCACCGGGTACGAATGGATATTCTCGGGTTTGGCGCCGTATTTTATAAGGGTGTTATAAGCACCCTGATATAGTGCATTGGTTATTTCTGCATTCCACTCGGCAACCACAATACCAAAGCTATAGCCTTGGGCCGATGGGATCTCGCTCGCGGTTGAAAAATCTGACAGGTTTTTTAATTGAGTAGCCATTTTGTTATTTAGAATGGGGTGGTAATGTTATAATAAACATATATTGAGCCCCTAATTTTGGTTAAAGATAGAAATTATGATTATAAAGCTTACAACATCGGTCGATACTTAAGATTCGGTCAATTCGCCTCTTAGATCCTTTTCCAAACAGCGTTTTACTTCTTTAGGGTCTTCAATTTCGCCCAGGAGGTACATCATTTTGGTAACTGCTGCTTCATAGGTCATGTCGTAACCGTTGGCTACACCTATGTCTTTTAGCTGCTTACTGGTCTCATATCGGCCAAGTTCAACAGTGCCCACTTTACATTGTGATATATCAAGGATGACTTTGCCATTGTCTATCGCGTTTTTAAGCAGGTCGATAAACCATTGGTCGGTAGTGGTATTACCCGCGCCAAATGTTTCCATTATAATTCCCCTTACATCAGCGCCTAATATGGTTTCTACCACCTTGGGGCTAATGCCGGGGTAAAGTTTCAATACGGCCACATCGTTAACCAGGGTGTTATGGATCTTTAACGGGCCTGTTCCCGGTTCGCGAATATCGTTTACGCTAAAACGCAGGTGCACGCCCGACTCGGCCAGTATGGGGTAATTTGGAGAGCGGAACGCCTCGAATTTTGATGAATTATACTTGAATGCCCGGTTGCCACGAAACAGCTTATAATCAAAGTATATGCAAACCTCGGGCACACGAGCCTTATCGTTCTTTTTGGCTTTAGCTATCTCTATGGCGGTCATCAGGTTCTCTTTAGCATCAGTACGTACCGCGCTAATGGGCAACTGCGACCCGGTGAAAATTACCGGCTTATCCAGGTTTTGCAGCATAAAGCTTAAGGCCGATGCGGTGAACGCCATCGTATCAGATCCATGGAGTATAACAAACCCATCTACCGTGTCGTAATTAGCTTCTATAAGTGCGGCAAGTTCCGCCCAAACTTCGGGGTTCATGTTTGATGAATCGATAATATGCTCAAAGGAGTGTACCTTAATTTTGCAATTAAGCTTCTCCAGTTCGGGCACGTTATCCATAATCTGTTCAAAGTTGATGGGTACCAACGTTTTTGTAACAGGGTCGCTCATCATACCAATTGTCCCTCCGGTATAGATGATCAGTATCTGGCTCATTTAGGTCAGGTTTATGCTTTAAAATAATAAATTATACACCAAATATCTTTATTGAATTTTGGGTGGTGATAGCCGCCACCTCATCAATGGGTATTTGATATAACTCCGCCACTTTTTGGGCTACGTAAGTTAAATAAGAGCTTTCGTTAGGTTTACCACGGTACGGAACAGGTGTAAGATACGGAGAATCGGTTTCTAAAACGATATGCTTTATATCAATTTGTGGCAGTACTTTATCAAGGCCTGCATTTTTATAGGTAACTACACCTCCAATGCCCAGGTAAAATCCCATATCGGTAATTTTATTGGCCTGTTCAAGCGTGCCGGCAAAACAATGGAAAATGCCGCGCAGTTTATCATCGTTATTGGCCTGTAAAACCTCATAAACCTCGTCAAATGCATCGCGGCAATGGATCACTATAGGCATGTTCATGCTTTTGGCCCAGTCTATTTGCAATTTAAACGCCTGTTTCTGCTCGGCCAAAAATGTTTTATCCCAGTAAAGATCAATGCCAATTTCGCCAACGGCATATACCGGATATTTATGTAACGATGCCACAATAAGCGATAGCTCATGTTCCCAATCCTCCTTTACAGAGCAGGGGTGCAGGCCCAGCATGGCATAACAGTTATCGGGGTATGCCTGCAGCAAATCAAACATCATGGGTACTGATGTCGCGTCTACATTGGGCAGGAATAGACGATTAACATTATTATCCAGGCTACGCTGCATTAAAGCTTGGCGCTTATTGGCATCAGCCTCGTAATATAAATGGGTATGTGTATCGGTAAATACCATGGTACAAAAGTAAAAAAGCCTTCGTTTCGGAAGGCTTTTATATTAATTTTTCTTTTTTACGGCAGTTCGCTTTTTAAGCGGCGCTTTTTTTATAGGAGCTTTGGCCGCCGGTTTAACAGGAGTGTGTTTAACCCTTGCAACTTTTACCAGTTCTACATCAAACAATAATGTTGAATATGGTTTAATATCGGCACCTGCACCGCGGTCGCCGTAAGCTAATGCCGATGGGATGATGAAAGTAGCCTTAGAACCCTCGTTGAGCAGCGCGAGGCCTTCGTCCCAACCTTTTATGACACGGCCGGTGCCCAAAGCAAAGCTAATTGGCTCGTAAGTACGCCCGGGCTGGTTCAGGCCGCCGGCCTTTGCATCAGCTTCTACGCTACTGTCAAACATTTTACCATCCAGCGTGCGGCCGGTGTAATTAACATATACCGTATCGCCATTAAGCGGCTTTGGTTTTGCACCTGCCAATTTAACTACATATTGCAAGCCTGATGGTGTAACCTTTGTTACAAGGCCTTTATTTTTAATGTATGCTTGAATTGAAGAAGCTTCACCGGCTTTTAGCTTTTCGCCTTCGGCTTTTAATTTTTCCATAGCGGCGTTACGCTCGGCCATAGCTTCTTCTAAGGTTTGTACACCAAGTATTTTAAGCTTAAAAATAAGATTAGCGCCTTTTTTGAAAATTGGCGGCATTTCGGTTTCGTGGCCTTTAAATATCGAGTCGACAGGGACTTTTACAATAGCGCTATCATTGACCGACATCAGCGAGAAAATATCCATCAGGTCGGCAATGTTTGTTGAGGGGTGAACCTGCGTTTTTACAGGCTGCCCTTGTTTGTAGGTGCTAAATAAAACCGAATCTGTTTCGGTAGCCTGGATAGCGTTAAATGTAATAATATCGTTTTGCTTAAGCTTTGCTCCCGGGTTAGTACTAATGATTTGATATTGCAGGCCCTTAGCGGTACGCTGGAACTGCGCGTTTGCGTTAACCCCAAACAGGCAAAGTATTAAACCTAAAAAAATAGTATTCTTCATAAGAAAAAAAGCCTCCCGGGTATGCTCCGGAAGGCTGTATAAGTTTTGTTAATTATCTTACTTGCGGCATTCCCGGTTGTTGTACCGGTTTTGGTGCGTTAGGATCTGGTTTAATGATCTGTAATAATTCTACCTCAAAAGTTATTGGGGCAAATGAACCTATACGCGGCGGGTAACCCTGCTCGCCGTAACCAATATTTGATGGTATTACAAATGTAGCTTTAGAACCTTTGTTCATTAACAACAATCCTTCGTCCCAACCTGCAATTACACGGCCTTCGCCAACCGGAACTTTAATTGGCTCGTATTTACGGCGCGGATCAAAAATTTTAGGGTCTGATTTAGCATCAGATTGGATGCTGGTATCAAACAATTTGCCGTTTAACAACCTGCCGGTATAGTTAACAACGGCAGTATCGCCTTTAGCCACGTTAGGGCCGCTGCCCGGGGTGTTAATTTTGTATTGTAAACCAGATGGAGTAGTGGTTAACTGAAGTTTTTTGTCCTCGATATATTTTTTTATCTGCGCAGGCTCTTTCTTCTTGATGATCTCGCTTTGCGCTTTAAAATAATCGGTAACGTGTGCCTGGAAAACAGGATCTGTTTGGTTGCCACGCGGAATTACTTTTTCAACTTTTATCTCGTAAACAAGGTATTTACCTTTAATGCCCGGAGGCCTTGGGGCGCCTTTTTTAAACATCGAGTCGATAGCTAATTTTACAGTAGCGCTATCGCCTTCACTTAATAACAGGAATGCCGAAGAAACATCGCCTTTACGGGTTTCTTTCTCCATTATTTGTGGTACGGGGCGGCCTAATTCGTAAGTGCTGCCTAATACTGAGTCGCCATCTGTTTTCAGGATAAGGTTAAGGCTAATGAAATCGCCGGGCTTAATAGTTGGCCCGGCTTTATCTGTACGGATGTTGTATAACATGCCACCGGCACCTTGTTTAAAACCACCTTTGCAGCTTGCAAGCCCTAATGCCGCCGCTGCTATGATCATTAAATTTTTTCTCATTGTTCTTGTTAGTTCTTATTGTAATAATAGTGTTTTATACTCGGGTAATATTGATTTAAATTTTGCTACTGTTGCCTCCAGCGATTCATCAGACTGGCCGCCTGCCGCGTTGCGGTGGCCTCCGCCCTGGAAATACTTTTTGCAGATCTCATTAGCCGGAAACTCATTTTTTGACCGTAAGGATAGTTTAACCTTATCGCTGCGCTCTACTATGAACGCTGCCAAATGCACGCTTGCAATTGAAAGTGCGTAATTAACAATTCCTTCGGTATCGCCGGTGTTTACATCAAACTTTGCAATATCGGCTTTGCTAACCGACATGATAGCGGTATTGTATTCGGGCAGTATCTCTAAACAGTTTGCAAGGCAATGGCCCAAAAAGCGCAAACGGTTTTCTGATGAACTACTGTATATTAACTCATGTATGCGCGAGTTATTTGCACCCGCGTCTATTAAATGAGCCGCTATGCGATGTACCTCTGATGTTGTATTTGGCAAACGGAACGACGCGGAATCTGTCATGATGCCGGTGTATAAACAGGTAGCCACATCTTTATTGATCAACTCCGGATGCTGTAACTGACCAACTATAAAAGTATAAACCAGTTGCGCGGCCGCACAGGCATTGATATCCCAGTGGCGGTAATCGTCAAAATCTTCGGGCTCCAGGTGATGGTCTATTATCACCTTATAAGCTTTGCTTTCGCCAACTAAAGGGCCCATATCGTTAATACGGCTCAGGGCGTTAAAATCAAGGCAAAATATGATCTCGGCATCGGCGATTAATGTGGCAGAAAGGTCGCGGTTCTCTGTAAAGATGATCACCTCTCCATTGCCCGGCATCCAGTTTAAAAACTCGGGATAATCTGTTGGTGCAATAACTTTTGCGTGGTGGCCTTGTTGTATAAGGTAATTATACATGCCTAACGACGAACCCATAGCATCACCATCGGGTTTATGATGGGTAGTTATTACTATTTTACGGGGCTGACTTAAAAGTTCAGAAAGCGAGGCTAAATCCAACATCAATTTAAAAAGAGTTGCAAAGCTAAGTAAATTAATTAAATACGTATATCATATTTATAGCAAATACTTTAAGTTTCAGTTATAAAACCCTACTTTTGCGCCTCTTTAAATCAACAAAGAACATAATATAATGGCAAATAACAGAACTTTTACAATGATAAAGCCCGATGCAGTTGCAAACGGCCATATTGGTGCTATTTTAGACCACATAACCAAAGCGGGTTTTAAAATTGTAGCATTAAAATACACATCGCTTAGCGCTGAAAAAGCAGGTGAGTTTTACGCTGTACACGCGGAACGCGGTTTCTTTGCAGACCTTGTTAGCTTTATGTCATCGGGCCCTATTGTGGCGGCAATCTTAGAAAAAGATAATGCTATTGAAGATTTCCGTAAGTTGATAGGCGCTACTGACCCAACTAAGGCAGAAAAAGGCACTATTCGTAACTTATTTGCTAAATCTATTGATGCCAACGCGGTTCATGGTTCAGATTCTGACGAAAACGCGGAGATAGAAGGTAACTTCTTTTTCTCGGCTTTTGAGCGCTTCTAAGCTATATTTAACATTGGTAAAAGGCTTTGTAACACAACAGTTACAAAGCCTTTTGTTTTAGCTTTTCTTGTATATTAATAAATAGTATGTATATTTACATATCAAAGCCGGTAAACGCCTTTAATTAACGCAGTTATCATGAAGTCACTTATTAAATACCTTATCTATTCTGTAGTTATCGTGGCTATTATTGTGACATCTATGAACATCTTTAGGGATCATCCCGAAGCACAGTTCGCGTTTATATTTCCCGGTATCTTCTTATTGGCATTTTCGCAAATTATGGACGATAGCTTCCGCAAGGTTTCCCATCGTATTCGTTTATCCCGCGGCAGGTAACAGCTTTACAGGAATATAATATCTGCTACCAGTTCGGTTTTAGCAAACTCGTTTATTTTTTGAATGATTTGTTCGCGCATCATTACCAGTTCGTGCTTAATTACCGATGACTCTATTCGCAGGAACAATTTCTTATCCCGTATAAATAACTCCTTAGTGCGGTTGGCTACAGATTTCCCCACCAGATCAGGCCACAATGTTACAATAGCGGTTTCATCAAACCGGCGTTTAATTTTGTAAACGTTAAGCATTTGCTCAATAGCTTCCTTAAGCGATTTATCGTTGGCCTTACGCATCTATATTGCCCTCCGTTACTTTAAATAATTTCACTTCAACGCTTATTTTTTCAAATATCCCTTCAACCCGGGCGCTGCTGGTATCGGTTATAAATACCTGCCCAAAATCGTTGTTTGATACCATCTGCATTAGCTTGGTTACGCGGTTATCGTCCAGCTTATCAAAAATATCATCCAGTAACAGCAATGGCTTAAACCCGTTTTTTTGAGTGAGGAAAGTGTATTGCGCAAGCTTAAGCGCTATCAGAAAGGATTTTTGCTGCCCCTGCGACCCAAACTTTTTCATGGGCATGCTGTGGATGTTAAACTGCAGGTCGTCTTTATGGATGCCCATAGTGGTACGCTCCAGGATCCTGTCGCGCTCCATGCTTTTCTTTAACAGCGCGGCAAAATCATCGTTCAGCAATTGCGATTCATAATTTAGTTCCACCTGTTCTGCATCTTCGCTGATGAATTGGTAGTGCCTGTTAAATATGGCCGTAAATGTTTCCATAAAAGCCCGGCGTTTTTCAAATATCTTTTTCCCCGATGCTATTATTTGTTCATCAAAAACAGCAAGCAACTCGGGATCGTAACGACCGGTATCGGCAATTTGCTTAAGCAGCGCGTTGCGGTTAGTTAACACCTTATTATAGGCTATCAATTCATCAAGATATTGATGATCGGTTTGCGAGATAACGTTATCAATAAACTTGCGGCGTTCCTCGCTGCCCTCTATAATGATGCTGATGTCGTAAGGCGAGATCATTACCAGCGGTAACAAACCAATATGGTCAGCAAGGCGCTGGTAATCCTTTTTATTGCGCTTAAATTGTTTTTTTTGGTTGCGCTTTACCCCGCAGGCCACAACCTCTTTACTGCCGTTTTTTTGAAAAACGCCGTTTATCATGAAAAAATCGGCGCCTTGCTTAATCTGCTGGCTATCGATAGGGTTAAAGTAGCTTTTACAAAGCGACAGGTAATGGACTGCATCCAGCAGATTGGTTTTACCCGCGCCGTTATTACCCACAAAGGCATTCACCCCCTCGGCAAGCGAAATTTCGGCCTCGGCGTAATTTTTAAAATTGATGAAAGAGAGTTGCTGCAGATACATAAACGGAAGGCAAATTTAGTGTTTTATGGCGGTTTATTTGTTCATTGGCTCATTAGTTTTAGGGGTGGTTCTGTATTTAAGTGCAAGGCAGATATTGCCAATAAAGGTTAGCCTAAACCTTAAATTCAAATGCCTCATTAGCCGCTAATAACAAACCCCTTAACTATCCAAAATATAAATTTGCTAAAAGGATTGAAAACCGTATTTTTGCAAACTTAATTTTTTAATACAGATGTCAGAAATCGAGGTGAATACAAAAACTACAGCAGAGAAACCACGTGTTGTAAAGAGCGGTAGTTTTGTTCAGGAGAACCAAAAAAGCTTATTATTTATTGCAGCGGCTATTGTTGTAATGATTGTTATTTACGTAGCCTACCTTAAACTTTACCTTGCACCAAGGGAGGTTACCGCTGCGAACCAAATGCACGTAGCACAAGATTTTTGGGCTAAAAAAGATTGGGACAAAGCTATTAACGGTGATGCCGGTTACCCTGGATTTAAAAAGATCATAAGCGATTATAGCAACACCAAAGTTGCTAACCTTGCTTACTTTTACTTAGGCACTGCTTATTTAAACAAAGGCGAATACCGCCAGGCAATTGACAACCTTGCCAACTATCGTGGCGATGATAATATGGTTGCTGCCGAAGCTTTGGGTAGCACAGGCGATGCTTATGTTGAATTAAAAGATTACGATAAAGCTGAAACCTTCTTCAAAAAAGCTGCTGACAAAGCCAGCAATAAATTCCTTTCTCCGTTTTATTTAAAGAAACTGGGCCTGGTTTACGAAGCTAAAAAGGATAACAAAGCTGCTGCTGATACTTACAAGAAAATAAAAACCGAATATTTTGACAGCGCCGAAGCACAAAATATTGACGGGTACATCGCTCGTGTTGAAGCGAAATAAAATATCCGCTATATTATAAACAGTAATGCCTGCCTTAAAAGCAGGCATTATTTGTTTAGTGCAATAAGTTAACTGTAATTCCTTATTATTAGATAAATTTTAAAATATCCGCTGTTTTATCAGTTCCATAAAACCCTCACGGAATTTTTCACTCACCGGGATCTGTTTATCTCCAATATAAATGTGGTTATCTTGAATTTTGCTGAGTAATTTGGTGTTTACGATGTATGAGTTGTGTACACGCGCAAAGGGGGCAGACAACTGTTCTTCAATATCTTTTAAACGGCGATAAATTAATAGGTCGCTGGTGCCTGTAACCAGGCGCACATATTCTTTTTCTCCTTCAAAATACAATACTTCATCAAGTAATATCTTGCGCAGTGTTTTGCCTGTTTTTACAAAAAAATAGCCATTATCAACCCTATCTTCATTTTTTTCAATGTTGGGTTGTGCGGCAAAAGCTGCTTCAATTTTTTGTGTTGCAGCCAGGAAACGTTTAAGCGTAATAGGCTTTAGCAGGTAGTCGATAGTTTGGAAGCTATAGCTATCTGCAGCATGTTCTGCATAGGCTGTAGTAAATACAATTTTGGTTTCTTTAGGCAGTAGTGCGGCAAGTTCCATACCTGTAAGGTGCGGCATATTAATATCCAGGAAAATAAAATCTACGGTGTTCTTTTTCAGAAAATCCATTGCCTCAAGCGAGTTGTAGCATTTACCCAAAAGCTGCCATTGGGTAGTTTGGCCAATTAACACTTCCAGCAAATTAACCGCGTTGGGTTCATCGTCAATAATAATACACCTTAAATTCATGCCAGTGGTATGTTTAGCTTTGCCACATAAAGGTCGCCTTTATTTTGCACTTGCAAATCAAAATCGTCGCCATACAGCAATTCCAGGCGCTTGCGCAGGTTTTCGACACCGAACCCTGTCGACGAGGTGCTTAAAGGGTTATGCGGAAGCGTATTGCTTGTAGTGAAGTTCAACCTGTGGTTTTGCTGCATCAGCGTTATCTCTATTTTGTTATTGCTGCTGCTTTTATCAATGCCATGTTTAAAAATATTTTCTACAAAAGTCATTAACAGCATAGGTGGCAAATCGATGGTGGTATCACAATCCTTATTAAAAGTTAAGTCTGTATCGTACCTTATCCTTATTTTTTCTAACTCAATATAGTTCTCTAAAAATTGGATCTCGGTACCCAGGCTAACCATTTGCTTAGGGCTCTCATCGACAAAGTAGCGCATAATATTGCTCAGGCGTTCTATAAGGGATGCTGTGCGCGGCGCCTCCAGGTAAGCCTCGTAATAAATGTTGTTAAGGGTGTTAAACAAAAAATGCGGCTGCACCTGCGATTTTAGAAGGTTTAGCTCGGCCTGTGTTTTCTGCGCTATTATCTCTTCCGATTGTTGTTTTAAAGTGAAATATGCAAGCGCTATACGCAACACAAAACTAAGTAGGAATATCATAACACCGCCAATAACCATACTTGCTATTGCCTTTATGCTCATGGGCTCGGGGTGCTTGGCAAATAGCAAATTATAGGCGTAAAGCGTAACAAACGCCCTTGCCGCACCAATAGCTAACAGGAACAATATTACCGCTAACACATACCCAATAACCCGACCTTTTTGATACAACCGGGGGAAGAGCCAAAGAATATTGCCATACACAATGGCCGCGTAAAAGGCGGTATTTAAAAGCGCGTAGGTTATGGCCTGCCAAAAGCTATCCATCGCTAAAAGGGATAGTGTTATTACCAGGAATACAAAGCCCCAAACCATCCACTGTAATTGTGTTATGGCGGGCTTATTTTTAACTAACAGCATGCTTATAAATGTACAAACCTTTTTTGTAGATGCGTATCACTTTAAACAGCATAGCAGGTTAATTAAACCAATGCCCCCTCTTTTTAAACCAGCAGCCTATTTTAATAAATAACGTATTACAAGCTTAGCGGTTGAAAATAAACCACTACCTGCTAAATACTTTGGGTGTTGTATTGAAAAAATTTTACATGAGCAGTCGCAAACCGCAGTTTTGGAACATTAATTAACTTAAACGCATTACATCATGAAAATTAATACATCAGTAGCAGGTATGTTTATAACCTGCCTCACCACCGCATTGTTATTGGCAAACCCCAAATATGCATCGGCACAGGTTGATACCATCCGGCTAAAAGATCATCGTTTAAACACGTCTACTTTAAAGCCGGGCATGCGCCAGTACCTGGTTTATTTTCAATCGCCAAGGAAAACAAAAAGCCTTGGATACTGGCTTTGGCTGCGCGATACAAAAGTAGAGAACCGCAATGGGCAAAAGGTTTTTGTAACCAGCCAGCATTGGTATGGCAACGATAGCACGAGTTACCGCACCGTTTACTCGGTGAACCGCATGAGCGATTTTGCGCCTATATACCATGCCGAGAACGTTGCCGGCAATAACCGCGCGTATAATTGGAGCGAAGATAAAATAAGAGGTGCCGACACAGTAGCTACCAATATGCAAAAAACCTTTTCGCTTGATTTTACCTCGCCCAACTTTAACTGGAATTTAGATATAGAAACTTTTCAGATGCTGCCATTGGCCGCGGGTAAAACTTTTGCCATTAATTTCTACGATGCCGGCCTGGGTAAGCCGGAATATACTATTTACAAAGTTACAGGTAGCGAAGTAATTATGACGATGGATGACAAAACGGTTGATTGCTGGAAGCTTGTTAACGAAAGCGATTTTAAGGGACAACATGCTACCCAAACTTTTTGGATAAGTAAAAAAGGCCATGAGTTTATTAAGGAAGAAGACACTTTCCCCGGTGGTTTTCGCTACAAAGTAAAGTTACCGGGTGCTGCTTATAATGTGCTATCGAGGTTTCGCAAATAGAACAATTACCCCGCCCGGCATGTTCTAAAACCATGCATGCAAAAAATATAACGCTCATTTTTCCGCACCAGTTGTTTCAGAAACACCCGGCTGTGAAAGATGGGCGTTTGGTTTATTTAGTAGAGGAGGAGCTGTTTTTTAACCAATATACATTTCATAAAAAGAAGCTGGTATTGCACCGTGCATCCATGCAGTTTTATGCGGGGTTCCTTAGGGATAAGGGGATTGACGTAAGATACATAGAAGCCACTGACGAGCTTTGCGATGTACGTAAGCTGATACCCTATTTAGCCAAACAGGGGGCAGAAAACATCCATTATGCAGATGTTGCCGACGATTGGCTGGAAAAACGCTTGGACAGCAGTTGCGGGAAACACAACATCGCGTTGGCAAAATACCGGAGCCCCAACTACCTGAACAGTGCTGATGATGTAGCAGAGTACTTTGATGGCCGCAAAACCTACTTCCAAACCGATTTTTATATTACTCAACGCAAGGAGCGAAAAATTTTGCTGGAAGCAGATGGCAAACCTATAGGCGGTAAATGGACGTATGACAGCGAGAACAGGGCGCGGTTCCCTAAAGGAGAGGTCGCGCCAACGCTGGATATCCCTGCCGAAAATAAATATGTAGCGGAGGCCCGGAAATGGGTAGATAAAAACTATCCGGATAATTATGGCAGCACTGCATCGCCATTTGGTAACCTCGGCGGCCTTTATCCGGTAACTTACCAGGAGGCCGGGCAATGGCTACACAATTTCCTCAAACAGCGTTTTCACAATTTTGGCATTTACGAAGATGCCATGGTGGCACAGCAGAGCTTCTTATACCATTCGGTGCTTACGCCAATGCTTAATGTTGGTTTATTAAACCCTCAGCAAATAATTGATGCAGCGCTTGATTTTGCTGCAGATAATGCAGTTCCGTTAAATTCCCTCGAAGGATTTGTTCGGCAGGTTATGGGTTGGCGCGAGTTTATTCATATTGTTTACGAGCGTGAAGGCGTAAAGCAGCGAACCAAAAACTACTGGGGATTTAAAAGGAAGATCCCCGCGTCATTCTGGAAGGGCGAAACCGGGATAGTGCCGGTAGATATGGTGATTAAAAAGGTTTTAGATACTGGCTACAGCCACCATATTGAGCGCCTGATGGTGATGGGTAACTTTATGCTGCTATGCGAGTTTGACCCGCACCACGTATACCAATGGTTTATGGAAATGTATATTGATGCCTACGACTGGGTGATGGTACCCAACACCTACGGCATGACCCAGTTTGCTGATGGCGGCCTGATGGTGACTAAACCATACATTAGCGGTAGCAATTATCTCATGAAAATGGGCGATTGGCCAAAAGGTGAATGGCAGGAAACCTGGGATGGCCTGTTCTGGCGTTTTATGCATGTGCACCGAAATTTCTTTTTACAAAACCCAAGGCTGGGGATGCTCATTAAAACATTTGATAAAATGCCCCCTGAAAAGCGCGAAAAACATTTAAAAAGCGCCGAATGTTTTTTACAAGAGCTTGATTCGCAGAGTGGTTACATTAAGTAAAGCGAAAATTTTTCTTTGAAATAATTTTGAATGTTGCTTTTATAAGCGCAATTTTAGAGATGGGGGGAGCATACATAGGCGACTCATACACCAGTTCGTTATACCTTAATCCCGGGCAAAGTAGCAATAGCTGGATAAGTATAAAACTTGCTGGTGTTAAATCAAACAAAGCGGCTATTGGCAGCCACATTAAGCTAAGCATTACCGAGAATGGTGTTAAACGCAGCATTTACAAGGATGTAAATTCGGGCGGGAGTTTTGGTGCATCGCCTCTAACTCAGGAAATTGGTATTGGCCGGGCCAAAATTATTGATGAGATGGAAATAAAATGGGCAGGCAGCGGTACCATACAAACGTTTAAAAATGTAGCGCCCGGTCAGTTTTTACATCTAAGCGAAGGGGGCGATCTGGTGGCGAAAAAACTCGATAAGCTTACTTTAAAAAATAAAAAGGTGTGGCAGTTTGTATGCCTATGATGGCAAGCGTTAAAAAATATTAACGATATATGATACTATATTTAAAATATTAAAACCAAAAGCTAACTTTAGTTATATTTAATCCAACGTAAATCAATAGGTTATGAAAAAATAATGTTAATTATCTGCATGTTCTTCGGCCTTGCCGTTGCAGCAAATGCGCAAACCCGCATCAGTACGAGTGATCCCGTTGAAAAGGCAAAAGAGCTGCAAGGCAAGCTTAAGCTTACCGATAAGCAAACTGCTAAAATTGCAGCTATCTACCAGGAATCGGCGCAAAAGTTCGAGAAGATCAAAACTGAGCAAAATGGCAATAATGATAAAATGTTAGTAGCTATACGCCCGCTGCGTGCAACAACTATTCAGAAGATTAAAGCCGTTTTAACCCCTGCACAAAAAGTGCGTTACGATAAATTGGTTAAAGGTTCTGGTAAAGCCAGCACCGGCTGGAGTGATGGCTGGAGCGCAACCGCATCAAACTAACAGCAGATAAATAACAATATTAAAAAGCAGCCCCGGTATTATCGGGGCGGCTTTCTTTTTTAGTGCAAGGCATAATGCACGTAGGCAATACCGTTGCGGTATAAAACTATAACTGCTATAAACCACGCCAAAAAAGCCACCGTTTTAAGCGTGGTGATGAAAACCGATTGCCTGTACACCCGCTTCAGAGAAGCATACATATACCATATAATAGGCACAACTATCAGCGAAATAATAAGCTGACGATGATCCTTAAAAAAATCTGTTTTAGAAATAGGGAAGATTACCAGCGCGGCGAAGATCATAAAAAACACCAGTAAAAATGAGAAGAAGTGCGTGGCAAATACAATGTGAGGTACTATCTTTTTTTGTTTGGTTATATTGATTGCCCATAAACCTATCGCCAGTAATGGGATGAGCAGGATGATGAACGCCTTGGCAGTATCGGGCAGTGTCTTGTCAAACTCTTCAATATAAGCCTGTGTGCTTATGCCTTTGTGGGCAGCGCCCACGGCCACCAAATGGCGGCTCGCATCTGCCACGGCGCCTTTGCCCTGTACCATGTATTTGGCATATTGCAGAAAAAGGTCCACCTGTTTTAGCAAAAAGAAATACACAATGTTAATGATTATGTAAAGCTGCAGGGGTTTCATCAGCTTAACCCTCCGCCCCGCCAAAAACTCAGTTGTCAATTTACCGGGATAAAACAGGAGGTATTTCATCGAAAGAAAAAATTTCCCGTCGAAATGAGTGAATATATCTACCGTTTGCTCCGCGAATTTCTTCAGGGAAAGATCCTTATCGGTGCATTGCTTTTCGCCGCAGGCGTAACAAAATTTACCCATAAACCCCGCGCCGCAGGTTGGGCATTCGGTTATAGCTATCTGTGCCTCTTGTAGTTTGCTCATGGCAGGTATTCGGTTTACCTAAAAATATAAAAATTTAGCTTGAGTAAAAAGTATCGGAAAAGAATTTTGAATAAAATGAAAATAAACTTTCAAAATATTTTGAAAGTTTGAAAAGATGTTTACATTTGTGCATGGAATTACCTGAAGCAAAGCAAAAGTTTATTGAAGCATGGGGCAAATTAGGCTCCGAGTGGGGTATAAACCGTACCATGGCACAGGTGCATGCCTTATTACTGGTAACGCCCGATGCCCTCACTACCGAGGATATTATGGAAAGCCTGAGCATATCCCGTGGTAACGCCAACATGACCCTGCGCGACCTGATAGGATGGGGCCTGGTTGAAAAGCAACACAAACCCGGCGAACGTAAAGAATACTTTTTTGCAGATAAAAACACCTGGAACATTGCACGCCAGGTAGCCAAAGAACGCCGCAAACGCGAATTGGAACCCGTACTTAAAATTTTAGATGAACTTACAAAAGTAACCGGCGACAAAAAAGATCCTGAATTTACTACCTTCAATAAATCGGTAACGGATATAAACAAGATGGCTAAAAACGTAGATAAAACTTTAGAGACTATGCTTAAAGCAGAAGAAAGCTGGTTTTGGGGTTCTATTTTTAAAATGTTCAAGTAGCATTTTTTTTGCTTGTAATGTTTCAATATTTATTGAAAATACAAATAATACGATAATGAAAACCTTAAACGATCACTATATACTTTACGATGCCGAATGCCCTATGTGCAAAATGTACACCAATGTCTTTGTACAAACCGGGATGTTGGACGCAAACGGTCGTGAAGCTTACCAGCATATTAACGCCGCCGCCTGCCCAATGGTCGACAGGCAGCGCGCCGCAAACGAAATCGCTTTGGTGAACCGCCAAACCGGCGAGGTAACTTATGGTATTAAAAGCTTGTTTAAAATTATTGGTAATGCCGCGCCTGTTTTTAAGCCACTGTTCACTTTCGCGCCATTCGTGTGGTTCATGAGTAAAGTTTACGCGTTTATATCTTACAATCGCCGCGTAATTATCCCAGCCGCCTGCGATAGGAGTGGCATACAACCAACTTTTAAACTGAAATACCACATCGCCTACCTGGTGTTTACATGGGCGGTTACCTCATACATCCTTACTTTTTACGCAGGCCTGCTACAGGGCATTATGCCCGTAGGCAACCTTTACCGCGAAGCCCTCATTTGCGGCGGACAGATTATCTTTCAGGGTATGGTGATCAGCATAATTGCTAAAGATAAGAAGTGGGATTACCTGGGAAACATGATGACCATTTCTTTTGCAGGCGGATTATTATTACTGTTGATGTTACCGGCGGCCAAAGTTATGGGCGCGCATCCTGTGAGTTATGCAGGCTACTTTATTGCGGTAGCCGGGCTGATGTTTTTAGAACATATCCGCAGGAGTAAGTTGCTTAATATTGGATGGGCGCTTACCATCACATGGAGCATCTATCGCGCGGCCATCTTAGCTGTCATTTTATTTTTATAAACCTAACGTACCATGAAATACCACAAACTCATATTAGCAGGCGGAAACGGACAAATAGGCAAGGCCCTTGCCGAACATTATAAATACGATGCCGAAGAGATTATCATCCTGAGCAGGCGCCCGCAGCCCGATAAGGGCAATATTAAAACTTTGGTATGGGATGGCCGTACCCAGGGCGATTGGGCCAAAGAACTGGAAGATGCCGATATGCTCATCAATCTTTGCGGTAAAAATGTGAACTGTCGCTACACCAAAGCCAACCGCGATGAGATCATCAGCTCAAGGGTTGAGCCTACCACGTTGTTGGGCAAGGTTGCAGATGGTTTGATCAATCCGCCTAAACTTTGGATAAACGCTGCATCTGCTACAATTTACCGCCACGCCGAGGACCGCCCGCAAGATGAAGAGACCGGCGAGATCGGCTACGGCTTTTCTATTGAGGTTTGTAAGATCTGGGAGAAAACATTCTTTGACCAACCTACACCTAAAACCCGCAAGGTGGCCTTGCGTATCGGCATTGTGCTTGGCCGTAAAGATGGCGCTTTACCGCGGTTGATCAACCTGGTTAGGGCGGGCATGGGTGGCCAGCAGGGCGACGGGCAGCAATATGTTTCATGGGTGCACGAGCAGGACGTGGTTAAGGCAACCGAATGGCTCATGCAACACCAAAACATAGATGGCGTAGTTAATTGCACCGCGCCCGAACCCATTAAAAACGCCGAACTTATGAAGGAACTGCGCCATGCCATTGGCATCCCTTTCGGTTTGCCTGCACCGGCCTGGTTGCTGGAAATGGGCGCGGCCATTATTGGTACCGAAACCGAACTGATATTAAAGAGTCGCTGGGTGTTGCCTAAACGATTGCTCGACGGAGGATTCGAATTCCAATTCGCCAAAGCCGAACATGCCCTTAAAGATATTTTAAGTATTCGTTTATAACCTACACAACCATGAACCTCACCCCAACACAATTAAAAACAAAAGCCCGCAGATGGATCATCTTTCTGATGGTGGGTTTAATATTAAGCGGCATAACCGCCTTCCCGATAGAAAGTGAAATGGCCGTCGCCATGCATAACATCGATGCCTTTTCGCCCACAATGCAGCAGTGGCTTACTACAATTTACACTGCGGTAAAAACTACCAACGCCCAATACCCATACCTAAGTTACGGCACCGATTGGCTTGCCTTTGCCCACGCGGTTATCGCGCTGGCGTTTATTGGTCCGCTGCGCGATCCCGCCCGGAACATCTGGGTGCTGCAATTTGGGATGATTGCCTGCGTGCTCATTTTTCCATTGGCTTTTATCGCCGGGCCTATCCGGCACATCCCGCAGTTTTGGCAACTGGTAGATTGCTCGTTCGGGGTAATTGGCATTATTCCGTTGTATGTAGCTTACCGCTACGCCCGCAGACTGGAAACTTTACAAATATTAAAAACCACCTGATAACTTATCATCATGAATAAAATTTTTAGCCCAAAAGCCAACGGCTTCATTTTCCCGAACATTTTCGCTTTAACAGTAATAGGAATAACCAGGTACATTTTTGAAAAATATTTTTACAGCCCCGGCCTGCTTATCTTTTCTGAATTTATAATAGTCCCATTTGTTATGGGCATTATCAGCGCGTGGTTTTGGCGGGACTTTGATCCCAAAAACGCAAAGCTGGCAGCCTGGGCTTTTTATAACACGGTATTCGTCTGTATTTTGAGCACGGTGTTTTTGGGAGAAGGAATGATTTGCCTCGTTATTGTTTCACCGCTGCTATTCACATTTATTTGGACAGGGGAACTTGCAGGCAAAAGGATGTTCGAGAAGAACAATCAAACGCTCAATGTTAGTGTGTTTGTGATGCTATTCGGGATCTTTGTGGTCGATTCACTATCTGTACATCATTATGAAAATATGGTGGCCGATACTGTAGTAATAAACGCGCCACCAAGTGAGGTTTGGAAGTATGTTGTGGCTTATAAAGCATCGAGAGAAAAAGTGATTACTGGCTGTTCAGAATAGGGATGCCGAGCCCGGTGCAGTCTACTGCCGAAGGGTACTACCTTGGCGCCAAACGCAAATGTATTTTTAGCAACGGCTATGTGTTTGATGAAAAGATAGTGACTTACAATGAGAACAAAAACCTCACTTTCGATATCACCAACCAACCCCGCGACCCTGAAATTATGGGCCATATAGATATTTTGCGCGGGCAATTCCTGTTAAAAGATAACGGCGACGGCACCACAACGCTTACCGGCAATAGCTGGTACAGGCTGTACGTATTCCCGGTTTGGTATTACGATATTTGGGCCGAAAGCATTACCCGAAATGTACACCTTCGCGTAATGGAGCATATTAAACACCTGGCCGAGGAGAATTAGCATGTTTAAATTCGTTATCAAGTATTTGGGTTTCCTGAAATTTGTACCGGGATTGGCGCATGTTTATGACGGGATGTTAAGGATGCAATCCGTAGTCTTAAAACCCGAATTACTGGTATGGATAGACGAAATCGAAACCGAGGTTTCAGGCTGGCAAAATATCCGTGTTTTTACCCACAAGTACGGCGGACTGCAATTTAATTGTGGCAACCGCGAGATGGGGCACATCCATAGTAACGGCTTGCTGGATATGCTCCTTAACCGCAACATAAAAGCCCAATTAATGGCCGAAGATGCACGCATAAAAGATCATCACAGTTTTAAAAACAGCGGATGGATAAGTGTTTATATGAAGGAAAAAGCTGACAAGGATCTGGCCGTGCGCTTATTCAAAATCGCTTGCGATCTTAAAACAAAAGAGTTAAATAATTTAAACATTAGTTAAGCGATGGCTGTTCTAACTACTCAATTAAACAAAAATAATATGAGTGTTACCTTAGAACAGGCAGAACAATTGTCTAAAGCAGCTAAAGAAAAAGCAAACGCCATTGGCGTACCCATGAATATTGCCATTGTAGATGAGGGCGCGAACCTTGTGGCTTTCCACCGCATGGATAACGCCTGGTTGGGGTCTATTGATATCGCGATCAAGAAAGCCAAAACCGCGAGATTTTTTGACATGAACTCGGGCGAGATTGGCAAACTGTCGCAACCCGGCGGGCCGCTTTACAATATTGAGCACTCAAACGGTGGGTTGATCAGCTTTCCTGGTGGTGTGGTGCTGAAAGACGGCGATGGTAAGATTGTTGGTGCTATCGGCGTATCAGGTGGGTCTGTAGACCAGGATCATGAAGTAGCATCGGCAGGTGCAGAAGCTTTATAAAAGTTAGCATCATAATAAAGTCCCGACGATAGCTGTCGGGACTTTTACTGTTATACTTGTCGCTGATCTTAACGTTTGTTAGCCTTTGGGCCAAGTTGATAATCATACGGCGGTTCGGCACCTAAAAGGTTTTTTACGAAGTAATCCCAGCGGCGGCGCATCATGTAGTAGCTGTACTGCCCGTAGCCATGTGCGCTGTTAGGGAAAATTACCAGGTCGAAGCTTTTGTTAGCTTTCTCCAACGCTTCGACAACCAAAAGAGTGTTGTATGGCGGCACGTTGTTATCCATCATACCGTGTACAAGCATTAGCTTACCCTTTAAGTTTTTAGCGAAGTTCTGATTGGCTTGTGCATCATAGTTTGAATTTTCAACCAAACCGTTATAGCGTTCGCCCCAGTCATCCTCATAGTTGCGGTTCTCGTGGTTACCCGATTCGGAGATACCTACCTTAAAAAAATCGGGATACTTAAACATCGCGGTAGCGGTTGCAAAACCTCCACCCGAATGGCCCCAGATACCCACTTTAGTAGTATCGATAGGGTATTTAGGAGCCAACTGTTTAATGGCCGTTATTTGATCGGGCAGGGTGTTTTCACCCATGTTGCCGTAGCTCATATCATGGAAGCTTTTTGAACGCAGCGGGTTGCTGGTGCCTTCAATAACCACCACAATAAAGCCCAGTTCGGCCAGGGACTGATTATCACCACGTGATGCCGCGAACGACCAACTGCCAACGCTGCCGCCCTGCGGGCCCGGGTAAATGTAATCTATAACCGGATATTTTTTGCCGGCATCCATTTTGGTTGGGGTAAAAATCAACCCATATATGTCAGTTGTACCATCATTTGCTTTCAGTTTAACCGGTGTAGGCACTTTCCAGCCGGTGGCTTCCAAACGTGATATATCAGTTTTTTCAAGGGTAGCCAACAGGTTGCCTTTCATATCGCGCAGTACGGTAACCGCCGGTACATCTGGCTGCGAGTAGCTGTCTACAAAGTAATCCTCCTTAGGCGAGAAGCTAATGTTGTGGTTACCGGCTTCCGGTGTAAGCAAGGTTAAGCCTTTGCCGTTAAAGCCAATTTTATAAAAGTGTGCAAAGTATGGGTTACCCGGTTCGCGGCCGCCGGCCATAAAGTAAAGTGTGCGACTTTTCTCATCAACCTTAAGCAGTTTGGTTACTACAAAGTTGCCTTTGGTGATCTGGTTTTTTAGCTTTCCTGTTGTAGCGTCGTAAAGGTATAAGTGGCCCCAGTTATCGCGTTCCGAAAACCAGATGATCTCTTTAGATGCAGGCAGGTATCGCCAGTTAATAGCGCCCCAGCCCGATTCATATTGTGTTTTAACGGTTTCTTCAAACACTTCGCGAACCTGCCCGGTAGTGGCGTTAGCTATACGAAATTTTTCGTTCTTGTGATCGCGAGAGGTTGATACGAACGCGAATTCGCTGCCATCGGCTTTCCAGTCAGCATCATCAAGGCTGCCGCTGCTTGCAATATCATCGCTAAGCGTAGCGCGGTGCGGATCTGGCGCTATGTTAAAACGAATAACCTTAGGTTTCTCTACATCTATAATAACACGTTGTATGGTAACAATATCTTTATCGCCCGGTAATGGGTATTTCCACGCCATTAAGGTTGGTTTACCAACGTTGGTAGTAACGAGGTACATGTCGCTTGCCTTGCGCTGATCCTGCTGAAAGGTTGCAACTTTCTTAGAATCGGGCGACCATGACACAATTGGCCTGTCGCTCATGGTCCAGCCGGCGTTGTCGGTAGCGTAACCAAAATCTTTTACACCGTCGGTAGTCAGCTGTGTTTTTTTTCCAGTGGACAGATCGCGCACCCAAAGGTTATAATCCTGTATAAAAACCGCTTTGGTGCCATCCGGAGATACCACTTCGTTACCACCGCCACGCGCGGCACGGCCCGTTAAGCGGCCACCGGCATTAGCCTGCGCTTTTGTAGTGTCGGCCAAAACTTTGTTGGCTTGCGCATCATACATCCATTTTTTACCATCGGCACCAAAGGTGATGTATTTGCCATCGGCGCTGTAGCCGATTGATTGAAATGGCAGCTTATTAGCATTATAGGTTTGCCCCGAAGCAGTTGACAATGCCGAGGCAAGTTTCTGCGCGTCGAAAGCGGCCGTGCGCGATCTCTTAACCGGGTCTACTAAAATAAATTCGGTACCGTTGGGAGTGCTTACGCTATACCAAAATTTGCCATTAGGCAGCCAGCGCGGCGAAACATTTGCCCTATAAACCAGTGGAGAAGTGCTGTAACTTAAAAAGCCCTCGGCACGCTCATAATCTTTAGCGGTTATAGTGGCGTTTTGTTGCGCGTTGGCGCTTAGTGCCATCGCGAAAGCCGTTACCGTAAGTAAAAATTTGTTCATTTCAATAATATTAGTCAGTATAACTTTGAAGATACCAAGGTAAAGTATTTTAACAATTAACAAGGGCTAATAAAGTATAATGCTTGTTACATGCGGTATGCTTAATATTATGAATTACCTGCAACATTCGACGTTGATAAGCTGAAAAAATGACACCGGCGCTGAAAAAAATTCAGGCTGATACTGAAATTTTTTCTTCGTTTATACATTGGTATGAGGGTTGTATATAGGTAGTTAGTTTAATTAATTATTGATCGTTATTTTTTAAAGTAATTTAAAGGAGAAAAGGCCATGACCTTAGTTAAATTTAACAACAAACCTAACAACACATTAATGCCAGGCTTTAATGATGTTTTCGATTCTATCTTCACCGATAACTTTTTTAGTGACCGTTTGGTGAGCAGGGTGCCTGCTGTAAACATCAGCGAAAGCGAAAACAACTATCATGTTGAGTTGGCAGCGCCGGGCTTAAAAAAAGAAGATTTTAAACTGAACCTCGAACGTAATGTATTAACCATTTCGGTAGAACAATCTGCCGGGCAAAAGGATGATCAGAAGAATTACAGCAAGCGCGAGTATAGCTATAGTTCTTTTGTGCGTTCGTTTACGCTGCCCGAAAGCGCAGACCATGGGCAGATAGAGGCGACTTATACTGACGGTATCCTGAAAATTGATATCGCAAAACGCGAAGAGGCGAAAGCCATACGCCGCCAGATAGAAATTAAGTAATTGTTATTTTTTTTAAAATTAAGGGCTCCTGCTGGCAGGGGCTCTTCTTTTTTGCGCGCAATGGAAACACGTTTTTATATTTTACTGAGTTTAAAAACGCCCGATGGGTTTATTGATTACGGACAGTTCTTTTTGGGTAATGATCGCTCCGCGGCCAACGAACTGTTTAGCCAGTTAAAAGGCAGCCGCGAAATAAACAACACCTGCCTTCTGCATACTGATTTAATGGAAACGGTTAAAGGCTTGCCGGTAAAGGTAAAAACCATATGTTGTACGTTAGATGAACTTGCTTTGAACAGTAAACTGATAGCAAAAGAAATTTTTCGTTTAAAGAACATGGAGGAGATTTGATGAAGAATGAAATGTTGTTTAAGGGCATTATAGTGATTTTATTTGGCGTAATATTATTGCGCGAAGGGTGGGCTTGCTTTGCAGAACACCGCCCAGAAGATCTTGTAAAAGAAACCGTCTTATTCGCTTTCTTACGTTGGTTTATCTCGGTACTTACCCGTCGAGATTATGATGATTGGGCGGGTCAATTATAATCGGATATTATACAAACGTTAAAATTGTATAAGCTATGCATGTTAACTAATGTCAGTTTTTAACAGGTTGGTTTAAACAATTAATATTGACGCCTATAGATGAAAAATAAACTTGCAAAACAAAATTCATTAATTAACTTTGTTATTCAAAGTACTTTTAATAATGGATTTTATAAATAGATTAGATGCCATACATGCAGGCGTGAGAGGCAATAAATGGATGCGTTATTTTACAACCTTTACACGCCTGGCGCTTGCGGCCGGTTTTCTGCCGGCGGGTTACGTAAAAATAATCGGCGAGCGCTTTACCGACCTGCATAATAACCAACCTATGGGGCATTACCTCGAAGCATTGCATCGCACAGGTTATTATTACACTTTTATAGGTTATGCACAAGTTTTAGCGGCACTATTGCTGCTAATACCGCGCACAGTTGTGTTAGGTGTGCTATTGTATCTGCCTATCATTTTTAATATTTTCATATTAACGCTTGCGGTAAGGTTCGAGGGGTCGCTGCTCACATCCCCGCTAATGGTAATTGCATGTATTTACCTGCTTTGCTGGAACTATGACAGGATCAAGTTTATTTTTCCATTCTACACCCCGCCGCCTATTCCGGTAATTAGCAATAATAAATTCCCCTTATGGTTCTTTGCTGGTGTATTTGCCTCAATCCTGGCAGTGGGTTTTACGGTTACCCATATGTATAACATTTTGCCCCGTAACACTTTAACCGATTGCGAACGCCAGTGCGGAGACAGCGAAAACCCCGGCGCATGCAAAATATTTTGCGAAACCATACATACTAACGGGCAGGACCTTAACAGCGCCTTAAAAGTATACGAGCAAGCATTAAAAAAGGACAAGAGATAAAGGCGGTATTATTGTTGCGCTTAATTAAAATACCTGCCACTTAACCTGATAAGTATCTGATGTTGGCTGCTGTAACCAATATAATCTTTTAGTTACCTTCTGCTTTCTACTGTATAAATAAAGCTATCAGCTTTGTAATAGCCTAAGTTATACTCAAGCGGGCGTTCGCCCTGGTCAAATACAAAGCGTTTGCGAAACAATACCGGTTCGCCGTTTTTTATGCGGAGTTTGGTGGCTATCTCATCATCTGCGGCGTGGGCGCTTATTTCTTCTTTAGAGAGGGTTGCCACTGTAGAGTAATCCATCTCCAGCAATTCATACAGCGGGCGTTTAAAATCTTCATCGCCGGTAAGGCCAATGCGTGGGTGGAAGTAGGATATAAAATAAACAAAAGGCTCGTCGGACCGGCCGCGAACGCGCTCCATCTTCAAAACCTTCCTGTCGGTTTTTATTTCAAAAAAGTTAGCCAGCATTTCATCAGGGTACACCCAGGTAACATGCAGCTCGAAGTTTTTGATGGTAATGCCACGCAACTTCATCTCTTGCGAAAAGCTAAGCCAGTTGTTGGATTTTGAGCTTACAGTAGCTTGGTTTACCTTGGTGCCTGTACGCTTTTTACGAATGAGCAGCCCCTCAAAAACTAATTTGTTTATAGCCTGGCGCAGCGTGGTGCGCGAGATGGCCAGCACTTTGGCCAGTTCAACCTCATTAGGTAACAGTTTGCCGTTCTGAAACTCCTCTTCGGCAATTAGCTTTCTTAAAAGTTCCTCGGCCTGTATGTGCAGGGGGATAGGGCTTTTATGATCTATAGAATATTTCATTGAGGTTGATAATTATGCAATGATAATACTTTTCGGGTATTGTATCAATTGTATGTACATATAGTTGGGCGTAAATAACCTCAATTCCCTATATGTGTACGTTTTACACCTTCAAAAAAATAATTTTCAATAAATTTGGTATTGTTAAATTTGTTCATATGTTTGTACATTATAGTATAAACCAATTATAATATTCCACATTTTTAAAAGTAATAAGGCCTTAAGTGGTCAACTTATGTGGTGTTTAATATGTACATACATTACTACAAATAAATGAATATTGATACTAAAGATTACATGGAGTCGTCAGGCGTTAAAACTCAAGTGCGTAAAACATCACAATGGCTGATGCCACCGCATTTAGACGAATCGTTCGATACAGATGGGGGGTACAATATATACCCGGCTGCACCACTCGGCGCGGGCAAGATCTTTAACGGCTTCGATTCGCTTGCGAAATACATTATCAGCAAAAAAACAGTTGTGATAGATGGCTTTGGCGGCATCCTTTGGCACAAGATACAAACAGGTTTGCAAGACTGCTTTACCGAGGCAGGCTTAAGCGTAAATTGGGTGCAAACCGAAAGTTTTTTAAAACCTGTTGCTGAGGTTGAAGAATTAGTGAAGCCATTTTTAGGCGAGCAGGCGTCTGTTTGGGGTACCAAAACTTCGCTCTCTTTAATTGATCTTTATGATGATAATCTTACCACACAAGTTCCTGATAACGGCAGCGACATTAATATCGTAATTGGTACAGGCGCCGCATTAGCGGGCTGGAATGCTCCAATCATCTATTTCGACCTGCCGAAAAACGAGATCCAATTCAGGATGCGTGCCGGTAGCATCACCAATTTAGGTGCCGATGAGGTCAGTGAGCCTTTCCGGATGTACAAACGCTTTTATTTTGTGGATTGGGTAATGCTTAACGCGCACAAAAAAGCCATCCTCAGCAAAATTGCGGTAATAGCCGACGGCCAATGGCCCGATACCCTAAACTGGATGTACCAGGCCGACCTTTTGAAAGGCTTGCAAGGTTTAAGCAGATCTGTATTGCGTGTACGCCCGTGGTTTGAGCCGGGTGCATGGGGCGGCCAGTGGATGAAGCAGCACATCAAAAATTTAAATACCGATGTAGTAAACCTTGCCTGGTCGTTTGAGTTGATCGTGCCCGAAAATGGTTTGGTGTTTGAGAGTGATGGCAATTTGCTTGAGGTATCTTTCGATACACTGATGTTTAGCAATAACCGAAATGTTTTGGGTAAACATTCCGAACGTTTTGGCGAGGAGTTCCCCATCCGCTTTGACTTTTTAGATACCTACGAAGGCGGAAACCTTTCTATCCAGTGCCACCCTAAATTAAAATACATACAGGAAAATTTTGGCGAGAACATCACCCAGGACGAGACTTATTACATTTTAGAATGCGAGGATAATGCCCGCGTTTACCTGGGTTTCCAGGAAAGCATTAACCCTGAAGGTTTTAGGGTTGCCTTAGAAGAAAGCCAGGAAACCGGCCGCGAAATTGAGATTGAGCGATACGTACAATCGCACCCGGCAAACAAGCACGACTTGTTCCTGATCCCAAATAGCACGGTGCATAGCGCCGGCTCAGGCAACCTGGTGCTTGAGATAAGCGCCACGCCTTACATCTTCACGTTTAAAATGTATGATTGGGTGCGCCTTGATCTTGATGGTAACCCGCGCCCCATCAACATCGATCACGCCTTTAACAACCTCGACTTTAACCGCAAAGGAAAGCAGGTTTACCGCGAACTGATCTCGAAACCGCAGGTAATAGAGAAAACGGCAGATCACCAGTTGGTACACGTGCCTACGCACGCCGAGCATTTTTATGATGTACACCGCATTGAGTTTGACCGTATTGTTAAGCTTGAAACCAACGATGTATGCCACGTGCTGATGCTGGTTGAAGGCAAAGCCATATCAGTAGAAACAGCCGATGGCACCAAACATGATTTCGCTTACGCCGAAACCTTTGTGATACCCGCTGCTGCCGGCTCATATACCCTAACCAATTTAGGCAAAGGTCGTGCAAAAGTTATTAAAGCCTTTTTAAAATAATGGGAACAACACAAACAGTAAACCTTGCTGCTGCAAAAAAAAGCGGCACTTATTTATACCTGGTTTGCCTGGTAGCCGCGCTTGGCGGATTCTTGTTTGGGTTTGATACCGCGGTGATATCCGGTACGGTAAGCCTGGTAAAAAATGATTTTAGCCTGAATGCGGTTAGCGAAGGCTGGTTTGTTAGCTGCGCCTTATTAGGCTGCATTATAGGCGTAAGTTTTTCGGGTAAGCTTAGCGACAAGTATGGCCGCAAGATAGTATTGATCCTGTCGGCAGTATTGTTCCTGGCTTCGGCCCTGGGCTGTATGCTTACCAGCAGTTTTAACGAGCTGATTATTTTCCGTTTGATAGGCGGGCTTGGTATTGGCGTGGCGTCTATGGTGTCACCATTGTATATCTCTGAGTTTTCGCCATCGCGCTACCGCGGTATGATGGTATCACTTTATCAGTTAGCTTTAACCATAGGCATTGTGCTGGCTTATTTTACTAATGCCTACCTCGCCAACCACGCGGGCGACCAATACGGCACCGGCCTTATGCACACCATTTTTTCTGCTGAGGTATGGCGGGCCATGCTGGGTTTAGGAGCAGTACCCGCGGCCATATTTTTAGTGTCGTTGTTTATGGTTCCCGAGTCGCCGCGTTGGCTGCTGCTAAAAGGCGAAGAGCAAAAAGCGAAAGTTATCCTCATAAAAATTGATGGCCCGGATGCAGCCGCTAAAGAGATAAAAGCCTTTAAAGAGCAAGATGATAACGACGATACTTCCCTGAAGGAATTGTTTAAACCCGTCTACCGCAAAGCGTTGTGGATAGGCTTATTGCTGCCTTTCCTGTCGCAGGTTTGTGGTATAAACGCGGTAATCTATTACGGTCCTCGCATTCTGGAGCAGGCCGGATTTACGTTGAACAACGCCCTGGGCGGCCAGGTAACTATAGGCTTGGTAAACGTGGTATTCACCTTTGTAGCCATTTTTACCATAGATAAATGGGGGCGCAAGCCACTACTTTACGTAGGTGTAGGCGGCGCGGTAGTTTCGCTTATTATCATAGGTGCGTTGTTTGCGCTTGGGGTAACCTCGGGCCCATGGATCCTGATCTTCATTCTGGCATTTATAGCCTGTTTCGCATTCTCTTTTGGCCCGGTATGCTGGGTTGTTGTAGGCGAGATATTTCCTAATGCCGTTCGTGGTAAAGCTATGGCGCTGGCAACATTATCCTTGTGGATAGGCAATTTTTTAGTGGGGCAGTTAACACCTGTAATGCTGGAAGGGCTGGGTTCTTCATGGACTTTCTGGCTGTTCGCCCTATGCTGTTCTCCTGCACTTTGGATAACCTGGAAACTTATCCCCGAAACCAAGGGCCGCTCGCTCGAAAATATTGAGAACTATTGGAAGGAAACGCATAAAGCCGGCGCGCGCAATTAAGCTTAAACAAATTAATCATTATAAAACCAACCAAAATAAACCAACAAACCCCGTAGTTATGAGACTAAAACTATTACAAAAATTAAAAAAACTTAAACGGCTTTATAGCAGGCCCGTGGTGGCCGGGATGCTTGGCCTTGCCATGCTAAACAGCGCGGCAGATGCAGCGCCGGTAAAAGCAACAAGCAAGTATTCAAAAAACGCGTTCGATATTACCGTTACCGGTAGGGTGTTGGATGAAACTAACCAGCCTTTACCAGGCGTTAACGTAAGTATCGCGGGAACAACCGTTGGTACCGTTACAGATGTTAACGGCCGTTACAGACTGAACATCCCTGATGCCTATGCGGGCCGCAGCTTAACCTTCTCATTTATAGGTTACCTTAAGCAAGATGTTGCCATTGCGGGCAAAACCGAAATTAACGTAAGCCTTAAAGTGAATAACTCAACATTAAACGAAGTGGTTGTTGTTGGTTATGGCACTCAAAAGCGTGTAAATGTTACCGGAGCAGTGGGAACTATCAGCTCAAAAAACATCGAGAGCAAACCGGTGCTTAACACTTACCAGGCTTTACAGGGAGAGTCGCCCAACCTTATTATTCAGCAAACTAACCTTAACCCTGGTAGCGATGTTTTAGTTAACATTCGTGGTGTTGGTACGTTTGGCGATAACACCCCGCTTGTGGTTATTGATGGTGTAATAGGTGGTAGCTTAAATACCATTAACCCTAATGATATTGCAAGCGTGTCGGTACTAAAAGATGCGGGGTCGGCGGCTATTTATGGTTCGCGCGCGGCAAACGGCGTAATTTTGGTAACCACAAAGGGAGGCAAATTCAATGCAAAACCAACAGTAAGCTATAATGGTAGCTACGGTTTGCAAGATGCCAAGGTATTGGTACACAAAGTTGATGCATGGGATAACGCTTATTACAAAAATCAGTCGCTTATAAACTCTGGTTTACCGGCTGCATATACGCCAGATCAGATCCAGGCATTGAAAGATGCAGGTAATGGTACCTGGGATATTGAGCACCTGCTTAAAAAAGCGCCTTTACAATCACACAATGTAAGCATAACAGGCGGTGGCGAAACCAACTCGTATTATATATCTGCCGGTTACCAAAACCAGGGCAGTAACTTAATAGGTAATGGTGGTACAGGTGCCGACTTTGGTTATCAAAAATATAACTTAAGGGTAAACCAAACATCGGTCATAGGTAAATTCAGGACCAATATCATCTTAAATTACACCAAAACACGCAACAAAACCAACAGCGTAGGCGATAACAATATTTTTGCTGATGCTAACCGCGTGCCTCACAACTACAATTGGCAGGACGAGAACGGAAACTATTTAACCAACCCTGTTGCATCGCAATATAACGAGTATGGCGTATTGGAAAAAGGCGGTTACAATCAAGCTGATAATGATGAGATCTTCGGAGCATTCAACGGTCAGCTTAGCATAACTAAAGACCTGAAACTTGTTGGCGAATTTGGTGGAACAGTTCAAAACAACGGTACTTTCTTCCGCCGTACACAGGTAGATTACCTACCTGCCGGAGTATATGGTAATGATTTAACCGTGTTAGATGGTAACAGCAAATCCTTCCTTACAAATACTAAAGTATCTGCGGAGTATTCTAAGAAAATAAGTGACCACACCTTCAAGGTACAGTTGGGCGTTTCGAGCGAAACCTACAGCCAACGTGGCTTTCAGCTTCAAAAAACCCTTACGGACCCGCTGTTAGGCACGCCAACTACAGGTACAATTGTTGATACTCAAAACTCTACCAATAGTATCGCTGTAAACTCAAACGGTTTGCTATCAGCATTTGGCCGTGTCAATTACGCTTACAAAGACAAATACCTCTTCGAAGCTTTATTCCGTGAAGATGCATCGTCAAAATTTGCATCAGGTAACAGGGCGAGTTTCTTCCCTTCTGTAAGCGCGGGCTGGATCGTAACTCAGGAATCGTTTATGGAACCTGTTAGAAACACCTTAAGTTTCTTTAAATTAAGGGGGTCTTACGGTACCGTTGGTAACCAAAACGTTAATAACTACCAATATCAAACTACTTATTTCAATTACCCTAATGCATACGGTTTTGGTAATAACATAGTAGGTGGCGCAGGTACCAACATTGCTAACCGCGATATTACCTGGGAAAAAGCAGCCAAGTTAAACCTTGGATTTGACGCGGGTTTATTCAATGACAAAATTACCGCTACGTTCGATTACTTTAGAGATACAAGAAGCAATATCCTGGCGGCTCGTGCCGATGTGCCTTATATTTTCGGAGCCGGCTCACCAGACTACAACGTAGCCAAAGTTCGTAACACCGGCTGGGAAGCATCGCTTACCTATAATTTACGTGGGAAAGAAGTTAGCCAAAGCTTTAGTGTAAACGTAGCTGATAATAAGAACAAAGTATTACAACTTACAGGCAACACCAAAGAGACTATTTATAATCAGGATGTTTTCCAATTGATTAGAAGAGTTGGTGAACCTGTTACACAATACTATGGTTACGAAACCAATGGCTTCTTCCAAAACCAGCAGGATATTGATAACTCACCAAAAATTGCAGGCAACAGCGTACAACCAGGCGACCTTAAATTTAAGGATCGTAACGGCGACGGTTTCATTGACGAAAAAGACAAGACTGTTTTGGGTAACCCATTCCCACGTTACACTTTCGGCTTTACTTACCGCATAGCTTACAAGGGGTTCGATCTGTCATTGTTCATTCAGGGAGTTGGCAAGCGTGACGCGTTCCTGCGCGGCGAATTAGTTGAGCCATTTCACTATGGTTACGGGGCAACGGTTTATGAGCACCAAACGGATATTTGGTCGCCAACCAACCCGGATGCCCGTTACCCGATATTGGCTAACATAGGTTCACCTTCAAACACCAACAACTGGCGCACCGGGTCTGACCTGTATAAGTACAATGCAGCCTACGCGAGATTAAAAAACGTGAACATTGGTTACAATTTTGGAGCTGGCGTCACTAAAAAACTGGGCATACAGCGTTTAAGGGTGTCTATTATAGGCCAAAACCTTGCTACACTAAGCAAACTGAAATTTATTGATCCTGAGACTTCTGAGTTTGGTAACAACCTTAACCCGGGCTCGGCTTCAAACAGCGCGAGGCAATATCCACTGCCGGTATTTTATGGTGCAGGCCTCGACATTACATTCTAAAGAACAGATAATATTTAAAACATAAGAAAATGAAATTTTTTAAAAAGCTTTTGATCGTGTCTGTTGCGGTTGTAGCAGTATCGGGTTGTAAGAAACTCGATATCGCCCCAACAGACCGGTTCTCTGACCTTACCTTTTGGCAGGTTGATGCAAACGTTTACAATGCTTTATACAATAACTATAGCTTAATATATAATAGCGGGTTATATTTTGATAATGAAGCAATATCAGATAATGCATATTCGCCCTCCGGCGACCTTAATTTAATTGCCAGCGGTAATGCTACATCGCAAACAGGCAAATTTGCCGGCGACTGGAATAATTATTATTCGGCTATAAAGTCGTGCAATATCTTTTTAGCAAACATTGACAGAAACACCACGCTGCCTGCGGCTACCAAAGCCAGGCTTGTGGCCGAAACCCGTTTTATACGTGCTTTTGAACATTTTAACTTAACTAAATGGTATGGTGATGTACCCCTTGTAGACCATGATGCAACACCGGAAGAAGCACAAACTATACCGCGTTCGCCAAAGGCTGATGTAATAAACTTTGTGGTTAAAGAATTAGAAGAAGCAGCTAATGTTCTTCCATCTAAAGACGCCATTCCGGCAACAGAAAACGGCCGCATCACTAAAGGTGCCGCATTAGCCTTAGAAGCAAGGGTGCTATTATACCAGGGTAACCGCATGGCCGATGTAGTAACCATTTGTGAAAAATTGATGAACGACCAGGGTACAAACGGCAGCTACGGTTTAGAAAGCAGTTACAGTGCATTGTTTAGTGATCCTAATATCAATAAGAACACTAAGGAAAGCATCCTTTCGCTGCAATACGTTCCAACCTTGCGCACATGGAACAACTTTTGGGATTTTGCTCCGCGTACAGTTGGTGGCCGCGTAAGCAACATGGCCCCAACACAGGAACTGGTTGATGATTATATTATGCTCAATGGTAAAGGCATTAAGGAAACAGGCTCGGGCTATGTAGAAAGCAACCCGTATGTAAACCGCGACCCACGTTTAACTGCTACTGTGGTTTATGACCGATACACTTGGGTTAATGCAAACAACACAACTAAAACCATCTACATAAAACCGGGTTCAGACCCTGTTCAGCCGGGTTTAGACGAGTATAACGCGGGTTCGCAGGCAGCATCGGCTACTGCTTATTACTGGAGGAAATACTTTGACCCAAGCGCGCTGGCAAATTTTGTATCAGGTAATAATTTGCACCTGATTAGATATGCAGAGGTATTATTGGATTATGCTGAAGCAAAACAAAGTCTTGGCCAAATGGACGCTACCGTTTGGAACAAAACCATTGGTGCCCTACGTGCAAGAGCGGGCTTTACCGATGCCGGTGCGTTAAATTATCCGGGCGCTGCTGATATGACCAACATCATCCGCCGCGAAAGAAGGGTAGAATTGGCTATGGAAGGCCTGCGTGCAGATGATATCCGCAGGTGGAAAACTGCTGAGGTTGTGATGAACGGATATATCCACGGTGCCAAGTTCTCGGTAGATCAAAATACCGATAATGGTTACATCCGCACACAATTACGCAAGTTTAATCCAGCCAGAGATTACCTGTGGGCTATCCCTGCTCATGACATCGACCTAAATAAAAACCTTACCCAAAACCCGGGTTATACCCAATAAACCAATTAAAAAACTAAATGATATGAAGAAGATAATAAAGCTGGCAGGTGTAATGCTGCTGGCTGTAATTGCAGCAAGTTCATGCAAGAAAGAGAACCGGCCGTTAGACCTTAGCCTTAACCCTGTGGGTACATTGGCTACGCCTAATGATAATGCTGATGTAAAACTCGACCCAACCAGTTCGGCAAACGTGCTGTTCAAGTGGGACGCGGCAACTACGGATGACGGAGGCCTCATACTTTATGAAATAGCATTTGATAAAGAAGGCGGCGATTTTAGCAAGCCTGTTTACAAAGCAGTATCTGACGGCGGCGGTGTAAAGACCGAGATCACCCTGACGCATAAAGACCTGAATAAGATTGCCAACTCGGCAGGTATAGCGGCATCAAGTACCGGTAAACTGAAGTGGACCGTTATTGCTTCTAAAGGTACTAATGCCAAACCATCGTCAGCGTCGCGCACGCTACAGATAGAGAGACCTGCCGGTTTTGCGGAAAACCCGACAGAATTATACCTAACCGGTTCGGCTACCGAAGGCGGTACTGATCTAAGCAAAGCGGTTAAACTTAAAAAGACCGAAGAAGGCGTGTTTGAGGTTTACACTTCGTTAAAAGCAGGCGAGTACTATCTTACTGATAAAAACACTGATGGTGGAAAAAAATACTATATCGATAATGGTATTATTAAAGAAGGTTCATCTGTAGTTACGGTTACCGGCGCGGCCAAAACCTACCGTTTAAATTATGATTTTACATCTGCTACCACTAAATCCTTAGAGATCCAATCTATCGGTTTATACATGTCTGCCTATAACACCGAGATCGGTACGCTAAATTATATTGGTAATAGTGTGTTCGAAGCACCGAATATTGCTGTTGAATTTTACCAGTTCTCGTGGGGGCGTGATGAACGTTACAAATTCGTGTTCCACACCGCGGCCGGCTTAGAGTACAAGGGCAGCACAAATCCCAATAACGTATCGCCTGCAGGCCAGGCAGCATCATACTTCTACCTGGTACCTGTTACGAATGCACAGTGGGATAATACCTACAAATTCGACCCATCGGCCGACAAGAAACATGTTAAGGTTGATGTAATGTTACAGCCTAATGCCTATACACATAAAGTAACAGTTCTGTAAGAATTTGTTGCACAACAATTATGCACCCGTGGCTATGGCCGCGGGTGCTATGTTAAAATCTATCATATGAAAAAAGTATTATTTGGGATGATGGCTGTAGCCACTTTGCTGGCAGCATCGTGTAGTAAAGATAAACAAGTATCGCCCGGTACAGGAGGTGGCGGTACCAAACCACCGGTGGTAGACCCGCCGGTAACAGCCACCAACTACCTCGACCTGGCCAAACAAACCCGCAGTTTCATAAGCAATAACCTGCTTACCTCAAACTTTAGCTACCGTGCAAATACTACATCGCATGCTAACAACTGCTACGAGTGGTATAATGTTAGCCAAATTTATGCTGACGCAGCTTTAGTGGCAGCCGGTGATGCATCGGCCCTGCCCTATATGAACAATACCTTTAAGTTTATGGAAAACTTTTGGGATAAGGCCGATTTGCGTGGCGGCTACTTTGCCTCGGTAAACCTGGATGGCAGTGGCGCCGGCGGCGATAAGTATGTTGATGATAACGGCCTTACAGGTATGGTGTACCTTGAGGCTTACGAAATTACAACAGGTGCAGATAAAGCCGCGTATTTAGCTAAAGCAAAAGCTTGTGCCGACTGGCTTATTAACAGCGGCCTGTGGGATAATACCTATGGCGGCGGTTTCTGGTGGAATACAGCCAAGCCCGATAAACCAACACAATCTAACGGTGTGGCTATGCAGTTATTTGCCAAACTATACACCATTACCGGCGAAACGATTTATCGCGATTGGGCTACCCAGGTGAATAACTGGCTGCGTAGCACCATGTACGATTCGGCAAGTGGCTTATACATCTGGAAGATAGACGGCCCGGGTGCCGGTACTAAACACTTTGAGAAATTTACCTACGATAACGCTGTGATGTTAGAAGCCGATATCCTTTATGCCAAGGCGGTTAACGATGCATCATACATAACCAAAGCGCAAGCCATTGGCAACGCCATGAACACCGTGCTTTGGAATGCCCAATACAAAGGCTACATTTTTAATACCGACCCAACTCAAACACGTGTTAACCCGGCCTGGTGTGGCTGGGGCAGCCAGGGGATGATAAGGTTATACGAGCAGGATAAAGACCCAAAGTGGCTTACCTTTGCCCGTAATAATATTGACGCCTTAAATAAGGCAACCCGCAATGCCGATTCTAAAGCCTACTACTTTTTTGCAAGCTTTAATGCATCAAACCGCTCGCCCGAGATTGAGGGTGTAGACCAGGCCTGGATGCAAAGGGTGCAGGCAATGATGGCAATTTACGATAAGTAACTAACCGGCGGCACTGGCCGCCGTTATAAAATATGTACATGAAAGTTAAGTTTATTTCTGGTGCCGCTTTGTTGGCTGTTTTATTGGCAGGCTGCAGTGTTAAGCGCGAAAATGTATCCAAATACGTTGACCCTAATATCGGTACGGCTCATAGTCGCTGGTTTTTTTATACGCCGGCAGCGGTACCTTATGGTATGGCAAAGCTGGCGCCGTCAACAAACGGGCATTATGGTAACCCATCGGGCTGGGAAGCGGTTGGTTACGATACGCGCCAAAACTCGATAGAAGGTTTTGTACACTTTCACGAGTGGCAGGTAGGCGGCGTAAGCTATATGCCAACAACGGGCACTTTAAAAGTGCTACCCGGCGATCTGGAAGGTACTAACACCGGCTACCGCTCAAAGTTTGACAGGAAGAACCAGGTTGCCGAACCCGGTTATTATAAAGTTTTGCTTGATGATTATGGCATTACGGCAGAACTTACCGCTACTAAAAGGGTAGGTTTCCAACGCTATACTTTTCCTAAGAATGACCTGTCGCACGTTATACTGGATATTGGCAACAAGCAGGGCGAAAGCGACATCGTAACTGATGCCGGCATTAAAATGCTTGATGATACACACTTTGAAGGTTTTGTAAGCACTTATCCAAAATATGTGAAGATCTATGATCCGCAAGGCAAAGTAAATATGTACTTCTATGGAGAGCTGAGCAAAAAACCTAAAAGCGTATATGCTTTTGCAGGCGATGTTGTAAAAGAAAACTCTACCACAGCTACCGGTAAAGGTGCAGGCCTTGTGCTTAATTATCAAACCAACCAAGGCGAGGTAATTGAGGTAAAAACCGGCTTGTCCTACACCTCAACCGCAAATGCCAGGGCTAATTTTATGGCCGAGGCTAATGGGTTGTCATTTGAACAAGCCAAAACAAAAGCGCAAACAACCTGGGAACAGCAACTGAGTAAAATTACAGTTACAGGAACCGATGTTCAGGACAAAACAAAATTTTATACGGGCTTATTCCATGCCTTATTAGGCAGGGGCATTGCAAGTGATGTTAACGGCGATTATCCAAAACATGGCGGCCAAACAGGGCAATTACCAGCGCAAACTGATAAAAACCTTAAAGCGGAGTTTATAAATACCGATGCTATTTGGGGCGGGTTCTGGAATATTACCCAACTATGGTCGCTCTCGTACCCGGAATGGTATGGCAGTTTTGTGAACACCCAGTTGCAGATCTATAAAGATAAGGGCTGGTTTAGCGATGGTGTTGCAAACAGCGAATATGTATCCGGCGTGGGTACCAATTTTGTTGGTTTATCTGTAGCTTCCGCGTATAACGTGGGTATCCGTAATTATGATGTTAACCTGGCTTACGAAGCTGTAAAGGCTAATGAATTAAATTATAAGAACCGCCCTGTTGGTTCGGGTAAACTGGATACCAAGGCATTTGTAGATCATGGCTATGTACCGTTTTTTGACCAAACGGGCCGCGACTTTGTGACTGACTCTACGGGCTCAAATTTTGCCGGTTCGCATACTTTAGAATATAGCTACAGCGCCTTCGCGGCGGCTCAAATGGCAAAGGCTATGGGCAAAACGCAGGATTATAACCAACTGATAAAACTATCAAACGGCTGGCAACAGATTTTTAACCCGCAAAATAAATTGATGCAGCCAAAAAGGGCTAACGGTAATTTTATAGACAAATTTGACCCGTACCAACCCTGGAGAGGTTTCCAGGAAGGTAACGCTGTGCAGTACACCTTTTACGTACCGCAAAACCCCGCCGGGTTGATCGACGCTATTGGTAAGGATAACTTCAACAAAAGGCTCGACAGCATCTTCACCGTGTCGGAAAAGCTGGGTTTTGGCGGAGGCAAAACAATTGATGCCTTTGCCGGCATTAATTCTATTTATAACCATGGTAACCAACCCAATTTGCACATTAGCTGGTTGTTTAACTTTTCGGGCAAGCCATGGTTAACCCAAAAATGGACAAGACTTATCGGCCGGGATTTTTACGGTACTGAACCTATCCACGGTTACGGTTACGGGCAGGACGAAGACCAGGGGCAGCTTGGCTCATGGTATGTCATTAACGCTCTGGGTTTGTTTGATGTGAAAGGTTTTACAGATCTGCGCCCGATCGTAGAATTAGGAAGCCCGCTTTTTGATAAAGCTACCATTACCCTTGGCAATGGTAAAACGCTTACCATCGAGACTAAAAATAATTCAAAAGACAACATGTACATCCAATCGGCAGAGTTTAATGGCGAGCCGCTTAACAACTGCTGGCTTTACCGCGACGAACTGATGAAGGGTGGTAAGTTAACGTTTGTTATGGGCGACAAACCAAATACCAATTGGGGGGTGAAAATACCGCCGCCATCGGCACAGTAATTTAATATGTTATTACAACGAAGCATTATATTCCGTTTGTTCCTACCTGCAATAATTGTTGCAAGTAGTTCACACATTTCGTCTGCTCAGCAAAAGTTGTCTGCCAAATATCAACAGCGGGCAGAGGCCATGTATGCTAACATCTGGAAGCGTTACCGTGTGCCTTCGCAACCAGGGTTGTTTTCTGAAAATTATCCATCCAACAAAAACGATACCCTTAACTATTTTCAGGGTGAGGGTATAAAGGAGAAGGAAGTGAGCTTTTTGTGGCCTTTTTCGGGTGTTTTTTCGGCAACCAATGTCCTCATGAGGGCGCCCGGGTTAAAAAACAAATATAAGCCATTTCAGGATAGCCTGGTGCTGGGTATAGAGCAATACCGCGATACCGTGCGTAAGCCTGCGGGTTACCAGGCATACCCGGTTAAATTTGAAAAAGCCGACAGGTATTACGATGATAACGGACTGGTGGGTATAGATTACATGGAATCGTACTTTAACACAAAGAACGCTTTGTACCTGCAGCGTGCCAAAGATGTTTTTAAGTTTATTTTAAGCGGCTGGAATGATGATGTTGGCGGCGGGGTAACCTGGCTTGAAGGTCATAACGATCAGAAGCCGGCTTGCACCAATGGTATGGCCACGCTAACCGCATTAAAAATTTACCAGGGCTGTACGGACAAATATTACCTGGAACAGGGTAAACGATTCTATAAATGGATGTACGAAACCCTGCGTGATACTACAACCGGCGTTATTACTAATGACGTGAAGCTGAATGGTAAGCAAAACCGCACTTTTTGGACGTACAATACAGGGTCATTAATTGAAGCGGCTGTAATGCTGTACAGGTTTACCGGCGAAAAGCAATACCTGCAGCAGGCACAGCAATTGGCAGCAGACAGCTATAAGTATTACAGCAATGTAACGCACGATAAAAACCTGACCTTACATATTGACCTGCCCTGGTTTGTTACTGTATTATTCAGAGGATATGAGGCGCTTTACAAAATTGATGGGAACTATAAATATATTGCTGCCATTGAACACGACCTAAACTATGCCTGGCAAACATCACAAGATAAGTATGGGCTAACCACGCATAGCTGGCTGCCTCGTAAGGATGAGTTAAGCAAACCAAAATGGCTTTTAGATGAAGCCTGCATAGCAGAGTTGTACGCCCGCTTAAGTTTAATTAAGGGTGCAAAAAACAAGAGTGATTAGTTGATTTGTATACACGCTGCCGGTGTTGAGAGCCGGTGGCGTTTTTTTTGCTAGTTGTACAGCTATTACTTTTGATTTTTTTGATAAACATCTTACCAATGAAAGTGATTTGCAAACCATAAGCTAGGCTTAAGTTAAAAACACCTTAAGACGATAGTTATTTTCAATATAGTCAAACATAATCATAGCCATTAATTGGATGGACTGATGTGATTATTTCAACACTCCGGCGATCCTTTATAGCAATTTATTTAAATTATTTACATTGTTAGCTGCGTTTCCCTTTACAAAAGTTAACATTACGCCACATCCCTGCTATTTAATTATTATACACAAAACTTGATCAGGTTAATTTATACGCTTAACCAGGCCTTGCATCTTTAACTAAATAAGATTGTTCGTTACAAAACTAAAGTGAAAAATATTTTGTAATTATAATACAAAATGCTAAAAATATTAGCATAACTTTGCTTTGTAAACATTCGTCATGGCCGATACTAAAAGAGAACTGATCAGCACTTTGCAAAAAAATATTTTGCAATGGGAGGGTTATAAGCCCCCTTCAATCGCTGAAAGAAAATCATTTGGTTTACGAAACATTGAGGTTAACTTCCCAAATGGGGTATTTCCTATTCGGGCTGTACATGAAATGGTTTGTGATAATACAGAACAGGCTACTGCTTCAAGTGGCTTTATAAGCGGGCTGCTATCTGTACTAATGCAGAATGGTGGGGTATGCTTATGGATAAGCCTATCGGGCAATATGTACCCGATAGCATTAAGATCATTTGAGGTTGAGCCCGACAGGATCATTTTTATACACCTCCACAAAGATAAAGATGTGTTATGGGTGATGGAAGAAGCCCTGAAATGCGCCGGGTTAACAGCGGTTGTAGGAGAATTATCTGAGGTTGATTTTAAACAATCGAGGCGTTTACAATTGGCAGTTGAACAGAGTGGAGTAACCGGCTTTATTCTTCGCAACCGATCAAATAAAATGGGAGCGACAGCTTGTGCTGCGCGTTGGCACATAAAACCTTTAGCAAGCGAACCAATAGACGATCTGCCGGGCTTGGGCTTTCCACGATGGCGGGTTGAGCTGTTACGTGTACGCAATGGCAAGCCGGGTAGTTGGGTTGTTGAATGGTCGGATAGCGGGTTTACACCTATTGTGAAAGAACAAATAAAACATCAAATACAAAAAGTAGGATGAGCCATGCAAAAACGTTACATGGTAATATGGTTTCGTTATTTGACGACGGATTGGCTGACGCTTCGTAAACCGGAACTGAAGGATGTACCCTTTGCTTTTGTTGCCCCGGAGCGTAACCGTATTATTATTACCGCTGCTAACCCAATAGCAGAGGCGCAAGGCATATACCGGGGCATGGCAGCGGCTGATGCCAAAGCTATTACCACCAATTTACAGGTAATAGATCACTTAGAAGGTAAGGAAGCTAAATTATTAAGGCAATTAGGTTTATGGTGTATCAGATATACACCAATTGTGGCAATTGATCTGCCTGATGACTTAATTTTAGATATATCCGGATGCGCGCATTTATGGGGTAACGAACGTGCTTATTTAAAAGAGATAGTAAATAAACTGCGATCTGCAGGATATAACGCGAGGGCGGCAATAGCCGATACCATTGGTACCGCCTGGGCTATTAGCCATTATGGGAAAACTAAACCCATTATTGAAAGCGGAACACAGGCACAGGCATTACTTAATTTGCCTCCTGCAGCTTTACGGTTAGAAAGCACCGTCCTTCAAAAACAACAAAAATTAGGTTTTGCTACCATCAAAAGCTTTATGCAAATACCGCGTACAGTGTTACGAAGGCGATTTGGTGATGGCTTTTTGTTAAAGATGGCGCAGGCTTTAGGGGGGGAGGAAGAGTACCTTACTCCACTCATTCCACCCGTTCCTTATACAGAGCGCTTGCCTTGCCTTGAACCAGTAAGAACGGCAAAAGCTATTGAGATAGCTATCAATAAATTACTGGAAGAATTGTGCACGAGGTTGCAAGCTGAGGGCAAGGGAGTACGCAAGGCCATATTAAAATGTTATCGTATTGATGGTATAATAGTGCATGCAAAAATCAGTACCAATCGCGGTTCGCATAGTGTATCACATTTATTTAAACTTTTTGAGTTACAGATCAGTAAAATAGAACCGGCTTTAGGTATTGAGCTATTCCTTTTGGAAGCACCCAAAGTTGAAGATATTGATCCGCTACAGGAAAAACTCTGGGCTGGTAAGCCAGGGCTACATGATACGGCCTTGGCAGAATTATTAGATAAGTTAGCCGGTAAAATTGGCAATAAAGCTATATATCGCTATTTACCTTCAGAAAATTACTGGCCCGAGCGTGCAATTAAACAAACTTTATCCCTAACAGAAATCCCGACAACTAAGTGGCGAACAGACAGGCCAAGGCCTATACGCCTATTACAGCGCCCCGAACCCGTTGAAGTAATGGCGCTACTACCCGATTACCCACCTAAGGTTTTTACTTATAAAGGCAAGCGGCATATAGTAGAGAAGGCAGATGGCCCCGAACGTATCGAGCGCGAATGGTGGCAAGACAAGGGTGCGCACCGCGATTATTATGCGGTTGAAGATGCTGACGGGCAACGTTACTGGCTGTTTAGATTGGGCCATTACGATGATGCACCGCAATGGTATTTACACGGTTTTTTTGCATAGTTATGAGGTACGCTGAATTACAAACGACATCAAATTTTAGCTTCCTGCGGGGAGCGTCGCATCCCGAAGAACTGGTTGAGCAGGCAGCTTTATACGGCTATGATGCCATCGCCATAGTTGACCGCAATAGCCTTGCAGGAATTGTTCGCGCACATATTGTAGCAAAAAAGCTAAAGCTTAAATTTATTCCTGCTTGCCGATTAGACCTCTTGGATGGCCCAAGTTTATTAGCATATCCTACTGACCGTAATGCTTATGGCAGGCTTTCGGCCTTATTAACGGTTGGCAATTTACGGGCCGAAAAAGGAGAGTGCCATTTGTATAAAGCAGATGTTTATGCCCACCAAGAAGGCATTAAGTTTATCATTATCCCGCCGGATAAATTGAACACAAGATTTAATTATGATGATGAATTTAAAAGAGATGTAAAGGAATACAAAGATAGATTTACAAACTCATTGTATATAGCAACCACCCGTTCCTACAACGGCGATGATGCTAAAAGGTTAGCGCGTTTATCAAAATTAGGCATACCCATGGCAGCCGTAGGGGATGTGTATTATCATGAGTTGGCCCGGCGCGAATTACAAGATATTTTAACCTGCATCCGCGAAAAATGTACCATATATACAGCAGGTTTTAAGCTGCATGCCAATGCCGAGCGGTTTATTAAGCCCGTAGATGAAATATACCGATTGTTTAGGGACTATCCAGAAGCTATTGAAAACGCATTGGCAATTGCGGATGCCTGCCAATTTTCCTTAGATACTTTAAAGTACATCGAGCCAGAAGAAAAAATTATTGATGGGCTTAATCCACAGCAACGCCTAACTAAATACACATGGGATGGGGCAAGTAAACGTTATGCCGACGGTATACCCGATAAGGTTGCCGACCAGATAAAATTCGAACTCGCCTTTATTGAAAACCGTAAGTTGGCCCCCTATTTTTTACGCGTATATAAATACACCCAAAAAGCCGAAGAATTGGGTATCCTGCATCAGGGGCGTGGCTCGGCAGCTAACTCAACGGTCTGTTATTGCCTATCCATTACAGCGGTTGACCCTATGAAATCCCGCTTGTTGTTCTCTCGCTTTATGTCTGATGCACGTGAGGAATGGCCCGATATTGACGTGGACTTTGAACATGAAAGACGCGAAGAAATCATCCAGTATATTTATGAAGATTATGGGCGTGAACATGCTGCCATTGTTGCTACTGTAACGCAGGAAAGGCATCGTGGGGCCATTCGTGATGCAGGTAAGGCCATGGGCTTGTCTGAGGATACCATAAAACGTGTTGGTGCCACTATTTGGGATTTTAGTGAAGAAGGTTTTGATGAAAAGCGCTTACGAGAGCAGGGTTTAAACCCACATGATCCGCTTATTCATAAGGTGCTGCAATTAACTACACAATTAATGGGTTTCCCCCGGCAATTGGGGCAGCACACGGGCGGGTTTGTTATAACCGATAATAAACTATCAGACCTTTGCCCTGTAATGAATGCCCGTATGGAAAACCGCACCCAACTGGAGTGGAATAAAGATGACCTGGAAGCATTAGGTATCTTAAAAGTGGATGTTTTAGGTTTAGGCATGCTTACCATGATCCGTAAAGCATTTGATTTAGTATATCAACATTATGGCAAAAAGCTAACCTTAGCTAATGTGCCGCAGGATGATCCAAAGGTGTATGAAATGATTTGCCATGCAGATACCATTGGTGTTTTTCAGATCGAAAGCCGGGCGCAAATGTCCATGTTGCCACGTCTTAAACCACAATGCTTTTACGACCTGGTTATCGAGGTAGCAATTGTTCGCCCCGGACCTATACAAGGCGACATGGTGCACCCTTACTTACGTAGGCGAAATGGTGAGGAACTACCGGAATATCCTAAACTAGAGTTAGAAGAGGTATTAAAGCGCACGTTGGGCGTTCCTTTATTTCAGGAACAAGCCATGGAAATTGCCATTGTTGCGGCTGGTTTCAAACCTGCAGAAGCTGATGAATTAAGGCGCAGTATGGCCAGTTTTAAAGCCAATGGCAAATTAGGCCTCTACGAAAAAAAGCTGGTGGATGGTATGAAAAAGAAAGGGTACGAAGAAGATTTTGCAAGGCGCATATTTAAGCAGCTGCAAGGATTTGAAGGATATGGTTTCCCCGAAAGTCATGCGGCATCATTTGCATTATTAGTATATATATCATCATGGTTAAAATGTTATTATCCTGATGTGTTTTGCGCGGCATTACTCAATAGCCAACCCATGGGGTTTTATCAGCCGGCACAAATAGTACGTGATGCGATAGATCACAACGTTAAGGTTTTACCTGTTGATGTAAACTACTCTTTTTGGGATAATATTTTAGAAGAAAAAAATGGCGAATATTATATAGTAAGATTAGGTTTCCGGCAAATTAAAGGTTTGCGTGAAGATGATATGCAATTACTTATAGCTGCACGCCAAGCATCATATACCCACGTTAATCAACTATGCACTGCCGGTATTTCAGCAGCGGCTTTGGAGATACTGGCTGATGCAGATGCCTTTCGTTCATTAGGTTTAGATCGCCGTAAAGCATTGTGGGAAGTAACCGCTTTAGGGGATAGGCCAATGGCTTTATTTGAGGATACACCTTCAGAAAGTGTAAAAGAGGTGCAAATTCAATTGCCATTAATGACAGAAGGTGAACATGTAGTGCAGGATTATTCATCAACAGGGTTATCTCTTAAAAATCACCCGGTTGCATTGGTACGTGAAAAACTGGCTTTGCTGCATAATACAAAAATTGCTGACTTGAAAGAGATGAAAGATGGTGATCCAGTACGAGTAACCGGCTTAATTACCGTTCGGCAACGCCCGGGAACAGCCAAAGGTGTATTGTTTATGACCCTTGAAGATGAAACAGGGGCAGCCAATATTGTAGTTTGGCAAAACTTGTTTGATGAGTATCGCAAAGAGATCATTCAGTCACGTTTATTTATGGTGCAGGGCAAATTACAGATCGAAGGCGAAGTGATCCATGTGGTAGCTAACAAATGTTTTAATCTAAATAGCCTGTTACGTGGCTTAACCCAAATTATTGAAGACAAATTGCCATACTTAATGGCAAGGGCAGATGAAACGACCAAGCCTCACCATGGTGGTAACAAAGGCGAACAACAAGCGGGTAAACAAGAGAAAGTATTTTATAAAGGACGGAATTTCAGGTAAATTCTATAATGCAAAAGCCTGAAAACATTACTAAAAACATTACGAATTTAGTTTACGCATGTTAGTTTTAACTACTTGTAGTAATGTTATTATTCTCACTGATTTAAGGGATCGCGAGTATAATAATTAGTAATTTGGCGGAGAGGGAGGGATTCGAACCCTCGATACCCTTTTGAGGTATACACACTTTCCAGGCGTGCTCTTTCGACCACTCAGACACCTCTCCGTTTTTTAAGGATTGCAAATGTAAAAATAAACCGCAATAAAAAAGCGGAACCTTTTGGCCCCGCTTTTAAAACGAAAACTTTAACTCACAAAAACTAAACTTATATGCAGTTATTAACAACTATTATAATAGAGGGTAAATTAGGGCAATGGTTTAATCAACGTAAAAGTATTTGTGGTTTATGCATATATATTTTTTAAAGCTTATGTTTGCTGCGGATTGCCAGGTAAGGTAATTGCATAAAGTATGTTTTGTTTCAATGCCAAACATCAACGAAATTAAAAAACCTATAGCTGCCGAGATTGATGTTTTTGAAGAGAAATTCAAAACCTCTATGCAAAGCTCTGTGCCGCTGCTGGATCGTATTACCCATTACATTGTAAAACGCAAGGGCAAGCAAATAAGGCCCATGTTCGTATTTTTTTCGGCTACCATTTGCGGCGGTATCAATGAGTCGACGCACCGTGGGGCGGCATTAGTGGAGTTGTTGCATACCGCTACCCTGGTGCATGACGATGTGGTTGATAACTCTTACCAGCGCCGTGGGTTTTTCTCCATTAATGCTCTTTGGAAAAACAAGATAGCTGTTTTAGTGGGCGATTACCTGTTAAGCAAGGGCCTGCTGCTTTCTATAGATAACGGGGATTTTAAGCTGCTTAAAATTGTTTCTGAAGCTGTTAAGCAAATGAGCGAAGGCGAATTACTGCAGATTGAAAAGGTGCGCCGTATGGATATCAGCGAAGCTGTATATTACGAGGTTATCCGCCAAAAAACCGCCTCACTTATTGCATCATGTTGTGCCTGTGGCGCGGCATCTGCCAATGCGGATGATGAAACCATCGAAAGAATGCGCCTTTTTGGCGAGAAGATTGGCATTGCCTTCCAGATAAAAGACGATATGTTTGATTTTGGTACCGATGATGTGGGTAAACCACTTGGTATTGATATAAAGGAGAAGAAGGTTACGCTGCCACTTATTTACGCGCTTAACAATAGCGACAGCAGTGAGCGCAAGCGTATGGTTCAGTTGGTTAAAAACCATAACGACGACCCTAAAAAGATAGCCGAGATCATCAATTTCGTAAAGCAAAAGGGCGGATTACAATACTCGGAAACCCAAATGCAGAAATACCAGGATGAAGCGTTTGCTATTCTCAATACCTTCCCCGACGGCGAAGCCAAAACCGGGCTGGAGCAATTGGTGCGCTACACCACGGAAAGGAATAAATAGAAAATCTTTTTCCTAACCCTCTTTGCGCAGCAGAGAGGGTCGGCAAACGAAGTGATGTCGGGGGTGAGTAAACTAACCGACATGATTATTGATGTTTCCCAAATCTTACTAACTTCGTAACATGCCTTCGTTTGATTTTAGCAGCTTTAAGATAACACCATTTGCCATACTGGATATATTGCTGTTGGCGATAATAATTTATCAGTTATATAACCTGATACGGGGTACTATCGCGGCTAATATTTTTATAGGGCTGGCTATAATTTATGTGCTGTATTTTATTGTTCCCGAAAGTAAAATGCCTTTACTGGCAGGTATACTTAAAAAGGTTGCTGATGTAGGCATTATAGCCGTAATAGTTTTGTTTCAGCAAGAGATACGAAGGTTTCTATTGCTGATGGGGAAGAATGCCTCTTTGCAGCGCAACAAGGCCTGGTGGCGCTATTTTTTTGGCAAGGTAGAAACAGAGAAGAACAACTACGCCCGTATAAAACCTATTATTGACGCCTGCAAAAGCATGAAGCAAACCCGCACGGGAGCCTTAATTGTTTTTGCTAAATATTACGACGAGCAGTTTTACCAAAACAGTTGCGAAGTGCTGGATGCCAGGATCTCTAAACGCGTGTTGGAAAGCATCTTTCAAAAAAACAGCCCGCTGCATGATGGTGCTGTGGTGATAGCAGAGAATAAAATTAAATCGGCCAGTTGTATATTGCCGGTAACCGAAAAGGCCGACCTGCCTGCTCAATTTGGCTTGCGCCACCGTGCAGGTATAGGTGTTACCGAGGCTAATGACGCTACAGCCATTATCGTATCAGAAGAAACCGGCGAAATCTCATACGCCAAGCAAGGCCGCATTAAAATGGATATCAGCTTTGCCGAACTCGAAAAGCTCTTGAATAAAGATTTTTAATTATGGTACAGGCGTAGCCAATGTAGCTCGCTTAGCCTTGGTCATATCTTTGCCGGCAACAGGCATTTTAGAATAGCCATCCAACACAACAATCGGCATATTAGAAGTGTTATTTAAATTAAGGATAGGCATCTTGTAACCTTCTACTGCAATAAGTAGTGGCCTTTGATTTTCGACCTTAAGCTTGCTCAAATCAATATCTTGCTGTTTAAAATACTGATCAACCGGTAACGCCGGCGGAGTAACGCGCCAGGTAGTATCCGCTTTAAATGGCTGGACTAATTTGCCGCCAAAGGTAGTATCGAATGGTGCAGGTGATGTAATCGCTTGAGCCATCAGCCTGCCCGCACAAAAAAACAGGGCTATCAGGAGTAAAGTTTTTTTCATAACAGTATTAGCTAACACTAAGTTAGCTAATTGCACCATATTGTAAAATCGATAAATGTTAAAAAATATTTTTTAACATTTGAAGCTAAAAGCCAGTAAATAGCAAATAAAAGGCACCTCTGAAACCAGAGAGGCCTTTGTTTATTATACTAAAGTAAACTATTCGGCTTTATTCAGCTCAACAGTAGCTTTATCAATAGCAGCAACGGTTGCAGTATCGTTTAGCTTGGCGCGGTTGGCTTTTACTTCTGCCAATATGCCAGCCACTTGCGGGGCAACGCCATATTTTTTGTACTTCATCCCAAAGTCGATCATGGCATTAGTGCCTTTTAAAGCCTGCTCGTTATTTTTGATACGGCCTGTAAAGTCAGCAAATTTTTTCATGATGTTGAACTGGGTTTGCGGCTGGCCTTCGGTAAATGCTTTGTAAACGTAATCGTATTGCTCGTCGCTGCCGCTTGTTGCGTACACGTTAAGTATAGCTTGTGTTAAAGCACCTTCGCTATCTTTTTCATAAGTTTTAGCCAACGTTAAGGCATCGGCAGGGTTTAACAAGCCAAGTGCGGTTAAAGCTGCGCCCTGTACCGCGTACGATTGGCTCTTTAATGCATCTTTAAATAAGTTGGTGTTACCAGATGCTTTCAGCTTGCCTAATACGGTAATTGCAGCAGCTCTAACCAAGGTATTCGGGTCGGTTTGTGCCAGTTTGATCAGGATAGGCTGTGCTGCATTGCGCACATCATCGTTGCTCATATCGGCACCGCGGATGGCTTTTATCTGCAATTCATAGTATTTATCATTCAAGGCAGCTATAACCACTTTGCGTGCACCTGCATTGCTTTGTTGTTTAACAGCGGCAGTGATGGCCTCAAAACGGTCTAAGTATAAAGGCGCGTTAAAGTATTGGAAAACAAATTCATCAAGCGTTTTGCTGTCGGTTTTTTTAACCAAAAGCATTTTATCACCATCAACATTTACTAAACTTGGTTTGGTAGCCGAGTGAAACACTAAACTGTCAACCTTATTGCGGATCCAGAATTTTTTGCGTTCCATTTTGCCGCCTGCGTAAACATCAATAGCAATAGGTAAGATAAAGGCGTTGCCATCTTGCGTTTGGTTCATGTAAACAGTTTGGGTTTTAGTAGCATCATCCCATTTGTAGGTAATGTTCAATATGGGGTGACCGGCGCCAAAGTACCATTGGTTAAAGAACCAGCTCAGGTCGCGGCCGCTTGCTTCTTCCAGCGCTAAACGCAACTGGTGTGCCTCGCCGTTTTTAAAGGCATTGGTTTTAAGGTAGATGTTCAACCCTTTGTAAAATGCTTCGTTACCCAGGTAATTACGCAGCATGTATAAAATGCTACCACCTTTTTGATAGGTAACGGCGTCAAATACTTCTTCTTTATCTTTATAGTGGAAACGTACCAGGTCCTTAGTTTTAAGGTTTGGCTGGCTCAGGTAGTTCTGCCTGTCGTCGTTAATGTGGGCGTCGCCGGCATCTTTACCGTATTTGTGCTCGGCCCAAAGGGTTTCGCTGAAATCAGCGAATGATTCGTTAACAGTTAGGTTGCTCCAGCTTTCGGCAGTAACATAATCACCAAACCATTGGTGAAACAATTCGTGAACTATGGTGCTGCGGCCCTGGCTGTAGTAAGCATCAATCAGCTCGCGTTTGGTAGCCTGCACATAATCGCCGTGCAGGGTAGCGCTGGTGTTTTCCATCGCCCCGCTCACGTAATCGCGTACCACAATTTGCGAGTATTTATTCCATGGATAATCAACACCCAAAGTTTTGGAATAGAACTCCATTACCTCCGGTGTAAAACCGAAAATGTCGCGTGCGTAAGGTGCATACTTAGGTTCAAGGTAGTAACTAACTTCTTTACCTTTCCAGGTGTCTTTAGTGATCTTAAAATCACCAACAGCCATCATAAACAGATATGGCGAGTGCGGTAATTCCTGTTTCCAGGTATCGGTACGTGTACCATCGGCATTAACTTTTTGCGAAGCCAGGCGGCCGTTCGACAGCGTAACATACTTAGCCGGAACGGTCATCACTATCTCGTCGGTAGTTTTTTGGTTCGGTTTATCGATAGTAGGGAACCAGGCCGACGAACTTTGGGTTTCGCCTTGCGTCCAGATCTGTGTTGGCTTATCCTTTTCCGTGCCATCCGGGTTAATAAAGTAAAGGCCCTTTGCATCGGTTATAGCTGCGCTGCCCTGTGCTTTTAACTGGTTTGGCTTAGAGGTATAATCGATATAAACGGTGTAATTCTCGTTGTTGCGGTAGGTCCTGTCAAGCTTAATATTTATGGTTAAGCTATCGTAAGTGAATTTTAGCGGTGTGTTTTTACCGGCTTTAACAATGGATACATTTTTAATATCCATACCCTGAGCGTCTAAACGCAGAGAGTCGGTAGGGTAAAAGTGAGGTTTTAGCGTAACCCATTCTTTACCGTACATAAAGCGTTTTTTGTAATCGAAGCGTACGTCGAGCTTGGTGTGCACCAGGTCGTTGTACTTAGGTGTGGTTTCGCGGTAGATGCTTAGGGCCGGGTCTGGCGCCGGCGCTGCGGTTTGCGCTACAGCTGTGCTTAGCGCACAGGCACTGATACTACCGATAAGGACGGCAGCGTAAAGAGTTTTCATATGGTTTTAATTTGAATGATATGCATGCATAATAAAAGCTAAAATATTAGTTTTTATTTGATTTAAGACGGCTAAATAATATTAATGTTACAGGCACATTAATATTAAACTCCTAAATTAGCCTTTACCAATTATTGCGATAATACATCACCCAATACCTATTTGTTATGCAACGCAGAAAATTTATTCAGAGTATGGCTGTTACAGGCACCGGTTTACTATTAGGATCAAACGCGGCAATAGCCGGTATTTACAAAGGATCGCCCGCAAAAAAGGTAGTATTAGGGGTAATGGGGGTAAATAGCCGCGGCGCATTCCTTGCCCAAAAGTTTGCCGCCCTGGCCGATGTTGAGATAGGCTATATATGCGATGTGGATAGCAACGCTATGAATAAATGCATTGCCGAAATAGAAAAACAAACCGGCAAGAAGCCACAGGGCATTACCGATGTGCGCAAACTGTTGGAAAAGAAAGACCTCGATGCCTTAGTAATTGCCGCGCCCGACCATTGGCACTCGCCGGCAACCATCCTGGCTTGCCAGGCAGGTAAGCATGTGTATGTAGAAAAGCCATGCAGCCACAACCCGCACGAGGGCGAACTGGCTATACAGGCGGCCGCCAAATATAACCGCCTGGTACAAATGGGCAGCCAACGCCGCTCATTTGATAATGTGCAAAAGATGGTGAACGAGTTGCATAGCGGCATAATTGGTCGCGCGTATTTTGCGCGTGGGTGGTATGTAAACAATCGCAAGAGCATTGGTGTGGGCAAACAAGTGCCCGTGCCTGCAAATTTAAATTACGACCTATGGCAAGGCTATGCCCCGCGCAGGCCTTATGTAGATAACCTGATACATTACAACTGGCACTGGCATTGGAACTGGGGCACCGGCGAAGCGCTTAATAACGGCACGCATGAGATTGACGTAATGCGCTGGGGCCTGGGTGTTGATTTCCCGAACAGGGTAACCTCATCTGGCGGGCGTTTTGCTTTTAAGGATGATTGGGAAACGCCGGATACGCAAACTATCCTGGCAAACTTCCCAAACAATACGGCGCTATCCTGGGAAGGACGTAGCTGCAATGGCTTTAACTCCGAAGGGGTTGGCCGCGGAGTAGTTTTTTATGGCGATCATGGCACCATCAATTACGGCGGGGGCAATGGCTACCAGGTATTTGATTACGACAATAAACTGGTAAAAGAGATAAAAGACGAAACCCCGGTTGACGCGTCAAACAAGGTTAGCCCTACAGAGATGCTTGACCGCGTGCACCTGCAAAACTTTGTGAACGCCATTCGTGGTGATGAAAAATTAAACCAGACTATTATTAACGGCCATAAATCGACCCTGATTCCCCAGTTAGGTAACATTGCGCAAAGGGTAGGTAGGGTGCTTAACCTCGATCCATCGAACGGACACATCCTGCACGATGCGGAGGCCGCCAAACTTTGGGGCCGTGAGTACGAACCGGGATGGAATTTAAAAGTTTAACACATCAGCCATTTACATATTATGAAAAACATTAAAATCTGTCTGCTGGCAGTGGCTTTGTCTGCCGGCCTGCAAACCGCATCGGCACAAACAAAAGCCGGTTATACCAACCTTTTTAACGGAAAGGACCTTAACGGCTGGAAGAAGCTGGCCGGCAACGCCGATTACAAAGTAGAAGACGGTGGCATCACCGGTACCGCGGTGCTCAACAGCGGTAATACTTTTTTGGTGACTGAGAAAGAATACGGCGATTTTGTTTTAGAGCTTGATGCCAAAACAGAAAGCACGCTTACCAACTCGGGCATCCAGCTGCGTAGTCATTACAACCCTGCCGGACACGAAGGCAAAGGCCTGGTTTATGGCCGCCAATGTGAGATAGATCCCAGCGACCGCAAATGGACCGGTGGGATATATGACGAAGGCCGCCGCGACTGGCTTTACCCTATGGAACTTAACGCCGCCGCGCAATCGGCATGGAAGAACGGCGAGTTTAACCACATCAAAATTGAGTGCATTGGCAACACTACCAAAACATGGGTAAATGGCGTGGCCGCGGCTTATGTGGTTGATACGGTTGATGCCAAAGGTTTCATAGGCTTACAGGTGCATGCTATTGATAATGAAAAGCAAGCCGGTAAAAGGATCTGGTTTAAAAACGTCCAGATAAAAACCACTAACCTTAAACCCGAAGCTTTTGCCAAAAATGTTTATGTGGTTAACCTGCAGCCTAACATGCTATCGGCATACGAAAAACAAAACGGCTGGAAGCTTTTGTTTGACGGCACAACGCACAATGGCTGGCGCAGCGCATCTGCTCTGCCTTTTCCTGAGAAAGGCTGGATGGTGGAGAAGGGGATGCTCTCGGTAATTGGTGCCAACGGGGGCGAGGCCACCAACGGCGGTGATATTATAACCGAAGGGCAGTACAGCGCTTTCGATATGTCTTTTGAGTTCAGGATGAGCAAGGGGGCGAATAGCGGGGTGAAATATTTTGTAACGCTGTCTGAGAAAACCGTTGGTTCGGCCATTGGGCTAGAGTACCAGGTGTTGGATGATGCCGTGCACCCCGATGCTAAACTTGGCCGCGACGGTAACCGCACTTTAGCCTCATTATATGATCTTATCCCGGCTAAAAAGCAGGCCCGGTTCGTGCATCCCATTGGTGCCTGGAACATTGGCCGTATTGTGGTATCGCCAAATAACCATGTTACGCATTACCTTAACGGTATAAAAGTACTGGAGTACGACCGCGGCTCCAAGGAATACCGCGACCTGGTAGCCATCAGCAAGTACAAGGTTTGGAAAGATTTCGGAGAAGCCAAACAAGGACACATCCTGCTGCAAGACCACGGCTTTGATGTGGATTACAGGAATGTAAAGATAAAGGAGTTGAAGTAGGAAATTTAACCACAGAGAGCACAAAGCCTCAAAGTTTTGTGCCCTCTATTTTTCGCTGTCATATCAAATTATGAGAAATTATTATTATCTATTTTGGATTGATAGTATTCAACGTTTTAGTAAACATCATCCAAAAGAAAAAGTTGTAGAACCGTTGGCCTTAGTTTCCTGGGTATTCGCACTGGCTGTGCTTAGCACAATGCTTTGGCTGAAGTATTTCCATTTGTATCAAAATGATTTTGGGTTATTTGGAATTTTTACTACTGTGAGAGAAGATTTACCCCTAATCTTGGACATGGGGGTAGTATTTATATCCATTTACATCATAAACTACTATTTAATATTTTGGCGGAAAAGATATCTGTTTCTTATTCGAAAACATCCTTTAGGAAGGTTTAACCACAGCTTGTTTATTCTACTCGTTATGTTAGGATATTTTCTAAGTACTATTTTTTTATATGGTTACTTAACCGGCCAGATGTGAGAATCATATGCTTAAGTTTTAAAGCTTATGATCTTAGGATTTTTTAATTCGTCGACTTTATGGTTAATTAACAGTCAGTCACTTACCCGTTTATAACCGAACACCACACCGTCCGATTGTGAACAGTTAACCAAAAGTGTTTTATTATAAATAATTGATAATTAATAAGTTGCGATTTTGGCACGTATGTTATATTATTGTGCTTGTAGCAAGCTTGCTTGCTACATATTGCCAACTAAACTTAACTATCATGCTAAAAAACTATCTTAAAATTTCGTGGCGCAATCTCACGAAAAACAAAGCGCATACGTTTATCAATGTAACAGGCTTGTCGGTTGGTATGGCTGTGGCCATGCTTATTGGTTTATGGATCTGGGATGAGCTGTCTTACGATAAAAGTTTTGATAATCACAATAAGATAGTACAGGTTTGGCAGCATCAAACCTTCAATGGCACTATATTTAGTCAAACCGCTATACCCATCCCTTTGGGTACCACCCTGCGTAACGATTATACCGGTAAGGGCAAAGACTTTAAATACATGGTGTTGTCCAGCTGGACATTTGAGCACATACTTGCAATTGGGGATAAAAAGATAACCGAGACCGGCAACTTCATGCAGCCCGAAGCGCCGGAAATGCTTACGCTAAAAATGATTAAGGGCACACGCGGCGGGCTTAAAGACCCTTCGTCTATACTTCTATCGGCCAAAACAGCTAAAGCCCTCTTTGGTAATGCCGACCCGATGGATAAAACCATCAAGATAGATAATAAACAACTGCTAAAAGTAACCGGGGTTTATGAAGACATCCCGCATAATTCTTCTCTGAATGAGGTGAACATCATTGTGCCATGGGACTTTTACATGACCACCCAGGATTGGCTTCAACGTGCGGCTACAAGGTGGGGCAACAATTCGTTTCAGCTATTCGCACAGTTAAATGATCATGCTGACATAAATACCGTTGATAAACGCATAGCGCCAATAAAACGTAAAAACATCCAGGCCCAGGGCGATTCGGTAGGCGCGGCTGCCAAACCTGTGGTGTTTTTAAACCCTATGAACAAATGGCACCTCTACTCCGAATTTAAAAACGGTGTAAATACCGGTGGTGCCATACAATTTGTATGGCTGTTTGGTATTATTGGTGTATTTGTGCTGTTACTGGCGTGCATCAATTTTATGAACCTCAGCACCGCCCGTTCCGAGAAACGGGCTAAGGAGGTAGGCATCCGCAAAACGGTAGGCTCGTTACGCAGCCAGTTAATAGGCCAGTTTTTCAGTGAATCGTTAATGGTTTCGTGCTTCGCGTTTATATTATCTATCGTACTGGTACTGCTTATACTGCCCTGGTTTAACCAGGTTGCCTCTAAAACGGTAGCCATATTATGGTCTAACCCGTTGTTTTGGGTAATGGGGTTAGGCTTTGCCTTATTTACAGGTATTATAGCAGGAAGTTACCCGGCCTTCTATTTGTCATCATTTCAGCCGGTTAAGGTATTAAAAGGTACGTTTAAGGCAGGAAGGTACGCGGCACTGCCACGCAAAGTATTGGTAGTATTACAGTTTTTTGTATCGGCAACACTTATCATCGGCACTATTATCGTTTTCAGGCAGGTGCAATTTACTAAGAACAGGCCGGTAGGTTATGACCGCACCGGATTGGTACAGGTAGGCATGAAATCGGACGATATCCATAAAAACTTTACCGCCGTGCGTAATGACCTGCTGCAAAGCGGTGTCATCATGGAAATGGCCGAAAGCAATAGCCCGCTAACAGGCGTGTATTCAAATAATAGCGGGCTTAACTGGCGCGGTAAAGCCCCGGGGCTGCAGGACGACTTTGCCACCATCAGGCTAACACCCGAGTATGGTAAGGTTGCCGGATGGACATTGCTTGAGGGCCGTGATTTTTCGCGCGAATATGTGAGTGATTCCACCGCTATGATCATTAATGAATCTGCCGCGAAGTTTATGAATTTTAAACACGCCACAGGTGAGATCATAGATTGGGGGACCAAATATAAAATAATAGGCGTGGTAAAAGATATGGTGATGTCGTCGCCATACGAACCGGTTAAGCCATCCATCTTTACGTTGGCTAACGGCCCCGAAGGTACCATCAGCCTGAGATTGAATCCTAAGAAAAGCACCCATGAAGCGCTTACAAAGATAGAAGCTGTTTTTAAACAATACGATCCAGGCAGCCCGTTCAATTATAAGTTTACTGATGAGGAGTACGCTCAAAAATTCGCCAACGAAGAGCGTGTTGGTAAACTGGCAGGCTTTTTTACGCTGTTGGCAATTTTTATAAGTTGTATGGGCTTGTTCGGCATGGCATCCTTTATGGCCGAACAACGCATTAAAGAAATAGGTGTACGTAAAGTGCTGGGCGCATCGGTATTTAATCTTTGGAAATTGATGTCGACCGACTTTATTATCCTTGTGGGAATCTCTTTAATTATAGCTATCCCAACAGCTTATTATTTTATGAACGGCTGGCTACAGGACTATAAATACCATACCGAGCTTTCGTGGTGGGTTTTTGTACTTACAGCCGCAGGGGCCATAGGCATCACCATTTTAACCGTTAGTTACCAAAGTATAAAGGCTGCGCTTACAAACCCGGTAAAGAGTTTAAAAACAGAATAGTATTATATGATGAACAAAATTAAACATGCTTTACTATTGCTGTTAATGACAGCCACATCATTTGCAAATGCACAAACATCTGCAAATGATACTATTCAGAAAAATATCCGACTTGTAGAAAATAACCTGGTAGGGCCAATCCGGGTAGAAGGGGAACCATCATGGTCCATTCAAGAGCGGATGGAGCATTATAAACTGAATGGTGTTAGTGTGGCGGTTATTCGTAATTATAAAATGGAATGGGCAAAAGCTTATGGTTGGGCCGATGCGGCAAAAAAGATACCCGCTACCAATAAAACGCTCTTCCAGGCGGCATCAATAAGTAAGTCGTTAAACGGTGTTGGTATATTGAAACTGGTGCAGGATGGTAAGCTGGATCAGGATAAAGATATAAACCAATATTTAACCACCTGGAAATTTCCTTATGATACAGTTGCGAAGGGTAAGATCATTAATATAAAGAACTTGCTTAGCCATACAGCGGGCACAAATGTGCATGGCTTTGAAGGTTATAACAATAAGGATAGCGTACCAACCATTGTGCAGATATTGAACGGAACCAAGCCAGCTAATTCTGACCCCATCCGCTCTATGTTTGCCCCGGGTTTACGGTCCGAGTATTCGGGAGGCGGCATCACTATATCGCAACTGATATTAATGGATATAACACATCAGCCTTATGATAAGTATATGTATCAGAATGTGCTGAAACCAATGGGGATGACCGGTAGTACTTACCAACAGCCACCCGTTGATACAAAGCCCGAACTATTAGCTAAAGGATACCGTGGTAATGGCAGCGAAATGAAGAGTAAATACAATATTTACCCCGAACAAGCCGCCGCCGGGTTGTGGACCAACCCTACTGACCTGTCGAAATATATTATTGAAACCCAATTGGCCTTACAAGGCAAATCGGGCAAGGCGCTTAACCAGGCCAATACCAAATTAAGGCTTACACCTTATATGGATAAATCAGCAGCGCTTGGCGTTTTTATAAACGATATGGATGGCACAAAGTATTTTGAACATGGTGGTGCAAACGAAGGTTTCAGGTGCCAGTACTATGGCAGTTTAGAGGGCGGTAACGGGGTAGTTGTGATGGTTAACTCTGATGATGGCGGTATTATGAACGAGATCATAAACAGCGTAGCCAAGGTTTATAACTTTAAGGGTTTGTATCATTCTAAAGTTTACAAGGAAGTAGCTGTTGATAGCGCTGTTTTGCAAACATATGTGGGTAAGTACGAAATGAACCCTGGCCGAATCCTCTATATTACCCGCGAGGGCAACAAATTATTTGGACAAGCTACGGGGCAGGGTAAACTTGACCTTTTTGCCGAAACGCAGAATAAATTCTTTTTGAAAACGGTGCCGGTTGAGATAGAATTTATTAAAAACGAAAAAGGGCAAGTAATCACTTGCAGAATATACCAGGGTGGCGCGCACGATGCTAAAAAAATTGAGTAATCCGATGAGAATATATAAGGCAGTATTTTTAGCAGCAATATGTTTTTGTACGTTAAGCTGCTTTGCACAAATAAGTCCACCCGGCGCGGATAAATTCACAGTTGTCAACCGCCACCTAACTTTTGGTACAGATGGTAGTTTGCATCTCGATGAGGCTGATAACGCCGGTTTCGCGTGGATCAATAACAGGCAATTTAACTATGGCACCATAGAGTTTGATGTAAAAGGGAACGATAAGTTGCAGGGTAGTTTTGTAGGTATTGCCTACCACGGATTGAGTGACAGTACATACGAATGCGTTTACTTTAGGCCGTTCAACTTTTTAGCCGAAGATGCGGTACGTAAAAGTCATGGTGTGCAATACATGGCATCGCCAAAATACGACTGGCCTGTTCTGCGCGAGAGGTTCCCGAATAAATACGAGCAGGCGGTTATTCCTGCGCCTAACCCCAATGGCTGGTTTCATGCCCGCATTACTGTTAGCCCAAAAAGTGTTGAGGTATTTGTGAACGGCGTATCTAAAGCGGTGCTAAAGGTTGAGCCCCTTGTAAATACAGGCGGTACCAAAATTGGCTACTGGGTTGGCAACGGCTCGCCCGGCGGCTGGAAGAACCTTAAAATTACAGACGCGAAATAAAGAGAGCCGAGAATCAAGAATTAAGACCGAAACAATAACGAACAAAAAATCCGGTATAATTTATGCACCGGATTTTAACATTCTTCTGTCTTGATTCTTGACTCTAATAGTCTTGATTCTAATTAACAATATTGCTCAAACGCGCCAATAAGGTTATCCGCGATCATCTGCGCAGGGCGGCCCTCGATCTGGTGGCGCTCTATAATGTGAACCAATTTACCATCTTTAAACAAAGCCATTGACGGTGATGACGGCGGATAAGGCAGCATCAGGTTACGTGCAGCGTTAACAGCTTCGGTTTCCATACCTGCAAAAACAGTAACCAGGCGGTCGGGGTGTTTTTCGTTAGCTGCTGCGGCGCGCGCTGCAGGGCGTGCGTTAGCTGCCGCGCAACCACAAACCGAATTTACCATTACAAATACAGTTCCTTCGCTTTTAATAGCCGCGTTAACTGCATCAGCATCTTTTAACTCTTCGAAACCAACTTTGGTTAATTCTTCCCTCATTGGGGCAACTAAATATTCTGGATACATAATTTTTTACTTCGCTTATTTTCAACACAAAAATACCAAATTCAAAATAAAAACAACCCTTGTTTAGAATAATCCGTAATAATTGACGTTTCCGTTATAATAGCGAACAGGGGTAGTGAGCAGGAATTTATAACGGCGATTGCTATATTGCATCCTTAATGTTTTAACCCTAATTAAAACTATAGAATAAACTTAAAATTAAAGATTTAGGTATGGGAATTATTACGAAAAAAAATAACCCTCAGCCACGTGTTGTACAAGTAAAAGCCAGGCATTTTAATTCGTTAAAAGTAACCGTAGCGGCAGTACTTATAGTGGTGATGGTGTTGATGACGGCTATAGCGCGCTTAAGTACAAAAACTTTAGAGCAAAGGCAGGAAAACAGCCGCCTCCAATCGCAAATTGCTGCATTGCAGGGTCAGTTAGACAAAGAATCGCAGGATGCATTGCTTATAAATGCTGAGAAAGAGGGCAACCGCAGCAAGGCAGTATCATACATACAAGATATACAGGCAAAGCTTAAAACCATAAATAATTACATGAGCAAACGGGGTTTGCGCAGTTTATCTTTCAGAAAGCTTAATGTTGGCGAAAAGCCTAAAAGCGACACCAGGCTATATTCGGACTTTAGTAATTATCTGGATAAGCTGGTAAACAACATTGCCTATGTGCCAATGGGCTACCCCAGGTTAAGCTCATTTACTTCGTTTTTTGGCTCGCGCGGTAACCCTTTTGATTTTGGCGGGCGCGAGTTCCACCCCGGTATTGATTTCTCCGGTCATCGCGGCGACCCGGTTAAATGTACAGCAAGTGGTAAGGTTGTGTTTGCAGGTAAGGCCGGCGGTTATGGCAATTGCATCAAAATACGCCATGCCAATAATATCGAAACATGGTACGGCCACTTATCAAAAATTAATGTGAAAGAAGGCCAGCGTGTAACCGTAGGCGACCTGATAGGTAAGGTGGGTTCGACGGGCCGCTCAACAGGGCCGCATTTGCATTATGAGATCCGTAAGGATGGGCATCCGGTTAACCCAAAACAATATTTAAGCTTAAATATGTAATACGGTTTATACGCTTTTTGTAAGGTTGTATTCCGTTTTAAATAAATACCTTAACAGCTAATAAACCTTTTGGCAGATTATTTTGTATTAGTAATAAATACTTATATTAGCTAACCAAATCTAATTTTACTGAAATGGAAAATTACCTGAAAAATCAGCCTGTAAACGAAGGTCAGACCGGTCGTTTATCACGCGAATCTATGAAACAAATAAAAGGAGCTCTGTCAGATCTAACTCCCAAAGAACGTTGCGAGGCAGACCACGTAGGCCGTTGCGGCGATTGCGACAAAGATGGCTACTTTACCCCGTGCGCGTAAATGAAAATAGGGATACTTTGTTTTTGGATAATACTAACCCGCGTTGGGTATAATTTTTTAATACAGGGTACCCATAACGGGTTATACTACATTCAAATGAGTAACCTGAAGGATATTTGCCAGTATTTAGGCATTGCTGGTTTTTTAATGATGGTTTATAACAGGCAATTATCCTTCAAAATCCGCTATTTAATAATCTTCACGGCAGTTTATTGCCTTACGTTCGCCTGCGTTATGTTGTACCCATTTTTTGGTGGCGAAGCACGCAGTAACAGCGATCAGTTCTTATTTGCCTTTAACCTTTTCTGGGCGTTTGCCATGGCAATTATGCTACTGTTTTTGGTTTTCGCCAGCGATGAATTCTCTACCAAAAGAATCAGTACTTAGTAAGGCTTACATTAAACCCTGTTTGTAAACAATATTATCGCCTTTAGTTGTGCAATTACCGGGTAATGTTATTGCATCCTATTTCATTAAAATATTTATATTCACTACTTTTGCCTTTCAAAAAAATTAAAAATATGTCGACAGTAGAAACTGGATACGTTAAGTATAAAGTGAAAGATTTTTCACTGGCCGAGTGGGGCCGTAAGGAGATTGAATTGGCCGAGGCAGAAATGCCTGGTTTGATGGCTTTACGTAAAGAGTACGGGCCGTTGCAAATATTAAAAGGCGCGCGTATTGCAGGTTGTTTACACATGACCATCCAAACTGCCGTTTTAATTGAAACTTTGATCGAACTGGGTGCCGAAGTTACCTGGTCGTCATGTAATATATTCTCTACACAAGACCACGCTGCTGCTGCTATTGCTGCCGCGGGTACGTCAGTTTACGCCTGGAAAGGTATGAACGAGCAGGAGTTTGACTGGTGTATTGAGCAAACCCTTTTCTTTGGCGAAGACCGCAAACCATTAAACATGATTTTGGATGATGGCGGCGATCTAACCAATATGGTTTTAGACCGTTACCCTGAATTGATAGGCGAGATAAAAGGTTTATCTGAAGAGACCACTACCGGTGTACACCGTTTATACGAGCGTATGAAAGCGGGTACTTTACCAATGCCTGCTATTAACGTAAACGACTCGGTTACCAAATCTAAATTTGATAACAAGTATGGTTGCCGCGAATCGTTGGTTGACGCTATCCGCCGTGCTACCGATGTGATGATGGCAGGTAAAGTTGCTGTTGTTTGTGGTTACGGTGATGTGGGTAAAGGTTCTGCAGATTCGCTTCGTAACTCGGGCGTACGTGTTATCGTTACCGAAATTGACCCTATCTGTGCTTTACAGGCAGCTATGGAAGGTTTTGAGGTGAAGAAACTGGGTACAGCTATTAAAGAAGCTGATATTGTTGTTACCGCTACAGGTAACAAAAACATCGTTCGCGAAGAGCACTTCCGCGCGTTGAAGGATAAGGCCATTGTTTGTAACATAGGCCACTTCGATAACGAGATAGACATGGCCTGGTTAAACAGCGCTTATGGCAGCTCAAAAATTGAAATTAAACCACAGGTTGATAAATACACCATCGACGGTAAAGACGTTATTGTTTTAGCAGAAGGCCGTTTGGTTAACTTGGGTTGTGCTACCGGCCACCCAAGCTTTGTAATGAGTAACTCATTCACCAACCAAACTTTGGCTCAAATTGAGCTTTGGACAAACGGCGCGGCTTACAAGAACGAAGTTTACACCCTGCCTAAACACCTCGACGAAAAAGTTGCCCGTTTACACTTAGAAAAAATTGGTGTTGAACTGGAAGTTTTAGATCAGGACCAGGCCGAGTACATAGGTGTTACAGTAGAAGGTCCGTTTAAACCGGAGTACTACCGCTACTAAGCCAAAAATGACGCTCTGTGTTCATGTTCACGTTTGCACAACCAGCCTGTTTTTTGCAAATTGCTTATCATCAGCAGCTTTGGTTCTGAACTACTGACACAGTTGCGCCACCAATACATATTAAAAGGGATATAGCTTTAGGCTGTATCCCTTTTTTGTTAAACAATAATTTCTAAGGGTAACTTGTTGTTGTTTTGTGTAGATATGATTAACTTAAAGCAATATTTAACCTAACTAAACAATTAAAAACATGGAAAAATTTAAAAAACTTAACCGTGCCGAAATGAGGAGAGTTACAGGCGGTATTGATTGTGGTACTAAATGCAATAATCAATGCGAAACAGTTAGCGATTGTCCCGCCGGTGCAGAATCCTGCACACTCGTGCACTGCCCCTTTTCGTCGGCAAGCTGCATGCAAAAAATTTGTGTGTACTAATTAAAGTATATTGCAAATAAGCATCCCAACTAAAGCAGGCTGGGATGTTTGCATTACAACATTTCCCAACTCTCCCTCACCCACGCAAACAACTGCGGCCGTAACTCACTCACATCACCCAGCCTGATGTGGTTCTCAAAGCGTTTTTTGCCCGACGCTGTGCTTTTAATAACAGGTGGTTGTTTGATCTCTGCAGATGAATAAAACTTAAGATCTAAAGCTTTTTGCATAGGGCGTATAACAAAGAAGGTTTGCCTGTGCACAAAGGTGACGCAATTAGGCGTAACGCCTACCAATACATCGGGCCAGTCGGAAACCTCGGCAAGGAGTTTATCAAACGTGAGCACCAGCTCGGGCGATTTGCCTTTAAAAAGATCGTCGAGGTTTATACGGGCACAGTGGTGCCACTGGCTTTCGCGGGTTAATTCACGGTCGCATTTGGGGCAAGTATATGGCATTGCGCTTGTTAGTTTATCCGTATAAATAATATAAATATAAGCTTTGAGTTTTACAATGTACTTTATGCTTAGATACCGAAATAAAACTACTTAGTTTTTGTAACTTATGCCGGTTTTAAACACCTAAGCATAATGAAACTGATCAACAAAAAATTTATCGCGGCTGCAGCTTTATGCCTGGGCGCGGTAACGGCCTTTTCGCAGGAGACTCAAAACGTCCCTAAAGATTATTTAACTAAAGAATTTCATTCCGGCAGGCGCGAGGCATTGCGTAAATTGATGCCTTCAAATTCGGTAGCGGTTATATTTGCTTATCCCGAGCAGGTTTTCTCTAACGATGTAAATTACGTTTTTCATCAAAACCCTGATTTGTACTATTTCTCGGGTTACAAAGAGCCGGACGCTGCGTTGCTGATCTTTAAAGACCAACAGGGTAGTGGTGACACCAGCTATAACGAAGTGCTATTTGTGCGCAAGCGCGACCCGCAGCGCGAGCAGTGGACCGGCCGCCGTCTGGGTGTAGAAGGCGGTAAAACCCAGTTAGGTTTTAAACGTGTTTACAACAGCAGCGAGTTTGCCAAGTTCCCTATCGACTTTAAGAAGTTTAAAACTGTTATTTATGATGATTTGAACGAGGATGCCAGCGGAGATCTTAAAAAATTGATCAGCGCGTTCAAAACTAAAGCAGGAATTGTTGATGTGGATAAAGGATTGAAGGCCGACCTGGATATAATTAGCAAATACGCCCGCCCGGCAAACCTCCCTCAGATCATAAATTACATAAAACCCCGCGCTAATGATGAAGCACATAAAAGCAGCGCTATCATTCAGGAATTAATGGCTAAACCAGATTCGGTTACTTTAGCCAGCGTTAAGGCCAAAATTGCAGCCACATATGGCGATGCGGGGCTTTTTAACGAGTATACAACAGCCCTACGCGGTGTTAAGCAACCCGAGGAACTGGCTTTGCTAAGTAAATCGGTACAACTATCGTCAATTGCACATGCCGAGGTAATGCGCGCCGTAAAACCAAATATGAGCGAACGCGAACTGGAAGGAATACTGCTTTATGTTCATAAAAAATATGGTGCCGAAGACGAGGGGTATCCGCCAATAGTTGGTGTAGGCGCCAATGCCTGCATTTTGCATTACGAAGAAAACAACGAAACTGTTTTAAATAACCAGTTAGTATTGCTTGATGTAGGGTCGGAGTATCATGGTTATTCTGCCGATGTTACCCGTACTATTCCGCCTACCGGCAAATTCACTGAGGAGCAAAAAGCCATCTATCAAGTAGTTTATGAAGCACAGGAAGAAGTGTTTAAACTTTGTAAAGCAGGTGTGCCTTATAGCTCGCTTGAGGCAAAAACAGGCGAGGTACTGGCAGCAGGGCTAATTAAACTGGGCATTATAAAAGAAGCAAAAGAATTACGTACCTATTATCCGCATGGTGTGTCGCACCACATGGGTTTGGATGTGCATGATAAAGGCTCATATGCGGGCAACCTGGAAGAAAACATGGTTATCACCGTTGAGCCGGGCATTTATATACCTGCAGGTAGCAAATGCGATAAAAAATGGTGGAACATTGGCGTGCGCATAGAAGATGATGTGGTGATAGGCAAAGATAAAGGTACCATACTATCATTGGACGCGCCAAGAAAATGGCAGGATGTTGAGAAAATGGCCGCTGAAAAAAGTATATTTGACGGTGCGAAATTCCCGCCGCTTAAATAGGATTAACTACTATATTAGAAAGCCCCGATCTATCGGGGCTTTCTTGTTTAATGTCAATTTCAGATCCTGTGTCATTTCGAGGCAAGCGCAGCGACGAGAACCGACTGTAAGGAGCTCATCGAAGATAAATCTTTTTAGATATGCAAAGTCGGCGATTAGCATGGTTTAGAAGATTTCTCCTCGTACCTCGTTCTAAATGACAGATTGGATATATGTTTCCTGCCATTGCTGGTGTTGTAACCAACAGCATTTAATACAACATGGGTTAAGTGTTATTAAAGCCAGTTTTGTGTGATGAACCAAACCTGCCATATTGATACAGCGATGGTTAAGCTTAAAAATAAGGCTGCGCCTTTCAATCTGTCATAATCACGGTTGATAATAGATCTGTAAACGTTCGATCCATTCTTATACAACGATGTTAAAATTACTACAAGAGATAAAATTAAGGTGCCGGTCATGTTATGATCTATTAATTTCAGGTTCCCGTTCTTTCAAATATACGTTCTTAAATCATAAATATGTTTTATTGTTGTTGATGTAATAGTGATATTTGCCCAAATAACTCCTGTAAGCCATGGCCCGATTATCTGTCAACATCAACAAAATAGCTACACTGCGTAACTCGCGTGGTGGCAACAATCCCAATTTGGTAAATGTTGCTAAAGATTGCGAACGTTTTGGCGCGCAGGGTATCACCGTACACCCCAGGCCCGACGAAAGGCACATACGCTACCAGGACGTTTTTAACCTGAAAAAGATAGTGACTACCGAGTTTAACATTGAGGGTAATTGCCAGGAGCAAAAATTTGTAGACCTGGTTTTGGCCAGCAAGCCCGAGCAGGTTACCCTGGTGCCCGACGCATTGGGGCAGATAACATCAAACCATGGCTGGGATACTATTAAGAACCAAGACTATTTAAAGGATATTATAAAAGTATTTAAAGATGCCGGGATCCGTGTGTCAATTTTTGTTGACCCGGTAATTGAAATGGTAGAAGCAGCCGCCACTACCGGCACCGACCGTATTGAACTTTATACCGAGGCTTACGCGCACCAATATCATATTAATAAAAAGGATGCTGTTGCGCCATACGTAAAGGCCGCCGAAGTGGCACATAAACTTGGCCTCGGTATAAACGCCGGGCACGACCTCGATCTGCAAAACCTGCAGTATTTTGCGCAGAACATCCCTGCTTTAGATGAGGTGAGCATAGGCCACGCCCTGATAAGCGATGCCTTGTATTACGGATTGGAAAACACCATCCAGATGTACCTGCGCCAGTTAGCTTAACGTATAATAGTAACGCTTCCCGAGAGCAGATCGCAAGGTGTATTGAGGTTAATAATGTAGTAATATACACCTGCAGGTAATTCGGTAGCGCCTTGTTTGCCCTCAAAAGGTTTTGCGTACTCTTTCGACTCGAACACTTTTACACCACCCCTGGTAAATACCTGTACCATGCTACCCGGGAATTTTTCTAACCCGGTTATCTTCCAGTAATCGTTAATGCCATCCTGGTTAGGGGTAAACGCGTTGCCAAACTTTACATCAACTAAAACCACCTCTACATGTACTTTGGTGCGCAGGCTTTCGCAGGTGCCAATGTTGTATGATACGTAGTAATCGCTGGTTTCGGCAACAGCAATATTAAAAGAGCCCTTTGTGCTTTTTTGTAAAGGTTGTGTAGATGTTGCGGTGGCATACAGGTTATAGTTACCCTCTATCTTGTTGGTTACGGCGAGGTTAACAGTCTCCGGTGAGCAGATCCTCTTATCCGTCAATACCGGCGACGCCGGAATAAATTGTATGTTGTCAACCTCAATATGTTCTGCCACAAGCGGGATGGCGCAAGGGGTAGCATCGGTAACTACAAGGCGGTAGGTGCCTTTGCCAATACCGTTTAATGAGGGTGTATTACCACCAACCGGCTGCCCGGTTACTTCGTTGGTCCATTTGTAGTTGTAAGGCGCAATACCACCCGTAACGGCAATGCCATCAATATGGCCAAGTTTTTGGTTACACTCATCGGCAGTTGGCGTGGGGTTATTGGTGGCCGCAAAAGCAAGCAAAGCGGTTTTTTTTACCTCGAACGAACCAAGCGTATTTTGGCAGTTATACTTATCGGTAGTTATAAGGGTGTATACGCCCGGCTCAAGCCCGGTTATTTGGTTTGTGTTTCCTCTCGGCGTATTACCTGCATCTACCCATTGCAGTGCCTGGGGTATAATATTGCCACTAAATTGCAGGCTGATGCTGCCGTTATTTAAATCGCAGGTAGCAGGTATGATATTTTGACTGTAGCTAAACACTTCGGGCTGTAGCCTTACTACTGTAAAAGTCCTGCTGTTGTCACAGCCGGTTAAAGTGTTTTTTGCGTACAGGGTGTACTGTCCTTCGGCAAGAGGGCCAATGTTATGATAATTTGCCGGAGTAGTAGGGATAGGGCCGTTTGGTCCTGTCCACTGGAAAAAGTCGGCATTATCTACATACACGTTTTGAATGGCGCCGTTATTAAGGCCACAGGTGGCAGGCGTCCTGAACGCGTCTGAGATATTAACCGAATTGGTTTCCTGAATTTGAATATACGGAGTAGAGTAGGGGCTGCACTGGCTTTGGTCCCTTAACTCAAGTTTATAATATCCCCCTTTAACGCCCACAAGGTCCTTGCTTGTTTTACCGGGAAGGGGGTTGTTATTGCTATCGTACCACTGATAGCTTAATGTTCCTATCCCTACATAAGTAGTTATGTCTTTAATAGACCCCTCGGCAATGCCACAACGGGCTGTAGCAACATTCATGGTAGAGAGGTCGTAATCGGGCCCTGGTTTTGGCGTAATGGTAAAGGCGCCCGCGGTAACTTCACATCCGGCCTCATCGGCAATGGTTACTGTATAGGTGCCGGCGGGTACAATGCCCTGTTTAGAAGTTGATTTTATCTCGCCCGCTATGTTTTTCCACGTAAAGGTAACATTACCGGTACCTCCCTGATAATTAACATCAACGGGGAAGAACTTTTGCCGGCATTCCGGGGTGGGCTGTATAATGTTCTGCACTTTTATCCGCTGGTCGTTTATAATAAACAACCTTGTGCTTTTTTGGCAGCCACCTGGGTATTGTACAGTTAGCTGGTAGGTGCCGGGCTGTAGATTGGCAACACTTTTAGTATCGGCTATCGGGGTTAACGTACCGTTCTGTTCTTTTTTGTCCCAGTGGAATAGCAAGCCGTTAAAAGCGGGTTTAATAGTAACACTGCCATTATAAGCACAGGTGAATTGTTTAACCTCAATATCGCTGTCGGCAATTTCTAACGACGAAAATGGCGATGTGTTATTGTTGGCATCGGTAGCGGTTGCAACAACCGGGCTGCTGATGGTGCCGCTATAGGTCCATTGGCCATTGGCATCAGCGTTTACCGTGGTGATGTAAGTTTTACCCTGGCAGTTGGTGTAACCGCATGCATCAGCATAAAACAATTCAATTTTTGAGTTTGGCGTAGCAACGCCGGATACCGTACTGCTGCTAAAGCTGATCACCTTTACAAAGGGCACCTGATAATAAAAGCTGCTTACATTAATGCCATAATCTTTATTACAAAAAATGCTGTTGCGGCTAATTAAGGTATGGGCGCTGTTTAATACTTCGATGCCGTAAGTATTGAAACCAATAATATTAGGGTCGCCCGGGTCAGGGCCCCCAATGTTACTTTTGGAATTTATGCCGGCATGTATACCCTCGCCATTAGCAAGGTCTTGCGTACCGGTAATATCTGTGCCAATTTTGTTGGCCCGCATAGTAAAATCAGCGTTCTCGATATATACGCCGTAGGTACGCTGGCCCGATATAAGGTTGTTATAAATAGCAACAGCCGACCGGGGGATGGTAAGTAAAATACCGTAGGTTTTTACGAATGCGCTTTGCTGAAAAATGGGTAGATTTTTAAAGTCGGCGGTACCTGCAAAGTTGGTCCCTATCTTATTGTTTTGGATAAAGATATTAACCATGAAGGTGGTAGAATAATTATTTGAGATATTTATGCCCGTAACGTTTGCCGATATGACATTGCCCATGTTAGCCACCGCGCCACCAATAGTTACCGTAAAAGTTGGTGTTAAATTAATACCGGTTATATTGGACGACGCGGTAAAGCCATCGTCAAGCAAACCAATAATATTACTTTGTACCTGAATGTCAGATACCGACATATCATAATAGTTGCTTGTGTTTACAATGCCGTTGATATTCCCGCATAAAACGTTGCCTTTACCGGGCGCCCCTATCTTTATGCCCGAAGCCTGCCCAACAATTACAATACCCGATCCCTGCCCCATGTCGGGGTTAACAATGCTTGTTATTTTGGCAAAATTACGGATATATAAGCCGTAGATCTCAATATCTTTTGCAGCGTTTCCGCTGTTAAAAGTATCGCCATAAATTGTTAAAGCATTATAATAAGCAGGTGATGTTTCCGGCTCGATAATAATCCTCGCATCTGATACGCCAAAAACAGCACCTGTTTGTGTAGTGCCGTCGATAATTAGGTTTGATGAAACATAAGGCAACTGGGTTTTTAGCCTGATGACACGGTCTGACACCAACGATCCGGGCAGTGCAAAAACAATAATGTCCTGCGTTGCAGTGCCGTTGGCGGCTGCATTAATTAAGGCTTCGCGGAAGGTTCCCGGCCCGGCATCGGCATTGCTGGTAACCGTAAAAGTAGCGCCCAAACATAGCCGGCAGCAGAAAAATAAAATTGTGATGAGTAGTAAAGGTTTTTTCAAAAGCATAAACAAGTAGGCCCCGTAAAGATATATATTCCTTAAGAAACCAGCGCATTATACTCAGAGAAAACGCTTGCAAAAAGGGAGCAATCAAATTGGAAACCTCCCGCCGCTATCGCCCTTTTTAAACAACAAAGACTATTTCACTCAGTAAAATAGTCTTTGTTGATTAGTAATAGTCGCTTATTTAAGCGTTAGGGTCGGTGCAGCAAACCAGGTCTTGCCCTGTTTGGCAATATTGTATTTGGTTTGGTGTATAAGTACAGCCATAAGTTAACAGTGGTGGCGGGGCCTGGCATGAGCATCCTGGAGGGGGAGGTAATTTACCACCGCTTACATTTTTCATTTCAGTTCTTGTTAATTGTTTCATGTTATTTAGTTGTTATTAGTTTCCGTTGTTGAGGGTGTAAGTTTACATTACGCCACGGCTTAAAGGTTATATAGCTGGTTTCTGTTAAATTAATACCTTGCGTAATTGAGTATTATATTATCTATTAGGCAATATAAATGTAATTGTTAAGAAACAAAAATTGTTAGATAATAATTTTAAGAATAATTTCCTGGCATATTAGTGCTCCTGTAAAACCAGTGTCACTATCGTATTACCCAATTGTTATTCGGTGGCTAATTTGTACCTTTGCGGTAAATTTTAAGGGATACCCATTTCAATGAAGCTGAACATAGATTACCAGGAAAAATTCCAGCAAAGGCACATAGCGCCAAACCAGGCAGACACCGATAAAATGCTAAAAACCATCGGTGTAAATTCGCTTGATGAATTGATAGATGAGACCGTACCGGCGAAAATAAGGTTAAAAAAACCTTTGAACCTGCCGCCTGCAAAAAGCGAGTTCGACTACCTGAATACGCTTAAGCAAACAGCTTCAAAAAACAAGGTATTTAAATCGTACATCGGCCAGGGTTATTATGATGTAATTGTGCCTGGTGTAATACAGCGTAATATTCTCGAGAACCCGGGATGGTACACGCAGTACACGCCTTACCAGGCCGAAATTGCGCAGGGCCGTTTACAGGCTTTGTTAAATTTCCAAACAATGGTAATAGACCTTACCGGGATGGAAATTGCAAACGCATCGTTACTTGACGAGGGTACCGCCGCTGCCGAGGCGATGTTCATGCAGTACAGCCTGCGTAAAAACACCGCTGCCAATGTTTTCTTTGTGAGTGAAGAGGTTTTCCCGCAAACCATTGATATTTTAAAAACCCGCAGCGAGCCTTATGGTATTAAGCTGCAAATAGGCAACCATGCTACTACCGAACTAACTGATGATATGTTTGGTGCCATGGTGCAATACCCGGCGGGTAACGGCGCGGTTTACAACTATACCGATTTCGCCAACGCACTGCACGCCAAAAACATTAAGCTAACCGTTGTTGCCGATATTATGAGCCTTATACTGCTTACTCCTCCGGGTGAGTGGGGTGCCGATATTGTAGTGGGCAGCACGCAACGTTTTGGTGTACCAATGGGCTTTGGTGGCCCGCATGCGGCATTTTTTGCTACTAAAGAAGAATACAAACGCTCTATCCCCGGCCGCATTATTGGGGTAACTATTGATAGCGCAGGGAATTATGCACTGCGCATGGCTTTGCAAACCCGCGAGCAGCACATCCGCAGGGATAAAGCAACCTCAAATATTTGTACCGCACAGGCGTTACTGGCTATTATGGCCGGTATGTATGCCGTATACCACGGCCCGCAAGGCTTAAAATTAATTGCCGAACGCATCCACGGGTTAACCGTTTTGCTTTCTAATTCTTTAAAAGAATTAGGTTACGAGCAGTTGAATGATACCTACTTTGATACCCTTAAAGTTGAGCTTGGCGCATTGGCCGGCCCTATAAAATCTGAGGCGCTGAATAACGAGCTTAACCTTAACTATAAAGGTACGGTGGCAACTATCTCTATTGATGAAACTACATCACCCGAGGATATTAAAACCATTGTACGTTTCTTTGCCAAGGTTAAAGGCAAAACCCTTGCCGACTCCAACTTCGAAAGCCTGAAAGAAAGTGTTGAAGGTGTTATCCCGGCAGAGCTACAGCGTACATCTGCATACCTAACCCATGGTTTGTTTAATTCGCACCACTCTGAGCACGAGATGCTGCGCTACATCAAATCTTTAGAAGCTAAAGATCTTTCGCTTTGTCATTCTATGATAGCCTTAGGCTCATGTACCATGAAGCTTAACGCTACTACCGAAATGGTACCTGTTACCTGGGCGGAGTTTAGTAAAATGCACCCATTTGCACCAACCGACCAGGTTGGTGGTTACATGCAGCTGTTTGATGAATTAAATAAATGGTTAAGTGAAATTACCGGCTTCGCGGCCATGAGCTTACAGCCAAACGCAGGTGCACAGGGCGAGTACGCAGGCTTAATGGTTATCCGCGCTTATCATAACGACAGGGGCGATAGCCACCGTAACATCGCTTTGATCCCTTCATCGGCACATGGTACCAACCCTGCATCTGCTGCTATGGCAGGGATGAAGATTGTGGTTGTAAAATGTGACGACGCCGGTAACATTGACGTTGCCGACATGAAAGCCAAAGCCGAGCAGTACAAGAACGAACTGTCGTGCTTAATGGTAACTTACCCATCAACACATGGTGTGTTTGAGGAAAGCATCATCGAGATCTGCGAGATCATTCACGCTAATGGCGGTCAGGTTTATATGGATGGCGCTAACATGAACGCGCAGGTAGGCCTTACGAGCCCTGCCAATATTGGCGCTGATGTTTGTCACCTTAATCTGCACAAAACATTCTGTATCCCGCATGGCGGCGGTGGCCCGGGCATGGGGCCAATTGGTGTAGCTAAGCACTTAGTGCCTTATTTACCCGGCCACGCGGTTGTAGATATTGATAATGGCAAAGCCATCCACGCGGTATCTGCCGCGCCATGGGGTTCGGCCTCTATCTTAATTATCTCGCACGCGTATATCGCTATGATGGGCGGCGAAGGTTTAACAAATGCTACCCGTTACGCTATCCTGAATGCTAACTATATTAAAACCCGCTTAAAAGACCATTACAGCGTGTTGTACACCGGCACAAAAGGCCGTTGTGCCCACGAGATGATATTGGACTGCCGCTCGTTTAAAGCCTTTGGTGTTGAGGTTACTGATATTGCCAAACGTTTAATGGATTATGGTTTCCATGCGCCAACAGTATCGTTCCCGGTTGCGGGTACGGTAATGGTGGAGCCAACGGAATCTGAACCAAAGCATGAGCTTGACCGCTTCTGTGATGCCATGATCTCTATTCGTGGTGAGATAGAAGATGTAGCTAATGGCGTATCTGATAAATTAGATAACCCGTTGAAAAATGCTCCACATACCGCAGCTGTAATTACCGGTAACGAATGGGAGCATCCATACACCCGCCAAAAAGCGGCTTACCCGCTGCCTTACGTAGCACAGTTTAAATTCTGGCCGTCGGTTGGTCGTGTAAACGATACTTATGGCGACAGGACATTAATTTGCTCTTGTCCGCCGCTTACCGATTACGAATTTGAAGAGAGCGAAGTAACTACGCCGGAATACGGAACTTGATAATAGATGTGCATATGTGTGGATATGCGGATGTGCAGATAAATAACTAAATTAAGGCTCCTTGTTTAAGGGGCCTTTTTTGTACCCATACTTGCCGATCTTACTTTTTTAAAATCTTCAACCAGTTGAACTTTTTTGTTGCCGCGGAGGTGGACCTTTGTATCATGGAAAACAAAAAAAGTATAGAAGAAACCATTCAGCTCTACACCAGCGCGTGGAACGAGATTGAACGTAATGCCATCCGCGAAAAGATCGATCAATGCTGGTCAGATGCCGGGACATATACCGACAAGCTAACAGACACCATTACCGGGCGCGACGCTATAACCGATCTTATCGTCAGTTCGTACGATCAAATGGGCCCGCGCACCTTTAAGGTACTTGATGAACCGGTTACCCATCACAGCAGCGGCCGTTTCCGTTGGCTGGCTATCCGCCCCGAAGGTTATCCTGTAGAGGGCATGGATTATTTTGAATTTGATGAGCAAAACCATATTACCCGTATTGTAGGCTTCTTTTAAGTATGAGAGTTGTAACTATCCCGGATACCGTGCAAGGCACAGGACCGATACTGATGTTGAATATGCTTAAATTTGCAGATCGTCGCCTTTACATGGAAGAATATATTCCCGCCTTTAACCGGGTGATGGAAATGTTAGGTATGGAAGCGAAAGTTAACCTCGTAAGTAACGTATTAGCAAGTATTATAGCTGATAAAGACGAAAACTGGGATGCCATTGCTATTATTGAATACGACAGTGCCGAGGCGTTTTTAAAAGTGGCGCAAAGCGATGCTTACCGCGATATTGCCGAACCGCTGCGCCTGGCCGCACTTGCCGACCTAAAATTATACATGACACGCCGGGTTGCGTTGTAATACCTATATTAGCGTATGCACCAGCTTATTCTGAATAATTTTGCCATGCATATAGCACTTGCCCCTCTTGAACAGGAGCAAGTGCTTTCCTTTTTTCAAATTAAGGAGGTGAATAAACGCAGCTGGTTGCTGCACGCCGGAGAAACCGACCGCTATATTTATTTTGTAAAGCGTGGTTGCCTGCGCATGTTTTATACCGATAAAAGCGGCGAAGAGCATAACATCGGTTTCTACCCCGAAAACTGGTGGGCCTGCGATATTGTAAGTTTTTTTAAAGAAAAGCCCTCAGCAAATGCCATTCAGGCACTGGAAGACAGCGAGGTGTATTACACATCGTTACAAAAGCTGGAGAACCTGTTCCAAACCATCCCAAAGTTTGAGCGCTTTTTCCGTGTCCTCACGCAAAATGGCTTTGAACTGTATCAGCGCCGTATAACCTCACAACTTTATAAAACGGCCGAAGAGCGCTATCTCGAATTTCGTAAGCGATACCCCGGCCTGGAGCAGCGCATCGCGCAAAAGCATATTGCCGGCTATTTAGGCATTACACCTGCATTCTTAAGTATGATGCGCAAAGAGAGCAGGGTATAACTTTTTTAGCCCAATTCCCAATAGCTAAAAAAACGGCTTGGTGGGATAATTTTTTAAAAGAAACTAACCTTAGTATCCTCAACTCTGACATACTTTAATAAATCAAATCTTGCGCAGCCATTTAAAGTTTTTAGCGGTAAAATTTGATGCATTAAGAATACCATCCGCAACTTAGAATAGGAATGCTTTGTAACAATCTGAATACACACCATTTGCGTATGTGTGTAAATATACCTTTACTTCAATTTAACTATTGATAGGCAAATGCTCTAAGGGAAAACTCTTTATCGTTTGTGACGATAATCTAATAAATTATGTAACGTTACAACTGTAAGGAATATAACTTTTTTATTTGCGTTTCCGTATAAAGACAATATGAGCCCTAATAACGACAAAACAGTAAGTGTTTTATTGGTTGATGATGACGAAATAAATAACTTTATCTCTATAAAGTTGATAAAGAAGGCTTTGACCAATACAGATATTATGGCATGCCTAAATGGGAAGTTCGCGATTGATCAACTGGCTGAGATTCAGCAAAAAGACCCGAATAAACTGCCGGATTATATATTGCTGGATATAAATATGCCTATAATGAATGGCTGGGAGTTTTTAGACGAGTACAAACGCCTTAACCTCGACCCATTGGGTAAAAGCAAGATCTATATTATCTCCTCATCGGTTTTTAGTAACGATATTAACAAAGCCCGATCGTACCCCCTTGTAAAGGATTTTATCTCAAAACCGCTTAACGTAGAAAAAATTAAAGAGCTTTTTGGCGTATCGCCTAACTAAACAGGGCTTACGGTAAATGCCTCGTTTTGGTAGCTAACTGTGCCAATGGCAGTTGCGCGGGCATGGTAAAATAAACATATATCCCCTTCTGCCGCGGCTTTTTTGCCATATTTAATCCTTAGTTCGGCCGAACGGTGCCCGTCATAATCGTACTTGGCTACAAACTTTCTGATCAACTGCTCCGGTTCGGGAAGTTCATCCCCGCCAAAGAACACCTTTTGTCCTTCAATATCTATCCAAAACACCTGGTGAAATTTACTATGCCCGCCGGATAGTTCATACTTAATGCCTGGTTTATACTCACCGCTGCCTTCTACAAAATCTATTTTGGCGCTGTTTTGCAGGGCCTCAAATATCTCTGCATGGTATGAAGTCGATTTACCGCTTAACCCAAATTCAAACTCATCTTTTTGAATGACGTGTGTAGCCTGCGGAAAGCTTGGCTCTAATCTGCCGTTACGTTCTACAACCAAACCGCCCGAATGGTCGTAATGCAGGTGCGACATGAGTACAAGGGTAACATCCTCCGGATCGAAACCGGCGTTGCGAATGTGCTGGTGAAGCAACAGCTCGTCGCGGGTGTCTTTATAGCCAAGTCCGGCATCTAATACAATAAGGTCATCCGCGGTTGTAATGAGGAAGGGGTTCACGTGAATAAAAAGTGAGCCCGGCCGGTCGCGCTTGCTATCGGTTTCGGGGTTAAAGGGGATAAATTTTTTAGTAGCATCAACCGAATACGAGCCCTCACCTAAAGCAAAAATTTCCATAATGTAATGTTTGCGCAAATATAACCCACAAATTTTAAGCAGGCGAATATTGGCCATTTTAAGGACGTTTTGCTGACTAATGTGTAACGTTTTTAATCAGACTACGTCTACTTATAAACAGATTTATAAAATATTTTAAATAAAATTTTGATATACGAAAACTATCGTACATATTTGTACGAAGAAATTCGTATAACTTTTACAACATGGATTTAAAACCGACTGAAAGCGAACTGGAAATATTGCAGGTGATTTGGAAAAGAGGGCAGTGCAGCGTTCGTGATGTGCACGAGGAATTGACTAAAAACAAAGATGCGGGCTACACCACAACGTTAAAATTGATGCAAATAATGCACGAAAAGGGTTTGGTAGAACGCGATACCGCAGCTAAAACGCATTTATATAAAGCGCTGATAACCCGCGAACAGGCACAGCAGGGTGCGCTCGATAAAATTATATCAACGGTATTTAAGGGTTCAACGTCCGACCTGGTGATACAGGCCCTGGGCCAGCACCGTGCATCAAAAGATGAGATAGATGCCATAAAGAACTTTTTAGATCAGTTTGAGGGTAGAAGAGATTAGAGGTTAATTAATTAGAGATTAGGATTTAGCATTTAGAGTTTAGGATTTAGGTTTTAGAATTAAGCCATATGGAAAACATACTGTACAACATCAGCCAGGTATTGGGGATCACCATTATCCATTCGTTATGGCAGGGGCTGCTTATTTATTTCCTGTTAAGAGTTGTGCTGCTGTTGGCAACCGGGCTTTCATCATCAAAAAAATACTTATTTGCCGTTAGCAGCCTGTTGGCTATCACCGGGTGGTTTGCATATACCCTTATAGCTGAGATACAACTGTATGACTGGCTTGCTAAACCCGCCGATCTTAAGAATATGCCATTGTTGGCAAGTTTCCCACATAGTATACAGCAGTTTGGCAATCAAAGCATCCGTTATTATTATAGTATCGAACGCTACCTGCCTTACGTAACCGGTGTATATGCTTTAGGCTTGGTATTAAACATGGTCAGGGTAGTGCTTGCCCACCGCAAGATCCGCGTTATTAAACGTACCATGAGCCTTGGCGTGCAGTTGCAACAGCAAATTACCGCCTTTGCTAAAAAAATGGATATAACCAGAACCGTAAAAGTTGGCTTTAGCCAATTTGTTGACGTGCCTTGTATAGTAGGCTACTTTAAACCGGTTATCCTGTTGCCCTTTACTTTGTCAACCTACCTTGGGTCCGAAGAAATTGAAGCCATATTAATGCACGAACTGGCTCATATTAAACGTAACGACTACCTTATTAACCTGCTGCAGCAAGTTGTAACCACGTTGTTATTCTTTAATCCGTGCGTGTTACTTATCAACAAAATAATAGGCGAAGAACGCGAGAACAGCTGCGACGATATGGTTGTAGATGCTACGCAAAACCCTGTTGTTTATGCTAAAGCTCTGTTTAAACTGGAGCAAAACCGCCAAAACGAGTTACAGTTAGCGCTGGCTGTAACAGGCAAAAAGTATTATTTATTAAACCGAATTGAAAGGATCATGAAAACAAAAAAACAAATCCCAAGCGTGCGGCCAACATTAGTGGCCATGCTTATACTAACCTTAAGTGTTGGCAGCTTAGCGTTGCTAAACCCCCAGATTGCACAAGGTAAAATATCAGTAAAAAAGATTACGCCAGAGGCAATAAAAGCTATCTTAACAGATACCATTCCTGCAAAAAAGGCTGTAAAATATCAGGCAAAGGCTACTAAAGCTATGGCCCAAAAGGCAAAGGCCGAAGCTAAATGGAGTGCTAAAGCAGTTGCCGAAAAAAATAACGGCCATGTGTACTATAACTATAACGGCTTAAACGACCCTGAGTTGGGCCGCCTGAGCAAAGAAGTATCAAAACATGGCGACGCTATAGGTAAATATTATGAGAGCGCTGCTTTTAAAGCCCAAAGCGAACAAATGGATAAACTGGGTAAAGATATTGACGCGTTTTACAACAGTGATAAAATAAAGCAGGCAACTGCCGCGCAGGAAAAAGCTGCCGCCAAGTTTGAGAGACAATGGGGTAGCCGCAGCGGAAAGATAGATGAATTGAGCAAGCAAATGTCGGCAGCGGGTGAGGTAATGAGCAAGTATTACGAATCCAAGGATTTTAAGGATATGAACGCCCGTATAGCTAAAAAATATGGTGTGCCTGTTAACGGAACGTTCACCTACGACGAACGCGACCATAACGAAAACTACCGTAAATACCAGGATGAGCTTAAAAAGAACATCCCTGCAGATGTGTTGCAGCAGCAGGATAAGATGAAGGAACTGGGCAAGCAAATGCGCTCATACACCAACGACCCTGAAGTGCAAAAAGTACGTGAAGAAATGCGTGCCGCAGGCGATAGGATGCGCGAAGCATTTAACAACCCGGATATTAAACTGAAACAGGAAGAGATGCGCAAAACAGGCCGTGAAATGCGCGCTTTTACACGCAACCCCGAAATTGAAAAGGAGAAAAAGGCTTTACGGGAGGCATCAGAAAAACTTAGGGCTTACACTAAAACGCCCGAGTTTAAAAAGAAAGTAGCCGAATACAGGAAGGCGCATCCGGAGCAATATTACAACTGGAACAACAATAACGATGAAAAGCCGGAGGCTGCCGAAAAGCCCGAGGCACCCGAGAAACCGGAACCGGCTGAAAGCAATTAAGTTTAGTGAGTGGTTGGGTGGTGATTGGAGAATAGTGGAATAGAGATTGTGATTTGAGAACCACTCACTACTTAACTTATTCAACCACTCACCAAACAATTCCTATTAAAATTAGTAATTTAGTATCCTCAAAAAGGGGATACTTTTTTATGCTTCAAAGGTTAACCATACAAAATTACGCGCTTATAGATAACCTCGAAATCAACTTTGATAAAGGGTTGAATATTATGACCGGTGAAACAGGCGCGGGTAAATCCATTATTTTAGGTGCGCTATCGCTAATACTTGGGCAGCGTGCCGAGAGCCGTTACTTTTTTAATCAGCAAAAAAAGTGTGTGATAGAGGGCGCGTTCAAGATAGCAGGATTTCATCTTAGCGTTTTTTTTGAAGATAACGACCTTGATTATGAAGGCGAGACCGTACTGCGCCGCGAGATCTCGGCCGATGGTAAATCGCGTGCTTTTGTGAATGATACTCCGGTGAACCTCGCTACCCTGAAGCAACTTGGCGAAAAGCTAATTGATATCCACTCGCAGCACGCAACACGAGAAATAAATGATCCTGATTTTCAGCTGCTGGTTGTGGATGGCGTTTGCAGGCATGAAGAGTTGCTTGCAGGTTATCAAACTAAATACCGCGCTTACAAAAAAGCGCTTAAGCAGTTGGATGATTTGATAGCGCAAAACGATAAGGCCAAAGCCGACCTTGATTACTACCAGTTTCAGTTTGATGAACTGGAAAAAGCCGGCATTGCCGCCGATGAGCAGGAGGGATTGGAAAAAGAACTGGCCACGCTAAACAATGCCGAAGAAATAAAGCGTAACCTGTTGGGTGCGCATTACCTGATGCACGAGGGCGAAACATCGGCCATTATACAGCTTCGCGAGGCCGGGCAGCAGATCTCTACCATTGAGAAGTATAACCCCGAAATAGAAGAACTGCACGAACGCCTGAAAAGCGCTTTAATAGAACTTAAGGACATTGCCGCCGAAATGGAAACCATTGAGCAGCGCACCTTTACCAACGAGGCGCGTGCCGAAGAGGTAAACACCCGTTTAAGCATGTTGTACAACCTGCAAAAAAAGCACCGGGTTAACAACAACCAGGAATTGCTGGATATACAGAATGATCTTTCGGACAAGATACAACAAGCTGTGTTTGGAGATGAGGCGGTAGATAAATTACAAAAGCAGATAGCTATCGACAAAGCTGAATTAGAAACTATCGCGCAGCAATTATCCGCTAATCGTACTAAGGCAATCCCGGTGATACAGGAGAAAGTTTTGGCGAATCTTGCGGAAATGGGGATGCCAAACTCGGTGCTTGAAATAGAGGATGCCGTGCTTACGGAGTTGAGCGCAACAGGCATGGATGCTATTCAATTTATGTTTTCGGCAAACAAAGGGCATGCGCTGGCCGATATGAGTAAAGTGGCATCGGGCGGTGAGCTGAGCAGGCTGATGTTGAGTATCAAATCTATCATTGCCGAATACACCGCCTTGCCAACAATTATTTTTGATGAGATTGATACGGGTGTAAGCGGCGAGGTTGCCAACAAGGTGGGGCAGGTAATGGAGCGCTTGTCACAAAACCTGCAGGTAATCACTATAACCCACCTGCCACAAATTGCCGGCAAGGGCAAAAGCCACTATTTTGTTTATAAGGACGACAGCGAATCTGTTACTAAAACACGCATTAAAAAACTTAGCGATACTGAACGAGTGACCGAAATTGCTAAAATGTTAAGCGGCGATAATCCCGGCGAAAGCGCGTTGCAAAACGCGAGGGAGCTGTTGGCGGGGTAACACCAACTTGTCATCCTATGAACGAGGTACAAGGAGAAATCTTGTTAGATGAGCCAAGTCTGTAATTAGTTCTTCGTTAGGAATGGTTCGGTATTTTATACTTAGCCTGTGGAAGTTCATTTTCTTTGTCTTAGCCACAAAGAAAACGAACCAAAAGAAAAGGCCAAGTCAAAGCGAATGCTTCCGCCCGCCCCGCCGGTTCTTAACGCTTTCTCCCGCTATCGCGAGTTCGAAAGCTAAACCGACATTCCCGCCAACTCCCGGCCCGCACGCTTTGACGTTTGGCCAACGCTTTTTAAAAATCCTGTCAATCTTTTAATCCCATAAATCCTGGTTCAGACAAATGCGTTAGGGGTAGAAGCGGATACCGGCCGGTGGCTAAGGCCTGTGCAGTATGAGCGGATAGCCCGCCCGTTGGCTAACGGGAACGCCCTAAATTAAGTTGGCAGTATCAAGTTGGCGGTTACCAAATTTTTAAACCAGCCAATCTATAAACACCAACTGCCAACAAACTAACTGCAAACTACCCACTGTAAACTGCAAACTAATTTTATAACTTTGCCACACTTATAAAACTAAAAACAATGGCTTACAATTTATTAAAAGGTAAAAAGGGAATTATTTTTGGTGCGCTTAACGAGCAATCTATTGCCTGGAAAGTAGCGCAACGCTGCCATGAAGAAGGTGCCGAAATAGTTTTAACCAACTCGCCGCTGGCTTTACGCATGGGCGAACTAAATAAACTTGCAGAGGAATGTAATGCCCCTGTTATCCCGGCGGATGTTACCAGCAATGAGGATGTTACCAACCTCATTACCAAAAGCATGGAGCATTTTGGCGGCGGTGTAGATTTTATACTGCATTCTATAGGTATGAGTGTTAACGTACGTAAAGGCATCCACTACACCGAAAATAATTATGAATTTACCCACAAGGGCCTTGATATATCTGCACTTAGCTTTCACCGCGTATTGCAAACAGCCATGAAGCTTGATGCCATAAACGAGTGGGGGTCTGTTGTGGCGCTTACTTATATTGCCGCCCAACGTGTATTTCCTGACTATAACGATATGGCCGATAATAAAGCATATTTGGAAAGCATAGCGCGTAATTTCGGTTACCAATATGGTGTTAAAAAGCACGTACGCGTTAATACCGTATCGCAATCGCCAACACGCACTACTGCGGGTAGCGGCGTAAAAGGTTTTGATGGTTTTATAAACTATGCCGAAAAAATGAGTCCGCTTGGTAATGCCGATGCCGACCAATGTGCCGATTACTGCGTAAGCCTGTTTAGCGACCTAACCAAAATGGTTACCATGCAGAACCTGTTCCACGATGGTGGTTTTTCTTTCACCGGCGTAACTGCCGCTGTGATAGAGCAAATGGAAAAATAATATAACAATTTGTCATGTTGAGCCCGTCGAAACATTGGCATGCTAAACCTTTGACAGACACTGATAAGGATACAAAAAAGGCCTCCGGATTTCCGGAGGCCTTTTTTGTAGGTCTTGATTTTTTTTAGTCTACCAAAACAATTTTCAAGTTAAGCGTTGGGGGCACGGTGATAGTTCCGGTACCATCGCTGCTTTGCGCATCAATATAAACATGGCCACCGGTGTAGGTAAACCTGTAAGTTACACCTTCAAAAACGCTTGGCAATTGCTCGTACTCGCCGCTGCCAAGGTCATTGTAAACTAAAACGGCGCCGTTGTTGTCAAAGTAGCTGTCAATTTCTGGCATAGCAACATCTGCAGTGTAAGTACGGCCGCCATCGGTAGTAACCCAATTATTGGCTTTAGTAAATACTGTTTGGGCACCCGGGCCAACAATAGTTTCTTTTTTACAAGATGCTGCTGTAAGCACCACGGTAAACAGACAAATAATAGATAATAATTTTTTCATATAAGATTGTTTTTTTTAAACCATAAACTAAGCCATGATCATATTCATAACGTATTTATGATAGTTTTATATATCTAAGAACAAAAAAAACGGAAAAGGTTTAACATGAATTTAAAATTTACACATAAACTAAGCAGGTAATCAATTCATAAGCAGCACCCCCTCAGTAAAAAGTGTTTTGTATATTTAAGCATCCGGCTATTATGAAATACTTTTTACTCATACTTTTATTAGCCCCGCTTGCCTGTTTAGCACAGCTGAGAATTACAGGGCGTATTGTAAACGATGGCAAACCTGTGGCTGATGCCAGCGTGTTTTTAAATAACGAAACTATCGGCACTAAAAGCGCTAACGATGGTACATTCACCCTGCGTATCTTAAGTGCAGGCCAGCACGATCTTATTATAAGCATGGTAGGGTTTAAAACATACCATCAAACTTTTATGGTAAATGCCGATCTGGCTTTGGGCGATATTGACCTCGTGCTGAAAACTACCATGCTTGCCGAATTAAAGGTTGCCTACAACCCAAAAAAGGAAAAAGCCCTTAAGGAGTTTGCAGAGCAGTTCCTCGGATCATCGCAATATGCCAAGCAATGCGAGATCATAAATCCCGAAGTTTTAGACCTTAAATATGGCCGTAGCAGCGGGATACTTAACGGTAAAGCAGATGATTTTTTAGAGATAGCTAACAACGCTTTAGGTTATAAGCTAAAATACTTGTTATCCAACTTCTCCCTAAATCGCGACAGCGATCGTGTGGCCTACGAGGGGTATGTATTGTTTGAAGAGATGCCCGGCACCGAAGAGCAAAAGGAGCAATGGGCCAGGAACCGCCGCGATGTTTACTTTGGCTCGCCTTTACATTTTTTGCGCGAGATATTGGCTAACAGGGTAGATAGCAGTTACTCGGTAGAAGTTTTGTCATCATCCACACGCTCTGGCGGTGGCGGTAGCAAGTCGTTCTCGGTAACTAATACCACCAAACCGCTAAAAGTTAAGGATTATATCCACCCCACAGAAAGACCCGGTATTTATGCCATGGGCTACGAAGGAAGCTTTTTTATAAGTTACTACCCCACCAGGCGTTATGGCAGGGCAAAGTCTAAAGCCAGGTTTACAGGCCACAGTTCGCGATCGGGCATCAGTTTTATAGACAAGTTTTTATACTTCGACAGCAACGGCACTATATTAAACCCCATGGGAGCCAGCTTTAACAACGCTTGGGCAGTAACCCGAGTAGCCCAATTGCTGCCGATAGATTACTGGCCGGACGAGAAATAACCTGTGGACGTTAATGAAATATTTAAGCCTGTTACTTTTCTTTCTGATACCGATAGCGTCAGTTGCCCAATTAAAAATTGAGGGTAAAATTGTTGATGCCGATACCGGGAAACCTATACCTGATGCCAGCGTATTTATCAACAATACCACCATAGGCACCAAAGCAGAGAGTGACGGAAGTTTCGCCATTTACAGATCAGCAACCGGACAGTGCGAGCTGATAGTGAGTGTAATAGGCTATCAAACCCATCGCCAAACCATAGCCGTAAATGGCAACCTCACAGTGCCCGCTATAAAAATGCTGCCCAAAACAACCATAATGAAAGAGGTGCAAATAGGCAGCGACCCTAAATGGAAAAGGAAGTTGAAAGAGTTTACAGAGCAATTTATGGGCTCTTTCCATTTGGCGGTTGGCGAATGTAAAATCCTTAATCCGGAAGTATTGGAGTTGAACTACAGTTCTAACGAGCAGATCCTCACCGCAAAATCAAACGGATTGATAGAAATCGACAATAAAATACTTGGCTACAAGGTCAAGTATTTGTTGGATGATTTTGTGTTTGATAAAAAGGCAGGGACGGTTTCTTACCAGGGTTCGGTAAGCTTTGAGGAGAAAATCAGTACGTCTGATTTGCAAAAAGCCCGCTGGAGAAAATACAGGCAAAACGCCTACATACGTACGCCTACTTATTTTTTGCGTGAAGTATTAGCTGATAGAGCCGACAGTAATTTTCTGGTACTGCAACATCGTAATGAAGCTAACAAACTATTTTATGACACGTTGCGTATGGCCCAGTATATTCATCTAACCGAAAAAAAAGGCATATACGCAATGGGCAGCAGCGCCGATCTAACGGTATTTTTAGTTCAACACAACCCACTCCATTTGTCGCCGTTGTATACCGGTAAAGTATCAGGGATGCAAGTTGCTACTATCATCTTCAATGATAAATATCTTTATTTTGATACCAACGCAACAATACTTAATCGTTCGGCCGTAACCTTTGGCCTCATGTGGGGTAATATAAGAGTAGTTGAATTGTTGCCTGCAGATTATTGGCCGCCGGAGAGGGAGTGAAATAAAAATCCCCGCTTGTATCACAAGCGGGGATTAAGTTATCCGTTTCCGAAAAAGTTATTTTTGTTCTTCTTCTTCAGGTTTAGCTTCATTCTTTTTGTCGATCACTTTTATCTGGTCGGCTTCTTTGTCGTAGTCAACCATTAGGGTGTCGCCTTCGGTCATTTCACCTTTCAGGATCTCTTCGGCAATTGGGTCTTCCAGGTATTTCTGGATGGCGCGTTTAAGCGGCCTTGCACCAAACTGCGAGTCGTAACCTTTCTCGGCAATAAACTCTTTGGCAGCCAAAGTAAGCTCTATTTTGTAACCCAGGCTGTTTACACGGCCAAACAGGAATGAAAGTTCGATATCGATAATTTTGAAGATCTCGTCTTTACCTAAAGAGTTAAACACGATAACGTCATCAATACGGTTCAGGAACTCAGGGGCGAAAGCGCGTTTCAAGGCGTTTTCTATCACACCGCGTGAGTGTTGCTCAGCCTGTGTTGTTTTAGCATTGGTAGTAAAGCCTACACCCTGACCAAAATCTTTTAACTGGCGTGCACCAATGTTAGATGTCATGATGATGATGGTGTTCCTGAAGTCAACCTTGCGGCCTAATGAGTCGGTTAATTGACCTTCATCCAATACTTGTAGCAATATGTTGAATACATCGGGGTGAGCTTTTTCTATCTCATCCAGCAATACTACAGCGTATGGTTTACGGCGTACTTTCTCAGTAAGTTGTCCGCCTTCTTCGTAACCCACGTAGCCCGGAGGCGCACCCACTAAACGTGATACCGCGAATTTCTCCATGTACTCGCTCATATCAATTTGTATCAGCGCATCTTCGGTATCAAACATAAAGCGTGCAAGCTCTTTGGCCAATTCGGTTTTACCAACACCGGTAGGGCCCAGGAATATGAACGAACCAATTGGCTTTTTAGGGTCTTTTAACCCTGCACGGGTACGTTGTATAGCACGGGTAAGCTTTTTAATAGCATCATCCTGGCCAATAATTTTGCCAGATATGGTAGTGCCCATAGCCAATAGCTTAGCGCTATCTGCCTGGCCTACGCGTTGTACCGGTATACCGGTCATCATGCTTACTACTTCAGCAACATTATCTTCGGTAACGGTGTAACGTTTAGATTTTGTTTCGGCTTCCCATACGGCTTTAGCCTGTTCAAGCTCTTCAAGCAAATGTTTCTCGGTATCGCGCAGTTTAGCCGCTTCCTCGTATTTCTGGCTGCGTACAACTTTGTTCTTCTCCAGTTTGATCTGCTCAATTTTTTGCTCAATATCCAGTATGTCCTGCGGAACGTGGATATTGGTCAAATGCACACGAGAACCCGATTCGTCCAAAGCATCGATAGCTTTGTCCGGTAAGAACCTGTCTGTAATATAACGGGTAGTTAAGGCAACGCAGGCATTTATGGCTTCTTCGGTATAAGTTACACCGTGGTGCTCTTCGTACTTTTCTTTAATACGGTTAAGTATCTCTACAGTTTCATCAGGTGTGGCAGGTTCTACCATTACCTTTTGGAAACGGCGGTCTAAAGCGCCATCTTTTTCGATGTATTGGCGGTACTCATCAAGTGTGGTTGCGCCAATGCATTGGATCTCGCCACGGGCCAAAGCCGGTTTAAACATGTTTGAGGCATCCAGCGAGCCCGATGCGCCCCCTGCCCCAACAATAGTATGGATCTCATCAATGAACAGGATCACATCCGGAGATTTTTCCAGCTCGTTCATCACGGCTTTCATACGCTCCTCAAACTGGCCACGGTATTTTGTACCTGCCACTAACGAAGCAAGGTCTAAGGTAACCACGCGTTTGTTAAACAATACACGGGATACTTTACGCTGTACTATGCGCAGGGCTAAGCCCTCGGCAATAGCGCTTTTACCAACCCCCGGCTCACCTATCAGGATAGGGTTGTTCTTTTTACGGCGCGATAAGATCTGCGATACGCGTTCTATTTCTTTTTCGCGGCCTACAATAGGGTCAAGTTTACCATCTTCGGCAGCTTTGGTGAGGTCGCGGCCAAAATTGTCAAGTACAGGCGTTTTGGATTTTATGTCTGATACTTTCTTAGGCTGGCTAAAGGTGTCGTCCTCTTTAAAATCGTCGTCGCCACCTGTTGATGATCCCGGCATTTCGTCGGTAACATCATTTTTGTTTGATTCTACCTCGCTTTTAAATACCTCGTAGTTTACATTAAACTGCATCAGTATTTGTGATGCGATGTTATCCTCGTCGCGCAGGATAGACAGCAGCAGGTGCTCAGTACCTATCACATCGCTTTTAAATATTTTAGCTTCAAGGTAAGTTATCTTCAAAACCTTTTCGGCTTGTTTGGTTAACGGGATGCTGCCAATATGTACGTTAGTGCCAATGGTGCCTTTTACAGCATCTTCAACAGCGCGGCGTAATTTAGCGGTATCAACGGTTAGCCCTTTCAATAGTTTAATTGCCACACCATCGCCATCGCGAATAAGGCCAAGAAGAAGGTGTTCGGTTCCAATATAATCATGCCCAAGGCGTAACGCCTCTTCCCTGCTGTATTGTATCACATCCTTAACCCGTGGCGAAAATTTAGCTTCCATATATACCTTTCTGATTATGATCGTCCTAATCTATAAATTTGTTTTTATCTGTCAAGACGATTGTTGTAACATTTATCAACAATATTGCCAACTTTTTTGCTTTACGTTAAACAGACAATTTTATGATATATGGCCTGTTAAAATAAGATTGAAAGAGCCGCAATTTTGCTTTTCAGAACTACAAAACGCTTGAGTACTAATATTAAACGGTTAAACCCTCACAATTTGATAGGCCGGTGCCCAAATGGTTTAAACCTATTGCGAATAATTTGTAAATGCCTGCTTTGAGCAAGGCAAATAGTCATTGTTATGACAATACGGCATACACTGTAGAAATGTTTGCCTGTTATAAACGCTTTTAACAAACCAAGCGATTTACATTGAAAGATACAAGTTATAAGATGAATTTGTGGTGAAAATTACGCACATGCTGTTAATAACGCCCCGGCGTTATATTTTCCTGCCTTGTACATATATTTTACCGGCAGCATTTAAGCGGGATCTTATAAAATTCTCATCTCTTATGTACAGCGTATTGTGTTCGGTTTTACGGGTAGCATCAATTAGTTCCCTTTTAAACGGTAGGTAACCGGCAACTTTAAAGCCATGGCTTATTAGCAATTGGTGTATATCATCTTCATTAAAACCGTATTTATCACCCGCACTGTTTAATTCTATAATTATGGCCCTTAAACCGGGTGAGGCTAAAGTATGGGCAGCGCCGTTCAATACTTCTGTCTCAAAGCCTTCCACATCAATTTTTAATAATAATGGCGTTTGGTAATCGAGGATGTTGTCGAGCGTATCAACGGCTACATTTATCACATCTGTATCTTCGGCTGTTGCTACCTGGTTGCCGGTATCAAAGCCTTTAGTGAAAGTTAGTGAACCACTTTCTTTACCTAAACCAATATTTAAGACTGTTACCTTATTTTCGATACTATTGAGTTGGATGTTTTGTGTAAGGTATGTAAAGGTTTGCGGAACAGGCTCTATTGCAATTGAATGTGCCCCTACCTCAGCAGATGCCAATATGGTGTAGCTGCCAATATTTGCGCCTATGTCTATAAAGAGGTCGCCGGGGCGTAAAAGGTGTAACAGGAACGCCATATCTTCAAACTCATGCAAGCCGCAATAAACGTTGCCCGTTGCGCCTGTAAGCCCTTTCCACACCCATAGTTTACTGTTTTTTGTAAATTGGTGTATAACCGGCCTTTTGTTCAAACGTGATAATAACTGCCATTTAAACAGCTTAGCAAGTGCAGCAATAGGTCGCCCTTTGGTAAATGGATGGTTTAAAACAAATTTTATTGTGCGTTGCATAGTGCAAAATAGAACTTTATAGCAATTGTTTGTTAAACATAAATAACACGGGGCAAAAAAATGATATGCCGTAGCATTATTTAGGTTTTTAGATGATATTTGCTACCTCTAAAATTATAACCAACAATGGCAGACGAAAAGATTATATTTTCAATGGCAGGGGTAAGCAAAGTTTACCCACCTCAAAAAACAGTATTAAAAAACATTTACCTGTCGTTTTTTTACGGAGCTAAAATCGGCGTTATAGGTTTAAACGGCTCGGGGAAATCATCATTGTTGAAAATCATTGCCGGGATTGATAAGACCAACATTGGCGAAGTGGTATTTTCGCCGGGCTATACCGTAGGCTACCTGAGCCAGGAGCCTGAGCTTGACCCCGATAAAACCGTTAAAGAAATTGTAGAGGAAGGTGTTGCCGCAACTAACGCGCTGTTAAAAGAATACGAAGAGATAAACGAAAAATTCGGTTTAGAGGAATATTACAGCGATGCCGATAAAATGGATAAGCTGATGGCCCGCCAGGGTGAATTGCAGGACCAGATAGATGCGGTAAACGCCTGGGAACTTGACGTAAAATTGGAACGTGCTATGGATGCCCTGCGCTGCCCTGAGCCGGACACTAAAATTTCGGTACTATCTGGTGGTGAGCGCCGTCGTGTGGCCTTGTGCCGTCTGCTTTTACAAGAACCGGATGTGTTATTGCTTGATGAGCCTACCAACCACCTGGATGCTGAATCTATAGACTGGCTGGAGCAACACTTGAAACAATATAAAGGTACCGTAATTGCTGTAACGCACGACAGGTACTTCCTGGATAATGTTGCCGGCTGGATCCTGGAACTTGACCGCGGCGAAGGCCTGCCCTGGAAAGGCAACTACTCGTCTTGGCTCGATCAAAAATCGAAACGTTTAGCACAGGAAGAGAAAAGCGAAAGCAAACGCCAGAAAACTTTGGAGCGCGAGTTGGAGTGGGTGCGGATGGGTGCTAAAGGACGCCAGGCAAAAGGCAAGGCGCGTTTATCAAACTACGAAAAACTGGCTAGCGAGGAAACGAAGGAAAGGGAAGAAAAACTGGAGCTCTTTATTCCGCCGGGCCCGCGTTTGGGCAACATTGTTATAGAAGCAAATGGCGTTACCAAGGCTTATGGCGATAAAGTATTATTTGAGAACTTAAGTTTCTCATTGCCTCCTGCGGGCATAGTTGGTATTATTGGCCCCAACGGCGCGGGTAAAACTACGTTATTTCGCCTAATTACGGGGCAAGATCAACCCGATGCAGGAACTTTCCGTGTGGGTGATACAGTTGCCCTGGGTTATGTTGACCAGATGCATGATGATCTTGACCCTAATAAATCTGTTTGGGAAAACGTAACCGATGGGCTTGACAATATTATGGTAGGTAACCGCCCGCTAAACTCGCGTGCTTACGTATCTAAGTTTAATTTTAACGGTGCCGATCAGCAGAAAAAAGTGGGCGTACTATCGGGTGGTGAGCGTAACCGCGTGCACCTGGCTATTACGCTTAAAAAGGGTTCGAATGTTTTATTACTGGATGAACCGACCAACGATATCGATGTAAACACTTTACGCGCGCTGGAAGAGGCTTTAGAAAACTTTGGCGGCTGCGCGGTGATCATCAGTCACGACCGTTGGTTCCTGGATAGGGTTTGTACCCACATTCTTGCTTTTGAAGGCAACTCGCAAGTGTACTTCTTTGAAGGTAACTATAGCGATTACGAAGAAAATTACAAGAAACGCGTTGGCGATGTAACGCCGAAGCGTATTAAGTATAAAAAGTTGACGGCGTAACGAGAGTCAGGACTTTAAGAAACAAGAGCCAAGACAAAGCCCGGTTACGTTAGCAGCCGGGCTTTTCTTATAAGACCATGTCATAGCGTGCAATAACGTGGCTCTGTCAGTCCATCCGCTTAGGCCGCCAGTTCTTAAACTTTCAACGCAGGATATTTCCTCTTAAAAGTTTTAAACGCTACCCAAACGCCAACACCTAACAGTATCAGCATCCAAAGGTTGGCCAGACCAAGCATAAGTTCTGTAAATAAAAACCAGCCGTTGCTTAGCGCCATCAACAGGCGGTTGTCAAAAGGCATTTTGTAAACTGACGGATCATCATTGGCGATACGTTCTTTATAGATGGTGTTGCTTTGATAAAAGCTGAGGCTAACCACGCTGTAATTTACGGCCTGATCTATTTTCTGGCTATTGATCTGCCCATCAATCATATTATCTTTTAACCAAAGTACGGCCGCCGGGTCTTTGATCTTAATTTTGCCTGTTTTTTGTTGGGCCACCATTTCACTGCGGTTCTTCAATTTAAGCTTCGCCGCCAGGTAGTCCAGCGATTTATCCTCAATATCCATTTTCCGTGAGGTTACGTAGATACCCATGTGGCTAACGCTGCTCATGAAATCCTCAAGCTTTTCTGAAGGGACTTTTACAGTCATGTCGGCAGTTGTATTAAATGCCGAAACCCGCATAACCGAATCATCGCTTAGCCTAACATCCTGGCTGCGTTCAACTGTAGAACCCATTTCGTGGTGCGTGACCATGCCGTTTAGTTTGGCAGTAAGATGGGAGATAGAGTCGCCGGTTTGCTGCACATTTTTAACCTTAAAGCTCATGTTGGCTGTTTTCACCAGCTTGGGTTCGGTAACAACTGTATCGGCCGCACTACTTTGGGCGCCGGTAGTATCGGCATTGATGCTGTTGTTCACTACTTCATAAGCGCCGTTCCTGCCCTTGCAGGCTGCAAATAAGGCCAAGGCCATTATCGCGATAAAGATCTTCGTTTTCATAATTGTTTCATTTTTGGTTTAGTATTTATACCGTTGATCAAACAATAGTAACCCGCTTAATTTTTGATATCCAGAATGTTACAAAGAGGGTTAGGGGGCATAATTTGTCATTTCGAACGAACACGCGGCAGCCTTGGGGGGCGTGAGGAGAAATCTTGTTAGATTTGCAAAGTCCGCTACCATTATCTAACAAGATCTCTCGTCGCTACGCTTCCCCCGAAATGACAATCTTTATAATTTACTCCACGCAGTTATCCTTGCGCCTTGTATCTACAATGTAAATAATTTTCCAACCGGTGGCGGTTTTCATGAGTTGATAAAAATCTACACCGCAGTGGCTAAACTGGCTGCCAACATAGAATTTGTACGGTGTCCATACGCTGGCAAGGTCGCCATCTATTTTAATGTCGCCCCAGGTTATGCGCTCGTCGTAAATTTCTTTATGTGGGGTGCCAACCTGTTTTACAAAGTCGTCGGCTTTTTCAGTCACCAAAGCGGTTGAGCCATCCCTTTTGTTCACTACACTTTGCAGCACCATATCTTTGTGAAATGCAGAGCGTAGAATAGCCGTATCGCCCTTGCGCATTCCATCGAACATGGTGGTAATTACTTTTTTAATATCGTCTTTGGCGGTTTGGCAAAAGGCGGGTGTAGTAGATGCCATAAGTAAGGCCATGAAGAGTAGTTTTTTCATAATTGTGCTGTTTGGTTAAGGCAATTTAAATAAAATCAAACAATAATTGTCATGCTGAACGATAGTGAAGCATCTATCGTCGACATACAATTCGATGAGCACAGTTCAATAATAGATCCTTCGCTATCGCTCAGGATGACAAGGCTTTAAAACCCAAAAGCCCTGCATTTCTGCAGGGCTCTCAAATATTTAACACGTCGACATTACGACATTTTTAATTTCTTTTGGATGTCGGCAACGTAGCCTTTAAATTTCTTGTCGGTATCAATCAAATCTTCAACAGTTTGGCAGGCGTAAATAACGGTAGAGTGGTCGCGGCCGCCAAAAAAGCTACCAATTGATTTTAGTGAGCTTTTGGTGTGTGCCTTTGCCAGGTACATCGAGATCTGGCGGGCCTGTACAATCTCGCGTTTGCGGGTTTGTGATTTTACCATCTCAATAGGCACCTCAAAATATTCGCAAACCAGGCTCTGAATGTATTCCATTGAGATCTCTTTGGCAGAATTTTTCACAAAATTCTTAAGCATTTGCTTAGCCAGGTTCAGGTCTATCTCCTTGCGGTTTAACGTACTTTGCGCTAATAACGATACCATAGCGCCTTCCAGTTCGCGCACGTTATTGTCTATGTTATGGGCAACGTATTCTACCACATCATTTGATAGCTCAATGCCGTCCTGGTAAATTTTGTTTTTAAGGATAGCCATACGTGTTTCCAGGTCAGGAACCTGCAGATCTGCAGACAGGCCCCATTTGAAACGCGATAGCAGGCGCTCCTCTAAACCAGCCAGATCCTTGGGGGCTTTATCTGATGTAATGATCAGTTGTTTGCCGCTTTGGTGCAGGTGATTAAAAATATGGAAGAAGAAATCCTGTGTTTTTTCTTTACCTGCAAAGTTGTGTACATCGTCCATAATGAGTACATCAATCGCCTGGTAAAAGTTAACAAAATCGTTTATGTTATTGTGCTTTAGGGCATCAACAAATTGCTGGGTAAATTTCTCGCAGCTTACGTATAATACCAGTTTATCTGGCAGGGTACGTTTTATCTCGTTACCAATGGCTTGTGCCAGGTGGGTTTTACCAAGGCCTACGCCACCATATATCATTAGCGGGTTAAATGATGTACCGCCCGGTTTGGCAGCAACAGCATAACCTGCAGAGCGCGCTAAACGGTTGCAATCGCCCTCCACAAAACTTTCGAAGGTATAGTTGCGGTTCAACTGCGGGTCTACATTCAGCTTTTTAAGGCCCGGTATTACAAACGGGTTCTTAATATCTTTGTTTATCGAAATTGGTATCGGCATAGACTGATTTTTTGATTCAGCACCATTTCCATTCGAGGGGATATTAGTAGTATACGGTTTGCTTGTAGACTGCTCTACAACAATGTTATATTCTAAGCGACCTTCGTCGCCCAGTTGTTTTTTTATTGTTTTGCGCAGTAAGCCTACGTAGTGTTCCTCTAACCACTCATAAAAGAATAAACTTGGTACCTGTATCGTTAAAACGCTACCCTCCATCCGTAAAGCTTTTATTGGTTCGAACCATGTTTTAAAGCTTTGTGCCGGTATGTTGTCTTTTATGATCTGAAGGCAGCTATTCCAAACGTTAGTACAAGTTTTTTCCATATGAGTATCGAGTAATATCTTGATTTCCAGTCTCCGACGAAGCCAAATTTTCGGCCGTTTCGGAACATCGAATATTCTAAAAAAAAGCGGATAAAAAAATAAATTTTAAGAAATATATTTATAAAAATTATGCTTTTTCATTGCGGATATTAAAGTTATTAACATTATATTTCGCATGTAGAACGCTATTTTATGCGTCAGTTTTTCCGTATTGCGGTTTTAAAAGTTTGAACACCGTTAACGCGAAAAATGTGGATTATTTTACAATAAAATCTTAAGGAAAATTCTTAATTAGAACGACAAAAGTTGTCAATATTCCCCAAAAACATTTCTAAGGGTATCGGCTATCTCACCAAGGGTTGCGTAGGTCTCAACAGCAATTAAAATATAGGGCATTAAATTGTCAGTCCCCTGCGCCGCGGTTGTTAAATTTTGCAGTGCTTTTTCAACGGCAGCGTTGTTTCGTTCGTGTTTTAAACGCTCAAGCTTATCTATTTGTTGCCTGCGTATGGCATCGTCAACCCTAAACACATTTGGGTTCACCTCTTCGGCCTGGGTAAATTTGTTTACGCCAACCAGCACCTGGTCGCCGCTTTCAATATCGGTTTGATATTTATAGGCCGATGCCGCTATCTCCTGCTGAATATAATCCTGCTCAATGGCTTTTACCGAACCGCCCATAGCGTCTATCTTATCTATATATAATTGTGCCGCGGCTTCCAGTTCATCAGTAAGCGCTTCTATAAAGTAAGAGCCTGCCAGCGGATCGACGGTATCGGTAACCCCGCTTTCAAAGGCTATGATCTGCTGGGTACGTAAAGCTATTTTGGCCGCGGCCTCGGTTGGTAACGACAATGCCTCATCGTAACCATTGGTATGTAACGATTGTGTGCCACCCAGTACCGCGGCCAAAGCCTGCATGCTTACACGCACTACGTTGTTCATGGGTTGTTGTGCCGTTAGGGTAGAACCGCCGGTTTGGGTATGGAAACGCAGTTTTTGCGCGCCCGGGTCTGTTGCGCCAAGCTCTTTGGTAATATGCGCCCACATGCGGCGCGCCGCCCTGAATTTTGCTATCTCTTCAAAGAAATTGTTATGGCAGTTAAAGAAGAATGACAGGCGTTTGGCGAACACGTTTATATCCAACCCTTTTTCTAAGGCCGCTTTTAAATAAGCTTTGCCATTCGCCAGAGTAAAGGCCAGTTCCTGCACAGCGGTTGAGCCCGCCTCGCGAATGTGGTAGCCTGATATAGATATGGTATTCCACTTAGGTACTTCCTTGCTACAGTATTCAAAAATATCGGTGATCAAACGCATGGATGGCGTAGGAGGATAAATATAGGTGCCCCTTGCCGCGTACTCCTTTAATATATCGTTTTGTATGGTGCCTGAGATCTGTTTGATATCCGCGCCCTGTTTTTTTGCTAATGCGATGTACATAGCCAGCAGGATAGATGCCGTGGCATTAATAGTCATGCTGGTGGTAATATCCTTTAGCTGGATGCCATCAAACAAGATCTCAATATCTTTTAACGAATCTATAGCCACACCAACCTTGCCTACTTCGCCTTCAGATAGTTCGTGGTCGCTGTCATAACCAATCTGGGTAGGCAGGTCAAATGCTACCGAAAGGCCCATAGTGCCCTGGCTTAATAAGTAATGGTAGCGCTTATTACTTTCTTCGGCAGTAGAGAAACCGGCGTACTGGCGCATGGTCCACGGTTTGCCGCGGTACATGTCTTTTTGGATGCCGCGGGAATATGGGAACTGCCCAGGCAACTCCGTCATTCCCGATGGCTCGGTATAAACTTCTTTAATTTCGATGCCCGAAGTGGTTGTGAATTTTTTATCGGCCATATCGTTTAAAATAAATGTTCAAGATCTTTCCTGATCATGTCAATCGCGATATCATAAGGGTTGTCTTCTAATTTACTCAGGTGGGTTAACACTACTTTACCCAGGTCTAACCCGGTAGCATGTTCGGGCAGGCCCTTTACGGCGCTGGTGATCAGGTTAAGGGTGTCATCTTTAACCCGCCTTATCACCGCCCACGCCTGCGGGCTTACATAAATTTGCTGGGTAATGTTATGCTGGTACTCGGTACGTACTTCGTTTAATATAATGCTGTGCAGTTCGGCCGCGCTGTAGCTGTTGCCGTTAAGGCGGATAAGCAGATTTGATGGGGTTATCCTGTCGGTAAATAATACCAAACGCTCGTATGCCTGCAAACGCAGGGGCAAGGTTTGGGTTGTCATGGCTTTTTTAAACTCCAGCACCTGCAGGTTTGATGTTTTATCCAGATAGGGCTTAAACAGGTAAAAAGCAATGTAAACAATACCCATGCCGGCTACGGTATATTTTAAAACATCTAATAGTAAACTGTATAGTTGCATTTTTGTTAATGTTATGCGGAGGTCATAAAAAATCGGTCGGTGCAAAAATCCGCATTTTACCTTATATTTGTGTAGTTAAATAAAAATAAGATGAGCGCGATTGTTGAAACCCTAACTGCCCCGGTAACTTTTTCGGAAGGTGCCGTTAAAGAACTTTTTAAATTAAGAGACCAACAGGAGTTAAGTGATGATTTTGGCCTGCGCATTGGCGTTGAAGGCGGCGGTTGCTCTGGAATGAGCTACGTTTTAGGCTTCGACCAAAAGAAAGACGGCGACCAGGAGTACATTATAGATGGTATAAAAACCTTTATGCACAAGGCACACGGTTTATATCTTGCCGGCATGATGATAGATTTTCAGGACGGATTGAACGCACGTGGCTTTACCTTCAATAACCCCAACGCGGCAAGCACTTGCGGCTGCGGTACTTCATTTTCGGTATAACCAGTTTTTATATGAAACATAAAAAAGGCTTCTTAAATTTAAGAAGCCTTTTTTGTACAGTTATTTTTCGTTTTTGATCACCTCAATGGTTTTTCGCATCCATTCAATATAATTAGTGCTGAAACCGATCGAACTGTATTGAATAGTTCCCTTCTTATCAATAATAACATTGGTGGGATAACGGGTTACGCCGTAGGCGTCGCAAAAACGGCGGGCGCTTGCTACCTGGCGATAGTTGAAAGGATGATCTTTAATAAAATCCCTTATATCGCCTGCCTCATCTAACCCAACGGCTAAAAATATGATATCAGGATCGGAGGCATGCTCGGCAACCAGTTTATTAAGCTCAGGTATTTCGGCCCTGCAGGGCGGGCAGCCAACAAACCAAAAGTTGATGACTACTATTTTGCCTTCGGCCATTTTATTATCAACCTTTTTACCATCCATATCGCGGGTGGTGAGCATATTTAATTTATACCCGATAGGGAAGGCCTCGGCAGGGCTTGGCTGTGGGCCAAGTGTAACAGTTGGCTGTTGCGGTTGGGTTAGAACAGCAGCATTTGAGTTACGCATACCTGGTATTCGTGCTTTTTCTTCGGCGGTTAAATGGTGAAGCGTATGTACAGTATCTTTAGCAGTATATACACTGCGGATAGAATACTCGCCCGAACTTACAAGCGGCCTCCATTCTTTATAGTCCAACATCCTGCCGGTGGAATCTTTAAGGCGAAGGTTTTCATTATTAAGGATGCTTGCCGGGTCTTTTTGTTGCGCGTTAGCTGTAAGGCACGCAACGAAAATTAATACTGTTAAAACCAAACGTGACATAGGTAGATTGTTTCCTGAAAATTAAGTTTTGTTTTTTGAAGATGCAAGCGCTACAAATAAATTAAACTGTTAGCTGTAACAAACGCCTACATCTCATAGTCATACAGCCGAGTTTTTTTATATTTAAGGCATGCCGGTAAAAACCACCTACAGAGAGAATATAGCTATCGCGTTGCAATCCATTAGTGGTAACAGGTTGCGCACATCGCTTACTGCTTTAATTATTGCCATAGGCATTATGGCCCTGGTAGGTATCTTAACGGCTATTGAAGGTGTTAAGCAGTTTACCAATGATGCTTTCGCCGGGCTTGGCGCCAACTCCTTTACCCTGCAAAACCGTGGTAGCGGTATTAGCTTTGGTAACGGCGGCCACCGTAAAATGTATCCGTCCATCACCTATGCCGAAGCCGAAAGGTTTAGTAAGCTGTACAAATTACCGTCAAGAATAAGTGTAGACCTTAGCGTTACAGGTACTGCAATTGCCAAGTATAACAGCATCAAATCAAACCCCAATATTTCGGTTACAGGGAGCAACGATAACTATTTGGCCATTAAAGGTCATAAACTGGCCCTGGGCCGTAACTTTTCGTCGTCTGAATTGGAGCACGGCGCAAATGTGGTTATTGTGGGCGACGAGGTGAAAACCAAACTGTTTAAAAACGAAGACCCAATCAATAAAAATATACTGCTTGGTAGTAATAAAATGCGCATTATTGGCGTAGTAGCCCCAAAGGGCAGCAATAGCTTTGGGGGCGATAAATTTTGTGTTGTTCCGCTTGCCAAAGCAAGGCAGATGGTTGATACGTCCAGAAAGCTATCATACGCCATAACCGTTAACGTAAACAGCCCCGATGTGCTTGATGCCAGCATTGGCGAGGCCACATCCTTAATGCGAAATATACGCGGTATCCATATAGGCCAGCCAGACAACTTTGAGATCTCGCGCAGCGACTCCATACAGCAGGAGTTATCCGGTCAGCTGGCGGGTATTACAGCGGCGGGCTTTGCTATTGGCGCTATTACCCTTATAGGGGCGGCTATAGGTTTAATGAACATTATGCTGGTATCGGTAACCGAGCGTACCCGCGAAATTGGTTTACGCAAAGCTATCGGTGCGACACCGTCAGTAATACGTAAACAGTTTTTAATTGAGGCTATTGTTATTTGCCTTATTGGCGGTATTTTGGGTATAATATTAGGGATGGCTATAGGTAACCTTATTGCCGTACAAATTAGCGGTACATTTATAGTGCCATGGTTTTGGCTGTTTTGGGCATTAGTACTATGTACTGTAATAGGCCTTTCATCTGGATTTTATCCTGCCAAAAAAGCATCCAAACTTGACCCGGTAGAGGCGTTGAGGTATGAGTAAGTTGGAGATTGGTGATTAGAGATTAGTTAATTAGAAAAAATGTCCTGATAAAAATTAATGACAATGAGAAAGGCTTAGGTATGTGCCTAAGCCTTTTATTTTTTCAGACTTGACCAGCCTAATCTCTAATTAACGTATCTCCAGTCTCTATCTACAGCATCACATTCTTCAGCGGATAGTCAAACAATATTTTTTCAAGATAGGGCATACTCAGCACATTCTCGAACGCGGCGGCGTGGCGGGGGTGGTGCATGTCGCTCGATATAAAATCAACCATTTCATTATCTATCATCTCTTCGGCAATTTTTTTACTGTGCTTGCCGTAATAACCTGCCAGCGAAATGGTATTTAATTGCAGATCGCAGCCCCAGCTACGGATGTTTTTCATTTGTTCAATATCCATATAACCATATCTTTCCGGGTGGGCAAGTATAGGCTTGTAGCCCTTGTCTTTCAGTTTTTGAATAACAGGGATAACATTAGGCGGCGGGTTTACAAATGATAGTTCAAATAATACGTAGTTATCGCCCATGGTAAAAACCTTACCGTCGTCAATACGCTTCTCAAAGGTTTCGTCAAAGTAATGTTCGGCTGCGGCACATATATCAATGTCAATATTCTGGGCTGTTAATTCTGCTTTAAGTAAGGCCAGTGCATTGCCAATGCTGTTTTCGTCGTTACGGTAGTAATCTATCATAACGTGGGGTGTGGCAATAACTTTCTTGATGCCCAGCGACATCATTTTTTTGATAAGGAAAATTGATTCTTCCACATTTTGCGCGCCATCATCAATGCCGGGCAATACGTGCGAATGCATATCTGTTACAATACTGCTGTAATCGAAATTTACAACTCGTTTAACTTCCTTCTTCTTAAATAATCCGAACATTTTTTAGCGGTTGGTGTACTGGCTGTCGTAATAGTCCTGGTAATGGCCGCTGGTAACATCGTTTAGCCATTGCTCGTTGGCAAGGTACCAATCAACCGTTTTCTCCAGGCCAACTTCAAACGTAATGGATGGTTCCCAGCCTAACTCATTTTTAAGCTTGGTGGCATCTATCGCGTATCTCAGATCGTGCCCGGCGCGGTCGGTTACGTAGGTGATCAATTTTGCCGATTCGCCTGCTGCACGCCCCAGTTTTTTATCCAGTATGGTACACAACAGTTTAATAAGGTCAATGTTTTTCCACTCGTTATGGCCGCCAATATTATAGGTAGTGCCCGCGGCTGCTTTATGAAAAATTACATCAATGGCCCTTGCATGGTCTTCAACCCATAGCCAGTCGCGCACGTTCTCGCCTTTGCCATATACGGGCACAGGTTTGTTTTGCTTAATGTTATTAATGGCAAGCGGGATCAGTTTCTCGGGGAAGTGATATGAACCATAGTTGTTTGAGCAGTTAGAAATTACAGTGCCTAAGCCGTAGGTATCATAATAAGCACGCACAAAATGGTCCGAACTTGCTTTAGACGCCGAGTAGGGCGAATGCGGATCGTAAGCGGTTTGTTCGGTAAACATATCCGTATCGCCCAGGGTACCGTAAACCTCATCGGTTGATACATGGTAGAAACGTTTTTTATCATACTGGCCTTTCCAAAGGTTTTTGGCGGCATTAAGCAAATTTACCGTGCCTACAACATTGGTCATTACAAATTCCAGGGGATTGGTAATAGACCGGTCCACGTGCGACTCTGCCGCCAAATGGATCACAGCATCGGGCTGTTCAGTTTCAAACAGGTTGTTTATAAACTCAAGGTCCACAATATCGCCTTTTACAAAACGATAGTTAGGTTGGTCCTCGATATCTTTAAGATTAGCCAGGTTACCCGCGTAGGTAAGTTTATCCAGGTTGATAATCGAATAATCAGGATAGTTGGTCACAAAGCGGCGCACCACGTGCGACCCAATGAAACCGGCACCACCTGTAATAATTATCTTTTTCATAGTGCTGTTTATTATAATGGGTTCTCGGCAATATATTTTTCCCATGCCCATGCCGATGCCATCATGGTGCTTAGGTTAAGTTCTGCCGTCCAGTTTAGTTTTTCGGTAGACTTGGTAACGTTGCCCCAAACCTTTTCGATATCGCCGCTACGGGGGGCGCCTATCTGGTAGTTTAGTTTTACCCCGGTAGCGTCTTCAAAAGCATGTATCACTTCTAAAACGGTGGAGCCGTTGCCGGTACCGATGTTGAACACATCATATCCTGTAAAGTTTTCTTTCTCCATTAATTTCAGCGCGGCAACGTGTGCTTTCGCCAGATCTACCACGTGTATGTAATCGCGGATGCAGCTACCATCAGGGGTGTTATACTTATCGCCAAATACGGTGATCTTTTCGCGCTTGCCAATGGCTGTTTGGGTGATGAATGGCACCAGGTTTTGAGGTACGCCATTCGGCAGTTCGCCAATTAAAGCGCTATCATGCGCGCCAACCGGGTTAAAATAACGTAAGGCAATAACTTTATATTTGCTGCCTGCGGCTACCATATCTTTTAATATCTCTTCGGCAATTTGCTTTGTGTTACCGTATGGAGATTCGGCAGGTTTAACCGGCGCGTCTTCGGTTACAGGTAAAACATCCGGCTGGCCATAAACTGTACAGCTTGACGAAAACACAAAGTTTAATGCTTTGCCGTTGTAAGCGTTAAGCAGGTTTATAAGCGAAAAGAAGTTGTTGTAATAATATTTTAAAGGGTTCTCTACCGATTCGCCAACCGCCTTTGAGGCAGCGAAGTGGATGATGCCGGCAATATCGGGGTTTTTGGCCGCGAAATCTTTTACATCGGCTTCATTACATAAATTAAATTGGTAAAAGGCGGGCTTGTATCCAATAATGCGGGCCAATTGGTCGAGCATTTTAATATTGGAGTTTGATAGGTCGTCGATGATGATGGGGTCGTAACCTGCGTTAACTAACTCAACAACGGTGTGGGTGCCAATAAAACCTAAGCCGCCCGTTACTAAAATTTTCATAGGGTTAAATATTAATAGATTTAAGGTTAGGCGCGTACTTAGCGTACACGCCCTATGAAATGCCGAAAATACTATTGTTTATTGAAGTACGTGAAATCTTTGTGCAGTATTTCTTTCTCTGGCAGCGATTTAAAATATTCATAGGTGATCTTTAACCCTTCACTGCGCGATATTTTTGGCTCCCAGCCCAAAATGGAGCGTGCCTTGGTAATATCCGGGCGGCGCTGTTTTGGGTCGTCTGTAGGTAGGGGCAGGCTAATCATTTCCTGGTTGGTGCCTGTTAATTTAATTATCTCCTCGCCAAACTCACGGATGGTAATTTCGTCGGGGTTACCAATATTCATCGGCTGGGCGTAATCGCTGTGCAGCAAACGGTAAATGCCTTCAATCAAATCATCCACATAGCAAAACGAGCGGGTTTGCGAGCCATCGCCAAACATGGTTAGCGGTTCGCCACGCAGGGCCTGGCCAATAAAGGCAGGCAACACACGGCCATCATTAAGGCGCATACGCGGGCCATAGGTATTAAAAATGCGCACAATGCGTGTTTCTAACCCGTGGAAGGTGTGGTAAGCCATGGTAATAGCCTCCTGAAAACGCTTTGCCTCGTCATAAACTCCGCGTGGGCCAACAGGGTTAACATTACCCCAGTATTCTTCGGGCTGCGGGTTAACGTTCGGGTCGCCGTATACTTCGGATGTTGAAGCTATAAGCATCCTTGCGCCTTTGCTACGTGCCAGGCCTAACAGGTTATGCGTACCTAACGATCCAACCTTTAAGGTTTGGATAGGGATCTTCAAATAATCTATCGGGCTTGCAGGCGATGCGAAGTGCAGGATGTATTGCAGGTTGCCGGGTACATGTACAAATTTGGAAACATCGTGGTTATAAAACTCAAAGTTTTCCAGGTTAAACAAATGTTCAATATTACGCAGGTCGCCGGTGATAAGGTTATCCATGCCAATTACATGGTAATCTTCCTTAATAAACCTGTCGCACAGGTGCGAGCCTAAAAACCCGGCCGCGCCGGTTATTAATATTCTTTTACGTTGGGCCATTAGCTAATAATTTTTCTGCCGATACTGTTATAATAAAAACCAAGGTCAATCATTTTTTGCAGGTCGTAAAGGTTACGGCCGTCAAATATAACCTTGTTTTTTAAGCGACCGCTGATCTGGTCAAAATCTGGTGTGCGGAACGCCGACCATTCGGTAACGATCAATAAGGCGTCAGCATCATCTAAAATTTCGTAAGCATCGGCACCGTAGGTTATTTTATCGCCCAAAAGCGCTTTCACGTTTTTCATGCCTTCAGGGTCGAACACGCTTACGGTAGCGCCCTCTTTTAATAATTCGTCAATAATATACAAGGCCGGCGCTTCGCGTATATCGTCAGTCTCCGGTTTAAAGGCCAGCCCCCACATGGCAAATTTTTTGCCTTTAAGGTCGCCGTTGTAATATTTTTTAAGTTTTTGAACCAGTACTTTTTTCTGGATCTCGTTAACCTCCATTACAGAGTTAAGGATCTTAAAGTCGTACGCGTTCTCTTCGGCAGACTTCGCCAAAGCCTGTACATCTTTAGGGAAACAGCTGCCGCCGTAACCTATACCCGAAAACAGGAAGCGGTTACCAATACGGTTATCGGCACCAATACCTCGGCGCACCATATCAACATCGGCGCCAACCAATTCGCAAAGGTTGGCAACTTCGTTCATAAAAGATATTTTGGTAGCCAGGAAAGAGTTGGCAGCGTATTTAGTTAATTCAGATGAGCGCTCGTCCATAAAAATTACCGGGTTACCCTGGCGTACGTATGGGGCATAAAGCTCGGCCATTAATTTGCGTGCACGCTCGTCGGTAGTACCAACAACCACGCGGTCGGGTTTCATAAAGTCTTCAACGGCTACACCTTCGCGTAAAAACTCGGGGTTTGATACCACAGCAAATTCAACATTGGTGTTTTCGTTCATTACCGCGGTAACCTTATCAGCCGTGCCAACAGGTACGGTAGATTTTGTTACGATAACTTTGTAGTCGGTAACCAATTTGGCAATGTCTTTAGCCGCGCCCAAAACGTAGCTTAGGTCGGCAGAGCCATCACCACCCGGAGGGGTTGGCAATGCCAGGAAAATAATTTGCGCGTCGGCAATTGCGTCGGCCAGGTTATTGGTAAATAATAGCCTTTTCTGGCTGATATTACGGTGAAAAAGCAATTCCAGACCGGGCTCGTAAATTGGGAGCTGGCCTTCCTGCATCATTTTTACTTTTTGCTCGTTAATATCCACACAGGTAACCTGGTTGCCCGTTTCTGCTAAACATGTACCTGTTACCAGGCCAACATAACCTGTTCCAACAACAGCTATTTTCATAAATACTTTTTGTTATTAATGTTATTACTTTTATGCCGAACGAAGATAGGTATTCACAACTAAAAAATGCTTCTACTATACAACATCGGCATTAACTTATACTACACACTTGTGTATATAGTTTCACTTTATAAAAATAAAGCCAAACTGTGGATAAATGGCCGTAAACACCAGCAAGTGCAACAGTTAGAATCGAGCATCTGGTTTCATTTTGCCTCATTGGGCGAATTTGAACAGGGGCGGCCTGTTTTAGAAGCTGTAAAAGCCGGCTATCCTCAACATAAAATTGTAATAACTTTTTTTTCGCCTTCGGGCTATGAGCCGCGTAAGACCACAACTTTGGCCGATGCTGTGTATTATTTACCCCTCGATACGGCAGGGAATGCCCGCAAATTTATTGGCGCCATCAATCCGGTGATGGCTATTTTTACCAAGTACGAATACTGGTATCATTTTTTTAACGAGTTGCACGGTAGACATATACCCCTATACATCATATCGGGCATATTTAGGCCGGGGCAGGTTTTTTTTAAATGGTATGGCGGCCTGCACCGTAAAATGCTTAAAATGGTTACCTGGTATTTTGTGCAGGACATATCATCCAAACATTTATTGCATGATGCAGGTATTACCAATGTAACCATCAGCGGCGATACCCGCTTTGACAGGGTATGGGCAAACGCCCAACAGCCAAGATCACTAAAGTACGTAGCAGAGTTTAAAAACGGGCAACCCCTATTTATTGCCGGCAGTACCTGGCCACAGGATGAAGCTCTTCTGCCCGACTTAATAAAAGAGCATCCCCACTGGAAATTCATTATAGCCCCGCATGAAATTGGGGAGAACAAAATCGACGGATTGGTAAACATCTTACCAAAAGAAACCACATTAAGGTTTTCCCAAATCTCAAATCTCACGTCTCAAATCTCATGTCTAATTATCGATAATATTGGGATGCTTTCGTCGCTTTATCAATACGCAGACATTGCTTACATAGGAGGGGGCTTCGGCTCTGGCATTCATAACACTTTAGAGGCTGCGGCATTTGGCATGCCGGTTATTTTTGGCCCTAAGTATGATAAGTTTAAAGAAGCTAGAGATCTGGTTGAGCTCAAAGCCGGGTTCAGCATCAACTCGCAGGACGAATTAAACAGGGTTGCCGGTTCATTAATGAATGATGGTGCTGCCAGGTATGCCGCCGCCGTGATAGCTAAAAATTACGTGGAACAAAATGTGGGGGCCACGGAGGCAATAATAACTTATTTAAAAGAGAGGCATTGAAATTCATGAATGTCATCCAATGTTTGTATAGGATGGCATACTTATTAAAAGAGTATTTCTTAATATTGCCGCTATGGGCTTTTTAGATATTCCCGGCTTAGGTAAGAAGCATTATCATGAATACGGCACAGGTAATAAACCCCTGCTGGCTTTTCATGGTTACGGCATGACGGGGAGGCAATTCCACGTGCTCGAAAGATCTATCCTTAAAGAGTATCACGTTTACGGTTTTGATCACTTTTTTCATGGCGAAAGTAAACTTAACGGCTGGACAGAGCAGCAGATCATAGCCGGCATGCCTAAACCAATTGTAAAGGCCTATATGGACGAGTGGTTTAAGCAGCACGGGCGACAACGCTTTTCGGTACTGGGATATTCTATTGGGGCCAATATAGCGCTGATATTAGTAGAAGAATATGCCGACTTGATAGATACCATGATACTAATGGCGCCCGATGGCTTATCAGTTTATAAAGGGTTTCATTTTTTAACACATAGGCCCATAGGTAAATACCTGTTTAAGCACGTTACCAAAAGTAAGTGGCTGGCACCAACGCTGCTTAAAAGCCTAAAAAAAATAAAGTTTATTGATGAAAGCCTATACCAGATAGCCTATAATGAAATTGATACCGAACAAAAACGGCAGGATGTTTATTATACCCTAAACCTCATCCGTTTGTTGAAGCCCGATACCACCAAGATCGTACAGTTGATTAATAAGTACAATATTAAATGCAGGCTTATATTTGGTAAGTATGATAATTTGTTCCCGATGAAAGCGGCGCAGCCTTTTATTGACAAACTACCAAATGCCGAGGTATATGAAGTTAACATGGGGCATTGGCTGGTTACCAAACAATTGGATGAGTATTTAGTAAATTTACCTTAATGATACCTGCCCGCCGAGTAAAACTTTTTAGTAACTGGTTTGCCATATATATGCGCTACCGTATGCGTAAAGCCTTTAACCGGCTGGTAGTAACTCCCTTTACACCTAAACCCGGTCATTCGGTATTGCTACTTTGTAACCATTTTAGCTGGTGGGATGGCCTCTGGGGCAATTACCTGGCTTATTGGCACCTGAACAGGCACCTGTATATTATGATGCAGGAAGACCACCTGCAAAAACGTATGCTGCTAAACCTTTTTGGAGGGTTTTCTATCAATCGTTCATCGCGCGAAATGATAAAGTCGTTACAGTACGCGGCAGGGCTGTTAAATAACCCCGAAAACCTAGTGGTAGTTTTCCCTCAGGGCGAACTTATTTCTAACCACACCACAGAAATTAAGGTAGAAAAGGGCATCGAACGCCTTATTAAGAACATAAAAGGCCCCTGCCAAATTGTGTACAATTGCGCTTTGATAGATTATTTTGAAAGCCTTAAACCATCGGTTTTTTTTCACCTGTATGACTGTGGTGTAGCGGGCGAAGTTTCATTTGAGGAACTTACAAACCGGATAAATACCTTTCATCAACACGCTTTAAAGGCACAAATAGATGTGGAGCATTAATTATGATATATCCGCAAAAAAACGCCCTTATTAACTGGTTCTTCCATAACTACATCCTGCGGATAGTGAGGGGAAATTTCCACGAGGTGAAGTTTAATGCGATAGAAGTGGATAAAAACAGATCGGTGCTTTTACTGGCTAATCACTTTAGCTGGTGGGATGGTTTTTTAATGTATTACGTTAATCAAAGAATTTTAAAAAAGCGCTTCCATGTAATGGTGATAGAGGAAACGGTAAAAAAGGTTTCTTTTTTTAAATATGTGGGAGCTTTTTCGGTGAGTAAAAATTCGCGGGATATGCTTGCCTCATTAGAGTATGCCGCGCAATTACTTAATGACCCTGAGAATCTGGTGCTGGTATTTCCGCAGGGCAGGTTATATTCAAATTTCATTAACGAGGTGAATTTTGAGAAAGGCTTATCGCGCATTATGGAGAAGGCTTATGGGCAATTCCAAACCGTACTTGCAGCAACATTTATTGAGAACCTGCAACATAAAAGGCCCATGGCTAACGTTTATTTAAAGGGTGTAAACATGCTTAACGACGGCAATACCGCTCAAAATGTTTATCAGCAACATTACAATTTTTCAAAACTTTCTCAAGTCCAAAACATTATTTAAACAGTGGTTATAGCAATATCAGTCGTATTTTTTTTTCTTATACTGCGCTTTACAGTTACCCTGTTTAACTTTATATCTAACCCTAAGTTACCGCATATAGCTACCCGGTATTCCGATTTGGTATCTATATTAATACCTGCCCGTAACGAGCAGGACAATATTCTATCACTACTTGAATCCATTAACGATCAAAATTACAACACTTATGAAGTTATAATACTTGATGACGATTCTACCGATGATACCTATAATATTTGCCAGAATTTTGCCGAAACGCACCCCAAATTTAGTGTAATTAAAGGCCAACCTTTGCCACCAGGCTGGATAGGTAAAAATTACGCATGCCATCAGTTAGCGCAGCAGGCAAAAGGGCGTTACCTGCTTTTTTTAGATGCCGATGAGAAAATTAACAGAGATTTAATAAACAGCGCAGTCCATCGCATGCACTTAAGGGGACTTGGCCTCTTAAGCTTGTTTACCAACCAGGAAATGGTAACGCTTGGCGAACTCTCTGTAGTGCCCTTAATGCATTTTGTGTTAATTAACCTTTTACCGCTGAGGCTTATTTACCTGGTTAAAAAGCGCGCTTCTGTGGCCGCTGCAAGCGGGCAATTTATGATGTTTGACGCGCCGGCATATCATCAAAACCAATGGCATAAGCTGGTGAAAAATAAAGTGGTTGAAGATGTGGAGATCATGAAGACCATAAAGGCCTACGGTTTTAATGGCGAAGGCCTGCTGGCAAACGGGATGATCACCTGTAGGATGTATAAAGGATACACGGAAGCATTGGATGGCTTTAGCAAAAACTTTATGGCTGCATTTAATTACAGCATCCCAATTTTCCTGATATACCTGTTAATGCTTATAGGCGGCCCGTTATTCATTTTAGGCACCGGCAGTTTGCCCTTAATTAGCCTTATGGTAGGCCTCATCTTGTTGTCACGTATTATGATATCATTTCTGTCGGGACAAAATGCATTGATCAACTTATTTTTACATCCTGTACAGATGCTTAGCCTGCTGTTAATTGGTATAACATCCATACAAAAGCACCTAACCAAAACCACTGTATGGAAAGGGCGCAAAATATGACCATCCCGCCGCGCATAGCCATAGGTATTATCATCCTGTTTCATTTGGTGGGGCTGGTGGGCTTATCGTTAGCGGTAACCAAGGAATTATTTTTACAGATTGTGCCGTTTCATTTGCTGCTGATGTTTGGTATAATAGTATTAAGTCACCATAAGCTGAACAGTAGTTTCGGGATATTTATATTACTTATATTTTGGCTTGGCTTTTTGGCCGAATGGGTAGGCGTACACACAGGCTGGCTTTTTGGAAACTACGCGTACGACAGCACGCTTGGGCTAAAATTATCAAGCATTCCGCTCATGATAGGCGTAAACTGGTTCCTGCTTATTTATGCTACAGGTGTGGCTATGCAGCGCAGCCGCTTAAAAAGCGCTTTTTTTAGAGTTATAGCAGGTGCTGGGTTGCTGGTTTTACTTGATGTTTTGATAGAACCAATTGCCATAAAATTTAACTACTGGCATTGGAACAGTCCCGGCATTCCGCTAAAAAATTACGTCTGCTGGTTTTTTGTAAGCGCGGTAATGCTGAATATTTTTGAATTGTTCCGTTTTAAAAAGCAGGGCATTGCAGCTGTGATATTGCTGCTTACGGAGTTTGTGTTTTTTGGCGTGTTAAATTTAGTTGGGGCGTTATAAACAATTAGCAAGCTTTTACCTTAACCTATATATCTAAATTTAGAATTTAGCGTTTAGAATTTAGTATTTTTGCAATGTAATATGGGCGAACATAATTTACAAGTTACTATAGACCAGGACTCCGGCTTTTGCTTTGGGGTGGTTTACGCCATTGATATGGCCGAAGAAATTTTGGCCGAAGATGGTTACCTGTACTGCCTTGGCGACATTGTACACAACGACGAAGAGGTAGAACGGTTAAAAGCCATGGGCCTGCGCATTATTGAGCATGATGAACTGGTAAATCTTAGGAACGAAAAAGTGTTGATCCGCGCGCATGGCGAAGCGCCCGAAACTTACAAAATAGCGCTCGAGAATAATATTACGCTTATTGATGCATCGTGCCCGGTAGTTTTAAAGCTACAAAACCGCATAAAAACATCGTACGATAACAACGAGAAGATACTGATATTTGGTAAACATGGCCATGCAGAAGTTGTGGGCCTGCAGGGGCAAACCAATGGCGATGCCCTGGTTTTTCAAGACATCATTGAATTGGAAGATGCCGAGTTGCCGGCCAGTTTTACCCTGTATAGCCAGACCACCAAAAGCATGGATAAGTTTTACAGCGTAAAAGAGCAATTACTATCGCGCGGGTACGAGGTTAAAGCCAATGATACCATTTGCAGGCAGGTGAGTAACCGCGATAAGGATCTGCCCGCTTTTGCGGTTAAATTTAATAAGATAGTGTTCGTATCGGGCAAAAAATCATCAAACGGAAAAGTGCTTTACGAAGTTTGCCGTAAGCATAACCCCAATACCTACTTTGTATCATCAATCAGTGAGCTGAACCCTAACATGTTTGCCCCGGGCGATACAGTGGGCATAGCAGGCGCAACATCAACCCCCATGTGGCTGATGCAACAGGTAAAGGCCGAACTGGAAAGCTATTAATGTTAATTAAAGCCTCCTATGTGGAGGAGGGGCTATCGTCTTGCAAAGATCACCATCATATACGGGTTTATTTATTGCCTTGCTGTTGTTGGGTAGCTGGATAACATCCACAGTTATGCTGATGCAATGGCAGCTTGATTTTAAAAACCCGCTGATGTACCTGATGATATTAGTGCAGACGCACCTTTACACGGGCCTTTTTATTACAGCGCACGATGCCATGCACGGCACCATTGCACCCAATAAAATAATAAATAATGCCGTAGGCTTTGTTTGCACATTTTTTTACGCGTCGTTCTGGTATCCCAAACTATACACCAAGCACCACCAGCACCACAACCACGTACATACCGACGCCGACCCGGATTACCATAACGGGACATTTTTTAGATGGTACGTGCAGTTTATACGCAATTATCTATCTATCTGGCAAATTGTGGTGATGGCCATTATTTTTAACCTGCTTAAGATCTGGCTCCCGCAGCCTAACCTTTTGCTGTTTTGGGTTGTACCATCATTAATGAGCACGCTACAACTATTTTACTTTGGCACATACTTGCCTCATAAAGGCGAGCATGATAATAAACATCAATCGCGCAGTTTACAACGCAATCATTTCCTGGCATTTTTTAGCTGCTATTTTTTTGGATACCATTACGAACACCACGAAGAACCGTGGGTACCCTGGTGGAAATTATGGACCACACCGCAGCCACCAAAAGGAGAGGCGCAATAATCTAATGTACGGTATCATCATTTTGCAATAATGATTAGCGTCACAAATGGTTAGGGCGTTTTTTATTACATTTGCACCCTATAAATTATGGCAAAAAAGGGAGTTTTACTGGTAAACTTAGGTACACCGGATAGTCCGTCGACAGCGGATGTACGTAAGTATTTAAACGAGTTTTTGATGGATGGGCGTGTAATAGATATTAACCCCGCCCTGCGTACGGTGTTGGTGAAAGGTATTATTGTGCCATTCAGGGCTCCAAAGTCCGCCAAGCTTTACCAGGCCATTTGGGATAAAGAGACAGGCTCGCCTTTACTGCACTACAGTTTATTACAGCAGGCAGCCTTGCAGCAACGCCTTGGCGATGGTTATGTAGTTGAGCTGGCCATGCGGTACCAAAGCCCGTCAATCGAGGCTGCCTTGCAGCGGTTGAAGGATGCCTTAATAAGTGACATACAGGTAATACCATTATTCCCGCAATATGCATCGGCAAGTACCGGCTCGGTACAGGAAAAAATAATGGAACTGGTAAAAGGCTGGCAAACCATCCCAACCATATCATTTCTGAACTCGTTTCATGATAACGAACTGATGATAGAAACTTTTGCAGATAACGCTCAAAAGTACAACCCGGATACTTACGATCATATCCTCTTCAGTTTTCATGGTCTGCCACAACGCCAGCTAAAAAAATGCGATCATACTAATAGTTATTGCCTGCAGGTGGATGGCTGCTGCAATACGCTGAATGATACCAACAAATTGTGCTACTCCGCACAATCATATGATACCGCCCGACTAATAGCCGGCAAAATGAATTTGCCGAAAGATAAATATACGGTGTGCTTTCAATCACGCCTGGGCAGCGACCCATGGGTTCAGCCTTATACAAGCGAAGTAATAGCCCAATTGGCTAAAGAAGGCAAAAAGCGCCTGCTGGTATTTTGCCCCGCATTTGTTGCCGACTGCCTGGAGACTGTTTTTGAAGTGACCCATGAATATGGCGATGAGTTTAAGGCCCTTGGCGGCGAGCATGTGCAACTGGTAGAAAGCCTTAATGATTCACCTAAATGGATAGAAGCTTTGGCGGGAATGGTTAGTTAAACGGGGCAGGGGGTAGAATAAGGAATGGCGGAAAACCCGAGCGTCAGTATAGTAAGTGTAATTAACTTATAAGATCAGCCGTAATCTTCGCAGATAGTAGGCAAAGCGGTATTCCACCGCCGGGGTGTACACTTCCGCCGCAAAAATATAGTCCCTTGACTTTTGATGATTTATTGGCATGCCTTAAAAATGCGGCGAACTGGTTGTTTGAACTGGTACCATAGATAGAGCCCTTGTACGATGACGTTTTACTTTCGATGCTGCGTGGGTCAAGGATGCTTTCAGATACGATTAAGGCACTAATTTCTTCACCTAAAATTTTAGAGAGTTTGTAAACGATATTTTTTCGTGCATCTGCGATCAGTTTATCCCAATCCTGGCCGTTATTGGCAGGTACGTTGATCATCACAAACCAATTTTCGCAGCCTGCAGGCGCGTCATCTGTTTTATATTTGGAGCTGATATTGAGGTAAACGGTCGGGTCACGGTAAATATCCTGATGTTTCCAGATGTGTTCAAATTCGGCTTTGTAATCTGCACTGAAGAATATATTATGCAGATCAAGCTCGGGAAACTGCTTCTTTACTCCCCAATAAAATATCAGTGCCGAACTGCTGCGTTCCTGGTTCAATATTTTTTGTGGGTGTAGTTTAGGGTACTTGCCAAGCAGGCGTTGGTAGGTAAACCAAATATCCATATTAGATACTACTACATCGGCTAAAATATTCTGCCCTTTGGCGCGTATGCCCTTTGCCGCATTGTTAATAACTACTATTTCATCTGCCTTATAGTTGTAATTAAATTTAACACCCAACTCCTCTGCCAGTTTTACAAGGCTTTTAGTGATGCTATACATGCCATCATGCGGAAAGTAAGCGCCAAAATGGTGCTCGAGGTGTGGTATTACATTTAAAGTAGCCGGAGCCTGGTAAGGGTCAGAGCCATTGTAGGTAGCGTATCGATTAAAGAACTGCACCACGCGCGCGTCTTTAAACCCCGAGGAATTTGCCTTGTGCATGGTCCTGAATGGGTCTATTTTAGGAAATCTAACTATTGACAGGAGGGTATCCCAACGCAGGTAGGTTTTTAACCGGTGTAATGATCTTTCTAAAAAAACATGGTTGGTAATGCTATAGATGTCGCTGCTTTTGGCCAGGTGACTGATCACGTTTTTAGCTGGTTCGCCGGTTTTACTTTCAATTTCTCGGGCGAACTTCTCAGTATCGGCGTACGCGCTCAAGCGGGTGCCGTCGTCGTAAAAGTAATTGCAAACAATATCTAATTTTTGGTAGCCGAAATAATCGGCAGGGCTCTTCCCGGCAAGTTTAAATAACTCATCAACATATTGTGGCATGGTAAATAAGCTTGGTCCGGCGTCGAACCGGTAGCCATCTTGCTCAAATTCAGAAAGTTTACCGCCCGGATAGCTGTTAGATTCGTAAACCTCAACTGCGTAACCCTTAACCGCTAAACGTATAGCTGTTGCAATGCCCGCCACACCGGCGCCAATAATTACAGCTTTTTTTTGAGGCATGCGGTAAAGATAACTAAAACGGGGTAAGCCTTTAAGCCGGAATAAAAAATATCGAACACCCAACCCCAAACCTTGATTGATGAAGTAAAACCCCAGCGTTCGAAATTCACAATTTGGTGTTCGATATTAATTGTTTCCTCTGCATGGGTTTACGCGTGTACTCCCTCGCTAATTTCTTCTATCGTCTTTCTGTTAAAAGCTTCAAGGTCGGCAGGGGTGCGGCTCGTAACTAAGCCGTTATCGGTTACTACTTCTTCGTCAACCCAATCGGCACCGGCATTCTTCAGGTCGGTTTGCAGGGATGGGTAAGAAGTAATACGGCGGCCACTAAGCATACCGGTCTCTATCAGTAGCTGTGGGCCGTGGCAAATAGCGGCCAGGGGTTTACCCTCGTCTAAAAAAGCAGAGGCAAAGGCTACTGCATCCTTATTCTGGCGCAACTTATCGGGGTTTAGTACACCTCCCGGCAGCACCAGCGCGTCATAATCATCGGGGTTGGCATCGCTTAATGCTTTGTCTACATCTATCTCGATGCCCCAATCTGTTTTATCCCATGCCTTTATTTTGCCGCTTTTTGGTGAAATGATATGCACGGTTGCACCCGCGGCTTCCAATGCTTCTTTAGGGCTGGTTAATTCAACCTGCTCAAATCCTTCTTCGGTAAGTATCGCTACTTTTTTATTACTTAAATCAGCCATAACTGTAGTTTTTTATAGATTATACATTGATGTATATTAACTACAAGTGGCTAAATTTTTAGTTTTACGAAAGTTGAGATAAAAAAAGAGGGGTAATCATCGGATTATCCCTCTTGCATTATAATTACTACCGCGGTGTAAGAACCTAATCTCTAATCACCAGTATCTAATCTCTAATTACGCTTCTATACCTTGCCCGATCAAATTCTTGGCAGCCAAATACTCAGCAATTTGTACGGCATTGGTTGCAGCGCCCTTGCGCAGGTTGTCTGATACTATCCAGCAGTTAAGGGTGTTATCCTGCGTTTCATCACGGCGTAGGCGGCCTACAAATACTTCGTCCTTATCGTGCGCATCAAGCGGCATTGGGTATTTAAGGTTAGCAGTATCATCAACCACAACAATACCAGGCGAGTTTGATAGCAAGGTGCGTACTTCGCTCAGGTCAAAATCATGCAAAAACTCAATATTCACCGACTCTGAGTGGCCGCCCATAACCGGGATGCGCACAGTAGTGGCGGTAACTTTAATACTATCATCGCCCATAATTTTTTTGGTCTCCAGTATCATTTTCATTTCCTCTTTGGTGTAGCCGTTCTCGGTAAATACATCTATCTGAGGGATTACGTTAAGATCTATGGTGTAAGGGTAAACTTTTGGTCCGTCAATACCTTTCCGTTCGTTAAATAGTTGGTCAACCGCTTTTACGCCGGTACCTGTTACCGACTGGTAGGTTGACACTACAACGCGTTTAATTTTATAATGATCGTGCAGTGGCTTTAGGGCCACTACCATTTGTATGGTTGAGCAATTTGGGTTAGCTATAATCTTGTCATCAGCGGTTAAAACATCCGCGTTAACTTCGGGCACAACCAGTTTCTTAGTTGGGTCCATACGCCAAGCCGATGAATTATCAATAACAGTAATACCTGCTTCGGCAAATAGGGGTGCCTGCTCTAATGAAGTGCTGCCGCCGGCGCTAAAAAGCGCAACGTCCGGCTTTTGCTTTATCGCATCCTCAACAGAAACCACCTTAAATTGCCTACCCTTAAAAGTAATTTCTTTACCAATACTTTTAGAGGATGCTACGGGAATTAATTCTGTAACGGGGAAGTTGCGTTCGGCCAAAACCTGCAACATTTTAGTGCCTACCAGCCCGGTGGCACCTACTACTGCGACTTTCATTTTTTGTTTTTGAATTATATGTGTTTGTTAACTAAACTCCAAATATGCGATTTTTTGCCGAAAGTCTACCTTTTTAGTATGCAAAATATCTGAACTTAGATATTGAAAATTGGATGAATTTTTAGACTATCCCTTATTTTTAGCCGAAATAATACGGTAAAATTCCATCAATTCGGTTTCAGACAAATTCTTGTTCAGACAAAAAAATTTACCTTTGTAGCCAAACCTGTGACTGCATGAGCGAAAAGATTTTAGTGATTGGCGCCAATGGCCAAATAGGTACCGAACTGGTAACTGCTTTAAGAAAAATACACGGTGCCGAAAACGTCATCGCATCTGATATAAATAGCCCAAACTACGCGTTGCGCAATAGCGGCCCCTTTGAATTTGCCAATGTGCTTGATAAGGATAACCTGCACCATTTATTTGATAAACATCGCCCCACACAAGTTTATTTACTGGCGGCCATCCTGTCTGCCGTAGGCGAACAAAAACCCAAAATGGCCTGGGACCTTAATATGACCGGGTTACTTTACGTGCTTGATTTTGCTGTTGAGTTTAAAACATCAAAAATTTTCTGGCCAAGTTCAATAGCTGTTTTTGGGCCACACTCGCCGCAGCATAATACACCACAGTATTGCGTAATGGACCCTAATACGGTTTATGGCTTTAGTAAACTTGCCGGCGAGCGCTGGTGCGAGTATTACTTTGAAAAATATGGCGTTGATGTGCGCAGCATCCGTTACCCGGGCCTTATTGGCTGGCGCGCAAACCCGGGAGGCGGCACAACAGATTATGCTGTGCATATTTTCCATGAAGCGTTAAAGCATGGTAAGTACCGGGGTTTCCTGTCGGCGCAAACCGCATTGCCAATGATGTATATGGATGATGCTATTCGTGCTACCATTAATTTGATGGATGCCCCTGCAGAGAACCTGAGCATCCGCTCGAGCTACAACCTTGCTGGTATAAGTTTCACACCAGAGCAACTGGCCGAAGAAATTAAAAAACACATTCCCAGTTTTGAAATGACCTACGCAGATAATGACCCGCGCCAGGCCATTGCCGATAGCTGGCCAAAATCTATAGACGACACACAGGCCCAGCAGGATTGGGGCTGGCAGTTAGATTACGACCTGGCTAAGATAACCGAGGATATGCTAACCAACCTGAAAAAGATTATTTAAAAGAAACTACTATATTTAACAAATTTGCCTGTAAGGCCGATGGTGCACATAGTAGTGATGCTATGAACTATGAACCATCAACTATGAACTAAGTAATATGGGAAGAGCATTCGAATTCCGTAAAGAGAGAAAGTTTAAGCGTTGGGCCAAAATGGCCGTGCAGTTTACACGCTTGGGTAAAGAAATTGTTATGGCGGTTAAAGCCGGCGGCGGCGACCCTACAACCAACTCTCGCCTGCGTACCGCAGTGCAAAACGCCAAAGCAGTTAATATGCCTAAAGACAGGGTAGAAGCTGCTATAAAACGCGCTACAAGCCGCGATGAGAAAGATTACGAAGAGATAGTTTACGAAGGTTACGCGCAGCATGGTGTAGCTATATTGGTAGAAACAGCTACCGATAACCTTAACCGTACCGTTGCCAACGTACGCAGTTATTTTACCAAATATGGCGGTACATTAGGTAAAACAGGTTCGCTCGATTTTATTTTCAGCCGTAAATCTGTATTTACTTTTGACCCGGGAGACCGCGACCTGGAAGAGCTGGAGTTTGAATTAATAGATGCCGGGTTAGAAGACCTTTTTGTAGAGGCCGACGAAGAAGGTAACGATATTGCTGTACTGCATACCGCCTATGAAGATTTTGGTAAGATGCAGAAAGCATTGGAAGAACTGGGTATAGAAACCAAATCTGCTAAGCTGGAGCGTGTTGCACAGTCAACAACATCAGTAACAGAGGAACAGTCTGTAGACGTTTTCAAGATCATCGACCGTTTAGAGGAGGATGATGACGTACAGGCCGTTTATCATAACATGGCGGAATAATTAATTGAAGATTTGAAATCAAGTGATTTGAAGATCGCTAATCATTTTCAAATTTTCAATTCAACCAATTTTCAAATTCAGTATATGCCACTATTCTCATCAAGCAAGCAAGAAAAAAAAGTTAAGCTGACCTTTGCTAATGGTTTGCTTTTTGTGGAACGTGCAGATGGTAAACAACAGGCATTCCCGTTAGAGTGGTTTCCCAAATTGATGAGCGCTACCGACGAGGAACGCGAAGACTGGAAACAAACCGCAACAGGCATTCATTTTAATGCGCTGGATATTGATGTAGCGTTATAGAATATAGAATCAAGAGCCAGGAATCAAGATCTAACTCTTGTATCTTGATTCTTGGCTATTACATCTGAAGTAAAAATGACTTTTGAAGAGTTTTTTAAAAAGAAGCGGATAGACCTGGTTGCCCTAAAGGCGGCAGAGCCGGGGCTATTTGCCGAATTTGAAAAACATTTTGCCCAGATGGGCGAAAAAAGCTTCGACCATACCAAAAAATACTGGTTTAATAAATTAAGGTTACTATATCATCTTGTTCCGGGGCCGAAATCTGAGAAAGTACACCAGGAAAACCAATTGGCCGAACAAACCATTGTTGAAACGCTTACAGATACTATCCCTGCGCCAACTGCCGGCTTTAAGCCAAGGTTTAAACCAGGGATGGCAGCTAAACCCACAACAACAACAACAAGCGATATAAAAGATCTGCCATTTAGCGAGAGTGCAACATCAACACCCGAAGTTAACCAGGCAGCCACCGATAAGGATCAGGATCCAAACTTCCGGCAAGAAAAAGCTGCAATGCAAGATATTGCCGACAGCACGCCGCGCATAACCGACGAGGATGCTAAAACTGAGCCAGCAACACCGAAGCCCGGTTTTAAACCGCGCTTTAATATAAAGATGACCAAAGGAGATGGCCCTCAAACAAAGGAGTTTGAAAAGGAGCCGGAACCCGAACAGGCGACGGAAAATACAGGATCAGCACCTGCAGCAGAAAGCACAACGCCAAAACCGGGCTTTAAACCCCGGTTTAATATGAAGGCAATGGCGCCAAAGCCTGCTGAAGAAAAAGGGGAAGCTAACGAGGTTGCCCAAGATAAACCTACTAATGCTGAAGCTGCGCCAGCTAAGCCTGGCTTTAAGCCGCGCTTTAATATGAAGATGGTAGCGCCTAAATCTGCCGAAAACCAGGAAGAAGCCGTCGAACAGCCGGTTGCACAGGCTAAGCCCGAAGAACCGGAAAAGCCTGCTGCCGAAGAGCCTGTAGCTGCACCCAAAGTTGGGTTTAAGCCAAGGTTTAATGCAAAAACCACCAAACCACAAACACCACCCGAAGAATAATATAATACTACAAAGATGGATGCCGAAGAATTATTAAATGAAAGAACCGGGGGAAAAGAACAGCCAAAAAAAGATAGCCCGCTGATTAGTTTAGAGCGCGACCTGAAATTCTATAATGAGTCAATTCGCGAGGTGGCGGTTGAGATAATGGTCGAAGGCTTATCATTACACCCCATATTTATCGCTCACCAGCATGAAATTAAATTAGGCGAACTGATACTCGACAGGGTGGAGCTAAATACCGAATGGAGCATACATGCGTCAACTATAGAAGAATTTGTAGAGCGCGGCATCATCAAACCCGAGCTTAAGGAACGTTTCCTAAATACCTACAAAAACCCCAACGATTTTATGTGCCTGTTTGTGGTAGTACCCGAAGGAGCGAATTTTGTGTATTATCCGTACGTGAAAAGTTAAGGCCGTTGGAACGTTTGAAAGTTGTAATGTTTAAACGTTACTCTGTCTTTATATATCGAAAAAGTGGTTTAACTTTACAACGTTGCAACCTTAAAAAATCTCAACACTTTCTCCATGCCTGATAAAAAGATCCTGATATTAAACCAGCAGCAAATACAGCAAAAGATAGATCGTATTGCTTACCAGATATTAGAAGATAATTTTGATGAGAAAGAGGTCCTGATAGCGGGTATCCTTCCGCGTGGTAACCACGTAGCGCAAAGGCTGAAAATTGTGTTAGATAAAATAGCCCCCTTTACAAGCCGTTTATTAACTATTGAGCTTGATAAGCAAAGCAGCCAGTTGCATGCAAAAACAAACTTTGATGTGCAGGAATGCCATGATAAGGTTATAGTTTTGGTAGATGACGTACTAAACAGTGGCAAAACTTTGGCGTATGGGTTTGGCGTTTTTTTGGATGTGCCGCTGAAAAAGCTGCGTACAGTCGTACTGATCGACCGTAATCACAAAAACTTCCCCGTAACTACAGATTATGCAGGTGTAGCGTTATCTACTGTAATAAAAGAACACGTTGATGTTGTTATTGACGTTGACGGCCAGGAAGATGCTGTTTATTTGAGATAGAAAAGCGCCGATTGTTCCTCTATGTCATTGCGAGCGATAGCGTGGCAATCTCATAGGACAAGTCACCAACATGCAGTTAAATGAAAATGCATCACTACTACGTTTATATAATTACAAAGCACTCTAATTATTGCAGAAAATCCTGATTGGAAAGATTTAAGCCTTGAATGGTATGATTGATTTGCAAGCGGGCAAGCTGAGATTGCCGCGCTATCGCTCGCAATGACATTTTTTTAGATCCCCAATACCCCTACCAACTTCTCTACACTCATATCCATCCCGCTAATGGTATGGGTTGCCTTTAGGTAGTAACCTTCGCGTTCAGCTAATTTATGTTCAATAAATTCAACAAGTTCATCTCCTTTTTTGCCTTGCAGTACAGGGCGCGGGGTCTTGGCATTCTCTAAACGGTTACCTAATGCCTTGGGCGAAAGCCGGATGTAAACCGTTTGCCCGTTACTGTTCATCCAATCCATATTGTCAAAAAAACAGGGAAGCCCGCCACCCGTTGATACTACGGTATTTTCGGGATAATTTGTTGTTTTTAATATTTCAGACTCCAGCTTGCGGAACGATTCTTCGCCGTGCGCGGCAAAGTATTGGGCTACGGTAGAGCCAACTTTGGCTTCGAGCGTGTGATCAAGGTCAATAAAATCGTAGCCTGTACCTGCCGCGAGCTTGCGGCCCCAGGATGTTTTACCACAGCCCATAAACCCCACTAAAAATATTAATCCCATTATTACTTGCTGAAGTAGTTTTTAACCAGGTCGTCGTACTTAGGCATATTATGAAAATGCCACTTGTTAATAACCGTTCCGTTTTTTATAAGCATGATACCCGGGTTAGCCCTAACCATAGTTTTTAACGGGACACCATCGGCATAAAATAATTCGCTTATCAGCTTATGCTCTTTAGCGAATTTCTGGGCGCCTTCCGGAGCGTTCGATGTCAGAAAAATGGTGCGCGTGTTATAGTTTTGAGTTAGGTTTGCAGCCAGCGCGTTAATACGGTTAACCGCTTCCTGGTTAGTGTCATCCAAATTATAAGCCACTATCCAAAGGCTATAAAACGGGCTCGAGAGTAACTCTTCATTATAGTTATTGCCCTCTGCGTCCTGTATGTTCAGGTCGCGTATTTTAGGCTCAAAACCTTTCTTGATCAGTTTGCTTTCCGGGGTGCCTTTTACTGCCCAGGTCGTATCTTTCCAAATGCCCGATTTAAGGTACTCTTTGTCCGACATGGTTTTGGTTGCCTGCGTGTTCTTATTTTTTAAAACGTAGGTAACCTCAAATTCATCTGCCGGGGCGCCCGGCGGGGTTTTCATCTCCTGCAAAATATTAGCCCCAATTTTGTAGGGTAAAAAATCCATTACAGGTAGGAAATTGTAGGTGTACAGGCCAAACCCAATCGAAACTATAGTAGCGCCAATTAAGAGCGTATCTCCGGTTTTGGCATTGGTTAACGGCTTAACCGCTTTATAGTTAAAAAATAAAACAAGCACTAAAAGCAATAACACAAGATCTTTGGTGAACGATTGCCAGGGTGTAAGTGGAATGGCATCGCCAAAGCAACCGCAGGTTTGTACTACTTTAAAGTAAGCTGAGTAAAAGGTAAGGAAAGCGAAAAAGATGATCAGTAAAAGCAAACCCCATATTACCTGTACGGCACGTGTGCCTACTAATAAGGCAAAACCCAGTATCATTTCGAGCGCGCAAAGTAAAATGGACAGGCTTAAAGCAAAGCCGTTAAGCCAGGTTGTGTGAAATACTTCGAAGTATTCTTCCAGTTTATAAGAAAAGCCCAGCGGGTCATTGGCCTTTATCAGCCCCGAAAAGATAAACAGTAAGCCAACTGCTAACCGGCAAAACCAAATTAAATTGTTTTTCATTGTACGCCCAGTTTTATCAGCGCGAATACCGCGTAGTTAAGCATATCCTGGTAATTGGCCTTAACACCTTCTGATGCCAGGGTTTGGCCCTTGTTGTCTTCTATTTGTTTTACGCGCAATATCTTCATCAGTATCAGATCTGTTAACGAGCTGATGCGCATATCGCGCCAGGCCTCACCGTAATCGTGGTTTTTGGCAAACATCAGGTCGCGGGTTTCGGTTACTTTGCCGTCAAATATCACCTCCACCTCTGCCGCATCCAGTTCGGTAGAGGTTTCGGGGCCGCAATCTAACTGCATCATGGCAATAACGCAATAATTCACAATACCAATGTATTCGCTGGTGATATCTTCGTCAACTTTAGAAACCTTTTTTTCTTCGAGCGTACGAATGCGCTGCGCTTTAATAAAAATCTGGTCGGTGATAGATTCCGGCCTGAGAATGCGCCAAGCGGTACCGTAATCGCGGGTTTTTTTAATGAAAAGACCTTTGCAAATATTGATTACCGCTTCGTATTCTGCTGCTGTGTTGCTCAAGATGTTGTAATGTTTAAATGTTACAATGTTGTAATGTTATTGTATGCGGTTGCTGGACAGACGTCCTCGTGCTCCTTTGGGAAGGTGCCGCATAAAACTATCTAAGATTTGAATAAAGTTGCGTTAACTTTACAACATTCAAACCTTTCAACGTTTCAACAAAACAAAGTGGCTAAAGATACATTTTTTCAGAAAAAGGAAACCATAAATGCGGGTGGTAAATTATTAGACCTGTCTGCCCCAAAAGTGATGGGCATCATCAATATTACGCCCGATTCCTTTTATGCCGAGAGCAGGCGAACGGATGTCGGTCAGGTGCGTTTGCAGGCCGAAAAAATGCTAATTGAGGGCGCTGCTTTCCTGGATATTGGCGCTTATTCATCCCGTCCGGGCGCGAAGGATATTTCGGCCCAGGAAGAAACCGACCGCTTGTTACCTGCTGTAGAAGCAATTGTATCAAACTATCCCGAAGCTATCATTTCTATAGATACTTTTCGGGCTGCTGTTGCCGAAACCGCTATCAAAGCCGGCGCGCATATTATCAATGATGTATCGGGCGGCAGCCTTGATGAAAACATGTTTGTCACCGTTGCCCGTTTGCAGGTGCCATATATTTTGATGCACATGAAAGGAACCCCGCAAACCATGCAGCAACTGGCCAGTTACAATGATGTATTTGCCGAAGTTTACGATTATTTTGTACAGAAAATATACCAGTTAAAGCAATTGGGCGTACATGATATTATACTGGACCCTGGCTTTGGTTTTGCTAAAAAAGCGGAACATAGCTATGCGTTGATGAACCGAATGCACGAATTTAGCTGCTTGCAACTACCCGTCCTTGCCGGCATTTCCCGCAAAAGGATGGTCTACGGATTGCTGGATACCACCGCCGAACAGGCACTTATCGGTACTACAGCGTTAAATACTGTCGCCTTAACAAAAGGAGCGAATATATTACGTGTGCACGACGTTAAAGAAGCTGCTGAGGCGGTGAAAATATTCTCCGCCGTTATTTCTTTATCCTGATATATTTATACGATGGGCCATCTGCCGCAGAGGTGCCAATAATAATGGTATCGGCTTTAAAGGCAAAAGCGTCGGTGTATTGGGGATTGCTAAAGGTTATGGTGCCATATCTGTAGCCGTTACGTTCTTCTGTAAATTTTACAGTAAAGTTTCCTTTGGTTTCAGTTTTATCGGCCTCTTTTCTAACATATTTGCTGTTTATGGTTATTACATACCTGTCCTTTTTATCATCGGGCACAACCACGGTAGGGCCAAAACCACCTATTATAGTATTTAATTCCCAGGTTCCGTTAAGCGTAGGGAAATCGGGGTAATCTTTTTTGCATGATGCAAGGCCTGCCATAAACACAAGCATTAGTAAAGCTTTTTTCATTTTTAGTTTAGTTATACAACTATTACGGCAACTTGCTCTGTATCGAAACAGGGGAGGTGTTAAATGATGGTGAAGCTTATGTTAAATAATGTTGGAGGCGTAGCCGGTTTAATTTCTAATAAATTCCGTCATCTTTAAGATGGCATCTACATATTCGCGGTTATTGGCAAGGCGCGGCACTTTATGCTGCCCTCCAATTTTGCCCTTTGCTTTCATCCAGTGAAAAAAAGTATTTTGTGCCATAATTTTTACCTGGGGGCGGCGCAAAGCCATATCTTTAAAGCGCTTGGCATCATAATCGGAGTTTACTCGGCGCAGCGTTTCATCAAGCAGGTCCACAAAGCGGTCAAATTCGGCAGGGTGTTTCTCAAACTCTATGAGCCATTCATGGGCGCCGCATTCTTTATCATTAAAATAGATAGGGGCAGCGGTGTACTCACGAATTACGGCCCCAGTTTGCGAGCAAGCTTCGGCAAGGGCACGTTCGGCATTATCTATAATTAGTTCTTCACCAAATGCGTTTATAAAATGCTTGGTACGGCCGGTTATCTGGATACGGAATGGGGATAACGATGTGAAGCGCACGGTGTCGCCGATCATGTACCGCCATAAGCCGGCGTTTGTGGTAATAATAAGCGCGTAATTTTTATTCAGTTCAACTTCGTCGAGCGTTAACGTCTCCGGGTTTTCACGGTGGAGGTCTTCTATTGGTAAAAATTCGTAGAATATGCCATAATCAAGCATCAGCAATAAGTCGCCGGGTTCTTCTAAATCCTGTATTCCAAAAAAACCTTCTGATGCGTTGTAGGTTTCCAGGTAATACATGTCATCGTTAGGGATGAGTTTCCTGAACTGTTCGCGGTAGGGCGTAAAATTTACCGCTCCGTGAAAATAAAGTTCCAGGTTTGGCCAAACCTCCAGCAAATTGTTTTTACCGGTAATTTCAAGTATGCGTTTAAATAGCAGGATGTTCCAGGTAGGCACGCCGCTTATGCTGGTAACATTTACATCCTTAGTGGCATAGGCCATTTTCTCTATTTTTTCCTCAAAATTCTCGAGCAGGGCAATGTCAAGATGTGGCGTGCGGTAAAACTCGGCCCAAAGTGGCAGGTTTTTCATGATAACTGCCGACAGGTCGCCAAAAAATGTATCGGAGTTTAGCTGGCCAATTTGATGGCTGCCGCCAAGTGTTAAGCTTTTGCCCGTAAAGATGCGCGCGTTTGGGCGGTTGTTAAAATAAAGTGTAAGCATATCCTTACCACCTTTAAAGTGGCATTCCTCTAACGACTCCTCGCTAACAGGGATAAATTTACTTCTGTCGCTTGTTGTGCCCGATGATTTAGCGAACCAGCGGATCTCTGATGGCCAAAGCACATTTTGCTCGCCCTTAAGCATTCTTTCGATGTAAGGCTTTAGCGTGTCGTAATTTTGGATTGGTACGCGCTCTTTAAACTGCGCAAGGTTCTCTATGCTTTTATAACCATATTGCTTGCCCCATTCGGTATTTTCGGCACCGGCTATGAGTTGCTCAAACCACTCCTCCTGTACCTCGTTGGGGTATTTCATAAAAAGCTCTATCTGATGGATACGCTTTTTCATGAACCAGGTAAAAACGGAGTTAAAGATGGTCATAGTAGAGAGTCAGGAATGTTAGAATTAAGAGTCAAGATATAAAATATAAAGTCAATAACAATATAAGAGCCAATTGGTCTTGATTCTTGACTCTTATATCTTAATTCTTACTGAGGGAATGTTTTTCTTTTCAGTACAAAGTTTGCACCAAGGTAAACCTTACGCACCATTTCGTTCTCGGCTAATACCTCCGGTACGCCCGACTCTAATATTTTCCCTTCAAATAATAAATAGGCCCTGTCTGTAATAGATAGCGTTTCCTGTACGTTGTGGTCGGTTATCAGGATACCGATGTTGCGGTGCCTTAACTTGGCAACCATCGCCTGGATCTCTTCGACCGCAATAGGGTCTACCCCGGCAAAAGGCTCGTCCAGCAGGATAAAGTTAGGTTCGGCAGCAAGCGCGCGGGCAATTTCGGTACGGCGTCGCTCACCACCTGATAGCAGGTCACCACGGTTACGGCGTACTTTATGCAGGCTAAACTCGTCTATCAGTTCTTCCAGTTTATCTTGTTGCTTGTCTTTAGGCATTTTGCCCATTTCAAGCACAGCCTTAATATTGTCTTCTACGGATAACTTACGAAAAACCGAAGCCTCCTGCGCCAGATAACCGATACCTTTTTGCGCGCGGCGGTACATAGGGTCGGTAGTTATATCCTGGTCATCTAAGAATATCTTACCCTCGTTAGGCTTTATTAAACCAACTATCATGTAAAACGATGTGGTTTTACCGGCGCCGTTAGGCCCAAGCAAACCTACAATTTCGCCCTGTGCAACATCAAACGTTACATCGTTAACAACAGACCGTTGTTTATATTTTTTTATAAGATGTTCTGCCCGTAATATCATTAACTTAAAATTCAAAAGTTAAAATTCAAAACCTGTCAAAATCAAAACATAACTTTTTTTGACTTTGTAATTTTGACTTTTTAATTGATCCTAATCGCTTTTATATTTAATTGTATAGTGCGTTGGTCGCGCCATACATTCTCTTCAATACTATAACAAATGTCGAATGGTACGCCCGGTTTTAATTGAGGCAGTAATTCGCCCTGATTAAAGGCTATGCTGCTGAACGCTGCCGAGCCCGGCTGCATTACAAACATTTTAACATGCGCGCTGCCTACTAAACCCGCATTGCCGCTAACATACACATTTTTGGTGAGGAATACCGGCGACATGTTCTCCGGCCCGAAGGGGGCAAACTGGCTTAAAATCCTAAAGAATTTGGCATCAATATCCTTTAATTCAATCTCAGCATCTATACTTACCTGCTGTACCAGTTGTTCGTCTGTTATGGTCGATCCAACTACCTCTTCAAATTTTTGGATAAAGGCAGGGACATTTTCGGAGTGCATAGTTAAACCTGCTGCATACTTATGCCCGCCAAATTGTATAAGCAGATCGCTGCAGCCGCAAAGTGCCTCATACAGGTCATAGCCTAAAACAGAACGTGCTGAGCCCGCCACATGCCCGTTTGAGCGAGTAAGTACTACGGTTGGGCGGTAATATTTTTCGGTAAGGCGCGAGGCCACAATGCCTATAACACCTTTATGCCAGGCTTCGTTAAAAACAACGGTAGATTTACGGGCTATCATCACCTCATCATTATCTATCATACTTAAGGCCTCATCGGTAATTTGCTGATCATGTCCTTTGCGTTCGGTATTGCGAATGTTGATCATGTCGCCCTTTTCTTTGGCGGCATCTTCGTGGCAGGCAATTAAAAGCTCAACAGCGTGCTTGGCATCATCAATACGGCCGGCCGCGTTTATGCGCGGGCCTAACAAAAAAACCACATCGCTAATAGTGTAGGTGTTACCACGGCCTGCCACTTCCATTAATGTTTTTACGCCAATGCAGGGGTTCTCGTTTATTTTTTTGAGGCCCAGATGCGCTAACACCCGGTTTTCGCCGGTTAGGTGTACAATATCGCAGGCTATGCTAATAGCTACCAGATCGAGGTATTGAGCAACGTCTTCAAAAGGTATGTCATGCACCTCGGCCCAGGCCTGAATTAGCTTAAAACCTATCCCGGCGCCTGAGAGTTCTTTATAGGGATAACCACAATCGGCGCGTTTCGGATCCAGTACCGCTATGGCTGCAGGAAGTTCTGAACCCGGCAGGTGGTGGTCGCATATTATAAAATCAACCCCCAACGTATTGGCATATGCAATTTTATCTACAGATTTTATTCCACAATCTAAGGCTATAACTAAAGTGAAACTATTTGCGGCAGCATAATCAATACCTTGTGTAGATATCCCGTAGCCTTCTTTGTACCTGTCGGGAATGTAATATTCAATGTTTTTATGCAGTTTCTCAAAAAAGCTATATGTAAGCGCGACTGCGGTGGTGCCATCCACATCATAATCGCCGTATATCAGTATCTTCTCGTTTTTGGTTATAGCCTGTTCAATCCGGTTAATAGCTTTTTCCATATCCTGCATCAGGAATGGGTCGTGGAGGTGCAGTTCGGTAGGGCGGAAGAAGTACTTGGCATCATCAAAGCTTTTAATGCCGCGCTGTACCAGTAGCGATGATAAAACAGGGCTTATATTAAGTGTGGCAGCAAGTTCCTGTACTGTACCCTTATCTGCCGCATCTTTTAACACCCAACGTTTAGTCATAAATAATCTGTCGCTTAAAAAAGAGTAAAGATAAGTAATGGTTGATAAACGCAGAGGCAAGCTTTAAATTTTAATAGAAAAAAATAAATTAGGAAGCTATTTAACTATCTGTTATGTTTGCACTACATACTAATTAGTATCTAAATGTCTAAAGCGGCCAATACACGTACTATGATCCTGACAAAATCCTTCGAGCTTATATATAAGCAGGGGTATCAGGCTACAAGTATCGATAATATTTTAGCAACCACTCGGGTTACTAAGGGCGCTTTCTTTTACCATTTTAAAAATAAGGATGAGATGGGGCTGGCAATGATCAACGAGGTTATCTACCCGGGGATGTACACATCATTAGTAAAGCCATTATTAGACGCTAAAGACCCCATAAATGATATTCACGAAATGATGCGTGTGGTGTTATTAAAGGTTCCGTTCTTGCGGGCTAAGTATGGTTGCCCGGCCGTGAATTTAATAGAAGAAATGTCGCCGCTTAACGAGGACTTTAAGCAAGGACTGTTGAAACTTACCGACCAATGGCAGGATGCTATTAAAAAGAGTATTGTACAGGGTAAGGCCTTAAAGCTGGTACGAGAAGATGTTAACCCTGAATACGTAGCCTGCTTTGTAGTTGCTGGGTACAGCGGCATCCGTAACATGGGTAAAGCGATGGGCTCATCATGCTATAAGGTTTACCTGAATGAATTGAAGAATTATTTATCGCGTTTAAATTAATATTTTTTTGACCATTAACATACCAATTGGTATGTTTTATTAACTTTGAAGATGTTTGATCACCTGCTATTTTTTCATTCTATTGTACGTTGGGCAGTATTAGTTACGCTTATATCCGCTATTTACAAAGCCTATATCGGTTATAGTAATAATAAAATTTTCACCAGGGGTGATGACATGCTACGCCATTGGACAGCTACTACGGCACATATCCAATTAATGCTGGGTATTTTGGTTTATACCCAAAGCCCTAATGCTAAGTTCTCGTTCCACCCGCTGGGGCCAAATGGGCACATAACTCAGCCTTTCTTCTTTGGCGTGTTACATTTATTATTAATGATATCAGCTATTGTCATCATAACAATAGGCTCGGCGATGGCCAAGCGCAAAACTACAGATGCAGAAAAATTCAAGACCATGCTCTTGTGGTTTGGCATTGCGCTACTTATCATATTTATAGCTATACCATGGCCATTCTCGCCATTGGCGCAAAGGCCTTATCTACATTAAATACCTGCACAGGTTCCAACAATAACCTAATATACTATTATGAAACAATTACTATCAACAAACATTGGCCCCCTACGTATAATCGCTTTTTTAGAGGGCATTTCTTTATTACTACTCATATTTATTGCCGTACCCTTAAAATATATGCTACATGATCCAGCAATGGTGAAGGCAATGGGCCCTGTACATGGCGCACTGTTCCTGCTGTTTATTATAAATACAATAAGTGTGGGGGTAGGTCAAAAATGGAATTGGAGCACTACAGGTAAAGTACTGCTTGCCTGCGTTATTCCTTTTGGTACATTCTATATCGATAGGAAAATCCTTCGAATAACGAGTAAGTGACAATTTCTTAGGGTTTAGAAATTAGCATTTAGAAAATGAATTTTTCAGAATTTACAAATTACCTTCCTTTCAATGTCTGGTATTTGCCGCCATTTGCAGGGTCGGCAAGGGAAAGGATGTTCATGGCCTGCATACGGTCCTGTGGTGAAGCATTGCTGAATATGGACACCAACTCCGCGTTTTTAGCAGTAAAAAATGCCAACGGGAAATATGATCCTAAACGTTTCCGGTCTAACTGGCTTAATACCGGTAATATACTACTGATGTATTTGCGGCCCTTTGCGGCGTTATCGGCCATAATGTCTAAGCCATTGCGGTGGTAATTATAAATAAACTCGCGCAGGTTATTATATAATTTGTTGTTCAGGTTTTCTACCAGCCAGTAGCGGTTAAGGTTATTGTCAAACGCTTTCCATCCTTTAAAGGATGTTGTTTGGGCGTTGATTGCAATGGTTTGAGCATTGGCGAAATAAGGTGTGCCGCCATATTTAGAGAATGAATCATAATCCATCCCCACAATGATATATGCGTAAAACGCCATAACCGAACTCAGGTTATTTTGAAAAGTTTGGTCGCTGTAGTCGATGGTTTGCCCTTCGGTATAAGTGAAGTCGAAGTCTTTATCGTTAATATTAACCAGAGTAGTAGTATAAGTTGAGTTATAAACCGGCCTTGACGATTGTACCTGCAATTCGCCGCTAAAGTTACTGCTGCCATCCCAGGCAGTAACGTTCAATACAAAATTGCAATCAATACGTTCCTGCGGGGCAATATTATCAGCGCTCCATTTACGTCCGTTCAGGAAATCTTTCATGGCGGTTTCCAGCGTTTGCAGGGCGCGCTTGTTGGTTACCTGTATTTTTGGGGCCACAACTTTTACCCGTGCATTTAAATCCTGTGCCTTTGCAGCGAAGCAGGCAAAAAATAACACGGCAAAAGTTATATATCTTTTCATTGTTTTAGCAGTTGGGTAAGCTTAATGCAAATGTCGTGTGCCACTTCGGCTTTATCTTTTAGGGCGTAGGTGGTTTTTTGCAATTGGCGGTCTATCAAAGTTACCTTATTCGTATCATTTTTAAAACCTGCCCCCGCATCATTTAACGAATTTAGCACAATCAGGTCCAGGTTCTTTTTCTGAAGCTTTGCAATAGCGTATTCCTCTTCGTTTTCGGTCTCCAGAGCAAAGCCAACTAAAACCTGCCCGTCGCGCTTTTGGTTGCCAAGGGTCTTTAAGATATCAGTAGTTTTTTTCAGTTCGATATTCAGGCCTTCATCATGTTTCTTTATTTTTTGATCGGCAACAACAACGGGGGTATAATCGGCCACTGCGGCACACATTACACAGGCATCAGCTGCAGGGAAATACGATAAACACTCTTGCAGCATGTTTTCCGCGCTGGTTACATTTATACGTTTAATGCTTTGATATTTACATACCTGGGCGGTTGGCCCGGCAACTAAAGTAACATCGGCACCAAGCGAGGCCAGTTCATCTGCCAGTGCAAAACCCATTTTGCCCGATGAGTGGTTGCCAATAAAACGTACTGGATCTATGGCTTCGTACGTAGGGCCGGCGGTAACCAATACCTGCTTGCCAAATAACGGGAGTTTGCTTTTGATATCACCGGTTAAAAAGGCCACTATTTCTTCCGGCTCGGCCATCCGTCCTTCGCCATGCAGGCCGCTTGCCAGTTCGCCGCTGCCGGGTGGGATAAGTATGTTGCCAAAGCCCTGTAGCTGGTTAATATTATTCTGGGTAGAATCGTGCTTCCACATATCCAGGTCCATCGCGGGGGCAAAATATACAGGACATTTAGCAGATAAGTACACAGCTGTAAGCAGGTTATCAACTAAGCCGCCTGCCATTTTGGCCATGGTATTAGCGCTTGCCGGCGCTATGATCATGGCATCGCCCCAAAGGCCAAGTTCTACATGGTTGTTCCACTCCCCGGTCTCAGACTTAAAATAGCTGGAATATACCGGGCGTTTAGAAAGGGTAGATAAGGTTAGCGGTGTTATAAAATTAGTGGCATCAGGCGTCATCACTACCTGCACCTGCGCCCCTGCCTTAACCAGCAGCCTTACCAGTGTAGCCGATTTATAAGCGGCAATACTCCCGCAAACACCTAAAATTATCTTTTTACCTTCAAGCATTGTGTTAAAGTAAAAATAAAAAGCCAAAGTTCAAAAGAAGGAGTAATCCATGCTTTTGAACTTTGACTTTAAACTTTTGAATTAAGCGGAACGCTTAAACCTCCCTTGCTTCTTTAGCAGGGTTGCGGTAGTAAATTTTATTGTCTAAAAATTCCTGTACAGCTATTAACGTAGGTTTAGGCAATTTCTCGTAGTATTTAGATATCTCAATTTGCTCGCGGTTTTCAAACACTTCTTCAAGGTTATCGTTAGCTGATGCAAATTCAGAAAGTTTCTGGTGCAACTCCTCTTTTATGTTATTTGAGATCTGGTTTGCCCTTTTTGACATAATTACCAACGACTCATAAATATTGTCGGTTCTCACATCCAGTTCACGCAGGTCACGGGTAACTGTGCTGCTGGCTACAGCTGGCTTGTTAGTTGGGTTGTTAACGTTCATGTCTTTTATTATCTATTATTAATATGGTATTTTCTGATTATCTCTGTCTTTAATTGATGGCGGTTGGCCGGTATTTGTTGTAGTATCTTTCTTAGCAAGCTTTTCTGCAGCTTTAGAATTAATAGCAGCCTCTGCCAATACACGCTTAGCACGCTCTATACCTTGCAGGCTGTTTTTCTTGTAGTTATTGGCATCAGATACAAACTTGCTTGTTGGGTACTTTTCAATAAACTGGTCGGCATAATTAATAGCCAGATCATAACGCTCCTGCTGTTTACGCTCAAAGCTTACTTTTGCAAACTCGTATTGTGCACGTATGGTTAAAAACTCAAGTTCCTCGGCATACTTCGTGTCCGGGTAATCGCGCAGGGTATTTCCAAACGCTATAACGGCCGACTGGTAATCACCAATGGTTAAATATAGCTTAGCATTAGCATATGATTTTTGCTCAAGCTTATCGCGTAGGTTTTGTATCAGCTTGCTTGCCTCGGTAACACGGTCGCTTTTAGGATAAAGATTGATAAACAACTGTAACGACTCGATAGCTTTTGTGGTGTTCTCCTGATCTAACGAGTAGATAGGCGAATCAAGGTAAAAGCAATACGCTGCAATAAAGCGGCATTCCTCGGCACGGGGACTGCTTGGGTAAGTATCTGCAAATGTTTTAAAGTGGAACCTTGCCGATGTATAATCTTTTAGCTTATAATTAGTATAAGCATAATAATAGAATAGGTCCTCAGCTTCGGCACGGCCACGGTAACGTGTTACCAGGTCTTCAAATAAACCAAGGGCTTTGGTATAATCCTTTTTATTATAAAACTTAACCGCTTCCTGGTATTTTTTAGCGTTATCGTTACTTGCTTTTAACTTTTCGTACTTGCTTTTACAACTGCCAAGCGTAACTATAAGCAGGAACATTACGCCCGAAAATATGAGTAGTTGTTTTTTAAACATTTTGCAAAGATAGTTGAATATTATAAATCAGTCAATTATTTATTTAGTGGACGAATATATAACGACAGAATTACTCCTTATATATATAAGGTAAGTATTTAACATCTTTTAACGTTGTGGTGGATTTTTTAGTAGTGTATTGTGGTATTGTTTAATGTGTTGATTTGAATAGAGGTTTTGATAATTGAGAATGCTATATAATATAGTATATCGCTCAAAGCACTTAACGTTATAACAATAGATGAATTGAGGCATATATATAATACGTAAAATTCGGGCGTTGCCTGCGGCCGGGTTATCCGCTCATACTGCACAGGCCTTAGCCGCAGGCCGGTATCCGCTGCTACCCCTAACGCGGGTAATTTATAATATTAAACATTATAGCGCTGTTTTTATAACCATCGGTAGCTAAAGGACGCATTTCAACTAATACGGCTTATTTTTTCTCGTTCATTTCCAATGTGTTAAATATACACAATCAGGAAAAGCCATAAAACATTTGCTTAAGTAATATTTGTGCGTACCTTTGCAGCCCGCAAACGAAATAGCGGGTCGTTCTCTGAAAACATAGCAAAACATTTATTTTAAAATAAAGTTTGCAAAATCAACAAAGGTTAATACCTTTGCAGCCCGCAAAAGAGGAAACAAATTGCGGTTGTACATTGAAAAAAGCAAGCGAAAAAAAAATAAAAATAAAGTTTGCAAATTCAACAAAGGTTAATACCTTTGCAGCCCGCAAAAGAGGAAACGAAATGTGGGTTGTACGTTGAAAAAAGCAAATAAAAATTAAAAAATAAAGTTTGCAAATTCAGAAAAGGTTTCTACCTTTGCAATCCCAAAACGAGGGAGAAAAAATCGAAAACGATTTAGACAAATAACGTTAACAAAACCAAATGCGATTTTTGGTTTTCAACTTGAAAAGTTAAGCATTGCAAAATGCGAAAACATATAGGAAGTCTGAGACAGACGACCGCAAAAGTTC
>NZ_JBHTIA010000010.1:0-20986 GCF_042676625.1 Mucilaginibacter lutimaris
CTGTAACCCTCCCTTAGTTCGGACAGTAGTTAAAAAGACTAATTTATATGTTATTTACGTTTTCTCTTTAATAAATAGATTATTAGACTGATTGCGATAATGGTTGCTAAAATTTCCCACAACGAGATTCGAGTATGAAACATGAAGTCGCCAAATCCCAAGATGGCTGGTATAACCGTATAAAAGCTACTTTTCATTTTGATATCATAATTAATTCATTATTTATCTGCTTGTACAGACTTGGCGTTATTCCTCCTAATGCTTCATGCGGTCTGCTGTAATTATAATCTTCCATCCATTCATCAGCTAGTACCTGTACCTGGTTTATGTCTTCAAATAAGTAAGCATCTAGTATATTTTCCCGAAACGTTCTATTGAACCGTTCGATATAGCCGTTTTGCATAGGCTTCCCCGGTTGCGTGAATTGCACGGTTATACCTTTGTTCTCACACCAATCCTTAAATTCCTTACTATTAAACTCCGGTCCGTTATCTACCCTAATGCAGTTTGGTTTACCTTGCTCATGAATAGTTCGCTCTAAGATCTGAGTCACCCATAAGGCTGGCATAGAATAAGCTACCTCTACGGCGATAGCTTCCCGGTTATAGTCATCGATAATATTTAGCGTTCGGAACCTTCTTTTGTTCATTAGCACATCACACATAAAGTCCATTGACCAGGTATCTCCAGCTTGCTCAGGCACGATCAGTGGCACTTTAACCCGTGCGGGCACGCGTCTGCGGACCTTTCTGCGGCGATTCATGCCTAATAACAGATAGACTCGTCGCACACGTTTATAGTTCCAATTGAGGCCCTGATGGCGGATTCTGTTATAATAAAGATCCTGACCCTCAGTGGGATGCTTTTCAGCAAGTTCCACTAACTTATTTATAGTTTCAGAGTCATCACGAACGTTCTTGTAGTAAAACATGGATTTGGGCAGCTTTACTACCCGGCAAGCCCTGCTAATACTTACTTGACGGGACTCCATTAAGTAAGTAACCATGTCCTTGCGCTGGCAGGGCTTCAGAACTTTTTTGAAAGCACGTCTTTTAAAAGGCTGTGATCTAAAGCCAGTTCTGCATACATATGCTTCAGCTTACGGTTCTCGTCCTCCAGCTCTTTCAGACGTTTCAGTTCCTGGCTATCCATGCCGGCATACTTTTTACGCCAATTGTAAAAGGTTGATTTGTGCACGCCGAGTTCGCGGCATACATCGTTTAACTCACGGCCACCTTCATATTCTTTGATGGCCTTGACAATCTGTGCTTCGGTAATAATTGAGTTCTTCATCGTTTGACTGTTTAAAGTTAAGACTTTTCGTCCTTTAAGCAGTCCGGTTTTTAGGAGGGGTTACACATCAGCGATCTTTTTAGCCACATCAACCGAGGGAGAAACCTCGTTGCGTTCATAACGCCCGATGATCTCGCGGGACACGCCCGCTTCCTTAGCCAGGTCGGCTTGTGATATCTTTTTTACCTTACGTAATGCAGTGATCTTATCGCCAATGTTTATGATAATGCACAAAAGCGTGCTTAACGCTATTGATTATATCAAATGTAGAGAACAAAAGTTAATAAATAAAATTATCGTTCTCTTGTTAAAAACAAATCATTGTTTACTTTTGTGCAGAATAGTTCTCATTAAACTTTTTTTTCAACATGGCTAAACTAATAACGGATAACGCAGAATTACTGATCTACCTGGACGGCAAACTGCACATTACCATCTTAGGCGGTATCAAACTGACAGGCTTAAACCGTATGAAAGTAANACACTCCATTCCATAATTTATTGAATAAACTCATCTAATAAATCGTATAGTAAATGGCTATTGCTAATGTAAATACTGATTTACAGGATACAAAAGGTAAGATTCGCAACCTGACTCTCCGCCAAAGGTAAAATGAGAAAAATGCGCTAATCGTGGCGTTCAAGTTCAAAAATTATTAAAAACAGCATCAGTGAAGCGAAAGTGCAATAGGTTCAATCCTAGCTCTCCGCCGTAAGGCAAAACATTTGAAACTGCATCATTCGTAGTATAGTTCGAAAAAACAGTCAAAACAGCGTCAATAAAGCGTAGAGGCATATAATTTTAAACGCTGACGCTTCGCTATATCAAAAATTGAGACGCACGTCCTTCGTTACGATTCTAAAGTTTTATGCGACTAGCTACTGTAAAGTGTTGAGGAAGATTGTCAGTTCTTCACCCGCGTAGATTACGCCGTCCATATCAATTATTAATCCGTATTTCATCTATGTTCTTTAGTTAAATATACTTTTGGCTTTTTGAATCGTTTTGGCCAGATCGATCCCCTCCCCCAACACACCGGTAAAAAGATCACCGGTTTCCCTGATCCGGTCAATGGCGTTGTAAATGGTAAAATGGCGCATCGTTAAGCCAGACTTAACTTCATCCCAGGTCAATGGCATAGAGACCGTAGCGCCCGGTTTCGGACGGAGTGAATACACTCCTGCTATGGTGGCACCGGGGCGGTTCTGCAAAAAGTCCAGGTACATTTTGCCTTTACGGTTCGAGATTATCCTTTCGAGTGTGGTGAAATCCGGTATCTGTTGTTGTACTAATTGGACGATGATGTTGGCAAACAGCTGGCTTTGATCATAGGTGTATTTCGCGCCAAGCGGGATGTAAATATGCATCCCAGTTGAACCGGAAGTCTTAGGGTAGCTAGGGACATCTATCGCATCCAGTACTTTCTTCACTTCCTGCGCAGCCTGTATCACCTGATCAAAGTGCTGCTTATCAGGATCGAGATCAATGATACAATAGTCCGGATTGTCGGGAGAAGTTACCCGGCTGAACCAAGGGTTCATTTCAATGCAACCTAAAGAAGCCATCCAAAGCAAGGTCGCTTCATTATTACCTAAAAGATAGTCTTTGTCTACGCCTTCACCATTTGTGTGCGGCATCGTTTCCGCCCATTCCGGCGCTTTATCCCTGACGTTTTTCTGATAAAAGCTTTCTCCGTGGATACCCCCCGGAAAGCGGTTGAGGGACATTGGCCGGTCCTTCAGGTAAGGCACCATAAAAGGCGCAACCTGGTGGTAATAGTTGAACATATCCCGTTTGGTGACCTTGTCTTCCGGCCAATACAACTTGTTGAGATGGGTCAATTTCAGCGAGTGACCGTCGACCTTGACCTGTTCCGTTTCATTTTTTGAAGTGATCAGTAGATCGGCCGGTTCTTGATTCGTGTTCAGGCCGGAACTTTTTCTGCTTTTACGTTTCGTCTTTAAATTGGCCTCTGCCAGTATTGCATCAACTTTTAAATGGCTATTGCTGACCATCTCCGCAGTATCCGCTTCGATCTCCATGACCACATCTTTCGGGTCTTTGTCAGTACGCATTCCCTTGAAGGACGCCTGCCGTACTTTGCCATCGCTGGTGATCTCCGCAAATTCGACTTCACATACCAGCAGGGGCTTTAGCCAGGTAGCTTTTGCACCTAAGCGCCTTGGCCTGAACTGCGAAGGCTCATCTACATCCGGCTCAACATCAAATGGGCTTTCATTGGTGATGAGCGGCTCGAACAGCTTTATCATCTCTTTTTGCCTGCCGTCATTAAAACCGGTGCCTACTTTGCCGATATAGCGCAGCACACCTTTCTGGTCATGAACGCCGATAGCTAATGCACTGAAATATTTGCCGGTGCCTTCATTCTTCGTGAAGCCGGCGATGACTACTTCCTGCCTGCGCTTGGCTTTGACCTTCAACCATTCCCGTGAACGTGCATCCGAGGTGTATAGACTATCAGCTCGTTTGGCAATGATGCCCTCGAGCCCCATTCTTTTGGCGGCCTCGAAAAACTCAATGCCGCCAACCTCGAACACCTGGCTTGGACGGATCAGGTTGCTATCTTTAGGCAAAACAGCGTCCAGAATCTCCCGCCTTGATCTTAGCGGCAGCCCGGTGAGGTCACGACCATTGTACCAGAGTATGTCAAAAACATAAAAAGCCAGCAGTGCATTCTTCTTATTGCGCCAGTTCTGCAAGGCTCCAAAATCAGCGGTACCCTGTTCGTTCAGCGCCACGATCTCGCCATCTAGCACGACATTCATCTCCCAGCTTTCCAACAAATCATTGATCGGCTGAAACTGCTCGAATATCAGGTTGTTTCTTGATGTTAATGTAGCCTGTCCCTCGTTTAATATAGCGACGGCCCGGTAGCCATCCCATTTAATCTCGTACATCCAACCAGGCTGATCGAACGGCTCATCCACTAGTGTGGCTTTCATGGGTTTAATGGCATCTGGAACGGGAATCTCGGGCAGTTCGCTCAGCAATTGAAGGAGTCCTTTTGGCTCCGCCTTGACATTTTCTTTATTTGAGCCTGTTGCCTTAGATTTTGTTATTTTTCTTTCCTTTTGAACAAGTGCTGTCTCATTTTCATCTGCCAGTTCGATCCAAACCGGAGCGTGATCGCTTGCACCTTTCCAGCCACGTACTTCTTTGTCGACGTTGCCCGCAATAAGCCGACCAGAGATCTTCTTGTTGAGCAGGAAGTAATCCAGGCGGAGGCCGGCATTTCTGCCGTAGGCATCCCGGAGGTAATCCCAGAACGTATAGACCCGTTCGTCCGGGTAAAGCGTTCGTATCGCATCGGTCCAGCCCTGGTCTATTAGGTCTTTAAAAGCTTTGCGACTTTCCGGACGGAACAAAGCGTTCTCCAGATATTTTTCGGGTTTATAGGTATCCAGTTCGGTGGGCATCACATTGTAATCACCGATTAAAATGACGGGGAGGTCACGGTCGACCAGGTCTTTGGCGTGATGAGCCAGCCTTTTGAACCAGCGCAATTTAAAATCAAATTTTGGCCCCGGCCAGGGATTACCGTTCGGGAGATAGATGCAACCTATGACGATCCCATTAATAAACGCTTCAGTGTACCGGCTGTGCGTGAACTCCTCATCCTCGCCGGGCAGGTCATTCCGCAGTTCTTTGATCTCTGCTTTGGAGAGTATGGCTACACCGTTCCAACTTTTTTGGCCATGCCAGATCGCCTGGTAGCCGGCATCGTTGATGGCCTTCTCCGGGAACTTGCTATTTTCTGATTTCAACTCCTGCAAGCACACTATATCCGGCTGCGCTTCTTTCAGCCAGCGCAGCAGTATGTCCAAACGGCCGTTGATGCCGTTGATATTGTAGGTTGCTATTTTCAAAGGATCAGCGACAAAAAAGCCCCTTCCGGGGCTTAAGTTCTAGCAATTAATGCCGGCAATTATTTTTTGCCGTTAAGTTTGCCTTCAACGGCTTTCCGCTGATTGCTTCCTGCAGCCTTCTTTGCGGCTTCTACTTTATCTTTAGAGGTTCCCTCCTTACGGGCCTTATACGCTAATTCATGGGGCTGCTCGGATACCGAGTTGCGTTCCACTTTTGATCCTCTCGTGCTCATAATGGATTAAGTTTTAATTTAATACCTTAACAAGGAGAACAACCAATAGTTTTAGGATCATACCCTACCATACATCACAATCGTCAGTAGCATAAAAAGCCCATAAGGGCTTTAATCAAGCTACATGTGCCAACTCAGTTCTGATGTTCCGGATGTAATCGGCAGCTTTTTGTGCCTGACCTGCTGCTTTGATGAGCAAAGTTTTATCATTCTTCAAAGCACCAAGCCAACCCTGCAGGTAGGCTGCGCTGTTCTCTATCGTCTGCTGACCTATTCCAGTTAGGGCGCAAAGGAATGCAGCTGTTAATTCGGCCGTCAGTTCTTCCCTGGAATAGGGCTCACTGCCATAAGCAGCCGCCTCGGTGATTTCCTTTCGTCCCAGCCTGGTGGCATGCCCGGTACTGTGTGCTAATTCGTGAAATAATGCTGCGTAATATTCCTCAGCACTTACAAACGATGTGATCCCGGGGACGGATACTGTATCCCTTACCGGAAAATAAACCGGACATATCCCATCTGTTTCAAGGACCGGCCGATCCGGCATGTTATCGATCAACTCCTCACAGGCGGTCACTTTTTCAACTATCGTTGAATGATTGACTATCGGTTCACGAAAATCAATACCTTCAACTTGTGCAATATTGAATACGGTGTAGACTTTCGGTACCATCCGTTGACGGTTACTAGTTTCGTCTTTATTATCCACCAATTGACTTTCGTGATTTTGTTGTTTCAGCTCAATGGCTGCCCAATAAATGATCTTCACTCCTTTTTCGCCTTTGCGAATATTTCCTCCAAGGTTGAGTGCCTGCTTAAAGGTCAGATATTGGGGCGTTTCGTAATCTTTGATCATCGTGTTAAAATTCAGCCAGAAGACATTCCAGCCCCGATAGGCAATGCCTGTCGTCACATTGCTGGGAAGCGATGAATCCCGCCAGCCGCATCTCCACACTAAATTGCCTTTTTCCATCTGTTCAATCACCGCATCTGTCACTTCCTGATAGATGTCTTTAAATCTTGCTGTAGTTGCCATAACCTTAAGTTTTAAGTGAATAAAAAATTAATTATGGCGGATGACCCGTTCGCAGAACGCAATAAGGGCAAGGTGGAGACGCGGAAAATGTGGAGGCTCCCGTCGGGATACCCATTTTGCGGGTACTACCTTGGAGGGCATCGCAGAGCCCGGCACCCGTTTGCGAAATGACGGACGAACTTTGCGCGAATGATTAATGTTTTTTTTATAAACCAGGGTTGCTTGTGAAGGAAAGGCGTCTAATAAATTTTCATCTTCCCTTGTTAATTGTAAATCAACTTGTTAGATTTACTTAAACTTTAGCTTTTATCACATGAGTCGTCTCTTTTATGAGCCCCAAAAAACGGTTATCGCCGGTGCGGACGGCACTGATGAACCTAACGTCCAAGGGAAGCAATTAGCAGATTATTTAGAAAAAGTTTCTAAGCTGATACCGTCGGAGATCATTGGTGCATATTTAACAATGGTTGGTTTACTCACTAAGATTGATGATCATTCTACACGAAGAACGCTCACTATCGTCGTCTTCTTTGCTTGCCTTTTACTTACACCCATATATCTGTACCGAATGGCTGATGCAGATAAGCCTAAAATCATTCATATTCTGCTATCCACATTTGCTTTTATCGTATGGGCATATGTTACTTCAGGAGATAAGATAGGTACGTTACTTGGCTGGAACGGCTATGATGCTGCTGCCGCCTCGATCTTTCTGATCCTTTTCAGCATCATCAGCGCATTGATCCCATTAAAAAAATAAGAGAGGACACATTAAACATTTATCTTGTATGAAGATACACTTACTTGACATGGGGCAAACCAAATATGGGGACTGCCTTATTATCGAACACGGCGGTAGAAAAATTCTTGTAGACGGAGGCCATCCGGGTGATACCAATAGCTTGCGGACACAGTTTAAAAAGATACTAAACGCTGCTCCGCCGTTTGAATTTGACCTTTTGATTGTTACCCATTGCCATAGCGACCACATTGGTTGCCTTCCGGACCTGGTTGGTCTGGATGTTATCAGACCGAAACTTGCATTGATCGCTGATGAAAAATTTGGGTTCGGACGGACATTAAAAGGGTATGGCCCGGAAGATGAAATACAAATGACCGACGAAATGATCGTATTATCATCGGCACTTGAGGAGGAGTATCAGGGTGATTTGAACGACGACGAATTACTTCAATTTCTTGACGATGCGGCAACGTTGGAGTCAAAATATCTAAATATGATCGAGCGGCTCGAAAGCAACGGTGTAACTGTTCATCGTTTTGGTAAGGATATCACAGCCGACGAGGAAGGAAAAGTGAAGTTGCAAGCATTTGAGAAACAATTTGAGGACTTTGGTTTAAAGATCCTCGGACCAAGCGTGGATCACTTATTAAAGTGCACTGCTGCCATTGCATCCGTCGCCGACTTCGTTGCTGATGACAGTGTTTTACAAAGCGGAAGAGACAGTATCTCGCTAACTGATGCCTATCGCAGAATCTCTGAGTTGAAGCCTACCGACGACGCTATGGGGCTGGAAGACCGTCCCGGTTCCGGTGCGGCTAAGAACAATCAAAGCATCGTTTTCAAAGTTGCAGCAGACGGCTGGTCTGCCTTACTCGCAGGCGACATGCAATTTGCAAAAGCAGAGGTCAAAGATCTGACCAGTGATATGAATGCTTTGCTATCGGTAGTCGCGCAAAATGGGCCTTACGATTTTGTTAAACTCACCCATCATACCAGTTACAACGCTTTTAACGACAAAGTATTCAAGGCAATGAGTTCGCCAAAACTGTTGGCACATACCGGCGGCAGGAATGATGGCGGTCATCCGGATGAAGATGCTCTCAAATATCTGCAATCACTAAAAAATGAGATCATTTTCGCGCGCAATGACCGGAGTGGAATCGTCACAGTTAGCAAGTCCAACGAAACGGTCAAATTTGAAGTGCCCGTAAATCAGTTGAACGACTTTTCAGTAAATAGAACGCGCGATTTGCTTCCTTTACCAACTTCCAACAATCAGCGGACGGAAATACCATCTTTTACGCCAACAAATCAAGCCGTAGCACCATCCACACCTGCGCCGACATACGGAACTTCGGCAAGTGATCAATTTGTTGAAATTATTGCAAAAGTCCCTCATGTCAGGACCAAGGTTGTACTTACGATAGATGTTCAACCGCCGGACGGACCTATAGCACGTAATCCAGATTTAATTACGGATTCATTATTATTTCAGTCCATTGCACCGGGCAGGAATCTACCTGAACTTCTGTTTGTGACCAACACATATATCCTCGAAAAAAATATCGGTGCCGGCGCAGTAAAACAACTTTTAAATTTAATCGCGCGTTATCCGCAAATCAAATTGGTGAATATAACCAATAATGTTGCAACCGCTGAGGAAACGGCGGACACGGTTAAGACGACGCTGCGTAATGGCGGTTTCAAGGGAGTTGTAATAATTGGGGGATACGATGTTGTTCCGGCGCAAAGATTGACTGTACTTGACAATAAGTTGCGCAATCAATTAATCCAAAAGAATCTTTTAAATGGTGATTCTGACCGATTCATTGTTTGGAGCGATGACTTATATGGTGACAATGATAATGACGGTATTCCGGAGTTCCCGGTTAGCCGGATTCCTGATGCTAGGGACGCATCATTGTTGTCCAGCGCGTTAAACGCAACGGAATTCAATGCCAAGGGACGTTTCGGCATCCGGAACTTTGCAAGACCTTTTGCTGAAACAACCTATTCGACGATTCCCGGACTTGACAGCTTGAACGTCTCAGAAACATATGGACCGGCTCATATACATCAAAATGCTGCCCTTGGTGCAGTATATTTTATGCTTCACGGTTCGGAACGCGACAGTAGTCGCTTTTGGGGAGAAACAGTTGACGGAGACGAATTCGAGGCGATGTGTGTTAACAACATTCCCGGTGTTACGCCGGAAACTGTTGTTTTCACGGGATGTTGCTGGGGAGCATTGACCGTCTATGAGCCTGCATCAGGAAAACGAGGCTTATCTGACCGCCCTACGTCAAAAAGCCCCGCTGAATCTATTGCCTTGACCTATCTAAAAGCAGGCGCACAAGCTTTTGTTGGTTGCACGGGAACCCATTATTCACCGTTGAAATCACCGTATGATTACTATGGAAAGCCGATGCATGATCAATTTTGGAACGGAGTTGTCAGCGGACTCAAACCCGCCGAGGCACTATTCCAGGCAAAGGTCGCTTATGCAAAAGATATTCCACATGGACAGACAGATTTATTCAGTCAAGCAATAGAATTGAAAATTTTACGTCAATATACCTGTTTAGGCCTTGGTTGGTAGTTGACAATCATAAAACATTTAGTAACTTTACTTGTAAAATAGACAGGAGGTATTATTATGATTTCTTCAAATTTAAAAAATTACGTGTCGAGTCATATGAAAAACATGGACGTTGTTCCTGTTTCATCTCGAGGGTTTCAGAATTTCGCAGCGGATTCGCGCGCTAATTCTAGTCCATCTATTGAAGATCTGAGAAAGAAATATCTTTCAGAGGATTACCAGCCCGCTGTCAATCCTGCTGCAGATAGTCGCAATATTGCGGAAAATGATGACATTGAAATCGGACTTCTTAGGAAGAAAAATTCGTCACCTGAAGATTCGCTTGACGATAGTAGCGAACGGACAATCATCAATTCCAAGGATAAAGGAATTATTGGATCTCAAGGATAAAAATAAAAAGGCGGACTTATCATCCGCCTTTTTATTTAGCTCAATCCGACATTTCGAACGGTATAATTGCCATTTTTGATATCGTCCGGATCGATATCATATTTTCCAAGCAAGGCAATAAACTTTTCTTGCTTTAAAAATCTTTCGTATACATCCCGTGCAGAACTAAGTTCATCACTTGAAAGACCTTTCGACAAAGCAATAGTTAAGTTCAGATAAAAATCATCCTCCTTCCCCTGCGATGCATAGATTTCCGCAAGTGTCGCAAAGTAAATTGCTTTGTCCGGCTTAAGTTCTATCGCAGATAAGATGTCCGACAAGGCTTCATTATAATTACCAAGTAATCGATGTATATCCGCTCGTGTATTAAAGCCTTTATCTTGCGTAGGACTGATTGAAAGCGCTGTATTCAAAGCTTGCAGCGCAAGGTCATAACTGCCGGTCTCACGATAAATAAAACCCTTACAATAAAATGCAGGGTATCCAACATCGTCAGACTTGTTTAAATATTCCAGGGCCAAGTCGTACACTTTTTTCTCCGTATAGCATACTGCAATGTTATAATTTAATTTAGGACTTGAAGGACTGATCTTTAAAGCTTCCTGATGGTCTATGATAGCTGCATCAATATTGCCTAATTTAAAATTAAGATTGCCACGCTCACTATAGTAAAGGTATTTTGTGCCATCCAGCTTGATCGCTTCGTCAAGCAGTTCGAGTTTGCGTAGATTATCCGTTTCATTCATGTACTTAATAAATTCGATCTGCGCACGCCTGATCTGCAGAACCTTGGCGTCCAAATTCAAGCTACCTTCGGTGACTATCTTTAAGATATCCCAATAATCACTACTGATTGATCCGAGCTGAACTTGCTGATCGATTCTTAAAAGATGACCTTCCTCCTCTTCAATTTTTTTATCACCATGTATAACGGAGATGTCAAAGTAACTAAGCCCAAGATGACTTTTAAATTCTTCTCGAATCTTCTCAATCACTAAACGCTCTTTCTCCTTTTCATGTTTATCGAATGGAGCCCTTGACAAAACAAAATTGATAGAGGGCTTTTTGGGAAACATGTTGTCATCACTCAATAAGGATTTAATCACTTGCTTTGATCCAAAAAGGTTTTCCCTGTTGTTAATACCTAACACCACCACGTGGTCAGCGAGTAGACGCAAGGTAATTCCAGCGATTTCAGTAACGCCTGTTCGAGAATCGATCAAAAAATAATCAGGATTAAACTTTTTTTCAACTTGTGCCTTTAGGTCAAGAAAAAAGTCAACACCTTGTCCGTACTCTGAAAAAAACAGGTCTTGCCATTTTATCTTGGCGTGTTTGCTCCAATAATCTTTCGACTCGATATCACCAGCACAAATAAATGAGATCTCTTTGAAGAAGTCGTTAGCAGGCTTCAAAGAAATGGCGTACTTACTAATGTCATCTAGCACACCTTCATTTGAAAACTTATAAATATAATCTACAAGGCCTTGTTTTATCGGACTGGAAAACTGGTAATCTTTGAATTTAAATCTCAGGCCTGGTGCATCGAGATCGAAATCCATTACGCACACATTTTGCCCAAGTTCAGACAAGCGAACGGCTATGTTGCTTAAAGCAAGAGACCGCCCAACCCCTCCCTTATAGGAATAAAACGTTATCGTTTTCATACGCCTGCTAAATCAAATGTCTTCTCACTTCTTAATTGTCTTTTGAATACCTCTTTCATTGAGTCGTCAACGCTAGGAGGGTTTAAAAAGATACCAGCATCCGTTTCAAAATTAACCCTGTTACCTTCAGCCCTAAGTCCTAATGCTTTGAAGATTTCAAGGAGTCTAGACCATCCGGCTCCCTGATAATCCGTAGATTCATACCGCTGTATCTGCTGTTCGGCAATACCCAACTTTTCTGCGAGTTCTTTTTGGCTCATCCTTTTGTGTATTCTCGCTGAAATCAATACATCGCTCAATTCGCTCCAATCGTTGTAAACAAAAAAATGCACATTGCCATTTAACAATGCGTTGTAAGCATCAATATCCTGCTGGAGTTTGTCGATCATTTCTTTATGAGTGTTGTGTTTGCTTTCAAAATAATAAGGTCGCATTGTGTCCTTATTTTTGAAATGATCTTCAAGCTCTGCTTTAAGTACAGTTAGCCTCTCCTGAGCCGCTGCAAATTGTCTGTTGTTTTTTATCATGTCAATATTCGATTTTAATTATACCTACAGGCTCATTGAGCCTATTTATTTGAAACATATCAATGTATGTGTTATGATTCATAGCAAGGGATTCAGCAGAAACGGGAAATAAATGAACTCCATATTCTTCTTTAACTTTGGAGGGATAAAGAGCGATGGGAAACCTTAAAAAAAGCTCTTCATCTGAAATGTCTACAGGAATTATCCAACAAGCATCAACGTCTTTAGGAACAGGTAACTTAGTCACGAAACTCCCACCAATGTAGAAGGCTGAGCTATGGACGCATTCCATGACTGTCATCAGACGTTTCAGGTTTTCAAATAGTACCTCCCTTGGGTGATTATGCACGAACTCTTCCTTAAATCGACCCTCATTAAGGATATAAATGCCTGGTGCGAGATAAATTCCGTTGTATTTCATTTCCATTCCCTTGTGATTTTCTACATAACACAAATATAATTATTAATACGAAATACACAACAAATTTGTTTTGTATTCTGAACAATCAAAAAAATAGATAGATTATTCATTGCGATAATAAGTAAAGATACAGGATTTAAGACAACAAAATTGTTGTTAAAAACCATATCTAAGTTTACAATTAAAACATAGAGAGCTGCACCCGGCTGTTCTCCAGCGCAGCAATCGCCTTTAGGGTCTTGTTCAATACATCCTGTTTGTAATTAGTGGTGTCTGGATTTCCGAGATATTTAGTCATCTGGGTTTTCATCTCTGACATCGCTGCTGATAGTGCTTCGTTTCTTGAAGAGTACTTCTTACAAAACACGCATAGCGGACCGCTGCTGCCCGCGGTACCATAGTTGCAACTTAGCGCGTAAGCCCATGAACCATTAGGCCGCGGCCGATGCGTATCTCACTTTGTTCTAATACGATGTCTTCCCTGTTAAGGAACTTTGGTGAAGCGAACCAGCCATATTGATTGAAAGCAATTTCTATAAAACCAAATTCCAATACTCTGCGGTATTCATTGACGTTCATTAAGATCTGACGAAAGCTGTCACCAAAGCCGGCGAACCAGGCTACTTTAGCGGCCTCGCCTTTGCTAATAGCATCAGCTATTTCAAGTAGCAGGTCTTTTTCATATTTCATAAGATGATGATCTGCGACATAAACGTCAATGGCAGAACTGGACTGAAGGGTTAATGCGAACTTTTCCATAGCGTAAAGTTTTTATTGCCCTATTGCGCATGATGGCATATCTGTCAAGGGCCGAGGCGGAGTCACGGTTCATATACCCTTGACGGGTAAGTCAGGCATGCGCTTTTTTTGCATCCAAAAGCTTTATGCTGGGTAAAAGATCGAAGCCCTCGTTACGAATGTCGCGTGTCGAGGTAAAAGCTATCAGATAGTAGAGTATGTTTATCAATCTATCCCCGCGATAGGGATAGTAGCGGCATGTGTGACTTGTTGTCCGTGAGTAAAGTAAGCGGACATTACAAATTGTTCTTTGTAATAACTGATTATCTGGTGAATGGAAACACCATTCCATCTATTTGAACAGATGAAAACACTTTCCTCATTTATGCAGGTGGCAACTGCATGGGTGCAGCAGGAAAGAAAGCAAGTAAGAATGGAATCTGACATTCAATCCTTTGCAATTGTAGAGGTATGCGTAGGCAACGAACCTATGTTTGAATCATCGTCACTGTCAACAAGCCTACTCATGGAAAGGTTTAATGGTATGCTTTTGCTGCCGTCGGCGTAGCCGAAGGCCTTTTCATAGATAATCTTGCCTTTCCAGGCTACCAATACGTTACCGTTAAACACCCCTCTTTGATGCGCCAGCTGCATAAGGGAATCTATCTGTTGTGGTTCGTTCTGCGCAAGGGCCGAGCTGACCAGCAGTATTTGTATAAATAGAAAGATTAGTTTTTTCATAAGTCATCGTTAAGTGGCCATTGCATAGCGTGGTTCTTTTCATTATTAAAATTAAGACCACCCTTCAGGGGATTAAGGGGGCCTTGCTGTGTTCAAGCTTTATTTTTCTTTGCGTTATAAAGGCGTAAAACGGTCCCATTTCCAGGGGCTGGTGATGTCGCCGATCAGCTATATTTCATTTATCTATTTGCTTCAGAAAGATCAGCCCCGCCGTATCGCCGGTGTTCAGCTCAAAGCCTGTAATACGGCCTTTATTGCGCCTAACACGGAGATGGTTTAAAAAATCATAATCGGTGAAGAGGTGATCGGCTCCGAACAGGTTCATTCTTACCGGCTCATGGTACTTATCACAGATCGATAGCTCGTTATTTTTAACACTTATATTGAAGAATGCTCCCAACTCCTCGGAAAAATACCTGCCGGCATATTCATTTAGTTGTGTCGTTGACAATTGGATTTCGCGGACACGTTCCATCTCAATTGGCTTTGCCAACACCGGAGAAATCAATTTTGCAAGGAGAGTCTTTGTCTTTGGATCGATCGAAAACTGGTATTTCACCGATGACCGTGCCTTCATGTGAAATGACCTATCGCCTTCAGCTTCCAGTTCCGCATTTCCGTTCACATATAGTTTGCCCGATTTGAAGTTTACCGAGACCTTGTAGCCATTAGCTGCAATATAGTTTCCGTCCCACCTCGAAAGTTCTGTCGAGTCTTTTATAGCAAAAACCGGATCGTTTTGAGTTACCGGTGCTTGCGCCTGTCTCTTCTCTGACCTGTCCGGTATCAAAAGTTCAGCTATCTGGTTGATCTTGTTATAAACGTCACCGTCACCCGCGTTTCCAAAGATATAGAAGCCCGTTTTTAGTTCCGGATAGATTGCAATGATCGTCCGGTAACCAGCAAGCCCGCCGTTATGCGTCAACCGCTTGTAGCCACGGTCAGTATTGACGTTGATCCCCATCGCATAAGGAATGCTGGAGCCATCGTTTAACTTACCAGGTGTGGTCATCAGTTCAATATCCTTAAAAGTGCCAGCCTTTGTTTGATAAAAATTAGCCACCCATTTAGCCATATCGTTCACGTTGGTAAACAGTCCGCCGTCACCCAGCGTATAAACGTTCTGTACAGCATTACGAAAAACCTTACTATCCTTTTCATAAGATAGCGCCCTGCCAGCGATCAATTGCGAATGATCGTCTGCGAAAGCGCTGCTTGTCATCCCCAACGGTCTGAAGATCGCTGAATCAGAATAAGACTTGAAACTTTGACCGGTTACTGCCTTTACAATCTCCGCAAGCAACACATAATTGGAATTGGAATAGGAAAACTTCTTGCCGGGATCAAAGTTAAGTGTGCGTTGCCTTTTGAGCATCTGAACTGCTAACTCCTCGGTGAGCATTCCGTCCTCTCCAAGCCCATAAAATTGCGCAAGCCCGATATCATCACGAATGCCGCTGGTATGGTGGACCAGGTTTTTGACCGTGATCTTCTGGCGAAGATCACTCATCCATGGCAAATAGGCATGGATATCTTCATCCAGCTTAATTTTTCCCTGGTTCACCAGCATTGCAATGGCGTATCCCGCAAACTGCTTGGATACCGAACACATATAAAAAATGGTGGCCGGCGTATTAGGCGTCTTATTTTCCAGGTCGGCCAGACCAAATCCTTTTGAATAGACCAGTTCGTCACATCGGACGATGCCGGCCGCACAGCCGGGCGCAGTTGTATCGTTCCATTTGGCGAAGAGTTGGTCGATTTTTGAGCGGGTACTGTCGGATAGGGGCTGTGCATGCACGCTGCTGCCGGCAAAAACTATCAGTGAAAACAATGATAGTAACATGTAGTAGAAAGTCAGTTTCTTTTTCATATGGATAAAGGTTATGATATGTCCCTAATTGAATCACCATGTAGTTGAAATCTGCTGCCAGATATGTGGCTGATTAAACATGATATAGATGTAAATAATTGTCAATTTCAACATCATTAATAAGTAGTCCTTATAGTGCGGCCTTTTCATCATTTAATTAAAGCGACTATTCTGGTGAAGAATGCCAAGTGTTAGTTCGTCCTTACGTTATAAGGCGTAAAGCGATCCCACTCCCAAGGGGTAAAGGTGTCACCGACCAGTTTCTCCAGGAGTTCTTTAAAGATCCTTTCGCCATTACCGCTGTTGCACATGATAATGATACTAATCTTCTTTTGAGGAAAACTGACCGTATAATTACGCCAGCAGTCATCGTGGCCGCCCTTGAAAAATGCAGGACCGTAAGGCGTTTTGATCACGCCCCAACCCAAACCGTACGACAGCTCTATCTTATCGTCGCGGTGAGTGGTTTCTTCCAGCATTGTAGGAAACTCATAAATTGAATGAATGCGGATCTGTGGCCGGATCATTTCACGATAGACCTTAGGCTTAAGCCCGCGGCCATTCAGCACATACGCGATAAAACGCGAATAATCGCTGACGGTGGTGAGCATGGAACCTGCCCCAATGGCACTTTGCGAACGCACCTGGCCGCCAGGCTTGCCTTCTTCGTCGTAACCTACAGCCGCATTGCCATCAAATGCCGGCTGCCAGACATAACTGGTACGGTGCATCCCTGCAGGCTCAAATATTTCCTCCCGGGCCATCGTTTCCAAACCTTTGCCTAAATACACCTGCTCAATGCGCTGCAGCAGTTTAAAGCCTTCGCCTGAGTAAGCATAACGACTGCCGGGTTCAAAGTATAACCGGTTTCTCAGGCTGGTATCCCGCACACCGGTTTTTACATTCATCCACCAAACATTTGGCAAGCCCGTTGTGTGGCTCAGGCACATTCGCGGCGTGATTTTTTTCCAGCGTTCGTCTTTTTCCAGTTCTGCATAATCGCCGTATTCACGAAGCGGCTTTTTTAAATATGCCACTAAAGGTTTGTCCAGGTCGATGAGTCCTTTTTGTACCAGCCGCATGTTGATGTAAGCACATACGGCTTTGCTGAACGAAGCCGCGTACATGATGGTGCCGGTATCCAGAGGGAGTCCCTTTTCTTTATCTTTAAAGCCATAGGCCTTCCTGTAAGCCACCTGATTATTGTTGATGATGGCCAGTTGCATACCATCTACCCTTGCGGCCGCCATTAACCGGCGCACTATGGTATCGATATGATCTTTAGAAATTGCTGAACCATCCAGACGTTTGATCTTGGAAACGCTTTGGCCCATGCATTGTAAATAAAGTAGAGAGGTCAAGAATAAGGTGATTACTTTCATAAGTATAGTGGTTATTTGTATGTAAGTAAGTCGTTGCAAATCATTAATTGTGACAATTGTAAACATAAAATCAGATGCTAACGTTAGCTGCCAACATCATATGTGGGCTGAAGCATAATAGGTCCTGATCTTTTTCCGTGAGTTCGAGCAGTTCCAGCAGTCGCTTTCTCTTGACAGGATCCGCCCAATTACTAAAGAAACTACCGTCCATCCAGGCGATACCTTCCACCGGACGTAATTCAAGCGGTTTTAAACCGACTTCCTTAAACTCATCGATTAAAAAAGAGGGACGATGGTAATAGGCCGCCGGTAACATGCCCGGAAAACCGGCAGGTGGCTGATGGATGCCGGAGACCAGTTCTGTGGTACACATTTTGAAAACATCAGGATGATAAATCAAACCGCTTTGCAGCGCCGCTACTATTGAGGCAGTATTGTTGATGGCGAATCCTAAAATGATGCCGTCTTTCCTAAGTACCCGGCGGGCTTCCCTGAGCGCAGCGATGCGATCGGATCGCTCTTGCAGGTGGTACAATGGGCCGTGTAGGATAACCAGTTGCTGGCTGGCATCGGGTAGCGGTAAATTACGCCCTTCTGCCAGCAGGCACTGGTAGGGCTGACTTGTTTGTTTAGACCGCTTTTTTGCCTGTTGAATGTGCTTGGGAACCGGGTCGATGAGCGTAACGGAGTGGCCGAGGCTGCTAAGCCATTGTGCATAGTGACCGGTGCCTCCGCCTACATCGGTAATATGGCAGCGCTGGTGAAGATAGCGACTGATTAAGATTTTATTACGTTCAAACTCTAATGGGCCAAGACCTGTGGTCAGTCTGGTTTCTTCCTGCGCGTGCGCGTAGAAAGCTTCGATCGAAGAATCGATAAGGTGCATGTTGCTTGTTTAAATATGGACATAGGATTATTTGTCCCGCCTCCGCAGGATGCCGGTTAATGGCGCAAATACGCCGGGAGATATTTAAGCAACGATTGTAATGCCTCGAAAATATAATTTTTATTAAACAATGTCAACCTGAATTTAAGTATCGCCTTCAAACAAAAAAGGAGGTTACTAAAAAGAAGAAAAAATATTAAAAAGAAGAAAACCTATTTAGATACGGAAACCTAAGGATTTCCTACATCTAACCAGGACAAGCAATAAACATTGTTTTATTGAATGATAATAGGTAACATTATTAGATTTTTAACCCTCCAAAACTGTACTCCAAAATACGGACATGACCAATCGTCAACCTATTTCAGAACTACTCACTGTATATTTTATACAATGTCTTTTTTACAATAATCTTTTTGTTTTCTAAAGAAATCACCGATATAGGTATACTGTCTGGAAGAAGAGTGCCTTTATTGGTTTCAAAATAATTAATATTGCTTTGTACATTGCCAGGTATATCTCTATCAACAAAACTACTCAGCGGTCCATTTGCCGCATCCACGGTTATTAACAAATCGACTTTAATATTTGCCTCAGCTAATTGTTTTGCAAGAGAAGTTGCTAGAACACCTCCATAACTGTCTTGCGCCGTAATCGTATTGCCCCTTATATGTTTTACGATTTTCCCTGGTTTTTCCATTTGCACTTTTTCGGTGCTATAAAGAACGTTTAGACTCGTAAAATTAACAGACATTTTTTCATACAAGCCCCTGATGGTTGGTTGATTTTTACCACAGGCTGCCGCAGGGTTGGTTGTTTTTCGAGGATTTATTGGATAAGAGTCGCGATTTTTTAAGATAGAGTCAGTGGATGATGCTTGTTAAGCGCCTCTTTAGGTCTTCGAGATTGGTGGTTTTATACATTTCAGTTGAACTGACATAACGGTGTCCGGCCATATATTGAACGGTGCGCAGGTTCTTTTCTTTTAGCCATTCCGTGATTACACTTTGCCTGATCTGTTTAGCATGTTTGTATTTTTGGGCTTAGTTTCCGAAGCGCATAGTTGAGGTATAAGAGACAGTTTTTGATGTCATCTAATGTGTTGATGCTGATAAACAAACGCTCAATATCCTGTTCATCTTTGTAACGAACCGGCTTGCGCTTCATTCAAACAAATGTTTTTTCTTTAAGTCTTTTAAACTGTACCTCGTTTTTGATACAACTTTAAGAGTATCAAATTGCGGGCTTGAACCCTGTCCATGTTCCCTCTTTTCAATATATATATTGTCGCCATCAATCTTACAATAGATGTATCCGTTTTCATCATCAAACGTGCCTAAATGAACCCTGAAATTGGTTGAGTCAGTAAGATATTGAGATGTTAAGTTTCCTATTAATCCAGCTTTATACACTTCAATATATAAGTTATTTACTCTTTTTAAAGTGTACTTATAATTCCTTTTGCTTTTACTGTTGATGCAACTGAACAGTGTACCGATAATAATAAACAACAAACCGTACTTTTTCATTTAATTCCTCCTAATGATAACAATTGCATAAATCAAGGATGTAAGCCCGCTTTTGCAGCATCAACCATTCCATCTGTATTATAATGAAAATCAATCCTTTGATTACCATTAGGTGAAACGTTAAAAAGAATTTCTCGTGCGCGTTTCCAAAAGCCACCGTTGAACTTTGCCATTTCCCCAAGACCAGCTAAACTATATTGTGTTCTTTGTGAAACCCCTGCTGCTATTCCTGTGTAACCTGCATGATAATTACCAAAATCAGCCGCAGTAAACTTACCGTTTTCAGAAAGACCTTTGAAGCTAAAGAAAGTGTCATTATCACCTCCAGTTTTTGATTTTATATCTTGATCGTATTTCCAAGCTACACCAAATATTGTGTTTGTTTGTGATTTCAAATCCCAATCATGACCTGGCAAAACTTTATTAATCCATTCAGCTGTGTTCAATCCTTCCGCAACTTGTCCGTCTCTTTTTAAGATGTTACTTGCTATTTTAGTAATGTCAATTTTACCCCCTAATTCACCAATTTTTCTCCCCCGGCACCAGTATTTGTTTTACTATAGGTCTTTTCAACGTCTTTTGCAGTTTTACCGTCATGTTCATAAACTCCTTTGTCACCATCGTCCACGTTTTTCAAAACAGTTCCATATTCATCAACATGGGTTGAGAACATACCGTCCCTATCGATATTCCTGATAGGATCATCTAATCCGTATGTATATGGACTGAACTTTCTGGACTTCTCTGCCAGCGGATCAATCGTTGTCCACCTACCAATTACAGGATCGTAGAAACGTGCACCGTAATCATAGTCGCTGGTCTCTTCCTGCAGCTCTTTGCCATTGTAAAGGTACTTATTGTTCAGCACATTATTAGGTACCGATCTGCGTATACCGAAAGCGTAATAATCGTCCGATTGTAACCGCTCCGCTTTGAATTGGCTCGCGTTCCTCTGAAACGTCAGGCGCACGTTGCCAAGATGGTCCTTCAGGTCGTATTCATAACGGTATGTCCCGTCCGACCTCCTGGCCGCCCTACCCTCTT
>NZ_JBHTIA010000011.1:0-46215 GCF_042676625.1 Mucilaginibacter lutimaris
TACTTTCATACGGTTTAAGCCTGTCAGTTTGATACCGCCTAAGATGGTAATGTGCAGTTTGCCGTCCAGGTAGATCAGTAATTCTGCGTTATCCGTTATTAGTTTAGCCATGTTGAAAAAAAAGTTTTTTACGACTTATAATTCACAAAACCAACTAATCATTCTTTTGCAAACAAGAACTATTGTAATTGTATCTGCATTTTTATTCACTTATATTTGTTTATTCATTCATTTTAAGCTCATAAATCTGATATATCATGACGTTTGGAGAGAAAACCACCTACGCACGCAAGCAAAAAAAGATGACCCAGGGAGACTTAGGCAAGGCCGTGGGTACGTCCGGCGATATTATCGGCAAATACGAAAGGGATGAAATCAAGCCGTCTATTGATACAGCCGCAAAGGTAGCTGATGCTTTAGGCGTAACATTGGATTACCTGGTAAAAGATGCAGAATATCAAAACATTGACCAGGATGCTTTGAACCGTTTAAAGCTGATCGAGAAGCTGCCACAGGAGGAGCGCTCACATCTGTTCGCTACAATGGATGCTTTCTTTGCTAAAAACAAACTGCAAGCCCTGCTTAAGTAACAAAGCCCGGCGCATGGCCAGGCTTTGTTATAAAGAAAGTTTTAACTTATTTCTTGAGGAGTAAATTGAACTTTTTTTCCTTTAACCTTATACTTATAATATAATTTATCGACGTCATCCTTTTCAAGATTAAACAATCTGATTTCCAAAGCATCATAAGACTTGTCCTTTTCTTTAATTGACACGTCTATTGCTATAGCACATATATTAAATAAACCATTGTTTAGCCCCTTTACAAAATGAGCTTCAAGCATACTGATTAACTCGGAGGGAGATGGGTCATTCCCTTCTAAATATGCACCAATTGGTTTAATTTCACCAAGCTTATCAATGCAAGTACCGAAAGGATAAAAGCTTCCTCCTTCTACGATGAATAACTCGGCTTGTTGCTTTATTACGTCAACTAATTTAGTCACATTCTCCATTATATTGATTTGATCCATTTTATTATTAATTAGGTACAAGTAGGGCAAGGTGGTGGTGGCGGTGGTTTAGGAGGCACTATTGGTGTAGGTATCACCCTCGTATTATCCGCAGGCATTACAACTGGCATTGATTTGTATGTATTTATATCAAAGGTTGAGTTCTGTAAAGGCTTAGAGATTTTTGCTCCCTCATTAATTATCAATTCTGGTTTAAAACCATTGTCATTAGAATATTTTTCCTGCAATCTTAACTGTTTAGTTAAAGACTGCCCTTTAACATTCTTTATCTCTACCGTTGACTGCCCATCATTTTTGAAAGCATCTGGAACCGAAACTCCATCTTTTCCAGTTTTTGGATCCGGCAGCTTAATAGGAGCATTGTTTTTTTCTAATCCATTTTTAGATAATTGTTCTGCTTCTGCTGCATTTCCCCTACGAAAACTCTCTAATGTTTTGCCAGAAAACTCTCCTCCTGCCTTCGAGATATTTTCCACAGAATATTTTCCAGCTATTTCTGCGACAGGGCCGATTTTAGGTGTTATAGCAGTGTTTTCAAAGAAAAAAGAAAATGGTATTCCTTCAAGCCCGTCTAAATCAATGTTTTTTACAGGATCATTTGATGCGTATTGATAACTAGTCATCCAAGGAAAGTGTTCTGCCACTGGATCTATTGACGTAAACCTTGCAATCACCGGATCATAGAACCTTGCGCCATAATCGTACTGGCTGAGTTCTTCCTGCAGCTCCTTTTTGTTGTAAAGATACTTATTTCCCGCGTTTATGTAGCGGTGCACGTTCAATCCGAACGGGTAATAATCCTCCTCGCCCACCTTGCCGCTCGTCTGGTCGAACGTTACCCGGTTATTCCCCAGGTGGTCGGTAAGCGTATATTCGTAATTATAGTTGGTGCCGCTACGTATGGCCCTGCCTTCCTCCGTCTGCACAAAGTCGATACCGGCCCCTGAATACTGGATGCCGCCGATATATTCAGTTGTCGTACCGCTACTGACCTTACGCAGTTTATTCCCTGTAGCGTCGTAAGTATAACTCAGATTTTTACCGGGGATGCTCTGCGGCAGGTTCAGCATATTGTAGCTGATCGTATTGCCCTGCCCGTCGCTCGTGGCATTCCCGTTCACATCATACCCGTAGCTGCGGAACGCCGCCCCCCCTTTGGTCACCGCCGTTAACTGGTTACCGTTATAGCTATACACTAAATTCGCCGCATCGGGCGCGGTAAGGCGGTTAAGCGTATGGATATTGCCCGCCTGGTCGTAGCTGATGCCCGTTTCACTAAACCCGCTGCTGCTGTTGCCTTCCTTAAGACGATTTAGCTGGTCGTAAGCGTAGCTTACCGTTTGCAGCCCCGCGCTAAGCGAGCCATACACTTTATACCCCTGCTCGGCTATGTTGCCATTATACTGCGCGGAGGCGCCATATTGCGGGGTGTTGTAATTTAACTGTTCCGAAAACAGCCTGGTCGTAGCTGGCGCTATGGCGGGGTCGTTGATCCTGCTGAGCCAGCCCCGTTCATTATACGCGTAGTCTACATCCTGCAAAAAACTGCTGCCGCTGTTCGTGCTGTGCAGGTGTTTGGTCCTTAACTGCCCTATATCATTGTAGTCGTTCCGGGCGATAAGGACCTCCGGCGCGCTCACCGTCCCGGTTTGCTGGTAGCTGCTTATCTTACGGCCTGTATGGTCATACGTAAAGCGGTTGGCCACCACCAATGCCGGGGTAACACTGCCCGAGGCTACCGTAAAGTGCCTGCGGGATACCGTCAGCACTTCATCGGTAAAGCTGTAAGCTGTGCTGATCTCATCATAATTGCTGCCATGTACCGTTCCGCCAAGGTAATGCTGACTAAAGGTTTTGATGTTACGGCCCTGGTCATCATAATACATCACTGAAAGCAGCATATTACCTGTGCCCAGCACATTCACCAGCGTACCGGTTGGCAGGCCTTTGGTCAAGGCGCTTGCACCGGCATAAGGATAAGGGTTGGTACCCGCAAAGCTATAGTTATCATAGTAGTTTACACGAAGGGTGGTGCTTACCGTAGCCGGAAACGTTACGGCCGTGTAGCCATTGCCTGCCGCGCTGCCGGTGGGTGCTTCCCATAACGCCGTAAAGCCGTCAGCCTGGGTTTGTACCACGCTGCGGGTGTCTGCACCTGAGCTGCCGTATGGGTACAGGCCGCTCATCACGACGCGGCCCATCGCGTCATAGCGGGTAATTGTCCACTCCGGCGTTGTTTTATTGCGCTGGACAGCATCCTGCGTCGCCACCACCTGGTCCAGCTTATTGTAAACCATATACTCCCAGCCCCTGCCCGGCAGCTTTTTCTGCGTAAGGCGGCCACGGTCATCATAACGGTATTGGTAGCACAGGTTATCTAACGTACCCTGGCTGATGACAGAGGCGTTGTCCGCATCGCTCTTGGGCGGCAGTACAAAGGCCAGGTAGCCCTGGTCGTCATAAACATAGTAGGTAGACAGGATCTCCATGACAGCGCCATTCTTGTTAAACGTGCGCTTCAGCACTACATTACCGCTCTTATCCGTATACTCCTCGCTTGTACCGCCCTTACCACTCCTCCAGTTCTCATCGCGCGAAATCGTCACATATAACTGGCTCGCGCCGTACTTATCATCGCGTACCAGCGTGCGCGCCTGGCTGACCCCGTCTATTGCGCTGATCACATACCGGGCCGCAAGCAGTGTGTTTGCCGTATCCGTAAGCGCCGTGATGTTATTGACCGCAAGAACCTGCTTTACCGTGTGGCCTGAGTTAGCTATCGCCGCATCGTAGGGCTGCCAGGCTTCGCCGGGAGCCCCCTGTTCTGTCACACGGTTCAACGCCGACTGCTCATATACGCTTACCGAAAACGGCTTGGCATTGTTGACCACCCCATTGGGCTGCTGGCTGCCGCCTGCCCCGTTGTTGTAATAGCTCAGCTGCTGCTGCAGGGCATCTGCCCGGTAACTGCCACTGGCCGCTACAGCCGAGGCAAAAGGCTGGAACTTGTAGGTCTCCCGCCCGAAATAATCATAGGCGACCGGCTGGATGAGATCCTTCAGCGCGTCGCTGCTGCCTTTTACCACTACAGTTTGAACAGGCCTGCCCAGACCATCCATATACTGCACCGTTTGCATCAGCTCGCACGTGCTCCGGTTGGCAAGCGCACCTTCCGTTTTGATCCCCGGCACCCGCGGAACAGAGGTAAGGATATAGTTCTTGTCGCTGCTTGCTACAACCGACAGCGGCTTACAGCTGCCATCGGTGATATACAGCTGCAGGCTTTGGTTGGCCGTAGCAGTGAACGTAAAGCCGGGGCTTAACGTTATACCGCTTTCATTATAATAGGCGCCCGCACTCACCGCGCTGTTTAGTACCGCCGGCGACGAGATATACTGCGCCCTTGCCCCGCGCGCTATACACCCCCCCGCCAATAACATGGCAAAGACCCGAATGCTTCGTACACGAAAGTTCAACATGAGATATACATTAGATCATTTGTTAAATACATTATTCCACTAAACCCATCTGCGTACATTTACCCCGCGCGTTCGCGTTCGCCTGACCGTTCGCTGAAAGATCCGCCTGTGCCTTGCCGTCCGCCTCCTGCTGCGTCATCCCACGGTAAGTCCCGCCAGGTACCGTGTACTTGACCACCGACCCCTGGTAATAATCACCGCAATCATTCTTGGTAAAATAACCGAATATGGTCTGGTTAGCGTATGGCGCTGCATCGGCCATATTACCATTAAGGTTTGAACCGGCTATGTTGTATACATAGTTCTTAACGATATTTCCGTCCTGGTCCCGGACGCTTTTAAGCCTGTTCTGGTTATCATATTCAAAATAGGTTGTATTCGCTTTCGCGTCTATGATACTTTTTACGCCAACGCCGGGATCATAGGTATAGGTGGTCATCTGTGCATCTGCCGGATAAATACATATATCATCGTAATGATCGCCCCCCACGCAAACATAATTCTGGACATAAGGGTCTGACTTATATTTCCATATACCGCCCGTTCTATACCAATAGGTAATGATGTAAGCCCGCGCATTGGGCTTGATCCAGTTAGCCGTGTAAGAACTAACAGACCGGTAACCAGTATGAGCGACATCAACCAGCGCTGCCATATTTTCTTCAAAGTTTTCATGAAAAAAACCGGTATCAGCAACGTTTTTACATTCGGCTATGACCTGCACCTTGTTTTGATTTGCTATATAGTAAGTAACGGCAGGGTATCCCCATTTATAAGAGATTGCCGGCCCAAACTTGAGTTGCTGAGTCGCCAGCTTTCCGAAATTATCATAGGTATAATTTACCCGTTCATCGAAACGGGTATCGCTAACCATAGTTGTATAAAGATTATTCGTACCTTTCAATTCATTATTTAAACTGGTTATATTTGGAGCGCTCAGCGAGGACATCTTGACAGGTTGAAACAGAGTGGGGCTATATTGGTTAAGGACCGCTGATACCAGCGCAGAGTCGGTACCTGTTTTCAGCCAGACCTGCTTTTCCCAGACGGGGTCAAGTACATGCGCTGTTATAAATGGACTGTTTAACGCAGGTGCATAACTTTCAGGATACTTAAACCGGGTGATCAATTGCCTCCCCCTGGAGTCTGTTGTCTGTGTTGACAGTAAGTTTCGGGTTTTAGGCACATCGTAGTAATTGTTTGTCACAGTAATAATAGAATCGGAGCCACGATAATCTGTCTTTGTTGTCGAAGTCAGGTATTTCCACATAAAATTCAGTTGATAAACAGTTGGTTCGTAATCATAGAGAGGCGGCGGACCTGCATGGCCTGTAAATATTTTACGTATCTTCATCGCTCTTAAAAAAGTATCTGCCGCTAACTGATAGTTGTAACTTATCCGTTGAACAGGCTTCTCGATGCCGTTTTCTAATTTGTAATGCGTCACACGCAGGGGCTCCGTGCCCATGTAAAAGTCGTTATAGGATACAAAATCGGTACGGGTACTGGATCTTACTGTGCCTGAAGTTATAGCTTCTGTTACGGAAAGGTAATACTGGGGTACACCCATATAGTAATTTTCTCCTACGAATGAGCTGATATTGTTATATACGTTGTCATAATAGGACCAGGGAAGTTCCGGATCTTGAAAACGCTCCGTGTAAATACTGGATTCATAGCCTGCCCAAACATTTTGTCCCGTAGAGAACCCCAAGCTATTGGTATACTTATATTCCTTCGTAATGGGCAAGCCTACAACCGGATAATCTATTGTTTTTTTAACCCTTATCCCTCCAACGTCTTCTCCCTCAATAGGAATATTGGTCTGCATTTTAAATTGGACTAGCGCAATCATTCCCTTTTCTTTTACATCGCAGTAAGTTTTAAGCCTGTATTGGCCGGGCGAAAGTGTTACAGTAAACGCTTTACCGCTGTTCTCGGCTTCCAATAGTATTGTTCCTGAAGTAATCAACTGACTGTTGCCGTTAACTATCTTGTATAAATCGAAATCTTTGTAAGCGTTATGGGTGAAGCCATCCCCTGAAGGTGATTTCACCTCCCTTTGGACGTAAATTACTGCGTCCTGATCATAATTAATGATGAAACTCTTGCCGCTTCCTTCAATAAAACCGTTGGGATTTAAAACAGGGCGCACAATTGTGTCAGCCGAGATTCGATCATCCTTTTTATACTGATTGCCAGCATACTTTTTATGCAGCTCATAATCCAAAGTGGTGTAACCGCCGGTAGGATAGTTTATTCTATTCAACGCACCCTGCGCTGCATTCATATTCGGAGAACGGTCAATACCGTTGGGAACAATTCCCGAAGGCATCATCATATAGCCGTAAGAGCCCCCGCGGAAATAACCAAAATGGTCTACGGCCGCATAGATCTTAGGCGAAACGCCATCGACGGCGTTATAGGAGAAAGCATGCTTTTGGGTATTGGCAGGATCAATTACCAGCACATCGTTGTCAACAATTTTATAAGCGTTCTCTATTAAAGAATCCAATTGCAGGCCCGCACCCGAATAGCTGTGCTTAAGCGAAATATTTTTGACAACCCTGCCATTGCTGCTCGTGATGCTAATGTTATCAAGTGCCCTTGCTGAACCATTTAAATCCTGATTTATATCGGTTCTGTTATCGGGAGATGCATTGAAACTTGCAGTAAAGCGATCTGAAACAATCGTTATAAGTCTTTTAGGTGTAACATAAGTAGGATACGTGATGACCGGTTCAAACAGCTTGTTTTCATGAGAGATGTTTGGATTATTGTTATTGGTAGTCGAAAGAAAATATTGAAATGTTTGACTAAGTGTGCCGGGTTGAACAATGGTACCTTCACTCGTATACTCTAAATATATATTTTCAGTTCCCGCCGCATTGGTTATTTTAGTAAGATACCAGGATGAAACGTATGTCGGCAAAGTATATGGTGATGAAGAAGATCCTTTTTGACGTGTGGTCTCCACTTCGTTAAATTCATATTTGGTTCCATCCTCGGCTGTAATAGTAAATCCAGTATTGTTGCCACCGATATCTAATTTTTGATAAGGGAAGCAATGAAAAGTTCCTTTGTATTTTATAAATTTCCCTGAATACTTACCGAAATTAAAGCTGTAGATATCAGGTTCCGTATCATACAAGCCGTTATAAACCCCATTTAAAAATTCCACATCCTTATTACCTTCTATTTTACCTTTTACGTAATCGTCATCAAAATTTCTTCCTGAACTCGCGCTTTCATCAAGTCGCCCTTTAACAGTTTTGGATATTACTCCTCCCGCATTGAGGGACCACCCCAAACCTGCCCACCCGATTGGTTGTGTAGGTCTGTATCCGTCGTAACTGTAGTTTAAAGTTATTGGCAGGCTTAATTGACTACCTCCCACAGTAAACAGCGGCAAATTAATAGAAGGCGCGCCAGTGGAAAGGTTTAAGGGGACTTCACCGTATTTTCCCAAACTTGATGCATTTGGAGATGCGGGAACCAATTCAGTCCTGATATAATTAGTGGGATTTTGCGTGTTTTGTGAAAAACACGACTTGCCCGTTAAAAATAAGAGCATCAGGGCTAACAATAGTTTGTTCATTATACAACGAGTTGATTTTTGTTTTATTTGTCGCTTGCTGTGTTCCGCGAAAGCTTGAGCAACCAAGTTTTGTTCTTTTTAAAGAAGTTGGTTAACGATAATTGTTCCCGTTCATGCATGTCAGCGCCATCACAATCGTTTCCCTCAAAAGCACTAACCTTTTGTCAGTACAACGGGTACACTTCGGCCTGGTAATTAACACTCATACCATTAAACATTATTCAGGAAAATCGATAGTATCGGGCAAATTCAGATGGTGGTGCCTTATCTAAGGCAAACAAATTGTTGTGTAATTTCGGGGGCTGAGGTTTTGTTATAAGACATGATTTAATGTTTAGGTGTTAAACTATTTGCAATTATAGCGAATCTAAAAATAATTATATATCTTCCGAAAAATATTTCGATCTTGTTTAGCTCTGTGACCGTAAGAAAACCGCGCTCGTTTTTGTTAAACTTTAATTGAAATAAAGAGAAGGGTATTTATCAAGCTCGTCCATTTTTACAGCAAGCCGAATTATTTTTCTAAACCTCTCTAAGTGCTTCATCAGGCCATTATTTTCTAATTTTTTTTGATGGTTCTCCGGTTGATGTCTTCTGAGAAAATTTTCCAGTTTAGCGATGAAACTATAATCAAGCTCTGAGAGATAGATATCCGAGCGCCTGAATTCGTGCTTAACGAATTCTTTGAGATAGGCGGCGGTAGTGTAGTAGTTTTTCATGGTGCCACGCGCCAGCATTTCACTTATCTTGATATGGTGATATTATACAATAGCGTGCAATGTATGCTCTGAATCTTTGACCCCTGAAAAAGATTTTTGAGCACCTCTGCTATGGTAACCTTTTTCTTAATGCCAAAAAGTAGAAAACCGCCGAAAAAAATCAGCTCTTGATTTACCGATTCCGGGTTTGTCATATAATAGAACATTTACACCATTGCTTGCCAGATCGCAAGCTATGAATGATAGTAGTTATATTCTTACTTTATCGGGCTATGTATAATCAACAGAAAAGGCTTTTCCGGTTCCTGATGAAGGGGGGCTACCGGAGTTTGTGCGCCTTTTCCAGCCGCTTAATTCTTTTTTCGAGGTCCTTGTTAAAAGCGTGTTCCGCCGCCAATTCCTTATCCTTGTCAATTAAGTATAGTGTTAACTCTTCGATTTTCCGGGTTTGCAGCCTCAACATTTCGCCCACATCGACACCTTTTTGTTCTATTTCAGCAGCTGACGGCATATCAGGCAAACGCTGGTTTTTGTAAATATATTCTCTTACCTGTCTGAGTGGTAAAAGCGAATAGTTACGTTTGAAAACGAAATCCGGCCATGCGGCGTAAAGTTTAACCGTAACTGATGTGGCTATGACGCTACCGTTGACCGCAAACTTATATCCCTTGGGATCAGTGGTACCTATACTGACGTTCCCGCCGTTCGGGTTCAGCGCTAAGAGCCCCCCGTTGTTCGGGCCATCTATCGTTGCCTGCAAAAGGCTGTAGATATTACCACTTAACCCGTTCTGACCTAAAAGAAGACTGCTCCCTGTTCCGCCAGCGGTAAAATCAGCTGTGGTGACTACCATGCTGCTGCCGGCAACATGTAATTTTTTAAATGGAGTCGTTGTGCCCATGCCAATATTGCCGGTACTTGTGATCCTTATTTTCTCTGTATTATTTGTATACAGCCCTAAATCATGATTTGTAGATGTGCCCACTATGCCCAAAGCCACGCCGCCTGCGCCCATGAACGTACCTAAAGAATTGTTGCTGACTGAAAGGTAAGTATTATTCGCACTCGCATCAAATATGGTTAATTTATTGGCAGGAGAAGATGTACCAATTCCAACGTTTCCGATGTTACTGTTGAAAATAGCTGTTCCAGACGCCGTCCACTGGGCATTAACTTGGTTAACAACGGTGACTAAGGGTGTCAGCATTAGCAAAAAAAGCTTTTGTCTTGTCATAAGATGTAAGAGATTAGGATATTATCGGTTATAAAAATAATTATTTTTGTTTACATTATCTTTATGGCGGAGAATGGAGAGCAGTGCTATCATCTTGGCGGCTCACAACTAACCGGAAAACGTTAGAGGTATTAATCTTAATTTCTTACGGTGCTCATTAAATAGTTCGCGTACATACTTATATGTGTTTTTTTCGCGTTTGAGTTCTTAAATTCGCTGATTTGCTCAATTAAATAAAGTTTTAGCTCTTCTATTGTGGGTTAGGATCGTGTTTATATTATTAAGACCAAGACATTACTTTCTGCTTTTTGCTGAAGCACATTGGGTAAATGATGACGTTACGTTATGTATTTTAAACCTCGCTGAGTTCCGATAGTTGGTAAGTTTTTAGGATAATATTGGTCATCGTTAAAGGTTCAAATGTAATGTTTCAAATATAATCATAATCAGTCATCAAGATAAGTTAATGCCAAACCCCTAAGATTTTGCTCACAAATGAGCTTGAGGGATAACATCCAGCATTCCGGTGATCACTCGGGTTTATAATCGAATGCACGGGCTTCAGCTTCGGTAATATAATTGGGTTCTGGCCTAAAAAATCTATTATGTAAATCATAGCAGTCATAAGTTTAGGAATTTCAGTTTCCAACTCTCACGGAATCAGGCTGAGTTGAATTGTCAGACATCGATATTGCGGCCCTTGAAAAAATGGCCGCATCCACTATCAGCAATCTCAATGAACATCACAAGTGCGCCTGCCGGAAAAGGTAGTGATTAGGCAAAAGGTTTTACCCTGAATGATTCAGCGATCAGCGCCAGTTCGTCGTCTGCGTAATACGCGATACCGATGGCTCTATAACTGTTGTTGTCCTGTTTGGCAATATAGCCTTTAAAACAGCCACCCGCGGCTGCACTACTTATTTTAGCCCGGCTCACTTACCTTAGCTCCGTTTTGCAATGTATTAGGGACGTATTTTAGGTCGCGCTTTTCGCTTTAAACGGTTAAATTCCCGTATCAAATGATTTATTTGGGCTTGCTGGCGGCATCTGTTTTATCCTTTTCAATCAGGTATAGCGTAAGTTCTTCTACCTTTTTAGTAAGTGATCTATTGATCTCTCCGAGGTCCAGGCCATTCTCTGCGATCTGTTTTGCAGACGGCAAATCCCGCAGATGATGATTTTTTAATATATTTCTTCACTTCGGAAAGGTTGCTATCATACTTCCGTTAACCGCCAAATTAAAACCGGTTGGGGTGTTGGTCGTGCCTACGGCCATATTACCTGCGAAATAGTTCAGGTCCGCGTTACCTTCCTAATAAATTCCGTAACCATTAGTAAAGCCCGTAACCTGCTGTCGGTGAACATTAACAGCAGCAGCATCGTACGGCGTGGTTTGAATACAGCTTCCGGCAGGCTTAAGTAAGTGTCATAAGGGTTTCTAACGCTGATGGGTTTTAAGATGCGATGCACGTTTTTGATCTGCTCCCTGACCTTTCTTTCCTCGTACTGGTCGATCAGCCCTGCACTTAGTTTGCGCTGATAATCCATTATTTTTTTGTCCTGCTCCGGGCTGTTATCCATATACAGTAAGATGCAGCGGTTCGCATTGTCTTCATAAAGCTGCTCCCTGGTGGTGCAGCCCGATATACAAACCGTGCCTTCTAAATTAAGCGTTACCGTTTTCAGGTTGCCTTTACTGTCTTTCAGCGTTACCGTTTTTGATATTTTGCGCTTGCTTTGCAGTTCACGTAACGGGTACAATACTGCTTCTGCACCGTCCATATCTTCAATTAAAAGCAGTTTATGTTTCAGTTCTTCTTTGCCGAAGTAGTAAAAGGCGTTCATGCTTAGCGTAGTGATTTCCAGTATATCTTCTTGCGGCATCAGTTCGCTTACTCTTTCCTGTAACCAGGTCTTGCCCATACCACTTGCGCCTAGGCACATCAGGTGCAGCGGGGTATGCCGTTTCCTTGATGTATAGGTGAGGTAGGCGATCAGGCTGTTCGTTTCTTCGCCTACCAGGCCGCTTTGTGCAATCGCCTGTCTTGTCCGGGTTAACAGTTCGGGGCTTTTCAGGTATTGAATGGCCGCTTTGCGTTCGGGTTCGGTTAGCTGCTTTTTTTAACCTGTTTGGGCTTCATCGCTTCCAGGCGCTCCGACCGGTAATTTTCTAAGGCGGTGGTTAGCTGGCTAATGGCCGTGCTGATCTCATTGGTACTTACGTCCAGGGCTTCGGCTGATTTCTCGATCAGCTGCTCCGTTTAAATGCTGTTGTAAAGATCCAGGCTATGCCGAAAGACATTGAACTTATCATCCGTATTCACCAGTTTAAGCGTCACTTTCAATCTGTCAAAGCCCGTCAACTTAATGCCACCCAATACAGTGATGTGCAATTTGCAATTCATGTACAGTAATAGCTCGGGATTGTCAGTAATAAGCCCAACTGGTTTATGCATCGCTTTAAAAAAAGTCTAATGTATTGTATGTGATTTAAATATATTTATATAGTACAAGTTTAAAACCTTATTATAATATATTGAACTATTATAGCACTAAACAACATTAAAAAAGCGCTTTTTGTTCCTACTGGTGGGATTTTATTGTAGTATTTAGTTGCGTATATTAGTATATATAGGTATAACTGCTGTAATAATATATGGATACATTTGGTAAGAGATTAAGGGAGTGCAGGGATGCCAAAGGGCTTTCGCAGCAAGACCTTGCCAAGTTGATGCATACTTCTTATACTGTCATTGGCAAATATGAACGGAACGAAACAAAACCATCTATTGAGGTCGCCCGTAATATGGCCAAACTACTTGATACTACTGTAGGGCATTTACTAGGAGAAAACGACGATTTGAACGTGCTGAAAGACCCGGCTATGCTTAAACGTCTTAACGAATTGAACTCACTTTCTGAACCTGATAGATACAGCATTCTATATGCTCTCGATGGTTTGCTTAGGGATGCTAAAGCTCGTAAGACTTACGCTCTTTAATAACAAAGCCCGGTATGTACCTGGCTTTGTTATTAAACTGGATTTTGTTGGATATTAACACGAGTAGAAAAGATCGATGATGATTGTATTCTTATCCCGCCATTTTATCCAGCCTCGCAATATTTTATTGTCGGGACAGCCTTCACATTCTTGGGAACATTGTACTCTTATCCAATCGCCCTTAACCTCTAACACCTTGTAACTGTTTTCCACATCATCACTTACTATCATAGATTTAGTACTGCAGTCTTTATAAAGGGGATGAACCTTATTAGCTTTAACGTATACCCTTTTCATGTAGGTAGCCCAATCCTGATATTGGATTGCTCGAGTGGGCTTTATAATCTTCCAGTCGCCGTTTACAAATATCTTATACCCATTATCAACCTTGATGGCATCAAACACAATAACACTTGCATCTGGATAAAATGCGCGAATCGATAATTTTGGTAGAGGGATTTTATACTTATCATGCTTAAGAGCATAATAGGGATAATTGGATTTTATGCTATTTATCAATACGCTTTGTTGGACTGGCTGTGAATAAGTAGTTTTTATTTCTCCTCCAGAAGTCTGGGTTAATTTCACATATAATGAGCCAGTTGAATTAAGTACATTAATATCCTTGAACTCATCCTGTGCAAAAACAACTCCCGTTCCTAACATCTTTGTTTCTTGAGCCAATAATAAGTTGGCTTGTATTACCAATAAGGTAACTATTATCATTAAACGCTTCATATCAATTAACAACTTTAGGTTTAAACCCTTGTAAATGCAAGTGTGTTTTATGGTTTGACTTAATTCCGCTTTCCCTGGCAGATTTGGTATGTGGTAATAAGCTACCATCCGGTCTTCTCTCAGAAACCATATCTTTCCACCCATATTTATATAAACCGTTATTCAGATCAGATTGCCTTCCACTATCCATGTTTTTGTCTCCGACTAATGTACCAGCCCCTGTTTCACTTGTATTTAAGTACCTTAGATCGCCATTCCTCCCTCGCTTGTGTGAAGTGCTCGGATCTGGGGATGAGCCATCTGCTAAGCTAAATTGAACAACGGTAAGGTCCTTAATGTTTGCTCCCGATGCAGCACCGATTAACGCAGCTGCTGCGGTACCGCTCATATAAGCTTTTTCTTCGTTGCCGTCTTTTACAGATATTGAAAAAGATGTACTAGGATCTTTACCGTTATATGTTATGTCTTCGAGTTTATCTAAACCATTTTCATTTTTATCTAAGGTAGCTACTTTAGTATAGGATCTAATAATATTATTCCCATCTTCCCTGGATGATGTCTCTATAAAGAAACTATCGGTTTTATCATCGGTTTTCTCCCTATGTATGGACCCATCCTGTCGTATCAGGAAATTATCAAGTGGAGCCATCCCGTCGGGATCAACAAACCTCATAGGATTATTCAAACCATAAGTATAAGGAGAATACCGTCTCATCTGTTCAGCTAACGGATCGACAGTTGTCCATCTGGCTATTACCGGGTCATAGAACCGCGCGCCATAATCGTATTGGCTGAGTTCTTCCTGCAGCTCCTTTTTGTTGTAAAGATACTTATTTCCCGCGTTTATGTAGCGGTGCACGTTCAATCCGAACGGGTAATAATCCTCCTCGCCCACCTTGCCGCTCGTCTGGTCGAACGTTACCCGGTTATTCCCCAGGTGATCCGTCAGCGTATATTCGTAATTATAGTTGGTGCCGCTACGTATGGCCCTGCCTTCCTCCGTCTGCACAAAGTCGATATTGGCTCCTGAATACTGGATACCGCCAATATACTCCGTAATCGTGCCCCCGCTTACCTTACGCAGTTTATTCCCTGTAGCATCGTAAGTATAACTCAGATTTTTACCGGGGATGCTTTGCGGCAGGTTCAGCATATTGTAGCTGATCGTATTCCCATGCCCGTCGCTCGTGGCATTCCCGTTCACATCATACCCGTAGCTGCGGAACGCCGCCCCCCCTTTGGTCACCGTTGTTAACTGGTTACCGTTATAGCTATACACTAAGTTCGCCGCATCGGGCGCGGTAAGGCGGTTAAGCGTATTGATGTTGCCCGCCTGGTCGTAGCTGATGCCCGTTTCACTGAACCCGCTGCTGCTTGTACCGTCAGTCAGGCGATTGAGCGCGTCATAGGCGTATTTAACGGTCTGGACACCGCTGATTGGCGAGCTATAAACCCGGTAAGCCTGCTCTGCGATATTGCCGTTATACTGCGCGGAAGCACCGTATTTTGGGGTATCATAACTTAACTGCTCTGAGAAGAGTTTATTTGCCGTTGGTATTATTGCCGGATCGTTGATCATGCTGAGCCAACCGCGCTCGTTATACGCGAAGTCAATGTCCTGCAGGAAACTGCTTCCGTTGTTCGTGCTATGCAGATGTTTGGTTTTTAACTGCCCTATCTCATTATAATAATTCCTGGACAGCAAGATCTTTCCGCCAGGATTAGAAGGGGCTGTTGTAATTTGCTCAAAGGTATTGGTCTTCCGGCCCATGTGGTCGTAATCGTAGGTAGTCGTTATTATTACGGCCGGCAAAACGGTGCTTACATTTTTATTAAAGTGATTGCGTGTAACTGAAGTCACCTGGTCATTGAAGTTGTAACTGCTGCTGGTCTCGTCATAATTTAGAATGCTTGCGGTGCCGCCCCCAAGATAATGCTGTTTATACGTTTTTACATTACGCCCCTTTTCATCATAGTAGCTAACGCTCCAAAGCATATTTCCCGTGCCCAGCACATTGGTTAAGTTGCCCGTAAGGAGACCTTTCGTCATCGTGCTGGCGTCTGCATATGGATACGGATTAGTGCCTGAAAACCGGTAGTCGTCATAATAATTAACGGATAAAAAGTTAGATATTAATGAAGGCCAGCTTTCAGCTGTATACCCGTAGCTGCCTGACGCGCCGGTGGGGTACTCCCAAAGCGTGGTTTGGTTGTTCACAAGGACTTGCACTACCGAACGGTAATCTGAGCCTAATGTGCTTGAGGGATGAACGTAAATACCTGTTATGATCAGCCTGCCCTCGGCATCATATTTACTGATCGTGAACTCCTGCGGCGCTTTGCCTCTTTGCAGGCCATCCTGCGTGGCGACTAACTGGTCCAGCTTGTTATAGATCATGTACTCCCAGTCTGTACCCGGCATTTTTTTTTGGGTCAGCCGGCTCCGATCATCATAACGGTACTGGTAACATAAGTTATCCAGCATCGTTTGGTCGGGCAGCACATTGTCCGCATTGCTTTTCGGAGGCAGTACGTAGGCGAGGTTGCCAAAATCATCATACACATAATAAGTGGACAGTACTTCTATTGCAGACGAGCCGGCTGGCTGGTTAAAGCTTCGTTTGAGCACGACATGCCCTTCCTTATCTTTGTACTCCTCCGTCGTACCGACTTTACCTTTTGTGCTTACCCAATTCTCATCCTTGCTCACCGTAACATACAATTGCCCCGTGGTGTAATAGTTATTTGTCCCGTCCCCCAAGATAAGTGTGCGCTTCTGGTCCGTGGCGCTTATCTCACTGATCTTGTAAAGCTTCGCATAATAACCCGTTAAAGAGGTGACAGGAGATATCGTATTATTCGTGGTATAATCCAGCTTTACCGTATGGCCTGAAGGAACACCGCTTTCATTGGATGCCCCCGTCAACTGCCAGGCGTCGCCCGGTGCGCCCTGTTCCAGCACGCGGCTCAAGGGAGACGCCTCAAAGGCGGTCTGCGAATAAGGCGTCGGGATATGTGCGATATTACCCGGTAGCTGTGTGATTGCAAAGGCAGTACCGGGCGGATGATAAAAATTCAACTGGTCAGTTATAGCATTAGCTTTATAACTACCGTCATTACCAGAGGAGGCGTAAGGCTGGTATTTTACTGCTTCCCGGCCAAACTGGTCATAGATCACCGGCTGCACAATGTCTTTCCCTAATGGTGAGCCCTGTACCTGTACCTTTTGAAATGGCCGGCCTAAACCGTCAAAGTACGCTATGGTCTGCATCAGGTCACAGGTCAATAAACCTGTCGCGCCAGGGTTCACCCCTGGCTGCCTCGGGACAGATGTTATGATATAGTTCTGGTCCGCGCTTGGAGCCGTAGAAAGCAGCTGGCAGTCGGAATCCATTATATAAAGGCGCAAGCTTTGGCCCGCCGCCGCTGTAAAACTGAAACCCGGGCTAAGCGTTATACCCGTATAACTGAAATACTCCCCCGCTAACGGCGTTGTCGTCATCGGAACAGTTACCTTCGTCTGGGCGAATACCGGCGAAAAACCCAAAAATACATGTATTACTGTGAGCAAATAATAACGAGTACGTTTGCGTGAAATATTCATCATGTGATATGCTCTTTGGTCAGTTGTATTGTTAATTAGTCTGTTTGATAATGTGTTTTCCTTGATTCATCAATTGCTGGAAGCGGTTATATTCGCTTTACGTCGTCTTGCCTTCGCATCCTTTATGCTTTTCATCCAGGTCTTCGAACTGCTCAACAGTTCTTTACTAAGTTGCATGTTGATATCCAATAAGACATCAATTCGCGATCCCATTTCCAATATTAATGCTGTTCGCTGGATTTGCAGAATTTACGGTGAACGACCCCAACCCTCCATTTACGACCTGCGTTCCGCAAGTAAATCTGAAAGTACACGAACCGCAGGCCGCCGTACTTATAGTTACATAAATATTTTCATAGGCAGGAAAGGAAATGGTCGTCGACGATCCCGAAGAAACTGAATAAGTCGTATTATCTGTTCCGTTACTCAACCTAATGGTGAACGTGTAGCTTGTTCCGTTGAAAACGGAAAAACTTTTTGTTCCGATGATGTTGCAGGAGCTATGTTGTTCAGCGTAGGCAACGCTGTTTGCTCCCCAGTACTTTCCAGCTTTATCCGTTGCGTCTGCCACGGATCTCAGGGAGGTAAAACTCCCTGCTTCCAGCCTAAAGTTTACCTGTGCAGGACTGGGCACATATCCTGAACTGCATGCTCGTGATACCATTCCCTCAACAACATTACTTTTATACGGTTCGGTCAAACAGACGCCATGCGCGTTGGCCCATGCCTGCCCAAGAGCGTTAATTTCATTGATGGCTTTTTGATTAGCATCGTCAGTTGATATCGCCGATGTATACTTGTTGGCGGGAACCTCGTATAGAACTTCCTGTCCAAGGCTGCAATCGTTTTTTTGTATCCAACGGGATTGATAGTCGCTGTAATATTGCAGGCAACGGCCATTTTCATTGACATATCGTTGTCCATTGGTTGCCAAATCTCTGGCTGCCGCCAGGTTAGCTTCTTCCTGACTGACATTAGAAGTGAAAGCTCCAGCATCAAGGGAATAGGTAAGGGTTTCTCCATAATAGCCGGGCGGACAACCATTTTTCTGCAGCGTCACGTTCACAGGATAGCTATAAAAGCTTGGGTTAGTCTGATTATAGTTAAATTGTTTCTTAATATTTCCTGATTCATCCCTTATTGTCGATAATCGCTGGAAATCGTCATAAGAATAAAAGGTAGTTAAGCCCTTAGGGTCTGTGGCGCTCGTCAGGCCTTTAAGCGGTTCGTAGGTGTAAGTGGTCATCTGGCTTTCTGCCGGTGATAACCTGACATCGTCGATCCTGTTGCCATTGGCATTCACAGAAACCGTTCCCGGCGAATTAACTGCCCATTCATACAGCTTCCAGTTATTCGTAATGTTTTTATCAACGCCATTCACAGAAACGCTGCCGGAACCCTTGGCCCATAGCGATACTGAGTAATTTCCCGCCGGCAGAGTGCCGGAAGTCAGGGTTGACTGAAAGGATCTTTTCCCGGTCCGCGCATCTGAAGTCACCAATCCCGAGGCGGCATAAATCCAGTTACCGGTCTGATCCGATTCAAAGTTCGCAAAGGCTATCCTGCTCAGTGTAGTATTCGTAGCTTCGGCTATCGGAAGTTCGTTTGCGTAACCGTAAAGATAGACCTTGAGCGGGCCACCGGCCTTAGCGACCGCGGAGGGCTGATATTGCGTTATATACCCTGAATAAACTACCCTTGGCTCAGCAGCTCCGTTCCCGGTTTTAAGCGATACGACCTCCGGGGCGATAACTTCATTTCCCCAATCTTTATAACTTGTATTTACAAGTGATAGCGTTTGCGTACCTTTCTTGGTTTCAACCTCCACCCCATAATTGATCATGTTCCGAGCAAGCATCAGCGAATTGACCGGACCTGTTTGGTCAAAAGGATACTTTGTGGTCGTTGTGATGATGTCACCGTTACTGCGTGTAGTTTGGGTTTGACTCACCAGTTCATTATTATTATACGTAAAATCGGTCTGCTTTTTAATTTCTGACCCGTTTTCAATTACGGATTCTGACTGGCTGCTCAACCGGGAAGTACCGGTACTGATAAAATAGTCTGCATAACGATAAACGGGCAGGTTATCAGGCGCGCGATTACCAAAACCTTCAATTTGCTTGTAAATGTACATCCCACGATAGTTTGCAGTTTGGCTGTCCATGTAGCTCATGCCGGTGCTGGCAACCTTCTCAAAACTATTGTTGACATTTTTGTAGGTTTCAGTACCGATCAGCCTGCTGGCGCCCTGAAAATAATTGAACTGGCTGGTGTAGGGAACGATGATATTGGGATCCTGGGCAAAACTGTTGAGATATGCATTGTAATTTGCTCGTGTACTGCCTGGCGTCAATGCGGGTGAAGGCAGCGAACCCTCACTGTGCGACATACCCGGACTAAAATTGAAAACAGTTTTTCCGTTGTTGCGGTTGAGATCACCCTCATAAACGGCGATACGGTTATAAAAGACCGGGATGTTGTAGATCTCCGATACCTGAGGCAATAACTCTGACGAATACGTCCGTACACGGTACCCTCGCATTACACTGGCGCCGTCAGTCCATGAAGTGATATAACGCATTTCGTTAGACATTTCTCTGGAGTAAGTACTCTCCTCCCATATATAGTTGCCCGGCAATGTTCCATAACCGTCTTCACCGACCCCATATTTATAGGTTTTCAATGTCACTTTGCCATTGTTATCACTAGTCTTGATCTTAGCAATCCGAAGTCCCGGTCCTACAAACGCGTCACCATTTATCTTTTTGCACATATTTCTCTCAAAGAAAAATTCCGTGTTGCCTCCGGACGGATAATAAATTTTTTTAATAACGCCCGCGGTAGTCGGCTGGGCATTCCTGTTTCCGCCTTGAAAGGTATATGTCAACCATCCATAGTCTTTCATAGTACGATAAGGAATGGCGGTATAATTTGGTACCATCTTCGTATTGCCAATGGACGATTCCCTGTTCAAATAGCCCCAAAAGTCGCGGTCCTGACCACTGAAATCGTAGCTTGGCTGATAGGTAAAAGCGTATTTTTGCGCGATCTGCCCGGTAGCATCTTTAAAGAAAAGCCCGTCAATCTCCTGGCAGTTGGCATTACCTGTGAAACTCGGAGAGTCCATCACGAATCTGGAGAAATCAACGCTTCGGAGCAGCTGGCCTGCGTTATTATAAAGTTGTATGCTGCTGATCTGATCACTCGAAGGCGCCAGGGCAAAAACGAGGCGGCCGCTTTTGAAGCGGATCTCCGTTAATCGCTGAATAACGTATTGATTGAAGTTTGAATTAACCTGGTAGTTGATCGCCGGGTTTGGCGGGTTAGTTGACCGGTTGTCATCATCGGTGATGACCAGTGAAGCTGTCCTTTTTGCGTCGCTGTAATTAAACGGCTGGTATGACAGCGTTATCGTATCTTTCCGGTCAGCAGATATGATAGAGGTTAAAAGTTTGCTGGTCGTTCTGTAAGGGAAAACAGATTGATAATTTTCTCGTTGCTCAAAACGGTATTCGGTCCCTTTATCATCTACTATCTTTGTAGGGAAAAAGTCCAACCCACAGGTGATTTGAGTGGAAGACAGGGGCATCTGAACGATATTGTTGTTACTTAAAAAGTACTTGCCTCCTATATTGCCGCAGGTAAAAGAGAATATGTCATATTCGCTATTACCTCCATATGTGTTGGCGATATAATCGAAATCCTGGTAATTATTAAGGTCGATAGAATTTGCGCTACGAAGCGTTGCCGGAAAGCCTGTTTCATCATCAGGCTTACCATAGATGGTACGCGAAACCCGCCCGCCTGCCATTAGCGTCCAGCCGATGCCTATGGGCCCTGTTTGATCGAATACTTGACGGCCACCAGCGTGGTAACTCATCGATACCGGTAAATTTAAAGAGCCCGACCTCAGTGAAAATAAGGGGATGCTGATCTCCGGTATCCCGGTAGAGGTACCCACCGGATAATCCTGAAACCTAAATAAAGATGCGGATTCCGGTGACGGGGGTACTACACGCGGCAGATCAGTTTGCGCGAACAGTGTAATATGTGATAACGAGATCCCGATGATTGACAAAGCCGCATAACGCAGCATTTTTTGATAAGGCATGGTTTTGATTGGATATCAATTTCTAATGTATTCCAAAGAAGTAAGTTCATGATCTGGCTTGATGATTTCTGCAGCCAGGAGATTTAGAAATTTCCTCAAATTCATTAAAATATGGTTTGCACTACTTTTACCGGATACCCTACTATCTTACAGCAGCAGGTGCGCAAAACGATACAATTTTGTACAAGATTAATTTTTGACGAAGGAGGGGATGTAACGATACCGGCGTGTCCTTGTTCAGAGTCATTAATCTTCGCTCTGACAACTATCAACCGCGTTTTACCTGCAAAAGGCCCAAAGAATAACAGGGCGAATAAGTAAATCTTCATGAAATAAGGTTTAGATAATAAGTTGGCGTCAATGACTTCCAACCCTCAAAAGTAACCAAAAATGGTGATATTAAAACGGATTAGTCAATTTATCTCAATAATTGTGAGCAGTTAATGACCACCGGGATCTTCACGGTAGTTTTTATCCCTTGGCCGCAAAAACTTCGCTGGCCATTGATTTGGTAGGATCAGGTATCAAACAACGTTAAAAGCCGGCAATACTTATTTCCGTTGAAGGAATAAGCAACATCTCTATTCCGGATGAACCTGTGGAATTTGACATCCGAACCTGGTCCTGGCTTATAGGGCAGATAGGATCTACCTCAATATTCACCGAAAAAGATAAGAATGGTGTCGTTCATAAAAGAAAGGGTTTTCAGCGAACTTAAGGCGCCTCCTGCTCTTTGCACACTCACCATTAACGCTTTTAAAATATCAGGCGTTTTGTATAGTAAAAAAAGAAAGGTAAAAAAGTTAAAAAAGGCCTTTTTTGCATAAGAAAAAACATTAATTTAGGGAGTTGATATTTTGAATATGAAATTGCCTAAACCTATGCTAAAGATCCGGAGGATCAAAGCTTTTACATTGACGGAGATGCTTGTCGTACTCGTAATTGTCGGCATCCTGATCTTTCTGGCGCTTCCGACCTTTATGCCGCAGATCACCCGGACCAAAACGACCGAAGCCAAGGTTCAGCTGGCTTACCTGCAAACCCTCGAAGAAAGCTATTTTTTCGAACATTCGCGTTATACCCAGGATATGGCGGAACTGGGTTTCCTTCAGCGCAAACTGGTGACCGACGACAAGACCGGAACGGCGAATTACCGTATCGAGATCCTGAGTGCTGATAATACCGGTTTCATTGCCAGGGCTACATCCGTGACCGATTTTAACGGTGACGGAAAGTTCAATGTTTGGGAGATCAATCAGGACAAGGCGATCAAACAAGTTACTCCTGATTGACGTGGTACTGCTTAAAATTTTCGTCGTGGGGCTTTTACTGACCGTATTGATTCAGGATATCACCAGCCGGTCGGTTTCCTGGCCGGTGTTTCCCTTTATCGCCCTATGTGGCCTGACCCTTCAGTGGCTGTTGTCCTACCCGCTAAGCGACACATTACGGCTGACTGCTTTCAACCTCCTGTTCCTAATGCTGCAGTTTTTAGGTATCCGGCTGTACTTTCTGATCACCCGTGGCCAAAAGGCCAAAGTTGTGGACAAGATGATCGGCTGGGGAGACATCCTGTTCCTGATCTCCGTTGCATTTTTCCTGCCGGTAACAACCTTCATTGCATTCTACATCCTGTCTTTATTACTGGTGTTGACCGGCTGGCTGCTCTATCTTCAAATCATAAGATCTGCCAACAGGCACATTCCGCTTGCAGGCCTGCAAGCGTTGATATTTATATTATTTCTGGCGGGGGACTGGCTTTTTGGCCGGTACGATATCTATGATGATCAATTGTTTACTTTTTTGACCCGCTGATATGCAAGAGATCACACTAAGCACAGATGACCTGCACAAATTAAGGCCGGAAACCGCGTGGCACTATCAGGTCCTTCCGAAAGAGTGGTCAGCAAATGAATTCGAACTCTATTGCAGCGAATCCAGTGATCTGGAAATGCTTGAAGAAGAAATGCGCGTCGTTTTGGGCGCGAATGTGCGTCTCTACGCTTTGCCCAAACCGACGGTTGAACGGCTGCTTAGCAAATACTACCAGCGGGCAGGGAACGAAAAAGCACCTGAAACAAGTGCGAAGTCCGGCAACTACCTGCGTAAACTGATCGCCGAGGCGAGGACACTCCGGAGCAGCGATATCCACATCGAAATATATGAAAGCAAATGCCGCGTGCGGATGCGCATTGACGGGTTGCTCGTCGAACGGCAACTCATCCCCCAGGAAGACTATTCTTTACTGGTCAATATCATCAAAGTAGAGTCTAACCTCGACATCGCCGAAAAGCGACTCCCGCAGGACGGCCGGATGAGTTTTGTTACTGCGGAAAGTAAATTCGACATCCGCGTATCGGTGTTACCAACTTTGTACGGAGAGAAAGTGGTGCTTCGTTTACTCAATAATGATGCTGCTGATATTACCCTTGAGCGGCTTGGATTCTCCGACCGCGACCTGAACAATTTTTTGCAGGGCGTCAAACGGCCCAACGGTCTGCTTCTGATCAGCGGCCCGACCGGTTCCGGCAAAACGACCACCCTCTACGCGACGCTGAAACTGCTTAACGAGGAAAGAAGAAATATCCTGACCATCGAAGATCCGATAGAATACACGATGAACGGGATCAACCAGACACAACTGAAAGAATCCATCGGGCTGACATTCGGAGAAGCCCTCCGTACCTTTCTTCGTCAGGACCCGGACGTGATCATGGTTGGGGAGATCCGGGACCAGGATACGGCCAATATGGCGATCCGTGCGGCAATGACGGGACACCTGGTCTTGTCCACCATCCACACCAATTCCGCCTGGGGAACTGTCAACCGCCTCATCGATATGGGCATACCGGCATTTATGCTTTCCGGTACGCTCAACACGACGGTCGCCCAACGCCTGGTCAGGTTACTTTGCCCGGATTGTAAAAAAAAGGTCGGTTACGATCCGTCGGTGTTTCCGCCTCACTTCCGACTGCCTGAAGAAATCGAAACCTGTTATGAGCCGGAGGGCTGCGGCAAATGCTTCTTCACAGGTTATAAAGGCCGTAAAGCGATCTACGAAGTCATCCCCATCGATCTGGAGCTCTCGGGCGAGATCAAAAAGAACAATCAGCAGGTAAACGACCTGTTGGACGCCAGGGGCATCGGCACCCTGGCCGGAAATGCTTTTAGCCTGTTCCGGGATGGCGCGACCTCCGCAGAAGAGATATATCCCCTATTATTTAACTTTTGAAAAATATGCAAAAAAAATTCGCCCGCGTATGCTGGTTGTTGTTATTGTTGTGTTGTTTGGCCCGTATTGCGCGCGGACAGGATGGGGACCGGATCCAAATCATCGAGAGCCGGTTGTCGGCGCTTTCGCAGCAATCACCCGGATTAAGGCAAAAGGTGCAACTTCTTGTAACAGGGCTGCCTATGCGGGACTACCTTAATGCGCTGGCCCGGGCTACCAATATCAATATCAGTTCAGACCCCTCACTGACGGGTGCGGTCTATGATACGTTCAACGGTGTAACGGCCGCGGAGGTCATTGCCTTTCTGGCTTCCAAATATAGTCTTGACGTAAATGTGACCGGGTCCATTATCATGATTTCGCCATACCATCCGGCGATATTGCCGGTTACCCGGGTGCCAAAAGCCATACTGGTCAACTTCAATCAGGCGGGAGGTTTGCTGTCGCTTGAGTTAAGTAATGATAGCCTTGGCGCGGTTGCGCGGCGCATTACCGCGGTTTCTGGGCGAAATGTGATCGTTCCGGTTGGGCTTCAGGATAAGGTGGTTTCCGGGTTTATCGCCGCGGCTCCCTTCGACGGCGCCCTTGAAAAACTGGCTTTTATCAATAACATCAAAGTAACCAGGACGCCTGACGGCTTTTATGTATTCCAGGCTTTGGAAGATAACGAAGAGAATTACATGAACGGCGAGCGAAACACTTCCACCCGTAAGTCGTTGCGGCCCGCCCAGGGGAAACCGCAGACCTCCGGGGTCTTTGTCCGGAAAGTGGGCAACAAAAACCTCCTGTCAGCCGACGCCAATAATGCGCCCATCGATGATTTGATCCGGCAGGCTTCCTCCGAAATGAATAAAAGCTTTGTTTTGTATACGGAACTTAAAGGAAACATCAGCATTCATGTTTCGGATGTCTCCTATGACTATTTCCTAAGCATGCTGCTTAAGAATACGGAATATAGCTACCGTGAAGATGAAGGAGTTTATTTGATCGGTGACCGTAAGGTAACCGGCGTCGGGACCTTTAAGATGATCAAATTGAAACGACGGGCGGTCGATTCCACACTCATGCGCTCCCTTCCGCCGGAAATTGTCGGTGGCCTGCAGGTACAGGAGTTCCGGGAGCTCAATTCTATTCTGCTAACCGGGTCGGCCATGCGGGTAGCTAACGCCGAAGCGATCATCCGCCAGATGGACGAACTGGTACCGGTTGTCCTGATCGAACTGACCATGATCGATGTGCATAAGAACCGGACGGTGGCGACAGGTATCAGCGCAGGGGTAGCAGATAGTGTCAAAACCGGTGGAACGGTCCTTCCCGGCATCAAATATACATTTGGCTCAAAATCGATCAACAGCTTTTTGAATAGTGTAGGCAAATTCACCACGCTCAACCTCGGGCACGTAGCGCCCAACTTCTATGCGTCCATCAATGCGCTGGAAAGTCAGGGGGATGTAGAGGTGCGGTCCGTACCCAAGTTGTCCTCCCTGAACGGTCATGCGGCCAGCTTCAGCGTCGGGAAAAAAGCCTATTACAAGGATGTTACCCAAAGCGTTTATCCGTCCTTAAATACGCCCACCTCTTATATTACCAATGTATACAAAGAAGTCAACGCCGATCTTTCAGTCAACATCAACCCGGTTGTATCTGACAACGACCAGGTCACGTTGAGCATCAAGATCAATATTTCAGACTTCCTGAACATTCCCGCTGACGGGTCACCACCGCCACAATCCGTGAGCAAATATGAAACGAACCTGCGTGTAAAATCAGAAGACACCATCCTGCTTGGCGGAATTGAACGCACAGAGGATAATGAAAGTTCTTCAGGCGTTCCGCTGTTATCCCGGATACCGGTATTGAAATGGCTTTTTAGCAGCCGGACAAAAAGCCATGATAAGGTAGTTACGCTCTTGCTAATTAAGTCAACTATTATCAGGTAAGTATATGCTAACAACATTAACCAGTATCAACGCCTGTACCGGTATCAGCATTTTGATAAGAGGCCGTGGCATACGGGTTTCCGCATTAAGTGTATCCAGAAATGGCAAAAAGCTGGAGTTAGACAAAAGATTAAAAGATAAGCCGAACCTTGCCGAACTGATAGAAGATTTACCGCCAAAATCGGTTATTGCGCTCAACGTCGCGGGAAAAGGCGTATTGACGAAAGTGGAGACCGGTGCGACCGATACCAACAGTGAAACGATCTTCGCCCGGGTGATGCCGGGTGCCGATCGGGCAGATTTTTATCTGCAGCAATTTCAATCCGGCGGGAGGATTTTTCTATCCATGATACGCAAAGCGGAAATCGACCCGCTGATCATGCAACTCAGCGAAAAAGGATTTCGGGTGGTCATGCTGTCTTTAGGCCCGTTTCCGGTCAACCAGGTACTCGGGCAACTGAACCAATATGGGGAAGAGGTCATATTCGACGGACATGAGCTAATCCTGGATGCAAACAAATCCTGGCAGAGTTACCGTTTCCAAGAAGAAAGAAAGAATGAATTTCCCATCAAATTGGGCGTAGAGCAGATCGACGAACAATTATTACTCCCTTACGCCGCGGCGTTTCAGGCGATCCTTTATGAGCGGATCGATACGGTTGAAGCGGACACAGAATTGGTGGGCAAGCAAATGGACCGCTTTCGCAAAACCGGTGCACTTAAAAAAAAGGGCGCCATAGTGCTTGGCGCAGCTTTCTTCCTGCTCTTCGGCAATTTCCTGATCCTGTCGAAATTAACGGCCGACAACGGTCGCCTGCAGGAAGAGTTAAGCCTGCACGCTACGCAAGCCTCCGATATCGATGCGATCGCCGGCAAAACAGCGCAAACTGAGCAACTTGTCAAATTGATGGGTTACAGCAGGTCCGTGTTTAAAGCAGTAATGATAGACGAGGTCGCACGGTTAATGCCGCAGGAAATACACCTGTCGGGAGTGGAGATCAATCCGGCGGTGGTCCGGCGTACGGGCAACCAGTCAGGTCAGTTGTTCACCGACCGGCGGCTGGTCATAACCGGAGCATGCGCGTCGATCATGCCGGTCAACGAGTGGCTGGCCAGGATCAAATCGCTTAAATGGGTTTCGCGGGCAGAGCTAAGAGACTACGGACTTGGCAGTGAGGAGGATCAAGGACCTTTCACCATCATCATTAACTATTGATATGTTACAAAAATTCTTCGATCAGAAATATAGTTTTCCGGTGGTTGTACTGGCTTTTCTGTTCATTTGTTATCAGCTGGCCATTAAAAACACCCTTATGGCCTGGCAGATCAACCGGCAGTTCAGGACAGACCTTGCCGCCAGCGCGGGTATCAGCGCTCAGCCGGGTTACCTGGTGCGTAAGCAAAAAAATCTCCAGGGCATCGTAGAACGTTACAGCGCGGATAGTAATGCTTTTCGTTCAGCGGTGATCACAGGTACAGCATTGATCGCAAACCGCCGTAACATAGTCGTCAGCACGATCCCCTTGCAGGAGCCGGGACTGCAGACCATTCGTACAGCGGTGGAAAGGGTCAATTTTACCGGCGGATATTTTCAGTTGTTGCAGGCACTCCGGGACATGGAGGATGCCAAAGACCTTGGATTGCTGCGTTCCGTAAAATTCAGCCTGTTGCGTGCGCCCGGGCAACAAACGGCCAAAACACTTGAAATGAGCGTTTACCTGCAGGTCATCAAAAAATAACCTTACTGGATATTGTTACTGATCTGAAACAGCGGCAGGTAAATGGCAATGACGATCACGCCCACAACAATGCCCAGCACAATAATGATCACCGGCTGCATGACCCGGCTTAACGAGGCCGTCTGAACTTCTACTTCCGCTACATATTGTGTGCCTATCCATTCAAAGAAAGCATCCAGCTGGTTGGTGCGTTCACCGACTTTGATCAACTGGATCATCTTTGCCGGAAATATGGTAAACTTCTCCATGCTGGCATGCAGCGGAACGCCACGCAAAATATCATTTTCCATCGCTTCCAGCGCCTTTTCCAAAGGAAAATAACCGATCATCTGCCGGCAAAGCGTAATGGCCCGTAATAAGGGCAGCTGGGCATTTATCAGCAGGCGCATGGCATTACTCAACCGGGCAAGGTAGATCTTTCGGGTGAGCATCCCGGCAAGCGGAAGCCGAAGGACGATCCGGGAAGCGTAATCACGGAACCAGGCCGCCCTCCGGTAATAGAAGCAGGTGGCAGTCATGAAAACAACGACCAGTGTACCCGCTCCCCCGTAAAGCCCGAAGCCATCGGCTATGGCGATAATTTTTTGAGTGATCCAGGGCAGTTCATTACCTGAGCGCCTGAAAATATCACTGAACATGGGGATCACAAAGCGCATCAGGAAAGCAAGCGCGCCGGCGGATGCGCTTAAGACAATCATGGGGTAAGTCAAAGCCGAAACGATGGTCCGCCGCTGAGCGATCTTGGTCCGGTAAAAATAGGCCAGATCCGAAAGCACCTGCTGCAACTGCCCGGACTCCTCCCCGATCTCCAGACTGTAGATCTCATATAGCGTAAACCTACCCGTTTTGCTCAAAGATTGGGAAAACGACGCACCATCGATAACGTCTTTTAAAATCCTTGTAAAGAGCGCCGAGTCCTGCTGTTTTTTTTGCCCGGCTGCGATCAATTCGAAAGCGCTCTTAAAATCGACCCCGGCTTTAAGTAACGCGCCCAGTTCAAGATACAGGTACTCCTTCTTTTCGTCCGCCAAACCATTCCCGGCAAAGGAAAAATCCTTTTCGAACAATGCTGAAACCTTTTCGAAAAAATCGTTTTTTTCAGGTGGCCGCTGCTTTCTGGGATTTTTTATATTACTGATGTCTATCGATGCCATCTGTCAGATTTATGAGTTGCTCCGCGCTATACAATTTATAAAAATATTCGGGAATTTGCTGTTTTTCCAGCACGATCGTAAAATTCAGTTCGTCAGCCGGGACCCACTGCGCTCCGGCCGGCGACGGTATACCCCGGAAGGCTGTTTGCATGCCACTCGTTTGAACAGGAATAGAATCTATCTTCAGCCCCTGCCTGACAACAGCTGAGTCGGAAAACCGGTAAATGACCGTATCGCCACTGATGGCCATCCGTAATTCACCCGCGCCTGCGGTTATGGCTTCTGACCGCAGGAAATCGCGGCCCAGCCAGTGTTCCAGCCGCTCGACATCATTTACCTTTTCATTTTTTTCAGCAAATGACCGGTAACTTTCCGAAACGATCCGGAAAACCTCGTAGGCCATGCCGATGACAATGGCCGTAAGTAACATAACCACGATCATTTCCACAAGCGTAAATGATCTTAATTGTTTATTCATGCCACAGTATGATTTTATCGACCATGGCCAAAGTATCGTTACGTGGGCCTAACGCGATTAATTTCAAGCGGGCCGCACCCACCCCGGCCGGGGACATCGAACATCTTACAGAAAGGTCAGTCATACCAGGGTCCACCTGCAGCGTGTCCTGCTGCCGTTCGATACGGCTGGCGGCCGCGCGCAAACAGGCAGCAGCACGAACCTTCTTGACCGGCCTGGAAGCACGCATGACATTAGCCTGCACCATCATCGCAATACCAAAGATAATAACCACCAGTACCGCAGCAACGATCACCTCCAGGAGGCTGTCTGCTTTCAAACGGGAAACTTTTATCATTTCAGCCATAACACGACTTTCTTTGTTCTTGGTAAAGCGCCAGGAAAAACTGCAGAACTGCTGAAAAAAGGAGAAAGGGCATTTGCGTCGATTTGCACGTTTACCAGGTAGTTCTCAAATTTTGTAAATCCTGACACGTAAAAAAAGCGTCGGCAGGTGACGCTGCCGTTAATGACCGTTTTATCGCCAAATCCCAGTTGACCGGTATAGATCTGTCCGGTGAAGACACCTTCCCGACCCAGGTCTGTCGCCGGCGGGGTGATGCCGGGAACTTTTTCCCAGCTCAGAATGGAACCGGTAAAAGAACATCCCCTTCCAAACCGGATCAAGCCCTGTATTTTGACCTGCTCCTGGCTGGTGCGCACCAGTGCGGCCATCGATGGATAGGAAAATGTAGCGCGGTCTCCGATGTGTATCGAGTCGCGCGCAAACAGCTGGCAGCGGCCGCGAAAACCCGGGCGAACGACAATCGCGGGGGCAAAGACCATGACATTATCGAGGTGCGAAGTACTGTCAATGGTAAGTAATGAATCGCAGCGGATGATGATATTGCCGCTCAGGCTAACTCCGGCTATGGTCAAAGGTGTCCTGTAGCGGTATTCATCCGTTTTTCCGCCGAACGACCGGACAATGGTACCCGACCTGAGCTGCCGCACGCCCTTTCCCGCTTCGAATGCCCTATCGACCTCTGCAACACGTAAAAGGTCGGGTCCCGGAAGTTCCCTCTTACTTTCGAAATGTTTTTTACTTAAAAAACCGGGCGCGCCCTCGTAACCGTGACCGTTCACATACGCGGACCTGACCCCGGCTTTCGGCAGATAAACCTGACCAGTGATCCGGCTTTTTCCCGTGACTGACAGCGGCCGGTCCTCGTCCGCCAGCCATATCGCATACCATTTCATCGAATCGGGCTGGTTACCGATCAGAATTGCCCCTACCGATGAATCTCTTTCCATATAAGCTTTGCTGACGCCGACATCATATCCCCCCCAAAAACGTTTGCTCAGGCGAACGGTATCGCGGTCATCATCAAACAACTGCACCTGTTTGTCTTCATCGTACAGGGGCTGGTGAACGGCAAGGAGCAAGTTTAATCCGGACATCATATTGTTATTGAGCCTTTCCTGGCGGTTTCTGATCGCATGATAAGTCCTGTAGTAAAATGCCGCGGCGATCAGGGACCCGCACAGCAAAGCGATGATCAGCGCGATCACGATCACGATATACAAAGAAGCGGCCTTCGCTCTGGGTATCTTATGATTTAGGCGCAAACGAACTCGTGTCACGATGGCTTCTTTTAAAAGGGTTCAAACGTTTCAATAAAGGCCGGTGCTGGATCACGTTGCCACGCCTGTACCAGGTCACCACCGTGGAGTCAGGCTTGATATGTTCTTCTACCCTCCCTTCCAGCATATCGGCGCGATATGCTCCTTCTTGTCTGATCTTGCCATCCGGCCCATAGACCGCAAAGGGGCCTGAGCGTTGACCCTGCCGGTAGGTTACGGTTTGTTTCAAGAGGCCATCCGTATCCCAGGTGCTCCAGATGCCGGTTTTCAAGCCTGTTGAAAAATCACCGCTTTCCATCGGGTGGCCATTTTCATAGAAGGAATGATAGGCGCCATGTAGTAAATGCCCGCTGAATCCGCCCTGCGTGTGGCTGATGCTTCCATGCGCGTACCAGTAATACCACCTTGATGGGTCGGGCTTGGATGGCGCTCTGACAGGCAGAATTTCAGCATCCGCTGTCAGGTCCGGACGGTCAATATGGACCTTGTGGATCCCGCCGTCCGGCAATCGCTGGCCGACTGCAACGTTGCCAAACAAAGTAGCGGAACAAATCAATAAAATGATCAATAGCTGTTTCATGATGACTTAGTGATAAACCTGACCTGGTTCCGGTACAACACCTTGACCGAGTCGCGTAAATTTTTGAGGAGCTTGATACCTTCGGCACTCTCTCCCTCATTCAGCATGACCGTCTTGCCATTGATCATGAACATGGTCAAGGTCCGCTTTGAACCCGGATTCGCAATATAACCCGCGTACTTTACAAAACCCATATCAGCAGGAATGAATTTGATAGTCTCCCGCCTGGGGGTTACTGACCGGCGCGAAGAGTCTCTCTGCACCGGCCTGGCAACAAGTCCGAAAGGGTCACGGTAGTCCAAACGGAGATGAGCGGTATCCGGCGAGGCGGCGAAATCGTCGGCCGCTTTCCTCCTTTCGGGTGGAGCAACGGGAACTTCTTCTTCCGTATCGGAAAGTCTTGATACCAGGCGGTACCCCGCCCCGCCCCAGATAACGATCACCGCTACCCCCAGTAAAAGATTGGTTGTCTGCTTTTTCATTTATTGAATGGTAAAACTCCTGGCGGCACTTGCCGGACCGGCATTCCCTGCTGCATCAATTGCGGAAACCTTCCAATAGATCCGCTCCCCGCTGTTCCCTGTTTGAAATGCATAGCTGTTGCCGGTCACCATGACCGGAAAACTGCCGTTATAATTACTCACAGAGTCGCTCTTCAGCACATACAGCCGGTAGCGTATAGCTGAGGTGATTTTCGCCCATTCCAATTGTACGGGTTTAGCGACCTGTTGATTATCCGAAGGTGATATGGCTTTAGCCCGTTCGGGTGGCGTACGGTCTAAAGTAAAGCGGTATACGGCCGACCATCGTGCCTGGGCCGTATCGTTTTCCGCCCGGACACGCCACTGGTAAACCTGATCTTTCGGCAATGTATAGGTAAAGACATTGCCGGCAAGTGACTGGTCGTAAACCAGGGCCGACTGGCTAACAAAGTTGCTGGTATCGATCTGCAGGTGATATTTAGTTGCCCCGTAAAGCGTTCCCCATTGGAAGTTTTGACTTTCTGAATTAGTCAGCAGACCATTGCCGGGTGCGCTCAACTCCACAGCCTGCTGCGTGATGGAAGATGATAAGACTTCAAACTTCCTCGCGCCGGCGTAAGGGGTCACCGTACTGCCGTTCTCCGCCCTCACCCGCCACTCGTATTTCCCCGGGTCGAAGTTGAAATTAAATTGATTACCTTTTACCAACGTATCCAGGACCAGGCGGTCAGGTGAATCAAAACCCGGTGTTACGACCTGCAGGCGATACGTGAGGGCATCTTCCACCTCGTCCCACCAAAACCCTATCTTATAAACCTTACTTTGATATTTGTCTGAAGGTGCTTCCAGAAAAACCCGTCTGTTTTCGATAGAGGGTTCAATAAAATCCTTGCAGGACACCTGTAACATCAACAGCGAAAACAAGATCAGCACGATCAAAAGGTCAGGTCGTTTCATTGTATCGAATTTACACAAATATCTGTTTGTAGCAAGATGGTTTCGATAGTTCTTTTTTTATCCAAGAATATGTGCATTGCCCTCATCAAAAATTTACGAAAAACACATAGGTCCGGTTCATTCGATTTTATCGAAATTTTTCTTGCAAATATAAAAGACGACTGTTAGATTTACGGATACAATAACCTAAACCCCAAACGATTACCATCACATGAATTCTCCCTGATCCGGGTCGCTTCCGCTACCTTTTTATTACAACAACCTTTACCAACCAAATCACATCACATCACATGACTCTGCAATTTAATTTCCGGAGAGAAGTCCTGCGGCTTGTTATCCTGACAGGACTTTTTATTTCCCGGACATTCGGGCAATCGATAGATCCGACAGTTAGGATCGTCCCCCCTTCACCGAATTCGGCATCTATAGGTAAGTTTGGGGATATTCCCCTGAACCATAGTTCCGGGCTACCTAACTTAAGCATTTCGTTGTTCACCGTGAAAGAGGGGGCATTAAGTATGCCGGTTTCCATCAATTACAATTATAGTGGATACCGGCCGTCGGAACTCCCGGGCAACGTAGGCAAAGGCTGGTCCCTGATGGCGGGTGGAGTTGTTACCAGGGTCGTGCGCGGCCTCCCGGATGAACTGCACGGCGGGAACCGATTGGGCTATCTGTATAATAACGCCAGTATAACCGGACTTCTTAACCCGGACGGTACGCTGAATTGCGTCGGTCAAAATTGCCCGTCCTGTTTTGTGAATGATTATTGCGACGGCGAGCCGGACATGTTTTATTTTTCTTTCGGAAACATTTCCGGAAAGTTTTTTTTCGGGGAGGACGGGCAGGCGCATATCGTCTCGGACAGAAAATTAAGGATCACCTATACACATTTCGATACTGATTCACGTATCTGGAATGCGGTTCATGACAGTATATACTCCTTTACGATCACCGATGAGGATGGTAATATTTACCGCTTCGGGGACCCTGTCCCGGACAGGGACCATATCGTCGCTACCCAACCGATGCAAAATGTGGAATGGTCTTTTTCCCAAAGCGGCATTTATCAGCCTACTGACTTCGGCTATTTAACATCGGTGTCATCGTGGTTACTTCAGGAAGTGGAAGACGCTGACGGCAACAAGATCAAATTAAGTTATACCAATGATTACCGGGGATCTAACGGCTTTATTGCGGATAACCGCACCAGGCTAACGGTATTACCTTTCGACTCCTTCGAGCAATGGCCGGGACATACATCCGGCCCGTATTACCCAGTTATCAACAGCGTCTCAAGTGAAAATTTCCTTACACAGATCTCCGCGGATGGCTGGAAGGTGAATTTCGAATACGACCTGTCGCCGGGCGTTTTGCATACCCTTAAAAAGGTGTCCTTATTGCAAGGTAATGGTAACCTTGTCAGACAATTCAATCTGAATTATACCAGCAACGATATGATCGCTCTTTTGCAATCGCTTACCGAAACGGGGGTAACAACCGGTGCGGCCGTTACTAAATCACATACTTTCACGTATTATGATTTCCCGTCCGGCAATTACTTTGTGCGTGGCCTGGATTACTGGGGTTACTACAACGGTGTAAACAATAATACGCTCATTCCATTTCCACCCTTTAATGCGGACCGGGAACCTAATTTTAGTTACACGGTCATGGGTGCATTAAAGAAGATCACTTATCCGACCGGCGGCTCTTCAAGTTTTGAATACGAACCGAATCAATATGGCTATTTAAGGGAAAGCACACAGGAAGAAGGTGTGACCATTAACAAAAAGACCGGTGGCGGAATACGCGTCAAGCGCATCACTGATACCGACAACAGCGGCAACCCGCCGGTGGTTAAAGATTATGCATACGATCTGTTCAGTAACAGCAACGTAAGCAGCGGTGTCGCGCTGGCCCGTGTCAACAAATTCTTTTTCAGTTTTCCCGTAACCACACCCAGTGGCGAATTGCAATGGCTTTTTGGAACCCCCACTCCCGACGTCACGCATGATTGGAACGTCTGGAAGTCGGACCCGTTTTACAGCATGTCGCTAAATCCGGTCTATTACTTCAATGTTAGAGAAACCATTGGCAACACAATCAGGACCGATTATGAATTTACTTCACATCAGGATTACAACGATAATCTGGGCTATAACTACGGGCTCGGAGATGCGCAGGTAGGACCATATGAAAGTTACGACTTCGCCCGTTCACTTCCGAAAAGCGAGACCAATTACAAAAACGGGACCCCGGTCTATAAAAAGCAAATTACGTATGCCGTTTCTGTCAAATACAGGGCACGGTCGCTCTGGAGGCAAATACTGGTATCTTCCGCGCAGGGAAGTTTCCAGTTCGCTAAAGGCGTTCCGGTATTGTCTGGTCTTGTGCTGAAAACCGGCGAAACGATCACACAATATGACGGCCCTAACCCATTGACCAGCACGACCGGTTACGAATATGATAGCAATTATTACAATCTGAGAAAGCAGACGCTGATCAGCAGCCGTTCTACGGCAAGTGTACCATCGGCTACTGAAACCAGCTATACGTATCCATTCGACTATACCACAGGGGTTTACCCTGCTATGGTGTCCAAACATATGTTTTCCCCTGTTATTGAACAAAAGGTAACCGTTGACGGCAATCAAAGTGCAAGAAAAATAACCGGGTATGCCGTGTTCAACGGCGCGCAGTATAAACAGTCGCTTATCCAAACGCAAACCGGAAGTTCGGGTCCTGTCATCACGAACACTGAAATTACCAAGTACACGCCTGGCGGCAATGTACTGGAATATAAAAGGAACGAACAAAGTTTCCACGCTTACAAATGGGGTTATCATGACCAGTATCCTGTCGCAGAAGTGATCAATGCGCAGACCACTGAGTTCTATAGCGAAGATTTTGAAAATATAAATAATGCAGCTGTCGCGGGAGGGCAGGGAACGGCGCATACCGGGACGCGATATACCACCGATCCGGTCATCAAATGGACGAAACCAAATTCCCGGAATTATAAGATCAGCTATTGGTTTAAATCCGTCGACGGATGGAAATACAGTGGTGAACTTTCTTACGGCGGACCCACATACACGATGAGTGGCGGTTCGGGGTATGATGACGTATCCATCTATCCTGCTGATGCGCAATTATCGAATTATACCTACCGGCCGCTGGTCGGCATGACGGCCAGCATTAACACCAACCGTCAAATCAATTACTATGAATACGATTCCTTCCAGCGATTGATGAATATCAAGGACCTGAACGGGAATATCATCAAAAACTTCTGTTACAATTACCAGAACCAGGGCACCGATTGCTTTAACCCGCCTGTGTTGTATTATAATACGGATCAATACCAGGGTTTTAGCAAATACTGCGGAACGCAGGCTAACGGATCGATCGTCACCTACAAGGTCCCCGCCGGAAGTTTTTATTCTTTGATCTCGGTGGACGAGGCAAATCAGCGGGCGTTAGCGGAGATCAATGCCAATGGACAAATGCAGGCTGATAACGACCCGACCGCCACCTGCACGGTTCTGCAATGCTATAATTACACCTTGTCAGCCAATCAGGGTTTCAGTACGACTTATCAGTGGAAGAACTGTAACGGCGTTACACAATCGGCCCACCTGGATGTTGGCCAGACCACCAGCGTATGCGCACTTGAGGGAACCGTTACCGGCGGGCCGTATACAAAAGGTGCCATTTGCGCACAGTAATTAATCTTGAAAAAACGACGAAGATGATCAACCTAAACGATTTTAAATATAAATGGCCTTATCCCCGCATGGCGCCGGCCTTTTTGAAAATGATAGTAATGGCTTTGTTCCCGGTTCTGTTTTCTGATACGAACATTTACGGACAATCCATTACGATCAGCTACCCGGGCCCGCAGAACTATGAGATCGGTTCCCCTATAATCGCGCTGAATCCTTCCGTATCCGGCGGACCGCCTTCTTCAGCCGGTCAGACGACCACAACCTTTGCCGGAACCGGTTCATGGGGTTACGCCAACGGCCCCGGCATATCCGCTGCATTTGCATTGCCATTGGCCGTAGCCATTGACAATTCGGGTAACCTGTACGTGGCAGACGCTGATAATCACATGATCAGAAAAATAAGCGCTGCCGGCGTGGTCAGCACCCTTGCCGGCAATGGCGGCGCCGGATCGGCAAACGGTACAGGCACTGCGGCAAGTTTTAATCATCCGGCCGGTGTGGCCGTTGACGGATCGGGCAATGTTTATGTCGCGGACCAGCTTAATCATCTCATCAGAAAGATCACGCCTGCCGGGGTTGTCAGCACGCTCGCGGGTAGCGGGACGGCGGGTTCATCGAACGGATCAGGGGCTGCCGCATCGTTCAATAACCCAACAGGGCTGTGTCTTGACAATAGTGGCAATATCCTGGTTGCGGATTATGCCAACCACAAGATCCGCATGATCACGCCAGCGGGAGTAGTATCCACGTTGGCCGGGACCGGCGTAGCGGGCTCGGCAAATGGTACAGCTTTGTCAGCGACTTTTAAGAATCCTATGTCGGTGACGGTAGACGCCGCCGGGAATTTATACATAGCGGATCGTTTGAACCATTTGATCCGGAAGATGTCCGTCTCAGGAACGGTATCTACCTTCGCCGGATCGGGCGTTGCCGGCTCAGCTAACGGTTCCGGAACGAGTGCCAGCTTTAACCTGCCGACCTGTGTGCGCGCGGACAATAGCGGAACCCTTTTTGTTACGGATGCCAGCAATAATATGATCCGCAAGATCAGTTCGGGGGGAACGGTCACCACGCTCGCGGGGACAACAACATCGGGGATGGTCAACGGCACGGGATCGGTCGTCAGATTCAGCAATCCTTATGGACTTTGCGTGGACAATAACGGAAATATTTATGTTGCTGCTGCGTATAATTATATGATCAGGCGGATTTTTACCAGGGCATTTTCCATATCGCCGGCCTTGCCGGCCGGATTGTCGTTGAATGATGCCACAGGAGCCATTACAGGTACCCCAACGGCAATAACCGCATCGGCTAATTACCTGGTTACGGCTTATAATGCGACCAATACGGCTACCGCGACAGTGAATATTGCTGTAGTTTCGCCGACTTTCAGCGGCAGTCCGGACAGGAACTATATCATGACATCAACACCGCAAGTATCCGGCATTCAATCCGAGCAATCGCTTAAAAGCGTCGTCGCCGATGCAAGCCAGGTGACCGTTGTGATTGACTACACCGATGGCCTTGGCAGGCCGCTGCAAACCGTCCAGGTGAAAGCGTCTCCGTCCGGAAAGGATATCATACAACCGCTTGCCTTCGATGCACTTGGCAGGGAAAAAAAGAAATACCTCCTTTATACCGCCCAGACCGGAACGGCAGGCGCTTATCGTTCGTCGGCACTGACAGACCAGCAGAATTTTTATCATCCTGCCGGAACACCTAATTCCGTCACCCAGCTTGCGGGCGGCATCGCGCACATTCCGGCACCGTTCTCGGAAATAAATACCGAACCATCCGTTCAGGGTCGCGTCCAGGAAGAAGGTGCTCCCGGCGACGCCTGGCAGCTGACAGGTACGGTCAACCCAAGCGGCGTAGCCAGTGGTCACACGGTCAGGAAAGAATACCTGACAAATAACCTCACAGCGCTTTCCAATCCGGCCAGCAGCTATTACGCCTCGATGTACCGCGTCAGCGCAATCAATACGACCACTCAGCAGCGTACGCTTGCGCTCGGCAACGGAACAGAGGTGAGCTATCCTGCCGGGCAGTTGCTGGTCACGGTTTCCAAAGACGAGAACTGGACATCGGGTAAACCCGGGACCAGTGAAGAATACAGAGATAAGGAAGGCAGGGTGGTACTACGCAGGAGCTTTAATGATGTCTCCGGTACGGTACAGATATTATCGACGTATTATGTCTACGATAACCTGGGGAACCTGGCTTATATACTGCCGCCAGCGAGTAACGCTGACGCGGCATTACCGTCCGCGACGACACTTAATAATTATTGCTACCAATACAGGTATGATGAGCGCAATCGTTTAACGCAAAAGAAGATGCCGGGCAAAGACTGGGAATATATGGTTTACAATAAACTGGATCAGATTGTGCTTACGCAGGACGGCGTCCAGCGTACCGCAAATCAATGGACGGTTGCCAAGTATGACGGAGCAGGACGGGTTATTATGACCGGTCTGTGGAACGCCGGCTCAGTGATCGCCCTCAGCGTCCTGCAAAGCAGCATTTACGCTTCAGCGCAAAGCGACGTCCGCAACTTCAGCGAAGCCAATACGGGCTATACGATCAGCAGCTATCCTTCACTGAGTAAGATCCTGACCATCAATTATTACGATGAGTATACCAATCTGCCCGGCCTCCCCGGTGCCTACCTGCCTGCAGCCGGCACGTACAGTACATCCACCAAAGGTCTGGTTACCGCTACCAGGACGGCTGTATTGAACACGCTGGGCAATCCTTCGCCGGATATGCTCTGGACGGTCAGCTATTATGACGAGAAAGGGCAAAGTATCAAAACGTTTAAACAGCATTATCTTGGCGGGACGATCAGCCCTTTTAATTATGATGAGATCTCGAGTTCTTTCGACTTTACGGGCCGTGTGACCGGAAGTGTCAGAAACCACTATGTTAAAAATGGCACTGTAAGTCAGCTTGCTGTGACCACTTCCCTGCAGTATAAATTCGATCCGGCAGGGCGCAAGATCAAAACGTACGAAAAGATCGGCTCAAACCCGGAGATATTACTCTCACAGACGGATTATAATGAGATCGGCCAGGTCACATCCAAGCATTTACACGGCGCCACCGGTGCCGCCCCGTTTTTACAGGACATCGATTACAGGTATAACGAGCGCGGATGGCTGAGCGGGATCAATGATCCGTCGGTCGCTGCAACCACTGCCCGCATCTTTGCTGAAAAAGTCAATTATAACGTAACCGAATTCGGTGCGGCCCCTCAATTTAACGGGAACATTTCAGAACAGGCCTACCGGGTGTATAATAGTCCGGCCGCCGGCGTCCAAACGGTTACGTATGCCTATGACAAGGCAAACCGTATCACCGCAGGGAATTCAAGCGCAGGCTTTAGTGAAACCGGGATCAGTTACGACCTCATGGGCAATATCAAGTCTCTGAACAGAACCGCGCCGAATGCTGCCGTTTTAGCTTACACCTATACCGGAAACCAACTAATCACCGTAACGAATAACCTGTCACCCTACCGGAGCTACGGCTATGATCTCAACGGGAACGCGACATCTGACGGACAGGGTAATATCATTACGTATAACCTGCTCAACCTTCCGCAAAGCATTCCTGGCAAAAGCCTTGTTTATACGTATGACGCCGGTGGCAATAAGCTGCGGCGATTAAGTAACGGAATTGCGACGGATTATATCAACGGAATACAATACAAAAGTGACGGTACGATCGATTTTATTCAAACCGAAGAAGGAAGAGCGATACGGAGCGGGACGGCTTATAACTATGAATATACGCTTACAGATCACTTGGGTAACAACCGCGCGACGTTCGATCAGACGAGCGGAAAAGTCGGCGAAGATGACTATTATCCGTTTGGCCTCAATGTACATAGGGTCGCTAATTCCACAAATAAGTACCTGTACAACAAGAAAGAGTTGCAGGAAGAACTCAATCAATACGATTACGGCGCGAGGTTCTATGACCCTGTTATTGCCAGGTTCACCACGATGGATCCGCATACGGATGAACACCCGGACTATACCCCGTTCAACTACGCTTATAATAATCCGGGCCTTGTCGTCGACCCGGACGGCAAGGACGGTGTGGTGAGCGGCTCAGGAACAAAAGACGACCCTTTTGTTATAAAAGCCAATTATTACTATTACGGCTTGAGCAAAAATGCGAGCAAAGGGTTAAATGATGCCGTCGACGCCTATAACAACAACGGGGAGGCAAGCGAGATCAAGTTCAATGGCAGTACGGTGTACGTTAAATATAACTTGTCAGCAACCGAAGTAAAAGATGCTGACGAGGCGAATACAAAGGCAGATGCGGATGCCGTACAGGTTGGTGAAAAGTCTTACCGGTTTGGCAACGTTGTCACCGCCGGGGACGCCGGGGAAGGGCACCTGGGAAATGCTAATGGCCGGGAAATACACCTGGATGAAAACAGGGTGAACGATTTTCAAACAAAATACCCCGGACGGCCTTTATCTGAAATATTTGCCGCCAACGCTATTCACGAGATCGGCCACAACCTGGGCGGAAATCATGGTGATCCCGGTAATATTATGGTGCCGGTCAACGCCTCCGAGCAGCAAAAACCAAACTGTATAGGTGAGGGTTGTGGTTTGGGGACCTATAATTACAATATCCCGCGAGTGAATAAAGACGGTACGCGCGCGATCATAGGACGCGTAGACATGCCAAGGAGCTCCGTAGGGTCGAAATATGTCAGTGATAAGGAGGTAAAAAAAATCGACCAGGACGGAACTGTAGGCCGGTTAAAACACCAGTAATAAAGTGTCATGAAGAAGAAAATATTATTTATCGCGATCGTGCTCATCGGGAAATGCATCGACGCCTGTTCACAGCGAATTACCTGTGTCGATACGGTCACTACCACCGGATATTATTATAAGATCCGGTATCAGCAGGCTGCGGGTGTATCTCCTGACGAATCAGGTATACATCAAAAAGCATATTTCCTTACGGAAAAAGATGCCCGTAAAAAAACGATTGGCCAAATTTTCAGAAGCATAAAAGGGGAGCAAACCGACAGTGTGAAATTTTTGGGGATGCTGCCCCCACTTAACTCTTATCTGGAAAAAATGATGGAAACTTCCTGCCGCATGCTTTACCAGGGCGCAACAGACCCGGATAAGCGCATCACGCCCGCATACTGGTATGCCCTTCCGAGAACGTCTCAGACCCGGGAGGGCAATACCATTGGCTTTACACGCGTAAAAGTCAGGTGGCTGCATCTTCGGGTCCCGGATTACGTCGCGCGTGACCATTTCAATTACCCTTTTACGCTTGATGAGGCGTATGTCAAACAAAGAAACTATGATATATATATCCCCCTGCAGATCCTGTATCTGGAAAATAAGGTTCAGGTCAGACACCACAAAGTGTACACTTGCTTAAAAAATGTGTCGCATTAAAAACAAATGCTTGCGGTCGTATTGACGAATTCTGAAGCAGATTCACTAAGGAGTGTGAAGATACCAAGTAAGCGGTGAAGAAGAATATACCCTAGCCATAAGGGAAAAGGCAGTATCAACCTTCTACTTTTTGGACGCGAAAGTCGATTTGCGGATTCTTTTCGCCGTACCTTCGCTGAATTACATCGAGACGCTGCTTTAATACCATAAAAGTTTTTACCATGTTAGCGGTGACCGCCGCAGACAGTGGCGGGCTGTCATCTTATGTCGGAATCAGCCATACATTCATATGCGTGAAACACGCAACAATCTAATTCTAAACCTTAATTCGAAAGTTTGAACCAAAGCAACATGATGAATTGTAATGGTTGCTTGTATTGACTATTATTGTGTGGCCTTAAACGGGCGATTAAATATATTGCACTTGCCTTAAAACAACTGTGATTACACCAAGTATTTACTTCTTCCTGCTTTCAACGCTTATTGGGGACGCCTCCTCCTATAAAATGGCGGAGCCAGCCAGTAAGAAAGAATTGCAAATGACATGGAGATACCTTCCACAGTAAATTTGTCAGGACTTTTTTTGCTTCTGAAGATTTGTAAATTAAATACGATTAGTGGTGGGAAAAGCATTTCTTAAATTTAATCCTGTTAGATATGCATCAATCACCCTTTTGCTCGAAGAATAAATCACTTGTTCGTCGAATCTTTCTTCAAGAGCAATTATAAAACGAAAATGATTTTTGCAAATGAATAGAATCACAACATCGTAGTCGAACTCTTCATCACCAAACACTTCATGCCGATTATAAATTTCTATTCTCACTAGCCGTTCGGAATTCAACCCAATTTTGCTATATTTTTGTCCAAGCGTTTTTCCGTCATAATTATCATCGGTGACAACAACACTTTCTATTAAAAATTTATAGTAATCATTATCTTGCGCTGTTTCTTTTGCAGCGTTTTTAAATGTAAGCACCGACTTATTGGTTAATCGTAGTATAAATAGCTGAGACTCCACTATTTCCTTCCTGATGGAAAACCGATCACTATATAAAGCCTCAATTTTGGTACCAACCAGTATTTTAAGTCTGTCTAGTACTTCCTCCGAAATAAAGTTTTCGTATCTCATATTATTTATTAACAAATTTCACTTCAATTGGACGTAATTTTTTCGATTTGTCATAAATATTTATGACACCGTTTGCAGCCTCAGTGTTACTATAATCTCTCAGAATCACCACATTTCCATTTTTCAAAGTACTTTTCAATAAAGTCCCACCTTCAACCGTTGTGACTGTTTCGACCGTATTAGCTCCAATCAATTTTTGGAAAGCGATTGTGGCATCTGCAAACGACCCTTCAATATGTCCCACCGCTTGTTTACCAAGTTTAAATGCACTTTCTCCACCCGCATCTTTAATGAGTTTACTAAAAGAATTTTTTGCTGCTGAGCCAGCACCTTTGAGTAAACTTTCGCCTGACAAATCAAAAGTCAATGACGCCAAGCCTGCTAAGATAGGCGAAGTTTCCTTCTTTAGCATACCTTCCGTAATTCTTGCCACACCACCAAAAACAGGGACTTCCTTTGTGGTTTCCCAACCTTTGTTTGCTTTCTCACCTCTCATAAAGGAAACACTTCTGGCGTCAGCTTGTTGCGACGCTTGATCAGCATTTTTTGGGGAATTATTATTAGGTCCTAATCCAAACAACCTGAGAAACCTCTCAAATAATGAGGGTGGATCTTCTGGCCCTTCAACAGGTGCTAATCCGTCTGGATCGATAAATCGAATGGGATTATTTAAGCCGTAATTATATGTCGACCATCTACGCATGGTTTCCGCAAGTGGGTCTACACTTGTCCATCTCGCAATTACCGGATCATAGAACCTAGCACCATAATCGTATTGGCTACCGCACTTTTTTCACTGTTTTCCGGGTTTTCGGCTTGCGCTTTTTGGGCGTTATAAAGAACGTTTGTAAGGGTAAAGATAAGCGTTAGTTTCTCTTTTGCAAGGCCGTGGGTGCGTTGGTTTTTCTCGGCGGGTCGGTGATTGTTGACCTGGTTAAGCTGATCATCTGTTAACGCAAAGGTAGCCTCCGAAGCGGAAGCAGTAAAGGGACTTTCGCGGCATAAACCCACAAGCCTTTCACACCAGGCCATTTATTCCACGTTCCCTTGACAGCTCCCACTTCTCCCGCTTTTGGTTGCTTAACAGAAGATCACCTGAACCCCTATGCTCTTATTTTTCTGATAACCGGATTTACAGGTAAGCAGCAAGTTTGTGTTTTTGTGTCCACAAAAACTACCACGGCCAGCGTGGCAAACTTGCCTTTGCGCCCGGTGGTTGCAAAGGTCTTTCCAGGGTTCCCCGGCGACTTCGGAGCAGTCGGGGCAAGATCGATTGTCATACAATCGTTTATCTTGCTAAATGCCAAAAAGCATTTTTTCCGGCCTGGCCGCAAGATCCATTTGTGGCACAAATGTACATCTTGCTAATATTACGAAGTCAATATTTTAAGCTTGAAAGGTCGGACGTTTTCGGGCTGGATGTAAGCGTGGGTTGTGGGTGGATTTGTGCGGCTTGCATCCGGCACGTAAACGATCCAACGGGGCTTGGGGGCATTGGAAGATTGCCCCCAATGAAACAAACGGCCTCCACGTGCGGGGGATTATGCGCCCTGCTTCTGCTCTTTTTTTTCTTGCGAAGCCGAATGCGAGTGTGAGGCAACCCGGCCGGGGGAAGTCCCGAAAGGGCGACCGGCCGCCAGTCCCCGCTTCTACCGGTGGGGCGGTTGCTGAGCCGGCAGGCGAGCCTAACAAGGGGCGGCGGCTGGACTGGCCACGCTTCTACCAGTCGGGGACTGGACAGGGATAGCCGACCATGAGGAAGAACGAGGAAGGCGAAAGCATGACGGAGTGAGTATGCGAACGAGGGCGTGGTTTTTGCGCTGACGAATGATGACGAATACCGCTTTTCCTGTTCGTAAGATAGGTCTATTTCAATGGGTGGTGTTTATTCAGGGCTTCTTTCAGGTCTTCCAGGTTACTGCTTTGGTAACGTTCGGTACTGCTTACATACCGATGGCCTGCCATATATTGAACCGTCCGCAGGTCTTTTTCTTTCAGCCATTCGGTAATAACGCTTTGCCTGATCTGTACCGCATGTTTGTATTTAGGGTTGATCTTCTTCAATGCATGGCCCAGGTGCAGCAAATTGTTTTGTAAGTTTTCAATATCATGTCTGCCGGTGAACAAACGCTCTGATCTGCTTTGAAGCTTTGGCCGTATCAGCAAGATATATTCTTGCAGGTCTAAGATTTGATGAGGT